>CALUQN010000003.1 GCA_944322945.1 Candidatus Gastranaerophilales bacterium | reverse complement strand
TATACAGAAGCATTAACCCGAGAAGTTGTAAGCGAGGAAGAATTAAAAGAATTAGACAAGAATTTAATAATGAATGCAGGGGGATTTGTAGTAGGTTATGGAGCCGGTAAGCTTGGTATGAAGGCATTTAATAAGCTAATAGATAAGAAACTGGCAGCAACATTCAAGACACAGATAACTGACGGAAACAGAGCTGCAGCGTTAAAGGAAGTATTCAGCGACCCTCAAAAGCTCGGGAATTTCATGGAAGCTGCCGGTGCAAAGATTGGAACTGATTTCTTGGTATCTTACGCAGGCGATCTTGCGATGATGGGTGTTCTGGATACTCACGATGATTGGGAATCTTTACTCAAGGCAAACCTGATAGGTATAGTTGTTGGAAGCAGCGGAGATATAAAAGATGTTGCGAATGTGAAAGTAAAACCGACAAAACACAATAAGAGCGTACCTTCTAAAGAGGCCGGCGGTATGGCTGCCCAACAGGTTCCGGGCAAACCGGAATTGCAGACGGATGAAAATCCGGGTACGGCAGGTACGGCATCAAAAGAAAATACAGTCAAAGAAAACAATGAAAGTACATCCCAAACTCAATCAGAAACAATTTCACGCGAAAATACCGGCAAACAAATTCCGGCAGGAACAGTTTCAAAGGCAGAAGTTTCTATTGAGCAGCCTCAAACTGTGATAGAAAAAAATAATCCTTACGGCTTGACTCAAAATCCGTTAAAAGATATAAAACCAAAAACAAAAGAAGAGTTCGCACAATATCTGGACAGCCTGAGAAATATTGATTATAAAGAACTTCCACGCTACTCTGCGGAAGAAAAAGCCAAATTAATAGAACTTTTTGAAAACAACAATCCTCAATACGTTCAATATTTAGTTGATTTAAAGAAATGTTTTATAAAATATAAATACGAAAATAGATTTTCCGTTGACCAGATTGAAAAAATTCTTCAAGCAATAAAAAAAGACGAACAATTTACAATCGGATTAATTAACAGTGTAAATTCGAAGGGAGCTCCGTTGTATTCAGGATATGAAGTTCCAAAACTGCGAGCCTCTTACGAAAAAAATCCTGATGTAACAAAATTTTTAGTTCAAAAACAGTTGAAATCAGAAACCATAGAAAAACTGGCAGACCTTTATCAGCCGGATTCCCCAAGATATAAGCAGCTGGCAGAAAGCGGAATATTTGACCATATTAAAGAAGGCAAAATATCAGAAAATGTATTTTCGGATCTCAAGGAAAATCTGCATCTGAGTGAAGATTTTCTGAATGACATCAAAAAATCCCGTTCAAATCAGCCGCTTGTTACAGAAATTCCACAAGGAACTGACCTTAAAGACATAGGCAATTTTGTAGAAAACGGAGAAGTCGGTACTCTTAACGGCAAGCTTTACGCAAATCAGTGCGGAAATGCAGTTGAACTCAAAATAAGCAGAGAAAAATTTGAGGAACTGTTCCCGTTAATTAAGCGTTTTAATACCGAACAGGGCGAACTCGGGGACTGCTGGCTTATTGCGGCAATAAATGAAGTTATGAGCAATCCATCTCAAAGAGCCGATTTATATAAATTATTCACCCAGGAAGGCAATGATATTTTAATTAAATTTCCTCAAAGCGACCACGTACTGAGATTTGTCGGCGGCAAACCCTATGAAACAACAGAAGGAATTGAGGGAGCCGGCGGAATAAAAATGATTGAACAGGCCTTTATTTTTGAAAGAAATCGCGGAATATTCTCTAAGAAACAGGCTTATACCAAAGACCAAACAGAAACAGATGTCATCGCAAGATTACAGGAAAATCCCGATCTAATCAAATACTTGGATGGAGGAAAGCAAGGAGAATTTTTTGACGCACTTAAAAACAGTTCTATAACGTTTAAACAGTTTCTACTGCATGAATTTCCAAAAATTTTTAAACCAAAACAGTATCACAAGCATCTATGTGAATGGGTAAATAACAACAGATCAAAAACTGTAATTTATAGCTGTGAACGCGGCGGACACACCGAAAACGGGCGTGAAGGAGCAGCCCTTTTGGAGTATGACTTATATGCTCCTCATGCTTATACGGTTAAAGATTATAACCCCGAAACCAAAACCGTAATCCTCCAAAACCCGCACCATACAAATATCGAAATAGAAGTGCCACTCAGCGTTCTGGGTTCATACGGAAGTTTAGAATTTACTTAATTACTTGCAATTCCGTTACAACCGGTATAGCAAAATAAAAAGTAGTGCCTTGCCCTTCTTCACTATCACACCAAATGGCACCCTTATGCGCTTCTATTAATTGTTTTGCAATCGGCAATCCAAGACCGGAGCCGCCGACTTTACGCGAAAGAGAGTTTTCAATTTGGGCAAATTTATCAAATACATGAAGCAAATTTTCCTTCGCAATCCCAATACCCTCATCTTTTACACTGACAAGAATATATTCCCCTTCTAATTTATCTAAAATCGGAGTAAAACATTCTTCGTATCTTAAATCTTTTGCATTTACCAATTCAGATTTTACAACAATAGATTTTCCCTCAGGAGTAAACTTAACAGCATTTGAAACTAGATTTGTGAGAACCTGTTCGAGGCGCTGTGAATCAGCGTTAATTTTGGGAAGTTCCTGAAATACATCCGGAGGACACACACAGACTCGGGCAAACAGAAAATGCCCGTATTAAAATCCGTTACGGTGCAAAAACAAACTGGAGCAATACAAAAATAGCCCGTGATATAATGCAAAACTTCTATGACGGTAACGGTCATACACTTGAAGGTGTTGATATTCAAATAGTTAAAAATGATGACGGCTCATATAAAGTCCGCATAAACGGCGACGGACATTATGATTACTCACACCTTGAATCTCTTGGTGACAGTACAAAAGACGGTGACAGTTCAAATGCAGGAGCTTTTGGCGAGGGTACACGTATTGTTGCGGTTAATCTTCTCTCACGTCTTGATACTCCGTATGTTGAATATGCCTGCGGGGATTGGTCTATGAAATTCGGTCGTTCTTCCGATGATATTCAAACCGCCGATATGACCCAGACACTTTCTAAAAACGAAAATACCATTGACGGCAACTACATAGAATTTCAAACATCAAATGAAGCTCTTGTCAAAGAAATTCTCAATTCCAAAGACTATTTTTATCATCCGAAAAATAAAGATTTCCACAATATGGATTTTGAAAATGAATACTTCGGATTTAAACTGCTGCCGGAAGAAGAAAAAGGTAATTTGTATATTGTCCAGCGCTATGAAACTAACGGCAAAGCTGACAATGGATTGCCCGGACTCAATATTGTATTCAAGAAAATGCCGAATGATGAAGAACTTGTTAAACTTACAGGTTCAGAATATAATCTTGGCACCGGCCGTGACAGAGTCCAGGTATATGATTATCAGGTTCATAATCTTATTTCAAGATACGCGGTAACAATGAGCGATGCAGAGTTGACGCAGACAATATCTTCACTGGAAAATATCTGGAAAATACAAGAAGGTAAAGATGTCGATTCCAGTCAGCTTGGCATCGTTATGGCACTTGTTCAGGAAGCTAAAAGAAGAAACCTTGGTATAGATTTTAGTAAAGAAAAATATGTATACCTTAATGAAAATGCTGAACCTGAAGATTATCAAATGGCACGGCTTATGGGATACAAAATTGCAAATCCGGTAATGAGAAATGTCGGAATGCAAGAATTCCATAGTTTTTCAGACGGAAAGAAAAAGCCGGTTAACCCTACTCCGGCTCTTGCTGCCAGAATTCATCTGCTTGATGAAGGGATTAAAGTGTTACAAGAAAATGCAGACCTTAAGACCGCTGAATACATTACAAAAGCAGATACAGAAAAACCTACTCTTATTTTCGATGAAGGCGGTTCCCCGAACGAAGCTGCAGAAGCTATAATTGATGGAGACAAATATCTAGGTCACTGGGTTAAACTTTCATCACTTGCTCTTGATAGTTATGTCGGAAATCTTGCAACATGGATTCATGAAATTTCGCATAAAACAGGCGGGGATACGTCAGAAAGTTTCAGCTTGCGTCTGGTCGATATTCAAAAATACATAATGAATGTTTTAACACACAATCCTGCCGCTTTAGAAAAAATTAAAGTTCTGGCAGATTTATATAAGGGCAAAGACTCTAATTCAACCGTCCGTTTTAATGAAACAGCTTATACGGAAAAAATACAGAAACAGCTTAACGCGCCTTTTAAATATGAAGAATATATTGAAAATACTACACCTGCTTCAAATACGTCATCCGCCCAAATTGGCAAGACCGTTAATTTTGCGGAAAATGTAAGAATAGGTAAAAATCTTGAAAATATTACACCATCTTCTTATGTAACTAAAATTATAGACAAAATAAAAACTTTTGTTAAAAAATCCCCTAAATCAAATAATACAAAGACTTATGAATATGAAAAATTTCATCGGACATCATCTCCTGATGAATATCTTAAACTTCCGTCACCGGAAGAATACACACATACTTTATTTACTGACGGCAAACCGGTAAAATTTGTTATTCCGGACACCGGCGGAATGAATCCGACCCGTGCAGAAGTTCCTGAAATACATCCGGAGGACACACACAGACTCGGACAAACAGAAAATGCACGTATCAAAATCCGTTACGGTGCAAAAACAAACTGGAGTAATACAAAAATAGCCCGTGATATAATGCAAAACTTTTATGACGGTAACGGTCACACAATGGAAGGTGTCGGCGTTGAAGTTACACCGCAGCCTGACGGAACTTATAAAATCAGAATTACGGGTACTGGACACTATGATTACTCACACCTTGAATCTTTGGGCGACAGTACAAAAGGTGGTAACGGTGCAAATGCCGGAGCTTTTGGGGAAGGTACACGTATTGTTGCGGTTAACCTTCTTTCACATCTCGATACTCCGTATGTAGAATACGCCTGCGGTGACTGGTCTATGAGATTCGGACGTTCTTCCGATGATATTCAAACTGCTGATATGACTCAAACTCTTAATCAAAATCAGACATCTGTTAAAGGTAATTATATAGAATTTACAACTGCAGATAAAGACCTTGTATCAACTATTATTGAAGCAAGAGATTATTTTGGTCATCCGTATAATCAAGATTTTCAAAATCCGACATTTGAAAATGAATACTTTGCCTTTAAAGTTGATGAAAATCCTGATGCAAAAGGTAATCTGTATTATGTACAACGTTATGAAACCGAAAACGGCAAAATTTCAGACGGCTTGAATAATTTGACTATTGTGTTTAAGCGTTCTGTTGAAGATCCTGCATTAGTGCAGGCTGCAAATCGAACATCTTACGTTTTTGATTCCGGCAGGGACAGGATGGCTTTAAACAAAGATCAATTGTTTGGACTGGGCCGGTATTATGCTCAAACCATGTCTGATGAAGATTTGATAAAAGCAATTGCCTCATTGGAACCTGTTTTGACAAGTACCTCAACTGCAGATGCGAAACTTTTATATAATACAAAAGATAATTCAATCCAGTTTGCAAGAGGTCTGATAGCGGAAGCCGGCAGCCGCCACTTAACAATAGATTTTTCTAATACGAAAATCGTATACGTCCCCGCCTACAAATATGGAAATAATATCCTGCCTGAAAAGGTTGAGAAATACCTGAGAGAAAAGGGTTACAAATTTGCATATACAGACTGTCAAACTCTCGGTATGAAAAGTGCACAGGAAGTTTATGACATGGAGCATAAACCGCATTCACTTAAACCTACGGATAATGAAGTCCGTAAATTACGACTCCTGAGACAGGCAATAGAACTTTTCGCCCAAAATGATACTAGCGGTACAATACCGTCGCTTACAGGTAAATCTGAATACGTATTTGATGCACAGGATAGTAACAATACATATTTCCACGCATTGGTCAAAGATAAAACCTATGACGGTTTGTTTATTGACAGGCAAAAACTTGCATCAACTGACTTTATGACATTAGTATCTTCCTCCATTGCAGAGATACTTAAAGTTAGCGGTGATTTGAAATCAGCGTCTTACAGTTATGAGCTGACAGACTTGATTGCGTCACAATTAAATACATTCCTGACAAGACCTGAGACTGCACAAAAATTAAAGGTTCTTGAGCAAATGTACAATCAAATAAGCAAAAATAATTAATATTTGATAATGCTATAAATAATTAATTTTTCGTTAAGAATTTAATTTTTTCGCAAAATTCATTATATAAATATAAATGTAATGAATATTAAATTAATGTGTAAAAGGAGAGAATTATGATTAAACCATTAGGAGACAGAATCGTTATCAAAGTTATTGAAGATACTGAGCAAACTTCAGGCGGTATTTTTATTCCGGACAGTGCAAAAGAAAAACCGCAAAAAGGTGAAGTTATTGCAGTAGGTCTCGGCAAAATGAATGATAAAGGCGAAAGAGAACCTATGGATGTAAAAACTGGGGATATCGTTCTTTACGCTAAATACGCAGGTACAGATATTAAAATCGACGGCGTAGAATATAAAATTTTATCAATTAAAGATGCTTTAGCGATTGTTGAATAGAAGCCTAGTCACTCAATTATAGATATGCAAATAATAAGGAGAAAATAAAATGGCAAAACGTATAGTATTTGATGAAGAAGCAAGGAAATCACTTCTTAAAGGTATTGATGCGGTGGCTGACGCTGTTAAAGTTACCCTCGGACCAAAAGGCAGAAACGTTATTTTAGAAAAGAAATACGGTGCACCGCAAATTGTTAACGACGGTGTTACTATCGCAAAAGAAATTGAACTCAAAGACGGTTTGGAAAATGCCGGCGCTCAATTGTTGAAAGAAGTCTCTTCTAAAACAAACGACGTTGCAGGCGACGGTACAACTACCGCTTCTGTTCTGGCTCAGGCAATAGTCAGAGAAGGGCTCAAAAACCTCACTGCAGGCGCCAACCCTATTTCTATGAAACGCGGTATTGATAAAGCTGTTGACCTTTCAGTTAAGAAAATCAAAGAAATGTCAAGACCGGTTAATACTAAAGAAGAAATTGCACAAGTTGCAGCTATTTCTGCAGGTAACAACGCTGAAATCGGCAACCTTATAGCAGAAGCAATGGAAAAAGTAGGTCACGACGGTGTTATTTCTGTCGAAGAAAGCAAATCTTTCGGAACTAACCTTAAAGTTGTTGAAGGTATGCAGTTTGATAAAGGTTATATTTCACCTTACTTTGTTACAGACGCAGAAAGAATGGAAGCAGTTCTTGAAGATGCTTATGTATTCTGCTGCAATAAGAAAATTAACCTTATTTCAGACCTTGTTCCTGTTCTTGAACAGGTTGCGCGTGACGGACGTTCTCTGTTATTAATAGCTGAAGATGTTGAAGGCGAAGCTCTTGCAACTCTCGTTGTTAACACAATGAGAAAAGTTTTGAGAGCAGTTGCTGTTAAAGCTCCGGGATTTGGCGACAGAAGAAAAGCTATGCTTGAAGATATCGCAATCCTCACGGGCGGCGAAATGTTCACTGAAGAACTCGGTATCAAACTCGAAAACGTTACAACTCAAATGATGGGTAAAGCAAAAAGAGTTACCGTTACAAAAGACGAAACAACTATCGTTGTTGGTGACGAAACTAAAGCTGCTGTTCAGGAAAGAATCAGACTTATCAGAAAACAAATTGAAGCTTCTGACAGCGAATATGACAAAGAAAAACTTCAGGAACGTATTGCAAAACTTTCAGGCGGTGTTGCCTTGATTGAAGTTGGTGCCGCTAGTGAAGTTGAACTCAAAGAAAGAAAATTGAGAATAGAAGATGCTCTGAACGCAACAAGAGCTGCCAATGAAGAAGGTATTGTCCCCGGCGGCGGCGTTGCACTTTTGAGAGTTCAACAAGACCTCTTGAAACAACTCGACACAATAGACTTTGTTTCTGATGACGACAAAGTAGGTTACAAAATCCTGACTTCGGCTCTTGATGTACCTTTGAGAGCAATTTCAAGAAACGCAGGTGCTAAAGCTGATGTTGTTGTTGATAATATTCTTGCACAAGACGGCGCGTACGGTTATGACGCATTGAACGACAAATATGTTGATATGTTCAAAGCAGGTATTGTAGATCCTGCAAAAGTTACCCGTTCAGCACTTGTTAATGCTGCATCAGTAGCATCTATGCTGTTGACCACTGAAGCAGCTGTTGTTGATATTCCGGAAGAAAAATCTGCACCGGATATGTCAGCAATGGCAGGCATGGGCGGTATGGGCGGCATGATGTAATCCGTACAACGCAAATGTTTTAATAAAAATACCTGTACCAATTTAGGTGCAGGTATTTTTTTATGTTGAATTAATTTATTATTCAGACAGGTCATAAATTTTGCCGTTTGCGTCAATACCCAACCCCATTGTTTCTAATTGTTTAAGGTGATATTGCATAAAATTTTTCTCAGCATCTGTCAGCTCTGTTCCTGATTTTTGCTTTGAAGTCAGGTCATTATATATAGCGTTATTAATTATTGTTTGCTGACCGCGCATTCTTAACTTCATGCTAAAAATATTATAATTATCGGATTTTACTCCTCTATATTCATAATATCCTTGTTCGTTCTGTTCAATTTTGTTTTCACCGAACAGGTCAGCTTTGAAATATTGGTTATACTCTTTATTTTGGATTAAGCTTACATTCATTTCTTGTACTATCATAAAGCCGCTGCCGTTTTTGCCTGGTGTAATTGAATATGAGCCTGTAATTCCGTCACGTTGTATAACTTGTTTAGGAACTTCGGGCTGATTGTCTTTTTCTCGTGGTTTAGGTGTTTCAGCTGGAGTCTCCTCTACCTGAGTTTCACCTTGAACCATTTTGTCATATTCAGGGTTTGTACCGCGTGGAGGTCCTGCTATTACTTTTATGCTAATAGGTTCTTCTGCGTCTACGGTTTTGCTGTCCTCTCCTTCATCCTGATATATTACCGGGCCGACATCGTCAATTTCCGGTATCGGAACGGCTTCTTCAAGCTTGTATTCTTTCCATGGCTGCCGTAGTTGTTCAGCATAGCGCGCGTTTGCAGCGTCACGTGCGTCTTGTACGGAGTCGTTATCAGGATTTGCAAAATTTTCGTACTCCTCCCGCGCCTGCTGCACAAAATTTTCATAATCCGAGTTTGCTTGTTGTCTGAAATTTTCATAATCTGCAGCAGCTTGATTTCGGAAGTTTTCATAGTTTGACATTGCTTCTTTTTTCATTCTGTTGTATCTGGCTATAGCGTCTTCTTTTGTTTCTTGATATTTTGAGCGAGTTTCTTGCAGATGCTTTTGGTATTCGTCTTGAATATTACCACTACTGCCGCCGGATTTTTTTGAACCTGCAGGTGGATTATCCCGTTTGTAATCTTCATAATATTTGCCGTCACCTTCACCAATTCTTACCATAAAATTCTCCTCTCTTTTTATATTTTTATTTAGTACTTAATAATTTAAAAACATAGGCGCCTGCAAAATTTTAAGATTTCAGATTTTATTTACATAATTTAACAACTGACAGGTTGTTTAATAATGGACAAAGAGAATTTGTTTGCTGGGTTGAGTCTTTATTCCGCTATATAAAACAATTTTAATGCCTCGTACGGAACAACGATTTCCGTACTGTTTTCCAGCGGATTTGAAAGAATTACCTCTTTTGTTTCAGGATTGTAGCTTTTGACAGCATAGGCGTGCTGCCCGTAGATAATTGTGCCGTCCGGAAGTTGTAATCTTTGCTGACCAACAATTTCTATCCCGTCTTTTTTATCGTATAACTGACCTTTTTGTCCGGACGCAAATGTCACTTCTCCATTTTCAATATTTTGTAAGTTTTTTAATAATTGCGGATCAAGCAAACATAAGCTTTTAACTTTATCATTAGTCAGCATATCTTCTGTTATTTCAAGGTGGTATTGAGCCTTGTAGTTATTTGCAAATTGCGTAATAGGAGTGTTTAGCATGACTCCGGTTGTGGTTATATCTGAACCATAGCGTTTTATATATGCCATTTCAAGCAGCATAACATCTTTATCACCTGTTGAAAAGCCTAGAATTTCCCTTCCTTTGTGCTTTATTGACATATAATTCAATTCTTCTTCAGTGACTTTTACAGGCTTTTTGCCATCGTCAGACGGAAAATTCACCTCGTAATAAATATTGCCCTTTTTGTCTTGTTTTTTAGTGTAAATGTTTTTCAACTCTTCGTCAGTGAGATTTGCAATGCGTGCAAGCAAGCTGCAGTCGGGAAGTTCATTCTGATTAAAGGTTCCTATATGCCAATCAATGATGTCACTATTTTTATCAATATTATTACGTTCTTTCCTTATTTCTGTAAGTTTTTTCTTGCCTTTTGTTATATCTAAGCCGTACATCTCCATTTCAGCCTGCAATTCTTCTTCAGACATTTGCGGAAGATTTTTTAAATTTTTTTGCTCCGGTAAGTTCAAGTTTGTATCAAGTAAATTTTTTGTATTTTTAGTTAAGTCTTTTTCATCTATGAACCCGTCCTCCAAAAAATTGTTTAATTCATTGTAAGTAAATACGTGTGAGTCATCACCTTGTGCAGTATTATATTTTTTCAATTCTTCGGCAAATAGTGAATAATTTTCTTTTGTAACCTGCTCAAATTCCCGTTTGGATATTTTTCCGTCTTTGTTTTTATCAAAGCAGAACAGAATGGCATCAGTCGTCAAATCATTTATTGGAACGAATTCTTTGCCTTGTTTAAATTGATTTTGGCGTACCTGCTCTGCGTATTTCTCTATCTTTTTTATATTAAAATCTTTACTCATGCTTGCTTCCTTATAAAATTACAAGTGAAGTTATAGTAATTTTTTATCGTATTTAAGGTATTTATCCGCCTAAAATTCTGCAGTTTAATTATGTTTATATTTAATTAAAAAAATAAACTTGCATATATTCCAAGAAATTTAATAATTGTTACATAATTTAATATAAATCACTGAAACATTTCGCTTGAGAGGTAGCGTTCGCCGGTATCGGGGAGAATAACTACAATATTTTTGTTCTCAAATTCTTCGCGGTTCGAAAGCTCAATTGCAGCCCACAATGCAGCACCGGAGGATATTCCGGCAAGAATGCCTTCTTTTTGCGCTAAAAGGCATGCTGTTTCGATTGCAGCTTCGTTTGATACAGGGATAATTTCATCTATCAAGGAGCCGTCAAAGTTTTCCGGGACAAAATTCGCGCCAATCCCTTGAATTTTATGTGCACCTGAAGGATATCCCGCAAGAACACGGCTTGTCAGCGGTTCTACAGCTGCTGAATAAATTTTGCTGCTCTTTGATTTCAATGCTTTAGTCAATCCCGTGATAGTTCCACCGGTGCCGACACCTGCGACTATAACATCAATGTTGCCATCCATATCTCTCCATATTTCTTCTGCAGTTGTTTTTACGTGGCTTTCAGGGTTCGCAGGGTTTGAAAACTGCTGTGGGATAAACGAGTTTTTAATTTCTTTATGGAGCTCTTCCGCCTTATCAACAGCGCCTTGCATACCGTTTTCTGCTTCTGTCAGAACAAGTTCTGCACCGTATGCGGAAAGAAGTTTTCTGCGTTCAAGGCTCATACTCTCCGGCATTGTAAGAATGAGCTTGTAGCCACGGACAGCACAAACCATTGCAAGTCCAATTCCGGTATTGCCGCTTGTCGGCTCTATTATCACAGTGTCTTTGTTAACCAGTCCGCGTCGTTCTGCGTCTTCTATCATATTCAGGGCAGGGCGGTCTTTTATTGAACCTGCAGGATTGAAGCTTTCGACTTTTGCATAGATATTTGCTCTGCCTGAATTGAGTTTATTAATTTTTACAATCGGTGTACTGCCGATGGTTTCTAATATATTTTCTGCGATTTTCATAGATTGTTTATCCTTTCTTGCTGCCCCCTCACCCTTAGTCCCTCTCCCGCAGGGCGATGGAAATTGTCTCAAATACTCCGTCAATATTGTTGTCAATATCATTATTCCAGAAACGGAGAATTTTAAATCCTCTGGATTTTAAATATTTAGTTCTTTCTTCATCATATTTTTGCTGCTCAGGAGTATTATGACCTCCTCCATCTAATTCGATTACGAGCATTTTTTGTATAGCTACAAAATCAACTATGTATTTTCCGATGGGGTATTGCCTTTTAAATTTTGTATTTTCAAATTGACTATTACGTACAAGATTCCAGAATTTGAGTTCCTGCGGTGTCATATTTTTTCTTAAATATCTTGCAGTATTAGTATGTTTCCCTCGCCCTGCGGGAGAGGGATTAAGGGTGAGGGGGCAGTCTGTATTTCCCCTGTAGCCCTTTTTGTGAGAAATTGTCCTGCCGATTGAGCGGAGTTTCTCTGATAATTCAGTGTAATTTACGCCCGCTTTGTTCGGATAAATTTCGTATTTTGCTCGTGCATCATCATCGGTTAAGTTCGGCATCACAACGTTTGCACCGCTTTGGAGAGCGAGTATTCTGCCCGCCGGATTTAAAGTTTCCATAGCAGTTGTCGCAGGGATATTTATATCAGGCATCAGCAGACGCGTCAGAGCCATTACTCTCAATGCCAGATCCAAACTGCCGTTTTGCTGACCGTTCAGCGGTGTGTGCGGATGGACTATCAATGGCCCTATACCTACCATATCAGCATCAAGTTCTTTGAAAAATAAAATATCATCAGCTAGGGATTCTATTGTCTGTCCCGGCAGCCCGACAAGGCAGCCGGTTCCTGTTTCAAATCCGAGTTGTTTCAAATCTTCAAGACATCTTATCCTGTTTTCAAAATCCGCACCAGGGTGGTATTTTTCGTATAACTTGCGGTCAGTAGTTTCAATTCTGAGCAAAAATCTGTCAGCACCTGCGTCTTTTAAAATTTTATATTCCTCAAAACTTCTTTCGCCTATGCTCAATGTGACAGCAACATCATTTTTTTTAATTTCTCTTATTATTTCAGCAAGATAATCAGCTGTAAAAAAAACATCTTCACCGGATTGCAGAACAATGGTTTTGTACCCGAAATCGGCAGCTTTCAGGGCTGTCTCTACTATTTGTTCCGCGGACATTCTGTACCTTTCAATGTCACGATTTTTACATCTCAAACCGCAATAGGCACAATTGCATCGGCAAATATTTGAAAATTCAATCAAAGCCCTGAGGTGAACTTCAGCTCCAACGTATTTTTGTCTGACTTCATCTGCGGCTTTAAAAATTTGCTCTCCGTCCTGACAAGACAATAACTCAATTAGTTCATCTTTATTCAAAGAATGCTCAGTTTTTGCCTTGTTTATTAAATCTATCATACCAAAATTATAATACAAAAAAGGCTGATATTTCTATCAGCCTTTACAATGTTGGTTATAGCGGGGTTACTCAACCACCGGAGCCGGTTGAGCCGGTTCTACTGCGGGTTGCGGAGCAGGTTGAGGGCCCGGGAATGGTTTCGGTCCGTGTCCCGGATGGTGTGGTCTTTTGCCGCAGCAATCGCATTGGCAAGGTTTGTGTCCTTTTTTGCGGGCTTGTTCAAAACGTTTTCTGCCTTCTTCTTTCATTTTTTTCAATTCTTTTTGTTGTTTTTTAGTCAGAATTGATTCAAAATCTTTCATATTTTTTTGATGAAGTTCTCTTGCTTGTCCTTTTAATTCTTGAATTTCTTTTTTCAGTTGAGCAATTTTTTCTTCCTGCATTTGTGTTGAAATTCTTGAACGTTTAACAGCTTCGATTTCCTGGTGTTTAAGCTTAATCTGTTCCATAATAGGTTTCATTTCTTCGTGACCTTTTTGGCGTAATGCTTCAGCTTGAGCTTTTTGTTCGTCAGTAAGGTTCAGGCGTTTTTCAAAATCAGCTTTTGGATTCTTTTTAACGCAGTGGCATTTTGCTTTTTTGCATTTAGGGCAATCGCATTTTTTAAAATCGCGTTTGGGCGGTAATTTACATTCAGCAGGCTGGGCAGTTTCAACCTTTTGTGCCGCTTGAACGGCTTTTTGTTCTACGGCTTGTTCCGCAGCGTAAACTGATGTCATTGTCATTGCAAGGATACCTGCAAGAATAAGTGTCTTTTTCATCATAGTCGTTTGTCCTTTCTTTTACAATAAATCTTGTAAACTTTCTGCTAACTCTTGTTTTGCTTTGTATAAACGGGATTTTACCGTTCCGAGCGGACATTTTATCCTTGCTGCCGCTTCTTCGTATGTGTAACCATCTATTTCACAAAGCATTATTACTTCTTTGAATTTTGGTTTTAATGAATTTATTGCATTCATAATTGTTTTTTGTCTTTCGTTTCGGATTAACCTCTCTTCCGGTGAATGTTTTTTGTCTCTGAGCTGAATTACTTCTTCGTCATCTGCTACTGTGTTTTGACTGTTTTTAAAGTGTGATGATTTCAGGTAATCTTTGGAAACATTTTTTGCAATTGTGTTTATCCAGCTTTTGAATGTGCCTTGTTCAGTGTACTTTTCGGAATTCTTCCACACTTTCAAGTACACTTCCTGTTCTAAATCTTCGTTTGTCTCGTTAGTGATGAGACGTATTATATTTCTTACATTCTGCTTGTTAGCAGATATAATTTTGTTAAAATCCATTATTCCACCATTAAAAAGCCGTACTCATCGACCGGAAAACCATAATCTTCCGCACTCAGAACAGAGCCGTATTTTACAGTGTCGACAAAGTCCTGTCCGTGTGTCATAAAGCCGAGTGAGGCACTGCTCAGTACCATTGCAAAGGCTATACATGCCACTTTGAGTTTTTGAAGTCTGTTTTTTCTGTACAAAGGTCTGACTTCTGAAATCAATGAGGAGACTTTTTGCATTTTTTCGTGTTCTTTTCTGCAATCTTCACATTCTGCCAGATGCTTTTTAAATGTTTCTTCATCCGCGAATGTAAAATATGCTTCGTATTTGTCACATTTTTTAGTCATTGTTTTTAACCTCTATACCATTATAACGAATTACAGAAAAAAAAGTTCATTTTTTTGTGCGAAATATTTTTTTGTGCTAAAATTATCTTTAACACTAGCAAAAATCTACATTCAGGGATTTTAAAAGATAGCGATTATGAACGAAAAAGCATCAAAATTTTTAGAACGGGCTTTTTTAAAGCTGGGAAATTTACGAAAACCGATATATCCCGTCATGATGATAGCGGTTGGAAAAGGGATTTTTCGGCCCATGTTCACAATGATGGACAAAAAAGAAGAGCCTGAAACAAAAAGATATACAGCAATCAGAGAAGGTTTGACAGAACTTATTGCGATACCGACATACTATTTTTGCGGCAAAGCTTCGGCTTCATTATCAAAGCTTTTCCCGCCAAAATTGCAGGGTAATGCTGCGACAAACCTGATGTTTTTAGGTGTGTGTGCTGCAGCTTTGTTTGCAATTCCTGCACTTTGTTCTGTGGCAATTAAGCCTATTATGGATACAATACACAAAAAGAAAACGCCGGAACCTCAACCGATTATTCTTAGCGGAACAGTAAAACCGTCAAAGTATCCGGTTAAATATCACAATAATTTTCACAGCCTGAATACATTTTCGAGCAGGCTGCCTGACGCTTACAGGTTAAACAGCAGAATAGGAGGTGTGTAGATGATTAGTGCAATCGCTAATACAATCGCAAATCAGCACCTTGCAAATATCGCGCTGAATCCTGTTGCGCAGGTCAGTATTGAAACTACACTTAAATCAATCGGCAGACCTGCCGCTATACTTGTTGATAAAGATATATCACCGGACACAAAACAATATGCGGCGTCAAAAGAGTTTTTATATCAGGCAACCTGTCTGTTGACTTATTTAGGCGTAATCGTTCCTCTGTTTAGAAAGGGCGGCTTCCAGCTTGCTAAAAGAGTTTTGTTCAAAGATAAACCTGAATTTCAAAAATTTGATAACGTAAAAGAATTTGAACATTATATGAAATTGACTAAGAAATCCATAGCAGACAGGAAACTTACACTCCAGAAGGAGAAAGTGAAAGATAAATATCATGCTGATGTGAGAAGAGATTTAGAAACGAATGAGAACCCTGAGACATATCCCCTTATAGTGAGCACAATAGGCGTGTTTAACCTGATGGGATCTGTTTTAGGGCTTGCAGTGCTGGCACCGCAGGTAAGCCACATGTTTATCCATCCGGCTCTGCGGCTTTTGGGGCTGGAAGAGAAAGCAAAAAAGTCTGAGCAAAAAGATGAAAATGCTGTAAAAATTGATATGAAAGCGTAATTTAATTTGGCTAAAGGTTATTACTTTTTGAAATGTGCAGTAATTTAACAAGCGGCGAACACGCAGCCGGAATTACCGCAACAATTAAAAGCACTTTTGTAATGCCGAAGTTTTGCGCGGAAAATCCTATCAGAGTCATGAAAATGGCAACAATTCCCCACGAAAACCCGTTAATAAAACCGGAAATTACACTTTTGTATTCGGGAAGAACATTTTGCGCCAGATACATTGTGACAGGAAACGCCATCATTGTGAACATTCCCATCAGTGCAAATATAATAAGAGACAGTACAGGCATGGTTTTGTACGTCAAAATAAACAAAATCATCAGCGGCAATGTTGAAATCATTGAAAAATAGAAAATGTTGCGTGTGCCGAGAATTTGTTCTGCACTGCGGCTTATGAGAGAACCAATACCGCCGGCAAAAATAAACAAAAATAGTGCAACTCCAATATAAAAAGGCGAACACCCCATACTTTTCCAAAGGAACGGTAAAAGTATGGCGCAAGAATTATTTATCAAAGTCTTCAGCATGGAAACAATAATCAGTATGCGCAGTTCAGTGTTTGAAAGTATGTCACAAAAAGTTTTTTTCAACGTTGTATTTTTTAAAGCTGATGTAACAATTGAGAACTTAGGCACCATTGCAAACATCAAAAGAGCCCAGCAAATACCGAACACCGCAAGCACCGGCATTCTTTCAAAGCCCCAAAATTGCGCAACATAGGCTGAAAAAATAGGTCCGAATGCGTATCCGACAGTGCCCATACTCAGGAATATGCCGAGCGATTTAGCTGCGCTGCGGCCTGCAAAATATGTTACAACGCCAAGCGCCTGCGGATGGAAAAAGCTTGACCCAAGACTTCCGAAAATTATAAAGAAAATAAGGAACGGAATATTTGGGGCACCCGGTGCAAATGATATGAACATAGATGACATCAAAAGTCCCCAGAATATGAAAAATCTTTTATGAAATCTATCAGCATAGAACCCAAACAATGGCTGCAAAAGATTTGAAAAAATCTGTGCAATACTCATAATAACTGTTGCAAATGCCATTGAAAACGCCAATTTTGCAGCAATAAACGGCATAATAGGATTTAAAAGCCCTGTATAAATATCATTTACAAAATGTCCGCCTGATAGCCAAGTTAGCGCTTTTATATTTTTGGTATCATCATTTATTTTTTCCATAACAGAAAAATTATACGGGAAACACACAAAAATAGAAAGAATTTACCGGACAGACTTTTTATTGAGAAGAAAATAGAAGATAACAGCCAAAATCATCAAAACAACAGATGCAACCTGTGCAACATGTAATGTGCCAAAATCAAGCGCACTATCAACTCTTATTGCTTCTATAAAAATTCTTACAAAGGAATAAAGAAAAAGATATGCGCATGCGGTAACGCCCGGCGAAGTATTCTTTTTTCGCAAAATTATCACAAGCACTACAAAAATAATAAAGTCTAAAATACTTTCGTACAAAAAAGTCGGGTGAAAATACTCATATTGTATAAAAGCCTCCGGACGGTGAGAAATCGGAATATAAAGCTTCCACGGCAAATCTGTCGGTAGTCCGAATGCTTCTGAGTTAAAAAAGTTTCCCCATCTGCCGATTGATTGTCCGATTGCAGCGCCGCAGGCAAATACATCAAACAATTTCCAAAACTCTATTTTTTTTCTGACGGCAGTGTATAAAATAGCGCAAACACCGACAAAAATCATTCCGTGCACAGATAGCCCGCCCTGTCTTACATTGAATATCTGGAGCGGGAATTGTATATAGTAATCTAAATTAACAAGGCAATAGTACAACCGCGCACCAATTATCCCTGAAAAAATTATAAACGGTGAATAATCAATGATGACACCGGCTTTTTCCTTTGAATAAAATTTTTTAAACAAAAAATAAGCAGTCAAGCACCCGACAAGCACTGCAAAAGCCATAATTATGCCGTAATAATAAACAGGCATGGAAAATATGCGAAACGCAACATCCCCGGGAGATGAAAATACCACGGTTATTGAACCTCTAGCAAAGGTGCAGGAGTGTCAGCAGAAACAGTTGGATTGTTAATTTTCTCTTCAAGAGCTTTGATTTTTGTATTTACAGCATCTGCATCATCTGCATTAGGAGCGAGTTCAAGGTATTTATCATAATTGCAGGAGGCATCATTCAACAGACCTTTTTTAGCATTCAAAGCAGCCTCCGGAAGCTTATTTTCCACAGTAATGCCTTCTTCTGCATTGTCGGACTCGGTATCAATAGAAGCCGCTTTAGCAAATTGACCGTCGTCTGTCACTTCAACTTCACCTGCATCAATTGCGGTAGCGAGACTTTCCTGCGCTACAGCAAGTGAGTAGTAAGCATCTGCAAAATCCGGTTTCAATTCAATAGCTTTTTTATAAGAGGCAATTGCATTAACATAATCTTCTGCCTGAGTATAAGCAACAGCCAGATTATAGTGAGATTCAAATATTGAATCATCAAGGTCAATACTTGATTTAAGACGTTCAATAGCGGATTGATAATCCCCTTGTTCAATAGACGTTTTAGCCTTATTGTTAAGCTCCTGAACCGCAAAATTGTTTATACAAGCGGTGGAAAATACTGAAATAGACAGAATACTAACTAGTAAAAGTGCTTTTTTCATATAATCTCAACCCTCTAATACAAAAATATTGTTAAAGATATTATAAAATAAGCAAAAAAAATATGCAAATTTTTAAAATTTAATGTTACAATAGAATACAAAGGAGTAAAATTCCATGTCTAACGAAAAAGTAGTAAAATTAGGTCAGAAGAAAAAAGAACACCACGAACACGAAGCATCCGAAAGTCATTCACATAATGATGAACTTGTATATTGCAGTTTTTGTAACAGACCAAATACTCAGGTGCTCAAAATGGTACAGGGACCTGGAGTTAACATTTGTTCAGAATGTGCTATGATTGCTGTTCAGTATTTAATATTGAATGACAGAATGCCGTCAGCGGAAGCACAGCAGATACTGGACGCGTTTTGGGGGAAAGCCCGCAAATGATTTTCAGTGAGGATATTAAACAGTTAAACCCTTTTGAAATAAAGGCTGAACTGAATAAGCTCTTCCAAAAATACAAGGAAAGCGCAAGCCTTATTCCTTGCGATGTAAATATTAAACTTCTTGATGCACAACAGGATAAAAAAACTATCACTAAATTACTTTTCAAAGATTTGACAAATCCCCAGGATGACAACAAAGAAATTATAAAATTTCTGCTTGAGCGCTATACCGAAAGAGATGAGTTAACATCAAAACTCTGGGATATCCTTAATGAAAAATATATTTCAAATAACGTAAAACTAGAGATACTGAATTTTTTACGTGAAATTGATACAAACTGGTCTTACGAAAGACTTAGTGAGGTTGTGGATGAACATGAACTTCTTGATGCTGATACAAAAAAGCTTTTGTCCGCGGCAATAGCAAACCCTGAAGTGCAGATTGATTTTCTTGATTTTTTAAACTCGCTGCAGCCAAATGATAAAATTATGCTGATACAGTCCCTAGGTGATGATTATTCTGACGACGAGCTTGCAAATATATTAATACCGGTATTTCTTTCCCAGCCTGATAGTGATGCCGGTCAAGAAGCATTAAATCTGTTGGGCGAATCAAAATCTCTCCTGGCATTTCACGCATTGAATACATCTCTGGGGTTTGTAGATGAAAAATTGGCGCCTGCTGTCAGAAAAAATTTGTCAAAATTAAAAATGGCAGGTCAAAGAGAGGATAATTCTTTTGCTTTTTACAAAGAAATTCTATCTGCTTCAAAACCATACAGATTTTGCGCAACGTTTCCTGACGGTCACGGTAATTCCGCACTGATATTTTCAAGGATAAATAATGATGAAAAAATACAGTTTGCAGCAGTTGTCACAAGCGATTACACCGGTATCAGAGACTGTTTCGGATTTAATGAAATATCAAAATTTGAATGCGATACGATTATAAAAAGATTTTACAAAGATGAAAAAGCACTTAACCTTAAACCGGAAGAGTTGAAAATTCTGCTTGCAGATGCTGAAAAATTATCAAGACAAAATTTTGCAAACCGAAGCATTCCTTATGAATACATTTGCTGGAAAAATATAATTGCAGATATTCAGGATAGCCGGGCAGACCTTTTTGAAATTGTGTCACAAAGGGTAAACAAGCGTAAAATTTCAGATAGCGAATTTGAGGAATTTATAGAGTCCGAAGCTGCTTCACACTGGTTTTTGGACAGTGAATACAGCAGTGAATTTGAGGCTTTTCTTGCAGAGCTTAATGCCGATTTAAAAAATAATATTGATGATGTCGATCTGGATAACAAAGTTAAAGAAAATATATTCAAAATATTTGACGAGACTGAAATAAACGTCTGGACTAAGAGGGTATTAACCTGCGCATATCTGTTTGAGTGCTCAGGTGAAAAACACCTTGCGGAAATTGCGTTCAACATTCACCTGAACAAGGAATTGATGCAGAAATTATATGAATATATAATAAAACGCAGCATATACGAGTATTATTTTGCACAAAAATATAATGCAGGCAATTCTGTCTTTACACAGGATGAGGCGGATCAAATTGTTGCTAAAATTGAAAGCCAGTGGGTGGAAAATGTATAAAGTAATGGGATTAGACATCGGCACAAAACGGATTGGGGTCGCATTGAGCGATTATCTGCTAATGCTTGCAAACGGTCATTCCGTAGTTGAGCGAAATCCTGAAAAAAAAGCACTGGATGAAATTTTAAAAATTGCTAAAGAAAATAATGTTAAAAAAATTGTAGTCGGACTTCCGCTAAATATGGATGGAACCCATGGGTTTCAGGCAGATGACTGCAAACAATTTGCTTCAAAAATTAAAGATTATGAAATAATCTTTGAAGACGAGCGTTTGACGTCAAACCAGGCAGAAGAAAATTTGAGAAACAGAAAAATAGACTTCAAAAAAAACAAAGGACTGGTTGATATTGAGAGCGCTTGTATTATACTGGAACAATACTTATCAAGAAAATAAAAGAAAGGTAAATTATGGAAAACAACGAAAACAACATTGAATTGGAAGACAGATTGATTGAAACTATCGACGAAAACGGCAACGTAATAACATTTGAACTGTATGACATCGTAGAAGTCGATGAGCAAGAATACGCATTACTTTTGCCGACCGAGCAGGATGAAGACTCTGATGATGAGGATGCAGAAATTGTTCTTATGAGATTATCTAAAAACGGTGACGATTACCTGTTTGAGACAATCGAAGATGATGAGGAATTTAACAAGGTCGCAGCCTATGTTGAAAGCCTTGATGAAGATATAGAAGAAGACGAGGAATAATAATTTGTTTGAAAAATTTACGGAAAAAGCAATAAATGTAGTCAGTGAATCCCAGCGTCAAGCCCTTGAGATTAAGTCAAAATACGTCACAACGGAGTGCCTGCTGTTGGCTTTAATTAAAGAAGCAAAGGGTATTTCACTAAAAATTTTCAAAACTTACGACATTGATTTTGACAAAGTCAAGTCAGAAGTGTTGAAAATACTTGTGCCGGATACATCGGCAGCAGTAAAGACGCCGCTGCCCTTTAGCGACAACTACAAATCCATCCTCAAAACGACAATGGATTTAGCAGGCAAATCAGGCAATCCGACAGTGCTTTATGAACATTTATTCCTTGCCGTAATCAGTGAAACAAACTCAAATGCTGTAAAAATTCTGCACGATATGGGGTTTGATATTCCTAAATCTCAGGTTTTGCTTGAAAAACTCGTCCAGAAAAAGATTAAAAAACTATATCATCCCGAAGCTGATGAACCCAAAGAACCCGATGTAAATCAGGCAGAAACAACGGATGCCCTTTTTGACAGCGAAGAATCCTCAAAAGTTTTTGAACGCGCAGTTGCCAAACTTTCGGCATCAAACTACGAAATTCTCGGAACTGAACAAATTATCTCGTCAATTTTGGAAGACAAAGACTCGGAACTCTCTAAAATACTTGCGCAATACGGAGTTACATCTGATATATTTGATGAAAAGCTTTCAAATATACAATCAAGACAGTCTGAATACGAGGGACGACAGATAATTTTCACACCAAATGCTTTCAGAGTAATGAATTTGGCGCTGGAAACTGCAAAAGAACTCGGTTCCTCTGTTGTTTTGCCGGAACACATGGTGCTTGGGCTTTTGAAGACTAAAAAAGGTGTTGCTTATGATATTTTCAAGGAATTAAAAGTTCCTGATAATGACCTTGCACACGGAATTATAAAACCGATAGAAAAACAAATGCCGGAAACACTCATTATCCTTCGTCTTGCAAAAGAAGAAGCCCGTAGATTGGGACGAAACATTGTCGGAACTGAAATGTTCCTCCTCGGAATAATCGGTCAGGCGACAGGCGTCGGAGCCGCTGTTTTGAGTGAACTTGAAATCAACATCAAAGATGCTCGCACTGTGATTGAAAACATGATTGGCTATGGCAATGAATACTTTGAAAAAGAAATTGTGTTCACAAAGCGCGCTAAAAAAGTTTTGGAAATAGCCTGGGAATTAGCGAAAAAAGAGAAAAAATCAAGAATAGAATCTGCGCACATGCTTCTGGCACTCACACTGGTTCCGGATTGTCTTGCCATGAAAGCACTTGAGCAGCTTGGTGTTGATGCGGTTGAAATTACCCAGGGTATTAAAAAGCAAACTCTTTCAGATTAATATGAATGATATTATAGAAAAAGTTGAAAATTTTATCAAAAAATATAAAATAAACGGTGAAGTAATAATCGGATTTTCCGGCGGAGCTGATTCAATGTGCCTGCTGGATGTTATGCAAAAGCTTGCACCCAAATATAATATCAGCCTGACAGCCGCACATCTTAACCACAACTGGCGTGGCGAACAGAGCAGCCAGGATGAACAAAATTGCAAAAAATTTTGTCACAATCGCGGAATTAATTTTTATTCCGAAACGCTGCCGGATGATATTCCGCATACCGAAACCGCCGCGCGCGAGGCAAGATATAATTTTTTTGAAAACTGCGCAAATAAGTTTAATTCAGGATTTGTACTGACTGCGCATAACGCTTCTGACAACGCAGAAACCGTTTTATACAGAATTTTTAAAGGTACAGGTACAAATGGGCTTGTCGGCATAAAAAAGCATCGTGAAATCTATTACAGACCCCTTTTGGAGGTTTTTAGAGAAGATATTGAAAATTATTGCAAAAAAAATAACCTGACGCCAAACATTGATTCTTCAAATTTTGATATCAAATACAACAGGAATTTTATTCGCCACGAAATTCTTGATATGGCGGCAAAAAAAATTAATCCGGATGTAATGACCGCTCTGAACAGGCTTTCGGAACTTGCCGCTGAAACTGAAGAAATTGCGGATGAATACATAAACATTATAAAAACTGATATAAAAAATGCAGAAGGCATTGACGCAAAACGATTTGCAAAACTCTCAAAAGCCCTTCAAAACAGACTAATTTACGAAATGTTTCAGGATTATAGTCTTGATGTTGACAGCGGGAAAATTAACAGAGTCAGAGAATTTATAAATGAAGCCAGTGCTCTTAAATCGCCTGCAAAATATTCGCTAAATGACATATTTACATTGTATGCCGGCAGAAATTTCATTTCTATCCAGAAAAATTCAGACAAAATAGACTTTTCAATTTCTGTAAAAGACACAGGAATTTATCAAACACCATTTGGTAAGTTTATAATTGAAGAGTGCAAATCAATACCGCAAAATATAAAAAAAACAGATGAATCTTACGCATACGTGCAGCTTAACGATATAAATTTTATCCTCAGGACAAGACTTGACGGGGATGTAATTCAGCCGCTCGGTATGAAGGGACACCAAAAACTGAAAAAATATCTTAATGAAAAAAAACTTGCGTCATACGAAAAAGACAGACTTATCGTGCTGGCACGCGGGAAAGAAATATATTGGGCGGCAGGCTGCGGTTTGAGCGAAAAAATCAGAGCTGGTGAAAAACCGACACACGTGCTAAAATTTATAAAAAGAGAGGTTGGAAATGGAAATTAAAGAATCAGACTTAAAAGTATTGTTTACGGAAGAGCAGATACAAAAGAGAATAAAAGAGCTTGCTGATGTGATGAACAAGTTTTATAAGGGTGAAGATGTGTATGCAATATGTGTTTTGAAAGGTGCAGTGCTTTTTGCAGTTGATATTGTCAGACACATGAATATGCCATTAAAGATGGAATTTATACGGCTGTCCAGCTACGGAACCGGTATGACAACCTCCGGAAAAGTTAATGCTGTTGATATATCACTGCCGGATTTAAACGATAAAAATGTACTCATAATAGAGGACATTGTAGACACAGGGCTTACAGCGAAATTTCTTATGGATTTTATGCACTGCAACTTTAAAACAAGGAGCACAAAATTCTGCTCGCTTTTGGATAAAAAGATTACAAGAAAAGTTGATATAGAACCCGATTACTACGGGTTTGAAGTTGATGACAAATTTCTTGTAGGATATGGACTTGACTACGAAGGATATTACAGAAACCTTAGATACATCGGCTATGTAGAATAAAATGGATATATTCAAAAAAAGCATAAATGAAATAAATAAGTTTTTTAAAATTGACTTACGCGCAGAAAGCAGTATTGATGAAATTTTTGATGTAATGCACGGAATTATATGTTATGATTCCGCATACATTTTCTACGTATTTCCTGATAGTATAAAGCTTGAATACACAAGAAACAGCAAACTAAAGAAACAAACTTACACAAAAGTTGATGACATAAATTTTAACTGCAAACACAAACTGATAGCAGAGTTAAAAATAGATAACACAATATTTGCCATACTGGTTATAACAAGAGGAACGGAATTTACAAAGGATGAAACGTCTGTGTATTCAGTTGTTTCAGACATAATATCAAGTTTGGTCAAGAACATAGAGTTAAACAACATCATCTCGCTGCAGGTAAAGGCGCAGCAGGAAAGCATTACTGAGTTGAATAAGGCATACAAAACAATCGAAAAGCAAAATAAAAAAATACTGAAAGCAGATAAAATAAAAAGCGATTTTATTGCAAACATTTCGCATGAACTCAGAACGCCGCTAAATTCAATCATCGGATTTTCAGACTTGCTTGTGTCAAAATGTCTTGGCGAGTTAACCCCAAGGCAGCTTGAATATGTTAATGACATCAAGGTATCAGGTCTCCACCTGCTCGGTATGATTAATGAAATTCTTGATATGTCAAAAATTGAATCAGGAGCAATGCACTTGAATAGAACGATATTCAGTACAAAGCAGGCGATTGATGAAGTTTTGAATATAATAGAGCCGCTGGCTTTAAAAAAGGACATTATGGTAGTGCGAGTATATGGTGATGAAACAATTAATGCAGACTACCAAAAATTTCAGCAGATTTTATTTAATCTTTTGAGTAATGCAATAAAATATACCCCAGAGAAAGGTACAATCAAAATTAATTGCACGCGGGCAGGCGATGAGCTTACACTAAAGATAAAAGACAACGGCAAGGGAATTGACAAAAAATATCAGAAGACGATATTTAAAAAATTTGAGCAAGGACCTGATAAAGGTGCTATAAATTCCACAGGTTTAGGGCTTACAATAACGAGAGAACTGGCTGCTCTCCACGGCGGTAAAATAACTCTGAAAAGCGAAGAAGGTAAAGGGGCTGAATTTATAGTAACGCTGCCTTGTTAACTCTTAAAAAATATGTTATTATCAATACAAAAGGTTGGAATTAAAATTTTTAAGAGGAGATAAAATGGCTTCAATAAAGGATGCAATAGAAGAATGTATTACCGATGCAAATGCAGCTTTCAAATTTTTAGTGCTTGCGATACCGATTTACATGGCATATAATCCTGTAATTTTAGGTGCAAAGGAGCTTGCTGAAGTTCAGGAGAAAATGTCTAATGTCGTCTCCTATGATCCTTGGTGGGGGCTGGGTTCAATATTTTTGTTGTTCGGGCTCTCATTGATAACCACACATAATGTTATTAATTCCAACAATATGGTATTGCCTACATGTAATATTTTTAGCTTTATTTTTCAAACAATAAAAGGAGTATTTTGTCTGCTGCCGCTATTTGTTTTGTATTCAATTATTCCTGCGATATTGATTACTCAGGCGTCGAATTTTATTCCGGAAAATGCCGCAAATTTGATTAACTTTGTTATTACTGCGATTTTTCAAATATGTATGTTTTCTTCATACATTCTTTATACAAAAAATTACAGCATGAAAGAGGCTTTCAATTTTAAATTAATATTTGAAACGATTGTAGAAACCGGTATTGGAATTATATTTTGCGCAGTAGTTCTTGGCATTGCAAACCTCTTGATTTCTGGCTTTATTATTTACGTTTTTGCAGTATTCAAACTTATCGGAACTCCTTTATTCATATATATTCTGTCATTTTTGACGGTAATGAATACGGCGATATTTGCTCACCTGCTGGCACAAACAGGATATGAAAAATTGATTAAAGAAGAAAACAAAGACAGAATTATTTAGCCATTTCTCTGAGTTTTTTGAGTTGATCACGAATTTCTGCAGCTCTCTCAAAGTCAAGAATTTTGGCGGCTTTGTGCATATCTTTTTCAAGTTTATCAATAAGTTTTGGCAAATCTTTTTTGTCAATGCCCATATCTACCATTTCTTCCGCAACAATGTCTTCCAAATCCCTGTAGCTTGCAACAAGTGAGAGCAGATTATTTTCAATCGGCTTTTTAATGGTTTGCGGAATAATGCCGTATTTTTTGTTGTATTCAAGCTGAATTTCACGGCGGCGGTTAGTTTCATCAATTGCTTTTTTCATTGAATCAGTAATCTTATCAGCGTACATAATTACTTCCCCGCAGGCATTACGGGCGGCACGCCCTATTGTCTGGATAAGGCTGGTCTCGGAGCGCAAAAATCCTTCTTTGTCCGCATCCATAATAGCAACGAGGGAAACTTCCGGAATATCAAGACCTTCTCTTAATAGGTTTACCCCGATTAAGACATCAAATTCACCCAGCCTTAAATCCCTCAAAATCTCAACACGCTCAAGCGATTGGATTTCGCTGTGGAGGTAACGGACTTTTATACCTTCCTGCAAGAAATAATCCGTCAAATCTTCAGCCATACGTTTGGTTAATGTTGTGATAAGAACACGTTCGTTTTTGGCAGTACGTTTTTCAATTTCAGCTTTCAGATCAGGAATTTGCGTATCAATAGGACGGACGTGGACTTTCGGATCAACAAGTCCAGTCGGTCTGATAATCTGTTCAACAAGCCGTTCAGAGGTTTTTCGCTCAAATTCACCCGGAGTTGCCGAAATATAAATTTTCTGCCCTACTTTTGCGAAAAATTCGTCTTCTCTAAGCGGTCTGTTGTCTTTAGCGCATGGCAACCTGAAACCGTATGATACAAGCACATCTTTTCTTGCGGCATCACCATGGCTCATACCTTTCAGCTGAGGGAGTGTTACGTGAGATTCATCTATTACTGTTAAGAAATCGCCTCTGAAATAATCAAGAAGTGTGGCAGGAGCAGAACCCGGCGGGCGTCGTTCAATTATCCTTGAATAATTCTCAATTCCCGAGCAATATCCCATTTCTTTAATCATTTCCATATCATATTTTACACGCTGCTCAAGCCTTTGTGCTTCAATAAGTTTGTTTTCACTCTCCAGTTCTGCAAGTCGGTTTTTAAGCTCTTGTCTGATAAGCCCGATTGTCTCGTCAACATTTTCATCATAAGAAAGGTAATGCACTGCCGGATAAATAACAGTTTTCTGCGGAGTTTCAAGAATTTCGCCTGTAACATTGTCTATTCTGACGATTTTTTCAACTTCATCGCCAAAGAAATATATTCTTGTAATAATCTTTTCGTAAGATGGCATGATTTCGACAATATCACCGCGCGCCCTGAATGTTGAACGCTCCAGCACAAGGTCGTTTCTAGTATATTGAACGCTGATTAAATGTCTCAAAAGATCATCGCGGTCAATATTATCACCGACATTAATTTCAACGGAACCGCGGAAATAGTTTTCCGGCAGCCCCAAGCCATAAATACAACTGACAGATGCTATTATTATAACGTCATTGCGTTCATACAGACTGCGTGTTGTATTGTGGCGGAGTCTGTCAATTTCTTCGTTAATGGAGGCGGATTTTTCAATATAAGTATCAGTCCTGGGGATGTATGCCTCCGGCTGGTAATAATCGTAATAGCTTATAAAGTATTCCACCGCATTGTCAGGAAAAAGTTCTTTAAATTCGTTATAAAGCTGTGCCGCAAGCGTCTTGTTATGTGCAATAATCAATGTAGGTTTTTGTACTTTTTCTATGACATTTGCAATCGTAAAAGTTTTGCCGGAACCTGTAATCCCTAGCAGGGTCTGAGCGTCAAAACCGGAATTTATACCGTCTACAAGCTGCTCAATAGCTTTGGGCTGATCTCCGGAGGGTTTGTATTTGGCGTTTATAACAAACTTTCTGTCTTCCATAATTTAATTTTATCTCAATTAACTTTTTTTTACAAAATATGGCAAAAAATTTTTTTTACAGGGATTATATTAATACACCACCTTAATTAAGGAAAAATCAATTGATTAGCAAAATAACATTTACATCCACAGAAAACTCTGCTGCCGCAATGGTAAAAAATCCGCAGCCTGACAAGCAGGATGCCGCAAAGAAAAAACAGCAGGAAGATGATTATCAGGACCCGCTTAACGATTGGAAGTTAAGAGCTTTGTCATACTCAAACGAAATAGGTGCAGCATTGAATGTAATCACTCCAAAACTCGGTGCAGCTTTGTGGATTCCGACATTCATGTATCTTGGTGCTGATATTTACGACAAATACAAGAACGATAAAGATGTCTATAGCCCAAGCAGTAAACGGGGACTTGAACAGGTTATTTCGCAATCCGTATCAAGCATTCTGCTGCCGGCAATCCCAATTCTTGTCGGGCAAAAGATGACTTCTCCTATCGGGAAAATATTCAGCGACAGGCTTTCTATTAATGAAAAAGACGCATCTATTAATGAGATAAACCTCTTTATTGACCAAATTCCAAATGATGTTCTTGACGACAAAGCAAAATATAAAGAGCACCTGAGGACAACTATCACAAACCGTATTAATGTAATTAAACACGAAGTTAAAACCGATAATATTCTAAAAAAAATCTACAAATATTTGAATGGTAATTATGCGCTCTGGAATACAAAAGAGGCGCGGCTTGAAAAATTCATTGAGCAAAATTGTAATGAGATATTTGAAATTAAAGAAAATCTGGAAAAAGGTATCCAGGATAAAAAACTATCTAAGAAATTATTTAATGAATACACTGCAGAAGTCGCAATGAAAGAAACTTTATACGGCGGAGATACAACCCGTCAGGCGTTGCGTAAAGTTCTTAAAAAATACGAAAATACAAAAATTTTCCGTAATAAGCTGATAAAAACATTCGGCGGTATAGCAGCACTCATTCTTTTGATTAAACCGATAGACAATTTTACCCAGAAAACGCTTATAGACAAATTTGTTGACCCGGGGATTGACAGATTAAATGAAAGACTAGCTGACAGCAACCTTTTGAAAATGAAAGTTAACGAAGAACGAGATGCTAAAACTAAAAAGAAAACCGCTGAAAAGCCAGTGGACCAAAGCGAGCAAAACTCCTAATCATCCCCAAATTTTTCGGACAGACGACAGAGTATAGAAGCCAGACTTTCCGCGCTCACTTCCAGTTTGTCAAAAGTAACCCCGTTTTCACCATGGTTTACCAGATAAAAATTCTTGAAAATATCCTGATTTTGCGACCTCGGATTGAGTTCTACAATCAGATTGAATTTTGAAAAAATCTTACGCGTTGCAAAATCTAAAGATGTATTAAATTCTTTAGCATACATTCCAGAAAGCCGCTCTGTACAATCCGTGAGGCTGTCGGCTCTGAAGGTTATCCTGAGTGAATTTCCGCCGTGATGCACTCCGTTTATAAGATACGGTAAAAATTCTTCCTGAATATTATCTGTAAAAATGCAGCCGGGGTTTAATCTCAGTATATTATCGTAAATATTTACAAATTCAGCTTTACTTTGTATAAATTCTGTTTCTATCGACAAGATATTTTCTTTAACCGGCTTGATAAATGGCGATTGCTGGATGAGAACAGATCGGTTGTTAAGATACTTTGAACCGAAAAAGTTAAGTAGACTTTCCATACACAAACTTTTGCCGGAATTTATCCCGCCAATAAACAAAATATTCAATTTGAGTGAAGATAACGCATCCAGCACTGAAAAATTCGGAGTAATAGTTTTGGCTTTTTTAATAATAAAAAATTCATTCTCTCCAACTACAGCTGATATCAAAAAATCATGGTATCTGAAATTCAGTGTCTTCACAGTACTATCCGGAGAAAGTCCTCTCATCCTTAAAATATTGCGTTTTAATTTTTGAACCTGTGTTTTATCAAGCACCCTGTCTGACTTTGCGGTTTTGTCGTCTGTTTCAACATAAATGTCTCCGTTACCGTAGACATAAACAACGCTTTTGTTATCTTCGCCGTACAAAAATAAATCTAAATCAAGAAATTCCGATTCCTGCTTCAAAAGTTTGTCAATAACCCGTGCAAGATGAAAATCCTGGTCAAGAAACAAAATGCCTTCTGATGTTAAAAGATTTTCGACAAAAGAGGTTAAAAGTTCTTTTTGTTCTTTGGTTGATAATTCAAACCAATTCGCAGTGTCATCAATCTTTTTTACTATTGCTTTTTCAAACTTTTCAAGCATAACAGCTTCTACATTTTCAGTTATATATTCCTCATGCTGCAGAAGTTTTTCAGCCGCAATATCGCATTCAGCAATGCCGGTATGGGGTTGTTGTATATCTTCGTATTCACGGTTTAGCTTTTCAAATCTGTCTTGTAGTGCCATAGTTAATCGTCTTTTCTATTCTCTCTTATACGGCTTTCAAAATCCGCTCTGAATATATTATCCGTCAAAAACATTGAAAAGTCTCTATATGATTTCGCAACATTTGAAGACGGATTTGCTTCCACGACGGGTATTCCTTTGTTTATTGATGACATCATCGTAAAATAATTATTTGGAATTTTCCAGTAAATTTTCTTATTCAAAACTTTTTCCACATCATCTGACGTGACTTCGTCATTTTCCATGTATCTGTTAATCAGGATTTGTACTTTTTCTTTTGAAAATCCTAATTTTGAAAACAATTCCAAACATCTCTGGCAATTTCTCATTGCCGGAAGATTTGCTACAGCCGTGAGCAAAATCAAATCGGATTTTTCCAGAGCGCAGACAGTCTTGTCATCAAATGTTGACGCTGAATCAATTACTATGAAGGCGAATGTTTTTGACAAAATGTTTATAAGTTTGTCTATTTGTTTTGGCGTAACATCATCTGCCATCTTGAAAAACGGTGGATCTGCAAGTATGTAAAGCGAGGTGTTTTTGTATTTTTCCATTGTGCTCAAAAGAAAATCGTCGTTGATTTTATTCATATTTTCAATCATATAGGAAATATTAAACGACGGCTTTATGTCCAGAAATGTTGTCACGTCCCCGAGTTGAAAGTTTAAGTCAACCAGTGCGACATTTTCCTTTGTAGTCTTTGCAATCTCCAAGGCAAGATTTGTGGCAATAGATGTTTTTCCTATTCCTCCTTTATTTGAGAAAATAGATATAATCCTGCATCTGGATGTCTCTTTTGTATTGTTTGAAAAACTTTTAGCAAGCTTATCAGTTGCAGCCAAAAATTCAGATTTAATAAGCGGGTAAGAGACAAATTCCTTTGCGCCGGCACGCATTAATTTAACCATAAGTTCTACAGTCGGTTCTTTCGACACTATGAGCACCTTGCACTGCGGAAGTGTTTCTGTAACTTTTGTTATAAAATCAAGTTTTTGTTCAGGTCTGTCGTCAACGTCAACAATCAGAATAATATGCTCCTGCGCCGCAATTATCTCAAACGCGCGTGTAAAATCACTAACAGAGCCTTTCCAATCAAATTTTCCGGTCTCTTCAATAAACATGCCGATTATTGATGCAGCCTGGCTGTCATCGGATAAAACCAAAATTGAAACAGTATTAACCATACAATAATTATATCATTCAGGGGGCAATGTTGCAATAAAAAAGCCCCGTACAGATGTGATTTTGTTACCTGCGCGGCTCGCAGGTGGGTGAACGCCTCGGATAATCCGTTTCCCGCTGGCGATTGAAACAATCGGCGGGTATACTTCAACACCGTTAGAGTCAATTCTCCCTGTTAATAAAGATGTAGGAACAAAATTAGACATCCATACAGAGCAATTATATAATAGCATATTTTCCTCAATCCGGCAAGCAGCCCAATCGGGTAATTGTGCAGCAAATTCCGTTAAATATCAAAATGCCGTCACTCTGTGCATTAGCGAAGTATCTAAATAAAAGAGATTTATTACACAATAAAACCGGCTGTTTTTATTTGTGTTTATTCAAAACAATATAAAATCAGTGTCCTGTCAGTTTTATTAAATGTGTGATTATCTATGCAAGAGCGGAAAATGTAGAGCCGTTCTTTTTGCACTCTGCCTCGACGCGCTTTGCTGCCATTTTTTCTTGCAGATATGAAATTTTGTACAGTAATTTGTTTGTAACTAAATCGAGACTTAATTTTTTATCCATTTTATTGAGCATGCTCAAATCATGCTCTCCTCCGAATGTATGACCATTAGCGTTGTTTGTCATTGCATTTGAACTCTGCATCATTGAAAATGCAGCATTGTTCATTTGGCTCATAGCGTTTAATTTTGCAATTGAAGATACTAACATTACTAACCCTCAAAAATCCTATTTACCTTTTTATTTTAAAACTTAATCTTGAAAATTGCAATAGCTCTTTTTATATTTTTATTGTTAAGTTTTGTAACAAATTTTACAACTCGTGAAATTAGATAATTTTTATATACTTTATATATATGTAAGAATTAAACAAAGCAACATTAAAAAACACGATATTAAGAGAGAGATTTAATATATTCCGTTTAAAAAAGAGAGACAAATTCCTATTCCTACCTTCCTAAACAAAAATTTAGCCCCTGGTAAAAGGGGCTTTTTTATTGGTAATTGTTGTAATTAAGTTTGTCTAAATGCTGTCAGTAGAACCGAGTTCGTGGATTTTTATGAAGTTGGTTCCGCCTGTCAGTAATTGCGGAATAGAACCGGTGAATACAACTATATCACCTTTTGCATATTCCATTTTATTAAGGAAGAAGTCATCAATTTTGCGCAGTGTTTGCTTATCGATTTTCCCTTCAATTTGGAGGTCAATCGGGTAAATCCCTCTGTACAATTTGATGCCTCTGCAAGTTGTTTTTTGCGGACAGCAGGCAAATATCGGTACACTAGGTCTTGCTTCAGACAAGAATTTAGGAGTATAACCGCTCGCTGTGATGGTTACAATTGCTTTTACATCTATATTTTTGATGATATCAGTAATTGCCATACCGATTGCCATTGATTGGTTTGTGATACTTTCAATCATGTTTTTTGAAAAGCAGTTTCTTTCTAAGAAATTGCTTGATTCAACGTTATCCGCAATCATTTTCATTATGTGAACAGCTTCTTCAGGATATTTGCCTGCAGCAGTTTCACCGGAGAGCATGACAGCATCTGCACCGTCAAAAATTGCATTTGCAACGTCTGAGGTTTCCGCACGCGTCGGAATCGGATTTTCAATCATGCTTTCAAGCATTTGTGTTGCAACGATTACGACTTTTCGGTTAAGATTTGCTTTTCTTATGATGTCTTTTTGAACGATAGGCACTTTTTCTGTAGAAATTTCAATACCCAGGTCGCCTCTGGCTACCATGATTCCGTCAGACAGAGTAATAATTTCATCAATATTTTCAACGGCTTGCGGTTTTTCTATCTTTGAAATTATTTTTACCTGAGAATTCATATTATCAAGAATTTTTCTCAGTTTTTTCACATCGTCAGCAGTTCTTACAAATGAAAGCCCGAGGTAGTCAATATTGTTTGTTACCGCAAAGTTTACGTATTCAAAATCCTGTTGGGTTAAAACATCTATGCTGCCTGTTGCACCCGGAATATTAATACCTTTTCTTTTTTTGAGCAGCCCGCCTGTTTCGACTTCTGCGCTTATTACTCCGTTTTCAACCGCTACAACAGATAATTGAAGTTTCCCGTCATCTATAAGAATTTTTTCGCCGGGTTTAACGTCATCCGCAATGCCTTCGTAATCTACAGGGATTATGCCGTCAACCATTTCTTTCTGGTGTTTAAATTTAAGAATTTCACCTTTTTTGATTTCAATGCTTTCTTTTAATTCACCAATTCTGATTTTGGGACCTTGAAGATCTAACAACACAGGGATAAGCGTTTTTTCTTCTTTTTCAATTTCTCTTATGAAGTTTAATCTTTCTAAGTGAATTGCAGGAGTTTCGTGTGATGAGTTGAGTCGGAACATGGTTACACCTGCGTCAAATAACCGTTTTATATCCGCCTTGGTAGATGTTGCAGGACCAAGCGTCGCAACAATCTTTGTCATTGTGTAATGTTTCATTTCAGCCTTCTTTCTTATGTGTAAAGGGGTTTTATCAATTCTTAATTTTATTTGCTGAAAAAAATTTTTCAACTTTTACTTATTACAGTTTTTATATGTCATTGTTTATTGATTGTATGGGTTTACAAATCTTTATTTATGCGTTATACTAAATGCAAACTTGATGGTTACTGTTTATAGAATATGAGGAAGTAAACATGAGAAAATTATTATCTACAGGTGTTGTTGCTTTAGGTTTGTTAGCAACAGCTGCTGTGCCTGCTTTTGCCTACGACGGCATTGCTGACGTAAGCAAAGATTACTGGGCGCAAAAAGAAATCGCAGACGTCGTCGCAAGCGATGTTATGACGCTTGATGCGTCTACTAACTTCTATCCGGAAGAAGTTGTTACAAGAGTTGAGTTTGTTAAATCTTTATTGAAATTGTTGGCTAATGACAACATGGAAATTAAGATTCAAAATTCTTTTAAAGATGTTTCATCATCAGATCCGGATTACGGTGCAATTTTGCGTTCTCAACAACTTGGTTTGGTATACGGTTATCCGAACAAAACTTTCCAACCGTCTAAGGTGCTTATCCGTTCGGAAGCTCAATCCGTCGTAAGCCATATCACACGCGAAAAAGTTACTGATACAAGTATTTTGTCTAACTTTATCGACGCCAACAAAGTTCCCGGCTGGGCTAAATATGTTTACGCTAAAACTTTGACAGACGGTATTTATGTTAACTATCCGAATGCTAATGAGTTGAGACCTGACGATGCTTTGACAAGAGCTGAAGCTGCTGTTTTACTTTCTAGATTGAAATCTAAAATTGGTCTTGTTAAACAGCAATATGTTTCTGAAGATGTTGTCAGAGTTGAACATTTGAATGTTTCAAGAAAAGCTGAATCTAACGAAGTTAAGATTACAAACATGAGAAAAATTATCGTTAAAGGCAACGTTTTGGAAGTCGCTTTTGACGAAAAATTCAAATCTAAAAATCATGCTGCCGGTGATACTCTGTACTTTGTTGCTAATGAAGATATTTGTACAGATGAAGGTACAGTTGTCATCCCTGCAGGTTCTAAATTCTTCGCAACTGTTGATGAAATAGTTGCTCCTAAATGGTTTAACAAAAATGCAAGAGTGTTCTTGCACTTAGACAGAGTTATCTTCCCTAACGGAAGCCAATACAAACTCGTTGCAAAACCGTTCTACAAAAATTATGAACTTAAAGAAGGTCCTTGGATGACTGCAGGCAAAGTTCTTTTATCAACTGCAACTTTAGGTGCTATCGGTACCGGTGCAGGTGTCGGCTTTGCATTCATACCTGAACCTGTTAAGGTTGGTACCGGTGTTGCTATCGGTCTTCCTGTTGGTGCTGGTATCGGTTTGGTAACAGGTCTTGTTACTCCGGGCTTGAACTACAACGCTAAGGAAGGCGAAGAAATTTATGTAATCTTGCTTGAAGATGCAAGTGTTAAATAATCATTTAAACAGTAACACATTATCAAAGGGCTGTCATTTATTGGCAGCTCTTTTTTAATATAAATATTTTTTCCTAACCGAAAGGTATCTGTTATATAGCCGTGTCGGATATAGTATTATTTTTCATAAAGTTTAAAATAAGAATGTAGCCGATTATTCGGTTCGTAGGAAAAATACTGGGAGATTATTATGAAAAAATTTTTGTTACCGCTTGCGGTTTTGGGTCTTTTGATGATACCTGTTCAGAGTGCAGATGCATGGAGTGCCGGTGAGGGGCTTAGTTATCTTAATCCTTTACCGTATATGGGAATTGGAGAAAATAAAACTACTTTCAGCCTGAATCCTTTTACGGGATTTAAAAACTGTAATCCTTGTAAAAAAGTCAAAAAACATGATTGTAATGCCTGTACCGGTGCTGCTGCGCCTGTGTGTCCGACATGTACAAGAGCATTCCCTAAAAAACAGGCCTGTAATTCTTGTAACAAAGTGATTGTGCCGGTTTATGAAATAATAGAAGAACCAATGTGTCCTTGCGGAAGAAATTACTAACATGCCTCGGTAAGTGAGGGCAATTGCAGAAGAAAGCGCCTTTTGGGGCGCTTTTCTTTTAGTATTTCACAGTTTTGCAGAAATATTTTTTAGTAAACGATTTCTCTGAGTGTATTCAGAATTTTATCAGTAATCTGTTGAATATACTCCTGGCTTACAAGACCGTTAATTACTGCATCAGAAATCTGGTAAGCAGGTCTTATGTATTGCTGTGCGGTTTTGTTGACATCCTGAAACTGCAAGTCAGCAGCGTGTCCTGTTTTGCCGCGCAGAGCTGCTCTTCTGTACCATCTGTCTTTCAAAACTTCGAGCGGAGTAAAAACATAGACTTTAACATCCATAATTTCACGCAAGCCTTCGTTTAATACGTACAAACCTTCCGTCAAAACTACTTTAGCCGGTTTTTTAACTTCACCGTTTGGATCAGAAACGCAGGTTACAAAGTTGTAATTCGGCGAAGTGATGGTTTCTCCGTTTTTAAGTGCGACAAGATGTTCTTTCATTAAGTCGAGATTTATTGCATCAGGTGTGTCAAAGCTAAACCCTGTTTTGAAGAGTTCTTCATAGCTGCCTGCTTCTATGAGTTCTTTTGAGGTGTCTTTGTAGTAGTCATCGCAGCGGATAACAGTGTAGATACCTTCTTTTTTGTCTTTAACACAGGCTTTTATCGTGTTGTCGACAAATACGGTTTTACCGGACGCGCTTTCCCCTGTAATTCCTATAAGAAATGTTTTTTTCTTATCTTGAACAACTTTTCTGGCAATATTCAGGATAAGGTTTTCAGAAATTTTTAAAAACAGCGGCTGCGCCTGGCACTTGTCTTCATCAAGAATTTTGTTAAGCGCATCTACTATATTTGAAATTACTTCCATATCCCTTCTGCTGGAGTAATAGTCATAGCTTGTCAATTGGAAATCCGTCATCATATTATATAAGTCACCTTCCTGCGTTAATTATGACGCATCATTCTATAATTTTACTTTAAAAGAAAAAAAAATTCTCGCAAATAATAAATTTTGTAACAATATTGTTTAAATATTTAAAGTTTTTATTCAGAAAAGCCGATATTTAATATGTAAATAATAATAGGAGTATGTAAGTTATGTATCATGACAAACTATTTGACAGTGCCCTGCGTGAAGTGAAAGACGAAAGTTTTCAAGCACTAAAAGAAGAAGTGATTTCAATGGAAAGAGCAATTTCGAAATTTCTTGATGATATTTTGGAGTGCACAGCATCCATCGCGGAAAGGGACTTCAATCTCCCGAAATTTTAAAGAAAAGGTCTGATTTTATATCAGACCTTTTTTAAATTATGCCATAAATCCAAATTGAGGAAATAAGTTAAAATTGTTCATCATCGGGTTGAAGTTCATGCCTGAGTACATTGAAGAAAATCCTGAACTGAATGATGTCATCGGCATTATTGGATAATAGCCGGGGGTATAGGCTGCAGAGCCGGCTGACGGATTATATCCGATAAGTGTGCTCAGTTCTGCAAGAATGTTATTCAGTTCTTTATTTTTTACTTTAGGTTCTGTGGAAGATTTTTCATCATTCTCGTCTTTTTTATCATCAGTTTTTTCTTTATCGTTAGTTTTAGTGCCGGCGTCAGCCATTAGGGTCGGATTTGGTTCAGTTTGGGTTTCGCTTTCGGAAGGTTCTTCTTGCGTTTCTTCCGGAGAAGTTGTTGTTTGTCCCTCAATGTCTTGCTCTTCGGTTGTATTGCTATTATCTTCTTCTGGTACTTGGGTTTGCGCTTGTCCTGCCGCTTCTGCGAGAAGTTCTTGATTTTGTTTTGCGTATGTGCCGTAAACATCATCGTAAATTTCTGCTATTGCTTGCGTATCTTCGGTTACAGCGTTAGCGTTAACTTCTTCTGAGCAGCGTGCTGTTGCCTTCACGAGAAGGCTGCCCATGACTTCCGGATTATTCATTGCAATTTCGGCCTGTTTTTTTTCAGCAAGTTCAAATTCAGAAGGTCCTGTGACTGCTCTTGCGGCTTTTCCGGCAAGCCAGCTGCCTAAAAGCCCGCAGCCCACACCGACTATTGCGCCGACAACTGTGCCGACTACCGGAACAGGAATAAGTGAACCGATTGCAGCTCCTGCCACTGCACCGGCTTTTGCACCTAAAATCCATCCACCCACATCCGCGGCAGTATTTATTGTACTTTTTACAAGCTGTTTGTTGCCGCTTTTTGTACCGAGTGCCTGGTAGGTATTATAGACTTCCAGTCCTGCAACACCTGCTGAAACTACGGCAAAAAGTGCATTACCGCCTTTCATACCTTTTGAAAGTGTTCTTAATTTTGGAGAAGTTATATGAGCTTTCAGATATTTGCTCTTGAGAGCTGATGCGCCTGTTTTCTTTGCAACAAATCTTTTTGCTTTGCCCAAAGCAGTCTTTGGTTTTATTTCGCCTGTTATTTTGGCAAGATGTGCTTCATATTGAGCCTGTGCCTGTGCAATTTCTATGTTTTTTGTTGCAACTTTGAGAGCGTCGCCCTTTAGCGTTTGTGCTTCTTCAAGCAGTCTTCTTACGTCTTTGTATTTGTCTGCAATAATCTGTGCATTTTGCATTTTGGTTGTTACAGCTGCCCCTTGAGGGATAACTGGAGGTTTTGGGGTGCTTTTCAGCATGCTGCTGATCTGCTGTTGTCTGTAACCGTTCATAAATGTGCTTCCGGGAGTTTTCTTAAATTCAGTGACAAAGTCTTTTGTTCTGGTTAAATCCGGTGTAACATTTTGTTTAATAGATTTTAATCTTTGTCCTTTGCTGCTTTTCCACCATTGCATGCCTTTAAGTCCGAGTTCCGCGCTCGCCATAAATCCAAGCCCGTCTGTCGGCCCGATTTCTACAGGATTTAACTCTGTGCCGTTGGTGTATTTAACCAATTTTTCGACATTTTGCTTGTTATATTGCGGTTTTATTCCAGTTACTTTTCCTGACATTATTTCCCCGTGAATTAATTTCCCCTTATACTATATTAAAGTATTTTTGTCTGTAAAAATTGCTTTTTTACTCACAAAAATTAAAACGGCAAACCTTTTTCAAGACTTGCCGTGGATTGGGGTAATTGATTGGATGTATATTTATTTTTTGTCTTTTTCATTTTCAGGCTGCCCTGACTCTTGCGGTTCTGTATATGAGAACGGGTTCCCGTAGATATCCTGTTCAAATATGTTGCCGCCATTACCCATTAATTGCTGCATTTCCATCATCATAAACGGATTATATCCGCCTGTGAATGGTACTTGTTGATAACCGGCTGTTTGGATTGCTTCCTGTGCTTTTTCTTCTGCACGTTTTTCTACTTCTTCAGCCATTTTTTGTTCCTGCTCGTATTTACGTTCGGAGTAGCTTTTGCCGACTACTTTAGCTGTCAGCCAGTCACCTATTGCATAACCTGCGATACCGCCGATTGGACCGAGTAATGCTGTTCCTATTGCGGCGCCTAATGTGCCGCCGCCGACTCTTGCGCCGACTTTTACAACTTCTGCTGCACCTGATGCTATACCTTCGTTTGCAGTTGCTTTGAATATATCAGGAAGTGAAGTAACTGCCAACAGCAGTGTACCTATTAACGGCATTCTCGTGCCTATACCTTTCATAGCACCTTTCATACTTCCCCAAATTTTACTTTTCCCCAGACTTGCTGCTCTGGCACCGCCAACACGCCATCCCTTTGCTATTTGTGACGGTATTGTGGTAATGTTGTGTTTTAGTGATTTCCATGCATTGCCGCCATTTTTTGCTATAACTTTATTATTGTACTTTTCAGCGGCTAATATGCCGTCTTTAAAACCGCCTCTTACTGCTTTAAACCATTTTTCACCTGTTGCTGCACGATTTTTGATGCGGCTTTTCATTGCTGCAGCCATAACATCGTTTGCAGTACCTGTTACAAACCCGGGATACAATTTCCAGGCGCGTTGTCCGTAACCTTTTGCTGCATTATAAAGTGCTTTCCAACCTATTGAACCTACACTCATACTTTTAACCTACCTTTTTTACCTTACCTGTTTATATAAAGTTTTTTTTGAAGCACAAATTGCCTTTCCTATGTTTCATGTTAATATTTCTTAATATTTTTATTGCTTTACAAACAGCCGCAGGAGGTGTATAGTTTAGAAGTAAAGAGCTTTTAGGAGGTATTTATGCGCACTGTAACTTTGATTAACGGAGACGGAATAGGACCTGAGATTTCTGACGCGGTCGTAAAAATCATTGAAGCTAGCGGGCTGAAAATCCACTGGGATGTGCAAACAGCTGGTGAAGATGTTATTTCACAAGAAGGTGTGCCGCTTCCTGAAAGAGTTCTTAATTCGGTTAAGAAAAATAAAATTGCGCTGAAAGCCCCTGTTACCACTCCTATCGGCAAAGGTTTCCGCTCTGTTAATGTACAGTTAAGAAAAGAGTTGGATTTGTATGCTAATTTGCGCCCCTGCAAAAATTTGCCAAATGTGAAAACTCGTTTTGATAATGTAGACATAGTTGTTATACGCGAAAATACCGAGGATTTGTATGCCGGGATTGAACGGCAGGTGGATGCTGATACTGCTGAAAGTATTAAGATAATTACCCGCAAAGCTTCCGAGAGAATTTGTAAATTTGCGTTCGATTATGCTGTTAATAATAAGCGGCGTGAAGTTTGCGTTGTGACTAAAGCAAATATTATGAAGCTTTCAGATGGTTTGTTTCTCGATTGTTTCAGACGTGTGGCACAAGATTATCCGAAAATTAATACCCGCGAAATTCTTGTTGATAACTTATGTATGCAGTTAGTGCAAAAGCCTGAACAGTTTGATGTATTAGTTCTGCCGAATTTATACGGTGATATTGTCTCAGACCTTTGTGCAGGACTGATTGGTGGGCTTGGCGTTGCGCAGGGCGCAAATATCGGGCTTGATTGTGCTGTATTTGAGCCGGTGCACGGTTCAGCGCCTGATATTAAAGGACAAAATAAGGCTAATCCGACAGCACTTTTGTTGTCTGCAGTAGAGATGCTTAGATATATGAAAGAGTTTGAATATGCTGAAAAAATAGAAAAGGCGCTGTTTAGAACGCTTTCAGCAGGAATTTGTACTGCGGATTTGGGCGGCAGCGCAAGCACAACAGAGTTCAGAGACGCGGTAATCTTAAATTTACAACAGCCCTAAATCATTCAGAAATTTTTTGTTGTCAGCAAGCATTGAGAGTTTTTCGTCGATAAACGGGTCTGCAACGCCTTCTTCAAAAAGTTCCTCTACCATATCATTATGGCTTGTATTTTCAGGGTTTGAAAGAACAAGTTTTGAGAAGTTTTTTATGTCGCACTCTTTTTCGTATAGTCTTACAGCTTTTTTTGTGAGACCATCCATAAATTCATTGCTGCCGGTTTCTATCGGGCATGATACATTCTCATTTACTGCTTTATTTTCTTTCCTGAGTCTTAATGCTAATTTTTTAAACATACACACTCTATCCCTTCATTTTCATTATAAAAGATTTTTGTGTAAAGTCTATCAATCTAAAGATTTATTTTAGGCTATTTAATCCTTGATTAATACTTGTATTTGAATTAAAATTAGTTTGCTAAAGGAAAGTATAAGAAAGAGGTTACAGATGCTTGATATCAGACTGATTAGGGAAAATCCCGATAAGATAAACGAACTTTTAAAACGCAGAAATCCTGAATTATCTATAGACGAGGTTATTGAAATAGACGTAGAGCGCCGTAAAATTCAAACGCAGGCTGATGAGTTGCGTGCGAAAAGAAAATCTGAATCTCAAAAAATCGGTGAATTGAAGAAAAAAGGGGAAAACACCGATGCAATTCAGGAAGATGTCAGAAAAATCGGTGATGAAATCAAGGCATTGGAAGAAAAACAAACCGAATTAGATACAAAGCAGAGAGATATTCTTCTGCATATCCCGAACATTCCGGATGAGACAACCCCAATCGGCGCTTCCGAAGATGAAAACGTAGAGGTTTACAAGTGGGGTGAACCGAGAAAATTCGATTTTGAATTTAAGGCTCACTGGGATTTGTGCGAAGAAAAAAATCTTGTTGATTTTGAACGCGGCGTAAAGCTCTCACAGAGCCGTTTTACTCTATACCGCGGCAAAGGTGCAAAGCTTGAACGTGCTATTATCAACTTTTTCCTTGATTACCATACAGGCGAGCAAGGTTATGAAGAAATTTTACCGCCATTTATGGCTAATGCCGCAACGATGACCGGCACAGGGCAGCTCCCGAAATTTAAGGAAGATATGTACAAATGTGTTGATGAAGATTTGTATTTAATCCCGACAGCTGAAGTGCCTGTAACTAATATTTATGCTGGAGAAATTTTGTCTGAGGATGATTTGCCGATGTATATGACTGCGTACACTCCATGTTTCCGCCGGGAGGCAGGTTCTGCAGGTAAAGATACCCGCGGTTTGATCCGTGTTCACCAGTTTAATAAGGTTGAACTCGTAAAACTCTGCACTCCGCAATCAAGCAAGGATGAGCATGAAAAATTAACTGAGGATGCCGAAAAAATGCTCCAGCTTCTAGAACTTCCATATCGCCGTGAAGCTCTTTGTACTGCAGATATCGGATTTTCTGCTAACAAATGCTGGGATTTAGAAGTTTGGATGCCGTCTTACGGTACTTATAAAGAAATTTCCAGCTGCTCTAATTATGGTGATTATCAGGCAAGACGTGCAAATATCCGCTACCGTGACAAAGAAACCGGTAAGGTTCAGTTTGTTCATACTATTAACGGTTCAGGGCTTGCTGTCGGAAGAACTTTTGCTGCTATTGTTGAAAATTACCAGCAGGCTGACGGAACTATTATTATTCCGGAGGTTCTTAGAAAATACACCGGTTTTGATAAAATTTAAAGGGGAAAGATGTTCGAGTTTCCGTTTGAGCTGGATGAATTTCAAAAAGATGCCTGTAATTGCATAGACAATGGTGAAAGTGTCGTTGTATGTGCTCCAACCGGTGCCGGCAAAACTGTTATTGCACAGCATGCTATTCATCGTGCGCTTGAACAGGGACTTCGGGTATTTTACACTACTCCTTTGAAGGCTTTATCAAACCAAAAGTACTACGATTTCGGTGAAAAATACGGTTCTGACAAAGTCGGACTCCTCACAGGCGATACATCAATAAACCGCAATGCGCAAATTGTTGTTATGACTACGGAAGTTTTCCGAAATATGCTCTACGGTACTAATTTCGGTGCGGTTGCCGACAACATGAAAGATGTCAGATATGTAGTTCTTGATGAAGTTCACTATATGAATGATGAGCAGCGCGGCACTGTTTGGGAGGAAAGTATTATCTACTGTCCGACAAATGTTCAGATTATAGCGCTTTCTGCGACGGTTGCAAATGCGCAGGAACTTACTGACTGGATTAATACGGTTCACTCTAAAACTGAACTTGTTGATACAGATTTCAGACCGGTTCCCTTGCGGTTTTTCTATTTTGACAGCTCGCAGCCGAATAAATTGCTCCCGCTGTTGACTCCGAGCGGACAATTAAATAAAAAAATCAAACCGGAAAAGCGTGATTTTCACAGGGGAAAACGTAAGTCTCCAAAATCTCCTGTTGTTGATGTAGTCAGAAATCTTGCTCAAAATGATATGCTTCCGGCGATTTATTTCACCTTTTCAAGAAAAAAATGTGATGAACAGATGGAGAGATGTGCCTCTTTGGATTTAGTTTCGCGTGAAGAACAGGCGCAGATAAAGCAATTTATTGATGAATATATTGCTGAATATCCGCACCTTTACAATAACAAGCATCTTGATTATCTGATGTGCGGTGTTGCATCTCACCATGCGGGGTTGCTTCCTGCCTGGAAAAATCTTGTTGAAAAATTATTCCAAAAAGGTTTGATAAAAGTTGTTTTTGCAACGGAAACTCTTGCAGCAGGTATAAATATGCCGGCACGTACTACTATTATCAGTTCGACAAGCAAGCGTACAGACAGCGGGCACAGAATGCTTACAGCGAGCGAATTTCTTCAAATGTCCGGTCGTGCTGGTCGTCGCGGAATGGATGAAGTCGGATATGTTGTTATTGTAGGAACACAGTTCCAAACTCCTGAAGAGGTTGCTGAACTTGTCTTGAGTGATGCAAATCCGCTGGAAAGTCGTTTTGCGCCGGGGTATTCTATGGTGCTTAACCTTTTGCAACGTTTCAGTCTGGATGAGGCTAAAGAGTTAATCCTGAAAAGTTTCGGGTATTTTTCATCAGGCTCCCGCCTCCAGCCGCTTTTAAAGCAATACGAGCTGAATAACGCTGAAATAAAATCACGAGAATTTATCTGTCCGTTCAAAATGACGGATAATGATTTGCACGAATATGATAAGATTCGCAATATATATGTTCAAAATCGCCAGACTTACAAAAAAATTCTGAAACAGGAAAAAAACAAAAACAGACCGCTTTCTGAAGAGGTTATTCAATTCGGACAGCAAAATAAAGAACTCCTTGCCAAGATGCACAATTTTAGGTGCGATACCTGCAAGCTTTATAAAAAACACTCCAAAAACGTTGAGGTTATTACAAGAATCAATGTCCGCCAGAACAAGCTTGAAAAAGAAATGGAGCGCCAGCGTGACATTTTCTGGAATAAATTTCTTGCTCATAGAAGCGTACTGATTGATTTTGACTTCTTAAAAGATGATTATCCGACTGACTGGGGAAAAACTACCTCTCAAATTCGTTCTGAAAATGAGCTCTATTTGGCACAGATAATTTTTTCTGATGCTTTACAAAACCTTTCTCCTGCACAGCTTGCTGCGGTTATTTCGGCTGTGACAACAGAAGAGCAGCGCTCTGATATGATGTATGGCTTGCCGCTGTCTGAACCGGTCAGAAAGTCGCTCAACCTTATCAGAAATATTCGCAGAAAAATTGATAAAGTCCAAAAACGTTATTCTGTTGAAGCGCCTTTATATATAAATCCTTTCTACAGTTCTCTGATTGAGCTCTGGGTTGACGGTGCAGAATGGGAAACAATTGCAGAATCTCTCGATGTCGGGGAAGGTGATATTGTCAGAAGTTTTAAACGTACAGTGGATGTTTTGCGTCAATTTACAACGATAGACAATGTGCCTGAATGGCTTGTATTCACAGCTCGCGAAGCTATTGATAAAATTCTGCGTGAACCTGTTGATTTGGACTGATAACCTGTAACCCCTTTTATAGTGTTGCTTTTACACTATTAAAAGTCTGTAAAGTATTGTAACAATTGGATTACAACCACTTGACATTTTTCTAAAAATATGGTATAATGTATATAGGAAGACCCTAATGGTTATTTAGGTTTCTGATGAGTGTTATTCCCCGCACCACTCTAAAATAAAAAAGGTATCCGCGTACTACAAAACATCAGAGGTGGCACCATGGATACTACTTTATCACGCCCGTTTTGGCTTAACGGAGAAGAAATTGCCGGCTTGGTCGGAAGCTTGTTTAATCTTTCGATAATAGGGTTGCTGGCGTGTTCACAAGTTTGGGTGCTCGCAATGTCTGACGAAGTCAGAGTTGCGAGTGCCGCTGTTCAAAAAATGAACGTGAGTGTCGGACGGCAGATTATGGAAGAATTATCGCCCGAGCTCAAAGAGGAGAAATTTAACAAATCAGTCCGGGACAAGTATCCTAAAGCAGCAGTGTATGACGTAGAGCGCGGGGTAAAGCATATTAAAGTTACAAAATACTTCAGCGGGCGTCCGGTCAGAATTAACATTGTAGAAGCTGATTTAAAACTTGGGGATTTAGTTATCAAACCGGAGCTCGCATCGGAAAAACTCAACAGCAGGCGCACTATTAAAAACATTGCCGGAAAAAGTTCTTCAATTGTCGCATTAAACGGAACTTACTTCAAACCCCAGACAGGTGTCCCTATCGGTACTTTAATGGTAGATGGCAAGCTAATGACAGGTCCAATGTATGACAGAGTTGCTTTAGGAATATTTGAAGATGGTTTTGATATTGCAAGGGTTAGTTTAGACGCAAAGGTTAAATCGAACGGTAATATCGTAAAGGTTGATAATATTAATCAGCAGAGAACACTCTCAACGCATGTTCTTTTGTATACCCCGGAATGGGGAACATCAGCCCCAAAATCACCAAAATATGGTTATCAAGTATCAGTGAGTGACGGACGCATCCTTTCAACGGGCTATTCACCGTTAAACATTCCTGCAGACGGTTATGTTCTGGTCGGACCAAAATCAAAGTTAAGCATACTTGAAGCGGGAGAAAAAATTAAGCTAAATGTAAAGACTTCGCCAGAGTGGAAGAGCGTTAAACATATAATAAGCGGCGGGCCGTATCTGGTAAAAAACGGTGAAGTTTACGTAGATGTCGCTGCTCAGAAACTCCATTCAATAACCGGACGCAATCCAAGAAGTGCAATCGGCTATACTGCAGACAATCGTTTAATTCTTGTTGCCGTAGACGGCAGAGAAGGAGCCTCTGTCGGGCTGACGCTCACGGAATTGGCTAATTTTATGAAAAGTATCGGATGTACAAATGCTATTAACCTTGACGGCGGCGGTTCAACCGTTATGTATGTCAAGGGCAAAATTGTTAATAATCCGAAAGTGACCGGAGGCATTCCGCTTTCCAATGCGGTTGTGCTTTCAGCTAAATAATTAATGTTACTATGTTGCATAATATACTATCCTCCTAATTTATTCAGATTGGAGGATTTTTCATTATTGGCGGCAGATTTGTTTTTTAGCGGACATTATATCCGATAATATCAGAAACATAAGGTATTTTGGTGTATTTCCCTGCAAATGATGTCACTATGCAATATATCAAAAGTCCGTATATGAATATTTGTATTATAGAATAACCTGCAAGCACAGGCATATTTAACAGAAATACAATTTGCAGTGTGATTTTGTTTATAAAAGGAATCATGCTTAAAAACTGGACTAAAAAAGATACCAAAAATGACAAAAGCACGTAGCCGATAGATAGAAAAATTGACTGGAATACGTGGAACGTCAAAAATTTGGTGAGTCTGAGACCGGCAAATTTTGAGATTATAAGCCAAGCACATCCGACAAAACCAACAGTAAAATAGCTGAGCGCAGCTACAATGCGCTCAATCATAAACGGTTTATTAAATTCATTGTTTTCAGGGTACATTAGTGTACCTCCAGTTCTCCTGCACGTTTTTTGTCTATGTATTCGTCAACAATTTGCAGGTAAATGAGTTTAAATTCATCGTTTTCAGGTTCAATTTTCATTGAAGCTCTGTAGGATGCGATAGCCTGTTCAATTTCGCCTTTCAGATAGTGGGCGTTACCAAGAAGCATATAAGTTTCAGCATCTGTCGGTTTAATTTTAAGTGCATCTTTGTACAAATCCATTGCCATATCAAGCTGATTGAAGTTTGTATAAAGATTTGCCAGAAGGATAATTGCGTTGATTTCCTTAGGTTGTGTTTTGATAGCTCTTTTGTACATCTCAACAGCAATATCATATTCGTGAAATTCAGAAAGCGCCATTGCATAACAGATGTAGGCTTTGTAATTGTCACCTTCCATAGTGAGAGCTTTTTCAAAATAGTTGTAAGCCTGCTCTCTTTCCTTCATAAGCGTAAGTGTATTACCAATACAAATTGCAACTATTTTGTTGTCAGGGTTCAGTACAAAAACTTTCTTATAAAGTTCAAGAGCTGTGGCGTAATCAAAAAGTTTGAAGCACACATTACCCATATCGACAAGCGCTGTGATGTTTTCAGGATCTAAGGAAAGCGCTTTTTCATAATAGGCTTTAGATTCGATGTAATTGTTGACATCATAATACAAAAGCGCAATAGCATTGTAGATTTCAGGGTTCGTTGAATTAAGGTCAATTGCTCTGTTGTAATAGAACAGAGCTTTGTCAAAGTTTTTCCATTCCGCAAAAACATTACCTATATTGTAATAAATCAGATAGTTTTTCGGATTAATTTCAAGCGCCTTGTTGTAGTAGGAAAGAGATTTTCTGAAATCTTTTTCGTAAAACCACATTGTGCCCATGCCGACAAGTGCCTGAACATCTTTCGGGTGGATTGTCAGCAAACTTTCAAGAACAGACATAACCTTGTCATAGTCCTGCTGCTCAAGATAAAGCTCTGAAAGGGTGTGATAGTGTTCCGCATTTTGCGGATCTTTTGCCATAGCCATGATGGCGTCGTTAATTCTTTGTCCTAAATCTTTATTTGTATTTTCCATGCTTATATTTTAGCCTATATTTTAAAGTTTGTAAAATCGTTTAGAAATGTAACAAGCCCTGTTAATCCAGGGCTTGTTAAAATGTTATTTGTATTGTGAATAATCCTTGGAAGCTTCTTTCCACTCATCTTCCGAGATGCTGAAAGCGTTGCTCCAGAATTTTTCAATCGCATAGGTTTCCCGCTCATCCTTGTGCAGAATGTGGACAACAACATCGCCGTAATCCAGTAAATTCCAGCGGTTTTTTGCGTCATTTTCCATTCTGACAGGCAGCCTGGAAAACAGTGACTTAATCCGGTCTTTGACTTCCTCCATCAGTGCTTTTACATGCGGAGTGGAATCAGCTGTGGCTATTACAAAAAAGTCTGCCAGTGACGAGACGTTACTGATATTCAATATCGTAATGTCTTTTGCCAGTTTGTCATCAAGAACTCTTGCAACAATACAAGCGAGTTTATGTGAGGTTAATTCTTCCACTTGTCTCAAGCCTCGCCACTACTCAATCATGCCTACTCTGCGTGCGTGTCTTGTGCCGTCTTCAAACGCTGATTTCAGCCAGATATCAACGATATCAAGTGCAAGGTGTTCACCGATAACACGTTCACCAAGACACAAAACATTTGCATTGTTGTGTGCTCTTGATACTCTTGCAGAATATGTATCTCCGCACAGAGCAGCTCTTATACCGTGAACTTTGTTTGCAGCAATTGACATACCTATACCGGTTCCGCAGATGAGAATGCCGCGGTTTGCCTGACCTGAAATGACGAGTTCTGCTACATCGTGCGCAATTTTAGGGTAGTCGCATGCCTCACGTGTGTATGTTCCTACATCCGTAAACGGGATGTTTCTTGATTTCAGGTATTCTATGATTTTTTGTTTATAAAAAAATCCACCGTGGTCTGAGCCTATTGCTACTCTTAAATCTTCCATATAATAAACACTCCTTTCTTTATGTGTGTAATCAATTATACGATTTTTTCAGGATTTTGTAAATATAAAAGATGCGGGGCTTTACATAGCAAATCACGCCCAAAATTTTCAAAATTGCGTCATCCTGAGCGTTAGCGAAGTATCTAAATAAAAGAGATTCTTCGGGCTAAAGCCCTCAGAATGACAGGTTTTATTTTGTTCTATAAGACCAAAAAGGCGGAACCTTTTCAAGTCCCGCCTTTGTATGTTTATTTTTAAATTTATGCGTTAAATCCAGGGTGTGCTGCTATACCATAGCCTTCTGTATTTGTTGTATCTTCATATTGGCTTAATCTGTATTTGCCGTCAGCTCCTTTTTCAAGGATGTATACTTGATTACCTGCGCCAGTTTTAGTTGGATTTGTATCTTTTAAGTAGATGTGATTTGCATCACCGCCGCCTGATACAACTTCGTAGGTGTGACCGTTAATTGTCATTGTGCTTCCTGATACAGTTGCAGTTTTTCCTATTATGTCACCGACTTTATCGTCGTGGTCAATTACATCAACTGCCTGATTATTCAGTGCGTTCAGATCAAACCCGTTGCTGCCGACTGTATCAAATCCTTTTAGATCTTTGTATGCATCTTCAGGTGTTTTGTAAGTTTTACCATTGATAGTCAGACCTTTTTGCGGGTCGTAAGACCAATCTGGGAACTTAGACTTATTCAGCAATTTTTCAAAGTCTGCTTCCGGTGATACTGTGCCTGTTCCGCCGCCTTTGTTACCGGCTCCGCCAGCACCGCCTGTGCCTCCAGCAGCTCCTGTACCACCTTGGTTACCGGTTCCGCCTGCGGCTCCTGTTCCGCCACTCGGTTTAATGCCCTTTGAGCTTAATAGATTTTCAGCTTCTATGACTGTTTTTACTGTTGCTGTTTCTTGTTTTGGTTTGCCATCCTTATCTGTAGTTGTATATGTCAATTTATACTCATTTTTGTTAGGATCATTCGGGTCTGTAATTACTTCAAGATTTGCACCTTGACCTGTATATTTTTCATTAAATTTTGCGCATTCCTCTGCAAGTTGGTCTTTGCCTGTAGGTGTAGTGCCAGTTCCGGAACCTCCAACACGTGTTGCCGCACCTGTAGTTGTACCGCCGCCATTAATCTGATCAATAATATCTTGAGGTGTTTTACCTGTCAGAATATTACCATCTTTATCTTTGACAGCATATTCTCCATTCAAGAATGATACATTATAGTCCTTGCCAAGAAGTTTCTGGAGTCCGTCAACGTCATTGCCACCTCCTCCAGGACCTTGCTGGTAGGCGTAGACAGATGAGGCGTCGCTTACTCGACTGCCGCCGCCTCCGCCAAAGAAGTTAAGTATGCCGCCAAGGAAGCCGCCTAAAAATCCACCCCAGAACGGTTTCATTCCGCCGCCGCCATAGCATCCGTAATCCATCGTACAACCGCCCATCATCATACCGCCGCCATACATAGGCATACCGACACCAAAGCCTCCGCCATAATTGTTGAAGCTGCCGACGATATTCGTTTTGTTAATTACTGCCGGTGTGCTAAACTTGCCCCAGCCGCCTGGTCTTACTGCTTGAATGAATGCCATAAACTCATCTCCTTGGTTTATTCGTGCTTTATATATATAAAGTATATACGCTTTGCATAATTGCGCGAAATGTTCAATTTCGTTACAATTCTTTACAATAGCATTTGTGAGTTGATTATTGTTCTAGTGTAATCTGGTTTATATCCCTTATATATATATTATAACATTTTTTCTAAAAATATGGTATATTTTTAGAGTAAATTGTTACAAAACATTACATATCAAACGTCTAAACCGCTGAATAACTGTAGGGATGTGGCTGAATTCAATGCCGGATAAGCTGTCATATCACGGGTTTTTATGAAATCAATAGCCTCATTGCGAGCAAGCTCAAGGATTTTTGCGTCCCGCACTATGTCGGAAATTATCAAATCAGGCAGTCCGCTCTGGCGCGTTCCGAGAAATTCTCCGGGCCCGCGAAGCTGCAAGTCTTTTTCTGCAATAACAAAACCGTCGTTTGTCTGCGTCATTATGTTGAGCCGCTCCTTGGTTTCTTGTGATTTAGACGCTGAAACAAGCACGCAATAGGATTGCAGAGCGCTTCTGCCGACACGTCCTCTGAGCTGGTGGAGCTGCGAAAGCCCAAAGCGTTCTGCGTTTTCTATAACCATAACCGTTGCATTAGGAACGTCGACGCCGACTTCTACTACTGTTGTCGAGACCAGTATATCGTATTTTTTATTTTTGAAGTCTGCCATAACCTGTTCTTTTTCATCGTTTTTAAGTTTACCGTGCAGAAGTCCGATTTTGAGTTGCGGAAAAATTTCGGTTTGGAGTTTCTCTGCTTCAATGGTAGCTGCTTTTGCAGAAAGCGTTTCACTTTCATCAATAAGCGGGTACACAATGTAGGCTTGTCTTCCTGAATTGACTTCTGTTTTTATAAGCTCATAGACCCCTCTGTGCGAGCTTGTAAGGCTTGTTTTGATAGGCAGACGACCTTTTGGCAGTTCATCAATAATAGTCAGGTCTAAATCGCCGTGTACGGTCAGTGCCAATGTTCTGGGAATAGGTGTTGCTGTCATTGTGAGCATTTGCGGATTATGTGATTTTTTCCTCAAAATATTACGCTGTTTAACCCCGAATCTGTGCTGTTCATCAACCACAATTGCACCAAGGTTTGCAAAGTCAACTGTATCTTGTATAAGTGCGTGAGTTCCGACTGCGATGTGCATTTGGCCGTTTTTGAGGTTTGTGAGCATTTCATTACGGACTTTTTTGCCTTGTGAACCTAAGAAGAGCCCGACGCTCAAACCCATTGGAGTGAGCCATTGGACAAGATTATTGTAGTGCTGCTGTGCAAGAATTTCCGTAGGTGCCATAATTGCGCCTTGGTAGCCGTTCTCTACAGCCGCAAGAAGCATAATGGTTGCAACAACAGTTTTTCCGCTCCCGACGTCACCTTGAAGAAGTCTTTGCATCGGTTCTTCAGATGTCATATCTGCCAAGATTTCGTTTACTGCTTTTTTCTGTCCGCTTGTTAGCTCAAACGGCAGGTTGTTTATGAATTGTTTTACAAGTCCGTTCTGCTGAACGTGCAGCGCAAGTGAAGAGTTGTTGTGTCGCGCGTTTTCGCGGAGTCTGACGAGTTTTAATTGAACAAGAAACAGTTCTTCAAAAATCAGGCTGAAACGGGCACGCTCCAGCATTTCCTGAGTTTCCGGAAAGTGTATTTGCCGGATTGCAATATTTTTGTCCAAAATTCCGTGCTTTTGCATCATATCAGGCGGCAGAATGTTTGGAATTTTGTCTTTGTAGAGTTCTATTGCATTAAAAATTGCTCGTCTTAGCGTTTTAATGCTCAAATCTTCCGTAACAGTATAAATCGGCACAATTCTTGCTATATTAAGATTCTTTGAACTGTCTTCAAGAAATTCACCGGTCATAATCGAGTATGATGGCTTGTCAATTGTGAGTTTTTTGTTGTAGTTGTTGAGCTTGACTTTGCCGGAAACCATTATACCGGCGTGCAGCGGAAATTGGGCTTTAATCCTTTCCAGTATAAATCTGTTTGATTTTGCTTGAAAAAATCCGAGTTCAAGTGTGCCTGTTTCATCAGATATGACAACTTTTACGACAGACAGATTATTTTTTGAGTTAAATGCTGAAACAGATTTGATATATCCGAAAATTGTTGTATTTTCGCCTTCTTTTAAGTCTCTGATGAGTGTTCTTGCAGAGTAATCAATATGGCGCTTTGGAAAATACATTATCAAATCCTGCGCTGTAAAAATTCCGATTTTATTTAATTTATAAGCCAGTTTTGGACCGACGCCTTTTACATACATAACCTCGATTTCTGCCGGGTCGGTTGAAAAAGGTTTTGATTTTGGATTTTCCTCTTTTTTTTCAGGTGAATTTTTTGTTTTAATTTCGGATTGTATGACTTTAATGAGCCTTTCTATGGCGCGGCGGCGTCCTTGTACGCTATCACATGGATAGTGGGCAAAGATTTCTGCAATAATCTCCCAGCGGGGTGATTTGTTAGTTAGTTTGTACATCTTGAGCGCTTCGTTCTTTATAAATGAAGAAAAGGTTTGTTTTTTGCCTCGGATATCAATGTATCTGTGCTTAACCTCAAGTTCTATTGCAGTTCTGATTTGCTCAAGATTTTCCACGGTTACGAAAGCCTCAAAACTTCATAGATGTCCATTTTTTTAGATTTACCGCGGATTGTAACCTCGCTGATTTTGATTACGTCTGCAATTCCGCTAACGTAAGAGTATGTTGAGCTGCTTATCAAAAGATTTGTTTTATAAACTTTATTGTAACTTTCAATTCTGCTTGCGAGGTTTACGGTGTCGCCTATTACTGTATATTCAAGCCGTTTTTCAGAACCTATGTTCCCTACAAATGCTTCCCCTGTGTTGATTCCTATGCCGATTTCAATTTTAGGCTTGCCTTCAAAAAGCCATTTATCCTGAAGCTGGTCAACTTTTTTCAGCATCTCATTAGCACATCTTACAGCATTTACAGGGTGGTTTAAGTCCTCTATCGGGTCTCCGAATACGGCCATTACAGCGTCTCCGATAAATTTATTGATTACGCCGTTATATTTTGATATTATCGGCTCAATTTCCGTGAAATATTCGTTTAAAATTTTGGAGACATCTTCGGCTGTCATTTTTTCGCTCATGCTGGTGAAGCCGCGAATATCTGCAAATAAAACAGTGACAACTGCCTTTTTGCCGCCAAGACGAATGTCATCAATGTTTTGCACAACGTTTTTCATTACGTCTTGCGAAATATACTTGCCCATTGCCTGCTTGATTTTTTCTTTATTTCTGCCCTCAAGTATAAATCTGTAAGAATACCCGAATATGAGCGTGCTTAATTGAACCAGAAGCGGTGTTATCACGTTTACAGCGATATTGAATTTGAAGCAATAAACAGAAAATATCGTGTAAATTATCCCAAGAAGGATTACAGAAATCAGGGATTTGAAGAATGAAAGTTTTAATATCAAATAAATTGTGCCGGCAGTGAGTATGGCAAGGAGAGCCAAATCAAACAGTATAGAGGATTGTCTCGTGAATTCCGAGTTGATAATATTGTCAAGTATAGTGGCTTGAATATCAACTCCCGGATGATTTTCCATCATGGGCGTCGGGATAGCATCGACCGGACCTATAGCTGCAGCCTGTGCATTTCCTCCTACAAATACAATTTTCCCGTCAAATTCGTGCGGGTCTATTATCGGTTTTTTACCCTGTTTAAGCAGCATTAGTGAATCAATAATATCAGAGGCAGAATATTTTATATGCGAGTAATCGCTGTTTTTCATCTTTTTTTTGTATGTGATGAGGGTTTGTGAACCAATCATAGAGTTCATTACAGGTATTTTTTTTCCGGTGTTCGGGATAATAATTTCTTTATCCGTCAGGATAAGTTCTTTAGCACCGTTAATCAGCATGTAAATTCTAAGCGCAAGAACGGGATACATTTTGTCATTTACGCTCACTATGCTGTCAGCAGACTGCAAGTATCCGTATAGAGCAGTTGAAGCCTTTACAGAGGCTGCATTTTTAACTGCGTCAAAGTACGGCGCCGGAAAACGAATTATAGAGTTGTAGCGCCCGGGTATTTTCTTTTTACGCATGTCATGGATAGTTATTCCGAATTTTTCGTAAAAATCTTTTAAAAACTGCGGGTCTGTTTCTTCCATAGAGATGTTTTCTCTCATTGGTATGAAGCCTACAACGGCATTTTGTGTCTTTTTTAATTGTTCGAAAAATTTTGCGTCAGACTCAGGATTTTCTGCATCCAATACACTCAAAATCGCGTCGTATCCAATGGCTTTGGTATTAGAGTATGTGTTTAAGTATTCAAAAATATATGAATACAACTCACGCTTCCAGGGCCATCTGTAGCGTGATACAGACTGGTTATCTATTGATATTATTACAATATCTTTCGAGACAGTCGGTTTTGCCGTTACGTTTTTCATCATAAAATTGTAGGCTTTGTATTCAAGGAATTCCCATGATGCAAATATTATGACTACAGAAAGCAATATATGTATCAAAAATGCGTATATATAAAATAGTTTAGATTTAAGTCTTTTCATTACACTCTATCCCGTTTTCTATTTTATGATATAATAAATTTTGAAAAAAGGATAGTTTATGCAAGAAAATTTAATTAATGTATTATCACAGGAAAAAATATTACCCATCATAAGAGGAAATGACCCCGATGTTGTTATAGGCACTGCAAATGCCCTTATTGAAGGCGGTATCAATGTTTTGGAAATAAATGTTCAAAATTCAGGTATTTATAGAGCTATTGAAGAAGTTTCAAAGCATGCTTTTGTATGTGCTGGCGGAATTATTACTGCAATGCAGGCAAAAGCTGCAATTTCAGCTGGTGCCAAAAGTATTTCATCTCCAATTTTTCAGATGAATCTTGTAAAGATTTCTAAAAATGAAAAAATTCCGTATATAGCAGGCACCTCTACAGCGAACGAGGCATATTCAGCTTGGAAAGCACGTATTCCGGTAATTAAAATTTACCCGATTACTGCTATGGGCGGTGTTCAGTATATTGAAGATTTGTTAAGACCGATGCCGTTTTTGAATGTTTTGCCGCTCGGAAATGTTAAGCTTAATGAAGTAAATGATTATATAAAGGCCGGAGCCTGCGCAGTTGGTGTTGGCAGAGATTTTTATGACGGTTTTAACTATAATGAAATTACAAAGCGTGCTAAGCGCGTTTTAACAGATATCCGGGGGTAATTGAAATGGAGCATAATCTTGATATTGTTACAATTGGTGAATGTCTGATTGAATTATCCAGTAATACAAGATTAAGTGCTGCTGAATGTTTATATAAATATTACGGCGGAGATGCACTTGCCGCAGCAGTAGCTGCATTGCGTTTAGGCTCTAAAGTCGGTTTCATAACACGTGTTGGCAATGATGCTTTCAAAGAATATCTGCTGGACAGCTGGCAGGCTGAAGGATTGGATATTTCACAGGTTAAGCTATCCACTGACCCGAACGGATTTTATTTCACTGCTCACGAAAGTGCATCAGAAAAAGAGTTTGCATATTACAGACGTAAAATTGCCCCTGCCAAGCTGTCTATAGAAGATATTTCAAAAGATTATATAACTTCAGCCAGAGCTATTTATGCGTCAGGAATTACGCAATCACTTTCTTTATCGTCCAAGGAAGCTGTTAACTTTGCATTTCAAACTGCTAAGGAAAATTCGGTTATGACTGCTTATGACCCGAATTTCTCCTCTCTCATTACTACTCCTGAAACTGCTAGAGAGTATTTTAATGAAATTATCGGTAATGTTGATGTATTATTCATGAGCGCAAAACATGATACCGTGAATATTCTTGAAATTAGTTCAGTAGAAAACATTATGAAATCAATGTGGGATACTGGTGTCAGCATTGTTGTTATTAAATCAGGTCAGGATGGCGGATATTATACAGGATACAACGGAAATATTGTCTTTAATGAATTTTATACACGCGATGTAATTGACACCACATGTGCCGGTGATGTTTTTAACGGTGGTTTTTTGCATGCTTTAGTTAAAGGCTTTACTCCGTTTGAAGCTGCAAAATTGGCGTCAATTGTCGCAGGTTTGCAGTCACAAGGTATTGGAGCTATCAAGTCAATTCCTTATAAGGATGAAGTATATAATTTATTTCGCGGCGGTGCAAATCAGTCATGACTAAGAAAGTTGTTATATCAGGCTATTACGGTTACGGAAACTTTGGGGACGAGGCAATTTTGTACACGCTTATACAAAAATTGAAAGAGTTTGATGCTGATATTACAGTTATTTCAGGTAATCCGCGTTTCACTACTGTTAACTATTATGTAAAAGCTGTCAAAAATTTTTCGTTTTCCCAAGTAGCATCTGCAATTCGACAGTCGGACGTTTTGATTTCAGGTGGAGGCAGCCTTTTGCAAGATGTTACAAGTCTAAAAAGCCTTTTGTATTATCTGTGGGTAATTTGGCTGGGGATAAAGTATAAAAAAGAAGTTGTAATTTTTGCTCAGGGTATTGGTCCTGTCAACAATACTGCAGCTGCCATTTTGACAAGACAATTGTTGAAGAGATGTAGTTATGTCAGCGTAAGAGATGAAAACAGCCTTAATCTCCTGAAAAAATGGGGGGTCGACGCTCAACTTGTTTGTGATCCTATATATTCATTCCCGCTTGTAAGCGGAGCAAATGCTCGCTCAATCGGGGTTCAGCTCAGAGATTTTAAAACTATGAATGATGATTTGCTTAAAAGTATTGCATTTCAGATTTTGAAAGATTTTCCAGACATGAAAATTGAAGTTCTGTCGTTTCAGGATTCAATTGATTTAGATGTTTGTAACAGGTTTGCGCAGTTTGTCAGAGATATAAATCACGATGCTGATATTTCGGTTGTATCAGGGCTCACCGGCAAGTCACTGGTTTCAAAACTTTCAACTCTGGATTATTTAATAGGCATGCGTTTTCATTCACTTTTGTTAGCTGTTAAATTCGGTATAAAATCGGCAGCAATCAATTACGATATAAAGGTTGAAAAACTTGCTGACGAGTTTGAATTACCTAAAATTTCCATGACCGGAGAGAACGATATTGAGAAAATTTTTAGCAGTATGCGTTATGAATCTTCGGCAGAATTGCGTTTGAAGGCAAACAGCAAGGCTTTTGACTGGAGTGGAATCAGCAAAATTTTTAACAAATAATGTTTGACAGAGTATTACTTTTCGGGTAATATATTCTGGTAGCAAGCCCAAGAGGCACTCTGCCGACGAGAACGATTAAGTATCGTTCGAGGAGAGGTGAGGTAGACGCCATCCACAGCTAAGCTTCGGCAGAAGTTGAAAATAGAATAGATATATAATCCGCGCCCTTGTGGCACTCTGCCGACGAGAACGATTGAGTATCGTTCGAGGAGAGGTGGGGTAGACGCCATCTACCGTAAAGCTTCGGCAGAAGTTGAAAATAGAATAGATATATAATCCGTGCCCTTGTGGCACTCTGCCGACGAGAACGATTGAGTATCGTTCGAGGAGAGGTGAGGTAGACGCCATCCACCGCTAAGCTTCGGCAGAAGTTGAAAATAGAATAGATATATAATCCGCGCCCTTGTGGCGGAATCGGTAGACGCGTTGGACTTAAAATCCAATTGGGTGTATAACTCAGTACCAGTTCAAGTCTGGTCAAGGGCATTTTAATTTTATGAGAGGCTAACAGCCTCTCTTTTTATTTGTAATTATTTGTTGATAAGAGCTATGTAAGATTTAAGCTCATTCATTTTTTCTGATATATTTACGATAAGCTTGTTGAGTCTGTCTGTAAGCTCTTTTTTATTATTGAGTTTAATTTTCCCGAAAAGAGCCGGATAAACGATATTTTTGGAAAGGTCATAGCGAAAATTTTTAATTTCCGCGTAATCGTCGGCATCAATTATCCGCATGCAGTCGCAAAGGTCAACGAAAATTTCAGCGGATTCGCATTTAGCGTTCAAAATTCGGTCTTTTGCTAAAAAAGTACGGATTTTTAATAATTTTGTATAAATATTATTATAACAGCCGAAAATTTTGGTCTTTTTTTGCGGCAAAATCTCTTTAAAATAGTGCATAGTCTGCTCATAACCGAGCTGAGCGAGGTGATGCCTTTTATCCGGCGACTGGTTAAAGTCAATAATGTTAACGTCGCCGGTATTTATTGTGAGGTAATCGTATTTGTCACAGTCACCGTAAATTTCTGTGATAAAAGATGTCCCCATTGCAGTCATGCAGCTGTAGACTGCATTTAAGTATTCAATCGGATTGAAGTCAGTACCTTCAAAATCTCCTTCTAATCTAAGTTCCAGAATACGTTCATCCTGCGGGCAAAGGTTTTTCGAGAGTTTCCACATCGGCCAGCTTTTTTGCAGGTCGCCGTCGACCAGCATTGCATTTTCGTATTCAATAGGACACATGAGTCCGGGCATACTAGAGGAAATCCTTACCGCCTTTGCTATTTCATAGTCAGGTGTCTCAAATTTTGAAAACTCTTTGCAGGAGAAATTTGATAGGTCTGTAGTAATTATCACAACATTTTTTTTCAAATCCTTGAAAGTGACCGGAGGATTTTCACCTTTTTCGTACTTACTGCCGTAGAATTTGGATTCTAAAAGCTCTCTCATCCAGTCAAGAAAGACTTCGCCCTTACTGATTGCAAATTGCTGCTTAATCCCGAATTGAATGTCTTTAAAGAGGTTAAAATTAACTTTTAAAAATATATCTTCAATTTCGTCGGCATTATAACCGACACCAACTAGTGCCGCGACAATTGAGCCAACAGAGGAGCCGGCAAAGGTATCAGTTTCAATGCCAAGTCTTTCCATAGCTCTAAGAGCCCCTACGTGCGCAATTCCTCTTATTGCGCCGCCCCCGAATAAACATGTATATTTGAGCGGATTTTTTATCATATATTAATTATACACCCCTCAAAATTTTATATCTGTATCAAACAGAGTATCTTTGTAATAGTTGATATCGTTAGTCGGAAAATTGTATTGAGCTTTTGCGTTTTTGGCAAGAACAAATACTCCAAAAACCTCACCTTCAAAAACAAGCTTCCAGTCATCGGAATTTTTTAGTGCATCGTAGACGGGATAGTATTTTTCAAGAATCATAATTTCCGGCGGGTATTTTTTTAGTACTTCGTCCCAGCCTGGATTAACCAGGAAAAATTTTTTCAACAGCGGCACCATCTCGTCATAATACACTTCTTCATAGCGTCCGTCCATATATATAAGATTGTTGGGATGTAATTTGTATGAAACATAGCTTCCGAGTCCGAAGTTTGTGAGGATATCACCTTTAATATTGTTTATGCGGATAAATTCAACTTCCCGTACCGGATAAGCAGCATAATTCAGCGGGATAGAATAATCTTTTGCTGCAAATGAAAATAATGACATTATAATAATCATTACGTAGATGATTTTTTCTGTAAACGCCGGTATATTAAGGAGTTTGCCGAATTTGTATATGTCATCATACGCATAGCAGCACGCTGAGATTACAAAGAAAGGTATAAGCTTGACATGACTAATTGCAAGATACAATGTCACAATAAGAATAATCCATTTAACTTTATCCTGCTCATCATACCATTTTTTTAGTGTTGAAGTTTTTATATTTTTTATTACTGAAGTAATTTCAACTCCGATGATTGAAAACATGAACAGTTTGAACATTATCTGCCTGCTCATTTGATGTTTTGAGAAAATTCCCCACCATTCGGAGATTTCAGGGCGTTCCATAGTTGTTGCCATTAAAAGAAACTTTATATATTCAAAACCGTATGGATTTATGGCAAGAAACAGGCAAGATGGAATGAGTGTATATATATATTGCTTCCAGGGCTTTTGGTTAAGAAATTCACCCAGGGCAAACATCCCGATGAGTCCGAGTCCGGAAACAACACCGCCATGCACATTATTCCAAAGTATTGTTAAAAACGGAATAAGTATAAGTAGTTTTGGCTTGCCGCGGCGTGCGAGTTCCAGTATATATATAAATATCGTAAATAATAAGAATGAAAACATGTGGCATCTGACAGGCGAGCTGAAATTCTGATTCAGTGCCATTATTGCAAATACGTATATAAATATGCAGTAAGGCATAACATTGTATTTCATTTTAACGATTTTAGAAACCAGCACAAAAATGCAAGTCGTAAAAATAGCCTGTAGTATAATCAGACTATATGGTCCCAAAAACTTCAGCACCAGATAAAAAATAACGCCTGAGCCCCATTCATGATCCCACCAGGTGTGAGTAGGAGTGTATGAAAGAAAATCAGTTTTTAAAACCTGATGTCCCTCAATAACGCCCATGCCGGCAATCAGCCTTGCCCACAAATCAAAGTCATAGTTACTAACCAGCATACTAACTGCAAATATAAAAATAACAAGCGTAAAATAAAATAAAAGCTTTCTCTTTATCCCCATATTCATAAGATGATTTTATCATGAATACGCAAAAAAGAGGAGGTCTTATATTGAAGTGACCTCCTGATTAAATATTTATAGGCTTTTAATGAAAAATTAAGCTGCAATTGAACCCTTGATTTCTCTAATCAAGTATTCAGCAACCCATTCAAAATCTTTGTTATGTTCGGCAGCTTTTTGAAGATATTCAACAGAAGCATCACCGATTCTGATAAGAGTCATAGCAACAACACCGCGTTTGATACCTCTTACAACCTGTAATTCATCAACCAATTGCGGAAGAACTTTTGTCCCTATATCAACCAGTTTGTTTTCTAATTCATTTTTAGTTGCGTTGTCTGCATTTTCCAATTTAGTTAAAATTTCATTTACTGATTCCATAATCTACTCCATGGTTTTCTTTTCTCTATGTTATTATTATAATTCAAAAGAACACTCAAGTTTGATTTCCTTACATAATCTTTATATCGTATAAAGATAGTATTAAGAAATATTAAAAGACCTCCGGTTTATTCAGAGGTCTTTTGGTTGAGTGGATTATATATTTATTATGCAGAATACATCTTGAAGTTTCGTTCAATATTTTTATCAAGTACAGATTTTATAGAGTCATATTCTGTTTGAAGAGAATTATGTTCGGTATCAATATTTTTGAGCTGAATGTCAAACTGTTTATCTTTAGCTTCAATTTTAGCCATTGTTGCATTGTATTCGGCTTCTGCAACTGTTGCTTCATTCGGGTCAGTAGTTTCTGTGATATCGCTGCAGTTAGAATAGAGAGTTGAGCACCAGTTGTTATCTTTGTCAACCTGTTCCATTGATACAAGACCGCTTTCTAAGGCAAATTGCAGCCATTGTGCGCTTGTTGCAAGCCCGTTTTCTATAACCTGATAATTTGTTTTAATTTCGGATTTGCCCATTGTGCCATCATCATTTTCTTTCTCTTCGACGATTTGCATTCTGTTAAAGAGGTTTGTATACCATTGAGCTTTAGCCGTAGCATCTTCGTTCGGATTTGTCGTATCAATCCAGGTTACAATAGGATCACCCAATTGATTGAATACAGCATCCAAAATTAAAACATCAAGTACACTTGCAAAATTGTTGGTGCTGTTCTGACCGTCAGTAATATTGCCTGCTTCTTTTTCTTCAAAGATAAAGGCGAGGTCGTTTAACTGCATATAATCATTTGGTCTGTCCTGACCGAACATATATATACTTAGTGCTTGTGCTGCTACTATAAAGCGATCCTTTGCTGCCTGTGCATTTTGACCTTCTGTTGTACTGGTATCAAAGGTAACTTTTTGGATATCAATATGGCTTGCTAACGCATCAATAAATGAGTTGTAGAATGAATTTAATACACTCTTGGCTGTATCCTTATCAAATTTTGTAGGCGAGTGAACAACTCCGCCGCTTGACCAGGTGCTCGGGTTAGGAATGATATATTCTTCCTCTGAACCGGATACATAATTGCCGTCACCGTCATTGTAGTGCAATTTTACTGTTGCTGTTGATGTATTATCCGTAGAGTTAAAACTTGTAGAACTGTCAATAATTACACTTGAACCATCTGTTTGAGCAAGAGGTGTAACAATACCTGTTGAGGTAATGGTGAAGACTCCGTCAACTGTCATTGTGTTACCTGATACTTCTGATGTTGCAATATCAAGGTTATTAACTGCAGTGCGTGTTTCATCAATGAAACTACCGAAATAGGTGTCACCGTTCACTTTCAGCTGACTGAGCTTGCCGGTTGTAAGCATATCTTCCCAATAATCAACGATGTCTTTTGCATTTTGCAGTGAACTTACACTGTCAATTTTTGTCTTCAAGTTGGACAAGTCAAAAGCATTTTGGAAGCTATCTGTTTTGATATATTTTGTCATAGCTTCAACATATTTTTCATAACAATCAGAATACTCAGTGAATAAAGGTTCGAATTTGCTGTTATACTCAGTTCCTGAGAGTATTGCGTCATAGCCTTCATGCTCAACACCTTTAGTGTCTGTACCACCAAGGAACATTGCTTTCAAATCAGCACCGGTTAATCCTGATGTATCACCGTTATCTACGTCCATGCCTAGGCATGCATCAATTATGTCAGTGTCTACCCCGTCAAAGAAGGTTGTACTCTTTTCAAGGTTGTATAATTTCAAAAATTCTTCTAAGGCAGTGGTATCAGGGTTACCTTCAGCCGTTTTGTATGCCTGTTCATAGTTATGAGCGGTTTCTTCGGATACAAGCAGCTGACCTGCGAGGTTTCTCAAACCGTACTGGTTGTTGTATGAACTGTATGCTGTCAAGTTTGCGAATGTTAATTCTTTGTTTAAAGGATTACCTTTTACGTCGTATGCAGAATACATCATTTTTGTATTATTCAGGGCAGCAACATACCGCTCGCTGGCTTTTGCACTTTCTGTAGCGAGACGGATCTTTTGGTTGTTAATAAGCTGAGATCTCAACTCGTTGTCTGACATACGAGATGTGATTGATAGTAATCTAGCTTGTGATGCCGCCATTCCCATAGTTGACGTTTTGTCCTTTCAGGTTCCTTAGTAACTTTTTTGTCCTTACTATGGTTATCGGCTTTTTTGCTTTAATTCTTTAATATATTAGGGTAATTGTTAACAAATATTTACAATTGTGATAAATTTTGCAGTGCGTTTTTTAATGCGGAGATTTTTTTAGCATCAGTCCCTATACCGCATAAAAGCATCGTTGATTTTTCGTTGGTAATTTCATCTTCAATGTGGTACTTGCTAAATAATTTTTCTGAAAGGTCAAATCCGCTGTATTTTGGAAGTTTTACCAGAATTTTTGTTATATCGTTTCCGCCAAATTCGCAATTTTTGCAGGATTGCCGCAGTTGTTTTAAACCGTCAATAAGGTCAGCAATTTTTTTTCTTCCCTTTGCACTGTTCAGGTATTTTATATTTGCCTCTATCGTTGCTAAAAGCGGGTAAGATGGCGATGTTGTTGTTATCATATCAAGTGCAGGCTTTGCATCTATATCACAATTCACGTGCAAAAGGGCTGTCGGATTTAGCCCGCCTGCTGTCTTATGCAGGGATTGGATTGTAAAATCTGCTATATTTACGGAACTCTCCGGTAATTCATCCGAAAAGGGGTACAACGCGCCATGCGCTTCATCAGCAATCAGGTACGCGCCGAAATGTTCACAGACAGATTTTATAGCCCGCACGTCAGACACAAAACCTTCATAGGTCGGCGATGTTACTATGACTGCTTTAATTTTTTCGCCGGATAACTCTTTCTTTATTGTATCAGCATCAATGCCAACCGGAACCCCAAAATTATCATCAATCATTTGTTCATAAAAAACAGGCTCTGCACCGGCAAGCTTAACCGCATTAAGGTGTGACTTATGTGCATTTTGCCAGATAAGGACTTTGTCTCCGGGGCTGACGCAGCTTAAAACTGCAGCGTGGATGCCTGAGGTTGAGCCATTTGTCAAAAAATAAGTCGCCTTAGTTCCGTATATTTTCGCGGCTCTTTCTTGTGCTGAGTGAAGTGCAGCCTGTGGATTATGCGCATCAGTCTCAGATATATCAAACCTGTAGAATTGTCTGAATTTGTGATATATAAAAAATTTCTGTGAGTGTGATGGGGTTGTAAATAATTTTGTACGGTTTCTTTTTCTGAAAAGATTAATTAAACTCACCTTAAAACCTACTTGTTTCTTATTTCAATTGCTCGTTTTGTACAGTATTGGATTAAAATCATCTTGTCTATGTTTGATTTAAACTCAAATCTGCCGGAGTGGGTGTATGTTTTGTCATCGTTCTTTTCTACACGGATTGAAGAGTACATGCACTCTATACTTTGTTGTTTTGAAAGGTTAAGTGTGATGTAGTAAGTCTTTTCTATATCAAGGTTTTCTGATGTAACAAATTTCATACCGCCTGCAGATATATCAAGGGTTTTGATTTTATGGGAGATAAAATCAGCTGAAATTTCAGTATCTTCAACGAATTTGATACGTGTATACTGACGTCTTTGTAAGAATTTATGTTTGGCAGGACTGGAGATTTTTAGAGTTTTGTCATTCATTTCTTTCATATACGAGGTGAAGAAGAGCATACCGTGCGGAGTCTGTGTATAAAATTCGCAATAGTTGCTTCTTAGAATTCCTATAGGTTCATAGTCAAGCTGCAATGTAAACCCGTCCGGCATAACCTCAGTTATTATACCTTTGTTTGCGTTTTTAAAGTCATGCGGAACCATTACAACTCTTTGACCTTTTTCCAGTAATTCTCTCATCTCTAATCCTTTCAAAATACTACATCATGCTACAATTATATATTATTTTACAAGTTGTGTCTATTGTTTAAAGAAAGTTAAGAAAAGCCCCTCTTATCTTGAGGGGCAAAAACTGAGCAATCAGAAGAGTTGAGGATTTACATATACATATTACTATCTCGATGCACCTTATACATTGGACTAAATAGTTAAAAATACGTAAAAAAATAGCCCCTATTTACTAGGAGCCATTTTTTATATTATGAGAAATTATTATTCTTTCAGGAAAGATTCGTAATTTCTTGCCAACAGGTGCGTTCTTACCTGATTAATCAAGTCGAGAGCAACACCAACCATGATGATAAGAGATGTAGCCCCAATACCTTGCAAAGTCGTAATGTGAGTGATATACGTTGCAAGTGACGGTATCAATGCTATAATACCGAGTCCCATAGCTCCGATAAATGTTGTTTTGCTCAATATTTTATCAAGAGCCTCTGCTGTTGGTTTCCCAGGTTTAATACCAGGAATAGACGAACCGTATTTTTTGAGGTTAGTTGCAATATCTTTTGGCTGCATGTTCGGCATAATTGACGCATAGAAGAATGTCAAAAGCACAATCAAACCGAAGTACATAAGATAATACACAATACCGTCCGGACTCAAAATATGGGTTAATCTCATAACCATGTCTTTTGCAGGACCTTCTGCAAAGTTAGCCTGACCTACGAGGCTCAAAATTGTAGACGGGAAAAGCAAAATCGCAATCGCAAAGATGATAGGCATAACCCCGCCGGGGTTGAGTTTGAACGGAATATATGAGTTCATTCCGCCATAAACTTTGTTGCCGACCTGTCTTTTCGGGTTAACAATTATTACTTTTCTAACAGCTTCCTGCATTATTACAATGAAAATCATTGCAGCAAAGAATATTGCAAGCAATACTCCCAGAGCAAGCTGTAATGAACCGTTATTTGCAACCATCTGGAAGGTTCTTGACGCATAAATCGGAATACCGGAGAGTATGCCGACAAAGATTATCAAAGAACCGCCGTTACCAATGCCTTTTTCTGTAATAAGTTCAGAAATCCACATAACAAGCACAGAACCAGCTGTTAATACAGCAACCGAACTTATAAAGAATAAACCGGGGTTAATTCCGGGAACAATGGCACCTGGCAGGTGGTGCAAATACAACATAAATACGACAGACTGAAACATTGCAAGTACAACTGTAAATACTCTTGTGTACTGCGAAAGTTTCCTTCTGCCGGCTTCGCCTTCTTCTTTCTGGAGTTTTTCCAGTGACGGAACAACAACAGAAATCAATTGCATAATGATTGATGCCGTGATGTAAGGCCCTATGCCGAGTGCAAATATTGAAACCTTACCGAGTGCCCCGCCTGAAAACAGGTCTAAAAATCCGATAATATTATTTCCGCCTGCAATCGTGCTGAATACGGAGTTGTTTATACCGAACAGCGGTAATTGTACCCCGAATCTGAACGCTGCAATCATAAGAAATGTAAATATTATTTTTTGTTTTAAGCCGGATGCGTTCCACATTGACATCAAGTCTTCTGTAGTAGGCATTCTCATTCCTTGTGCCATTATACTAACTCAACCTTTCCGCCTGCTGCTTCAATTTTTTCTTTAGCTGATGGTGTAACGTAATTTGCTTTGATGTTCAAAGCTGTTTTAACTTCACCGTTACCGAGAATTCTCAAGCCTTGGCTTGACGGATGAATTCTGCGAGCTTCAATTAAAGATTCTAAGCTAATATCAGTCAAACCGAAATTAGCCAGTCTGCCTACATTTACAGCAGCGTAATTGATTTTGTTGATAATTTGGAAGCCCTTCAATTTCGGAAGTCTTCTGTAAGACGGCATCTGACCGCCTTCAAAACCTCTTTTAGAAGCGCTGCCTGAACGTTGTCCTTCACCGTTATGACCGCGGCAAGAAGTTTTACCTCTGCCTGATGAACGGCCTCTGCCGACTCTTTTGGTTTTATGTGTTGCCCCTTCTGCCGGGCTTAATGAATCTAATGTAATTTTATCTGTCATTTTATTTTTCCTCTTTCTTGTATGCGATTGCTCGCTATTAACTATCTCTGCAAATTATTTGCAGCACACGCAATCAGCTTCCTACTCAACTACTTCCAGCAAGTGGGAAACTTTATTAATCATACCCATAATTACAGGGCTGTTGTAGTGTTCTACAACCTGATCTTTTTTAGTCAGACCGAGAGCTTTAACAACTCTTCTTTGCGGTTCTGATGAACCGATTAAACTTCTCACGAGTTTAATTTTGATTTGTTTTTGATCGTTTTTAGCCATTTTTATTATTCCTTATAATTTAATTCATCAAACTAATTCAACAATTCAGCCATAGTCAAGCCGCGTTTTTTAGCAACTTCAGAGAACGGAGTGAGTTTTTTCAGTGCGTCAATAGTTGCATTAGCAGCGTTGAGCGGAGATTTTGAACCTAAAGATTTTGAAAGGATATTTTCAATACCTGCAAGTTCAAGTACCAAACGTACAGCACCGCCGGCGATAATACCTGTACCTTGTGAAGCCGGTTTCAGCATAACAGCGCCAGCACCTGAACGTCCTGTAATCGGGTGCGGAATTGTTGTTTTGAATACCGGAACAGTGATAAGATTTTTTCTGCCGTCTGCAATTGCTTTTTGGATAGCAATGATAACTTCAGAAGCTTTCGCACATCCGATACCTACCTGCCCTTTTTGGTTGCCGACGATAACGATAGCGCGGAAGCTTAATTTCTTACCGCCTTTTACAACTTTTGTTACACGGCGGATTTGAACAACACGTTCTGTCCATTCGCTCTGTGGTTTTTCTTCGTGTGTTTCAATTTTTTGTTTTTTACCGCGGCCGCGTCTTGCCGGTCTTTGTGTTTCTTCTGCCGGTGCTGCTTCTTCTGCGGCAACTTCTGTTTCAACGGCAGTAACTTCTTCTGCAGCTTCTGAAGCTTCTGAAGTTTCGACTGTTAATTCGTCTTTGTTTTCTAAATCCATTGTAGTTTTACCTTTCATTTTTACAAATACAATCTAAATTTTATTTATTTTTACGAATACACCAAATAAAGCTGTTTAGAGCTATTGGTAAAAATATTCGTGAGTAACTTTTCTGACAAGAATAAGCGTAGCATGAATAAATTTTTATTGCAAGCACCTGCTGAAAGGATTTATACATTAAATTCAGCAAATATTAAAAAGCACGTCATTCTTTGCGTATTTGCCCTGTTAAAGTTCATTAATGAGCTCTACCATGAGTTCAGACAGTCCGTTAACCTTTTTACAGTTTTTACTTTGTGCAAAGTTGTGGAAGTCATCTCTTGCCAGATTTATTTTTCTGTTTACGTAGTCAACCTCTCTCAAGTGCGGCGGCAGCTCACGTGATTGTCTGAATATTTTGACATCATGACAAAATTGTGCAAATTTTTCACGCAAAGAATTTTTTGATTTGTTGAATTTAATTACTTCACCACAATCTTTGCCGGAAAAAACATACACATCATTTGAAGGTTCAAGGTTTATATGCACTCCGTGTTGTGCAGCATTACCAATAAGCCAGTCTTTTCCGTAGCCCGTCTTGCCGGCAATTGCGGCAAGTCTCTCTGATAGCACTGCATTAAAAATTAAATCTTCTTTTACTGCTAAAATCGGATGATGCGGCGCAATTAATCGCAAACCCGGTGCTGCTTCGCTTATAAATCTCTTGTAAGCATTTGCTGTATCTTTCATTACATAACAGCCGTTGAATTGCTGTTTCTGCGGGGTAGACGTTATTTTCATTTTTATAATTTCTCCTTTATTCAGGTATAATTAAAACCGGAAAAAATTTTTTTTGCTATTTTAAGCACACTTCGAGTTCATTAATCATAGCGTTTTCAAATTGTTCGCACTGGGTTTTATTTTTTGCTTCGAAACGCAGCGTAAACACTGGCTCTGTATTGCTTTGGCGTATCAGTGCAAAGCCTCCGTCAAATATTATCCGCATGCCGTCAATAGTCACAATATCCTTGATGTCGGCGCCAAAAAGGTTCTTGTTATGTTCTACGGCAGATTTAAAGGCTTCCAGAGTAATTTTTTTCTTGTCATTAGGACAAGGAAAACGAACTTCACTTGAAGAATACACTGCATCAAACGGCTTCAGCATATCCTGAATTTGGAACTCTGAATTCGCTTTTTTGTGTTTTGAAATAATTTCAATAATTCTGCAGCCTGCATAGACAGCGTCATCAAAACCGTAATATCTGTCTTTAAAGAAGGTATGTCCGCTCATTTCGCCTGCAAGAATTGCGCCTGTTTCTTTCATTTTTTCTTTGATATAACCGTGTCCAGTTTTGCACATAACTGCATGCGCGCCTGTGGAATTTATCGTGTCATAAAGAACCTGTGAGCATTTTACTTCTGAGACTACAGTCGGCAGTTTGTCACCTGATTTTTTGCATGTATCAATCAAATCAAGTGCATAAATCAAAAGAAGTTTGTCACCGGTCATGGAGTGTCCAAGGCTGTCAATTACACCTATTCTGTCACTGTCTCCGTCAAAGGCAATTCCTAAGTCAGCTTTGTTTTCAATAACGGCCTTCTTTATAGCATCAAGCGTTTTTTCGTCGCTAGGATTCGGGTGATGGTTAGGAAATCTGCCGTCAGGCTCTGAAAATAATTCAACAACTTCACAGCCAAGTTTTTTGTATAAATTAGGTGCTACAACTCCTCCGGTTGCGTTTGCACTGTCTACAACAACCTTTATACCTTTGCCTATACCTGCGAAGCGTTCAAGCATATCAGCTTGATAATCAGGGATTATATCGTAATTAATAACATCAGCGGAGTAGTTTGAAGGTGCTTCTGTCCAGTTTGCAAAGGTTATATCACGCACTTCTCTGATTTGTTTTTCATTAAGAGTCTGTCGTTCAAATGTCATTTTTAAACCGTTGTACTCTGAGGGGTTGTGGCTTGCTGTTATAATCATAGCCGCCGTAACGTTATTGCCTTTAGTAACATTTTCCGGCAGACCTGCGGCTTCCGAATAGTAGCCGATAGGCGTCGGCGCAAGTCCTAAGTCAACAACATTGACTCCTGCATCAGTTAAACCTCGTTCAAGTGCCTGTGCAAGTGACGGCGAGTGAAGTCTCGCATCACGCGTCACTGTAATCCACATATCTGACGGTGTTTTGGACGATTTTTCTTCAAGCCATTTTACAAAGCTTAACCCTACATTGTAGTAAAGTTCTTCCGTAATGTCGTTTCCGTAAATTCCTCTGATATCGTTTTTGCCGAACGCGTGTTCATATTTTTTCATAATAAGACTCCCCGGTTAATTTATTCTATAATAATATTACCATGAAAAAAATTCTCTGGAAAGTTCTTAACAGCCATAGCTTTGCCGGTTTGATTTTTATTTTGCCTGCACTTTTGGGGACTGTAATTTTTATAGTGCTGCCGGTGATAGCCTCATTCGGGCTTAGTTTCACAAGCTGGGATTTGCTAAATCCTATAAAGTTTGTCGGATTGGAGAATTATAAATTAATATTTACCGAACAACTTTTTTTCAAAATACTGCTGAACACAATTGTATTTGCGCTTGCTACCTCAGTGTTCGGTGTAATTATTCCGCTAGTGCTTGCTGCAATATTAAATTCAAAGCTGCGTGGAAGTGCGTTTTTTAAAACAGCTTATTTTTTACCGTTTATAACACCTATGATTGTTATCGGTATTGTCTGGCAGTGGATTTTTGACCCTAACATAGGCATTTTAAACAGAGTGTTACACATGCATATACAGTGGCTTTATGACACAAATTTTGCACTCCCTGCATTGATAATTGTTACGGTGTGGAAGCTTATCGGCTATAATATGGTAATATTTCTCTCCGGGTTTGCCTCTATACCTGATAATCTTTATGAAGCCGCAAAAATTGACGGAGCTAATCCTGTCCAAACCTTTTTTAATATTACTATTCCTATGCTTTCACCCACTATATTTTTCGTGGTTATAATAACCGCAATGAGTTCCTTTCAGGTTTTCGACTTAATTTATCTTATGACACAAGGTGGACCTTTAGACAGTACAAATGTTTTGGTATATTCAATCTACAAAAACGCCTTTGAATATTTTAATGTCGGCAAAGCATCTGCCATGGCTTATGTACTGTTTGTAATTATTCTGGTATTAACGCTGGTACAGTGGAATTTGCGTAAAAAACTGGTTTCCTGCGAGAATGACTAAAATTACCCTATTATTTTTTTGTATAGGTTATTTTTAGGTGCACTATTCCCCATCTTAATTATTTTTTCAAAAGCAAATTTTATTGGATTCATAGAAACTTTATTTGTAATCGAAACAGTGCGGATTTCACGCATATCATCCATTGTTTTGGGAACAATTACGCTGGATTTTGGGCGATATGTCGTAAAAGTAACGGTTGGATACCCTTTTTCAGACCTTGTAATATCTAGTTTTATTCGTGTTGATAAATATGATGCGTCAATATTTTTTCTTGCTTCATTAAGTTTATTAAATTTGCCGTGTTGTATAGCATAGTCTGCAACTTGTTTAAGCGAGTCGCTGTATAAAAATTTTGCCGTAAATGCTTGGCTGCTTTCGTGGTTTATTTGCATAGATTAGATACCTTTCTCCTCATATAAAACGTGTAAAATATATTTTTGCCTATTGTAAAATTTTTGTTACAAATCTCATAAAAATTCTAAAGTTTTCGTGCATGACAGCCGTCATATTACATGTATTTAGAATTTAACGGAGTGTGCTTTATGTATGAAGATTTGAAAAATGACAAAATTATAGTCGAATTAAGACTTTTGATTGAAAGTGCCGAACACGACGATGAAATATACTATGATGAGGACTTGGATGCATACTGCGCATTTATGAAAGACGTGATAATGTCCACATCCGGTTTGAATTAACCGATTGAGCAATGTAAAAATCTTTTGTGCGTCAGATACTTTAAGTATGACAAAGATTATAATAATCGGTGGTGTAGCAGCGGGGGCAAAATGCGCAGCAAAAGCAAGGCGTATGTGCCCGGATGCTGAAATCAATCTTTACACTCAGGATACTCATGTATCGTATTCTGCTTGCGGTTTGCCATACTATATTGAAGGAAATTTTGAAGACTACAGAAAGCTTCTTGTGCGTTCTCCTGAAGAATTTGCAAAAGATAATATCTTTGTGCACCTTGAACACAAGGTTTTAAAAATTTTACCGGATTGCAAAAAAATTCTTGTTATAAATATTGCTTCAAAAGACGCGTTTCTGGCTGATTACGACAAACTTGTTATAGCGACAGGTGCAAGACCGAGAATTCCTGATATAAAAAATTCGACACTAAAAAATATTTTCACACTGCGCACTATTGAAGACGGCATTGCAATAAAAGAAAAAGTTTTAACATCAAAGCGAGCAGTGATTATAGGCAGCGGTTATATCGGTATTGAGATGCTTGAAGCGTTTGTAAAACAGCACTTGAATGTTACTCTGATTGAACAGGCGCCGTATTTTATGCCGGCATTTGATGCTGATATGTCAGAGTTAATTCTTGAACAGCTTAATTCCGTGAGCAGCGGACGTTTCCGTGTATTAACGAATACAGTTGTAACGGAGTTCACGGGCGATGAAACAGGTGTTAAAGCGGTGAGACTTGCTGACGGTGAAGAAATAGACACAGATTTAGTTTTGATAAGCGCCGGCGTAGTCCCTAATACAGAACTTGCCGTTGATGCCGGCCTAACCATAGGTCAAACCGGTGCAATATGGGTAGGCAAAGATATGCGGACTTCAAACCCGGAAATATTTGCCTGTGGTGACTGCGCTGAAAAAACTTCACTGATTGACGGGTCAAAAATATGGGTGCCGCTCGGGTCAACCGCTAACAAAGAAGGCAGAGCTGCTGCAATTAATATTTGCGGAGGCGAGGAGTATTTTGACGGAATATTAGGCTCTGCAGTAACAAGATGTCTCGGATTTACGATGTCTATGACAGGTTTTACAGAGACGAAAGCTGCAAAAAACGGTTTTACACCAATTTCTGTCACAGTAACAAAAAATGATAAGGTCGGATATATGCCTGATGTCAATAATATTACTTTGAAACTTGTTGCGGACAGCGAAACCGGTCAGCTGCTGGGCGGACAGGCTGTCGGGAGCGGAGACGCTGACAAGAGAATTAATACTCTTACAAGTGCTCTCATCGGAAAGTTAAGTGTATCTGAATTTGTTAACAATGATTTAACCTATGCTCCTCCGTTCTCTACAGCGATAGATCCGCTGCTGAATGCGGCTCAAATACTGAAAACAAGGCTCTTAAAAGGGGATATATAATAAATTCCACTGAGATTCCCCTCAGAATGACAGGCTTTTTATAGTATTTATTTAATTTGCGGTATAAGTTACCTTAACAGTCTAATAACTCATAAGGTTTGCTATGTATTTTGCCGCACCTTCGCCCATAGAAAAACAGCTTGCCTGCACTCTAAGTGCCGCCTGTGCCCTAAAGTCAGCCGATATACAGCGTCCTACAACAAACAAATTATCTATATCTGCGGACATAAGCGACTCTATTGGCACCTGGTAGTCTGAGGTTTTGTTTAAAATTGAAGCGTCCTTTTCTGCGGAATGCACATCTATCGGGTAGTTTGATATCAAAACTGGATGTTCAAATGTTTTGTGAGAAATTATATCATCTTCAGTGTAAATGTATTTGCCCTTAATGCGCCGTGAAACCCGTACTCCAAGCATATCTGCAATATTTGATATGTAGGCTTTTTCAAATCCGGGAAAGTATGTTTTGCAAAATTTTGAAAGTCTTAATATGCTTGAACGAGCGTATTTTACCGCCATTGATGTATCTAAAATATTGAGAGGATTTATTGTATCGACGAGTCGTGGACAGTTAAACGCAACAGCACCGGGCATTCCGGCTATTGTAAACACCTGAAAATAGTTTCGGTCGTAATCTTTTATTATATTTTTATTCACCGCATCGTCAAAAAACGGCGCAAGAGCCCAGTCTCTATCATTATCCCAGGTATAAGCGGTTGAAAGATGCGTCTCCCCATTAATCACCTCAACACTTGTAACCTCTCTGTCCTTGTCAATCTCTAACAGCCACTTGCCGAATACTTCCAAGTCAACTCCGCTCATCACAAAACGTAAACTTACCGGCTGATTTTCATCTTTTTCATCCAGAAATTCACAGTCAGAAAGTTTTCCAATTTCGCAATTTCCTGTTGCATCAACAAAGTACCTCGCGCCGATAGGTTCTGATAATATCTTGTGAGAATAAACATAATTATTATTGGTATCTATCTGTTCGCTATATTCTGATAATATTTTTGAATTTATGGAAATAGATATTATGTCACGACCAGCTTTTTGCACTGAAAAAACTGAAGCACCAAGAATGACATCTACTGAAGCCTTTTCCATTAATCTGTCAAGGGCAATCTTTGTAAGTTCAGGATTAAACCAGCCGTTGTTCTCCTGGTAAGTAACTTGACCGCCAATAGCGGACAATTCAGATATTAAAGCATTGTAAAATTCTGTATTTATTTGATTTTCGCCTGATTTCATAACCGGAACGACAAGCCCGGAGGTTATTGAGCCGCCAAGATGGATGTTTTTTTCTATCAGTAGAACTTTTAAACCTGCTTTGCCTGCAATATAAGCGGCAGCACAGCCGGATGTTCCGCCGCCGGCTACTATTATGTCATACATTATTTTTTCTCCTTGCGCGTTTTATATAACTTGAACTACTTTCCAAATCACTGTTTTCAACGGAAATCCTATGTGCGTTTATAATCGCTTCATTTGTTGCGTTTAAATATTTATCTCTGTAAACGATACCTGCTTTTGTTTTAGTAAGTCCTAAATCGTATTCAGTGAGATTGTTTTTTATAAGCGTGCTGTTTTTTGTTGCAACTGTTCCCATAAATTTTCCTGCTGAAGTATTATAAATTTTTCCTACATTAAATCCGGCTTGCAAAAAAGCGTGTCTTACCGCAGCTGAATTTGAATAAGTTAAAATCAACCCGTTATCATCAAGATGATGATATAGAAGCCTAAAAAAATCAAGGGTCCATAAACATGGACATTTTGCCGGTGTAAAAGCGTCTAAAAATATAAAATTATATAAGTTATTGTCGTTTTGAACTGCAGACCTCGCATCCTCTATTTTTAGGTCTAAATTAAAATCGCATAATTTAAGGACTTTTAGTGCCTTTTTATAACTATTAGATAGATGGTTATAATATATATTATGTAAGAATGTATCTAATCGTCTTAGAGGGGTGTATTTGTACCTCTTATTTCGTTCAAAATTGAATAAATCGACAATCGTGCGGTCAAAAAATTCTTTGTAAGTTTTTTCTGATAACAGATGATTAATTGTTGGGTCTGTTAAAACTTCCTGTGCATTTTTAATTATCTCCTGCAGAAATATTATATTCGTTTCTGAAGAGAGTTTCGGATTATTATTTTTTATGAAGAAACCTGAAATATAATTTGAACAGTTTGTCCGCAAACTCTGCCGAGTAATATTTTTATTCTCCCTTTTCTTTTTAGGATTGTTTTCATCAGCACATAAAAATTTTTCTATCCTCTCGTCAGAAAAATTTAATTTTTTATTTTTCAATTTTTTAGTATTACCTGTGACCATAAATGGAGCTAAAAATGATAAAGTTTTATCAGTATCTACCGCTCTGATATAAATATTATATTTCGGCACATTTTTATTGTTTATATCAGTCGAAATATTATCAGTATGTATCGGCACGATAGTATTATTTTTGTATAAAATATTTTTCAGGAAAAAATCAAAAAAAGTTTTTGAGTTATAACCAATCCCAAAACAAATGTCTAAAATTTTTATATTGCGATTTGCAGAAAAATATTTTTCTGGTTCAGCAGGCAAAACAAATTTTTCAAGGGCTTCCGTTAAAGCCCCGTATGTAGAATGGTAAATATCGTCGTCAGCAGGGCTGAACAGCCCGACAGAACCGTCGTTTGTGAAGTATGGGTGCAATTCGTACATAAGATAATTATACCAAGCGCGCAGCGCTGAGCAAAATTCTTTAAATAACTTATAAATAGTTATTTTTTATGTTTCTGGTATAATGTAATTAAGAGAATGAAAGGGAAATATGAAAGTAAGTGTAAAAGTGCCGGCAACAACGGCAAATTTGGGACCGGGATTTGATTGTTTAGGAATGGCACTTCCTATATATAATACAGTAACAATAGAGGAGACTGTACTTCCGGGGACAGGGGTTGAAATCAACGTTCTGGCTGACGAATCCGTCGGTGAAGATTTTTCAATTGAGCATATTCCAATGGACGAAAACAGCATAATATACAAAGCTGTTGAGCTTTTATACAATTCAATCGGGCAGTCGCCAAGCGAGTTAAAAATTAATATTCATTCTCAAATACCGATTGCACGCGGATTGGGCAGCAGTGCTTCAGTAATCGTTGGCGGCTTGATAGCTGCGAATGAACTTTTAGGAAGACCCGCTGATGAAGCAGCTCTTCTGTCTATTGCTACCGAGGTTGAAGGACATCCTGATAACGTTACGCCGGCTATTGTCGGAGGGCTGGTTATTTCTGCTAAAGAAGACGACGGCAGTATTGTTTACAGAAAGTTGGAATGGCCTGATGAGTGGGTTATAACCGTTTGTATCCCTGAATATGAGCTTGCTACAGACATTTCACGTTCCGTTTTGCCTGAAGAGGTACCAATGAAAGATGCCGTATACAATGCACAGAGAATGGCAATGTTTGTAGAGGCAATTCATACTAAAGATACTGAACTTATGAAACTTGCGTTGAAGGATAAATTGCATCAACCATACAGAATGAAACTAGTTCCTGGGTTAGAAAAAATTATCCAGAACTTGAAACACGAAGAAAATGTTCTCGGCTGTGTATTAAGCGGTGCAGGGCCTTCAATCTTGATTATATCTTTAAAAAATGATCTTGAACGAATACGTACAATGGTAAAAGAAACGTGGCACGATTTAAACTTGAAAGCCGAAATTTTGACACTGCCTGTTGAAAAGAACGGTGCTCAAATTTTGCCGCACGTTGAATAACCTAATAATATTGTGAATTTGTGTAATAAAATTCATTAGTACTCCTGCGATACTGTATGTAAAGCAAAGGAGGAATATAATATGTGGGTAAGTGTTAGAGATAATTGTGTCGGATGCGGTGCGTGTGCGGTTATAAGTCCGGAAATTTTTGAAATACATAACAGAAAAGCAACTGTGAATCAAAATCGGGTTCACTGGCATGAAGATAATTGTATTGATGCTGCGATTACCTGCCCGGTAAATGCGATACAAATTGATGAGTACTAAATTCAGCAGCCCGCTTTGTTTGGTTTTCTTTTTGGTTACTTTTGCTTTTTAATAAAGAAAAAGTAACTGGACTTTAGTGTAACAAACATCACACTTTTTGTCAATAAATTAATCGAGGTTGTAAGAAAACCTGAAAATATAATTTTCTTTGAAGCTGCAAAAATCTATTTACAAGCGGCATAAGAACCTATGGAATAAAAAACACTTAATTTTTTAGTGGAAAATATTCCAATAAAATATTCCGCTCGAGCAAAATTATAATTTATCAACTACAAAATGAATGCCATCTGTTGTTTTTTTAAATTCTTCACGATTTACAGAAGCCCCAGCAGCTTTATAACTGAAATGCACCCAAAACATATTGCCTTGTTTTTCTTGCAAGCACTGATCAACGCTAAGTTTACCAGCCTTAACCCACATTTTTATATGATTGTAAGTTGTTTGATAAGGTAAGCCAAGCCTTGTGCCATCTGTAAAAATCAATACAACTTCAAAGTCAACTGCTTCACCTGTACAATGCTGGCTTGTTTTAGAAGGGTGGTAACCTTCTTTTTCAAGCAAACTGTTTACTGTGTTGCTTCTGTAACCGCTTGTAATCCTAATAATTACAGATTTTACAATTTTACCATATACAACTTTGCCCACATATTCTCCATTAAGCAAAGACCTTAATACTTCAAGCCCATATTGACAAGTATGCTTCAAAGTTTTCAAGTGTATTGCAGAAGGTTTATTTGAAGCCCCATATTTTATGGCTGTTTCTGAATATGTCAATTCTTCTTCTGTAAAATGTTCTGATAATTTACCCATTTTTTCTTTCCTTATTACTTCATGTTGTGGTCAAGCAGCATATCAAGTTTATGATCTATTGATGAAAGCAGTCTGTTTGTATTGTCATTTTGAGTTTTGCAGTAATCACAAGTAACATATTCACTTCTTACTTCATCAATTCTATGGTGTAGTTTTGCATCCTCTGCTTCTGAAGCCTTTTTTAATTCTTCAATAGAAGTTTCTATTTTGGTTAAATCTTCTTTTATTGCTTCTTTGATAGCTGCTTTAATTGCAGTTTTTACTGTAAACCAACCAATGCCGCCGCCGGTTATAAATCCAAATACAGTGCCTAATATACTCATTTCATACACCATGCCTTTCTGTTTACTGTTGCCTGAAAGACATCTACAAACCAACTCATTATATTGGCTTTTATTGTTCCTGTTCCAGTGTCTTTGATAGATTCACGATACATTAATGAAGTTAGCCTTCTGTATTCAGCATTAGAAATATTTTCTCCAAATATAGGCTTGAATTTTTCTTTGTGTTCAAGAACATAATCATGCGGCAATGCACCTTTTAAAAATCTAATATCCTCTTTTGAACCAACAAAAAATTCAAGTCCGGCTGGTATGTCAGAACCGTTGTAAACATAGTTTTCTTCAATATCAATTTGAATGTCTTTAACGGTTGTTTGAATCAACAAAGAACAAGGAATTTTTGAAATAAAAGGATATTTTATTTTATCTTTTAATAATGTTGTTCTTTTGCCTGTTTTATCTGTAATAACGGTATTTTCATCACCGTCTTGAATTTGTCTTGTGTCAATATCGGGTTCAATCAGCCACTTAACACCAAGAATTTTTTCTTTTTGCCACCAAAATTTCATTGTTTAACCCTCTTTTTTGTTGTGTAAAATACAACCGGGCAAATTAAATTGCCCGGTTTAAATTCTAAATCTTATGTAAAAAACAATGCCTTTACTGCTTGTTTGATACGGTAGTATTAAAATCGTTAATTTTTCCATTGACCTGAATAATGATACAAAACCAGTTTTTCTTTATTTCTTGTTTTTGTGTGTTTTCTGTTGCAGGTTGTTTTTGAATTGAAACAACTGCCCTATTGTCATTAGATATTTGTTCAGGTGTAATTGAAGCAGTTTCAGCAGCAAAAACACTTTCACCACAAAACAATAATAATGCCAATAAAATTGCTAATTTTTTCATTTTAAATTCTCCTTATAATTTTTACACGTGTAAACATTTAGCCAGTGAAGGCTTTTTTGTAGGCTTCACCGCATTCAGTAAAGAATGTCATAAATTCAGCAGCAGACATTTCAGGGTTGCCATGCTGCAATGAAAGCAAATATTCTTCAGTAATTGGCTGTGAAAAATCAGGTTCATCATAATACAAGAAGCTATTTGCCGGTAATTTACCCATTAATTGAACTTGTACTGCATAATTTGGCAAACAGTTGCCCACAAAATCTTTTTTGCTGCCATCTTTAAATGTAGGATAATATCTTATATATCCAACCGAAGTTTCAAAGAAATCTGTTTTGAAAGCCTTTTCAGCTTCAACCACCAAGCGGTTTTTTGTTTCAAATTCACCTTCTTCAGTAACAAAATAAACATTTTCAGTATCATTTTTAATTGTGCTGTGTTCTTCTTCAGTAATTTCAATGTAAGGTTCAGGCACTTCAAATGTTGAAGGATATGCAGCACCAACTTCACCTGTTTCAGCATCATATCTTAATTTAAGCATTTTCTATTAACCCCTCTACTTCTGTAACTGTAAAACCTAACCTGAAAATTTTTGCATTTGGATCTTCAACCCATTCTTGCTGCATTCTTTCAGGTTCTTCACCAATAACCCTATGTGTGCTATCATTAACACCTGTTGCATTGGCTGCCAATATGGCTGTTGTTTGCCAAATAAATCTTGTATCAAGAAGCAGTTGAAGGGCTTTTTTTGTTTCTTCAGGATTAACTGTTAAATAATTAAGATAATCCTGCTTTGTGTTTAAACTTAATGCCATTGTGTTTTCTCCTTCCTTTTTATGTCAATGTCATATATCTGTTTACTTTTTTAATCGTTGCAATAAAAGGCAACTGGTTTTCATAAGCAATAAATTGATCTATCAAGACCGTTGAAGCTGTAAATGCCACCCTTAATGGACTGTTTTCATCTTCTCTGAATTGAATTGTGATATACCTATCACAATTTTTTACTTTGCTTTTGTTTACAGTGAAGCCTGTAAAAATCAATTCTTTGTTCAAAATTTCTGAAATGTTTTGAACTCTTTCACCTTCAAGTTTTGTTCTGATAACCGCAAATTCTGAAAATCTATGCGGCTTGTTTGTTGTTGCGTTTGTCATCTTTTGCCATCTCCTTTAATTCTTCAAGTTGCAAACTAAGGCTTAAATTATGAGAATTTGCCCACTTAAACCAACCAATAGTTGATGCAATGACAGACCTGAATCTATCATGCGGCATCTTTCCTGCCAAATAAGCCTTTTTCACTTTTACAAGTCGTTTTTTAACTCTTTTAACAGTGCTTTTTCTTATAAGAATGTAATGTTTAAAATGTCTGTACCCTAAGAAATCAACACCCTGTGATGTCTGAAATAAATCACATTTGCTTAATGTCAGTTTTAATTCTTCATCAAGAAATTTTATTATTTGGTGTTTTGCTTCATTAAGCTGCTTTTTATCGTTTGAAAATAGTGCAAAATCATCACAATAACGTAAATAACATTTCACTTTTAATTCGTGCTTTATGAATTTATCCAGTTCATTCATATACAAATTGCCAAACCATTGTGATGTTAAGTTACCAATAGGCACATTCTTTTCACCCGGTATTGACCGCACTATATCTTCTAAAACTCTTAAAAGTTGCTTATCACCAATTTTTCTTTCAATAATTCGCATTAATATATTGTGATTTATTGAAGGGTAAAACTTCCGTATGTCCATTTTTAAGCAATATTTGTTTTTTCGGACAAATTCCATTATTCGTAAAGAACCCTTATGAATGCCCCTGTTTTCGATGCAAGCATAGGTGTCTTTAATAAACATCTTCACAAAAATGGGTTCTAAAACATTAATTATTGCATGTTGTACTATTCTGTCAGGATAAAAAGGCAATACATAAATCAACCGTTCTTTGGGTTCTTTTATCGTTTTTTCTTTGTAAGCACCTGTTGTGAATTTTTGTTCAACAAGAAGTCTTTTCACCTCTTTCAAACATTCTTCTTTGTGATCTTCTATATAACGCACTGCATTATATTTGCTTTTACCCTTTTTGGCTTTTTGATAAGCCCACGCAATATTGTTATCATCAACAATTTGCTGCCATAAATTCTTATACTTCTTAACCATATCTTCATTTCTTTTTTGTACTGAAAAAAGCCCTTGCTTTCGCTTACGCTACTAACAAAGGCTTTTACTCCGTTGTGTGTTTTGCCGCACTCTTACGAGATATTGACAAGGTGAACCGATCCAGCTAGGGAGTTTCTCACAAAAAACTTTTCCTATATCACACACGCCCCGACTGCCGTTATTCGCATTGACCGTACCACGAGAATTATTACCATTACGAGAACGAGAGCCGCAATACGATGAATTATTCCAATTACCACCAGCAAGCAAGGCAATAGACCAGCCACCCAAAAATTTTGCGACCGATTTATCAAGCAACGATTACACGAGCATTCAACGGCTCACACACGCCCCGACCGCCGTCAGGCGCACCGACCGTACCACGAGAAACATTACCATGACGAGAACGAGAGCCGCAATACGAGGAATTAGCCCAACCACCACCAGCAAGCAAGGCATAAGAAGCCCCATAAAGTTGCCCTTTAGCACCTGAAAGCCCTTGTGCGTTACTCCAATTACTGCCGCCATTAGCTGAAACATTGTTAAGCCAGCACCATCTTAAACCAGCCATCTCCCACAAAAAATATTTGCTTATCATATATTTATTATTTGTTGCCATGTGTCCGCCTGTTGTGTCCGGGTTTGGTTGTGCCGCCCCTTTTACAGCAACTTTTTCAGGTGAACCATCTGCAAGAACTGAATATTCATGATCCCAAATTAATCTTTTACCAACAAGCCGCATATCATTTGCATGATCTTCCCAAACTCGTGAATGAACTGCTGTGCCACCATAGACCGATGTATCAGCCCCATCTTTACCACTTTGAGGGTATATATCACACCACAGATCAAGCAAATCACAATAAGCCATTCCATTTGGTGAACATTTCGGACGGTGTAAATTATCCCAAATACTGTTTGGAATTATTTCACCTGAATTATATCCAACTGCCGGATGTGTTGAAGAAGGGGCATTGCTTGAAGTTATGGACAAGCACATTGTGTGGAAACCGCCAATTCTTAAAACATCGCTTATTGAATAACCTTCAGGGGCTGTTGTGTTTAATGAAAACTTAACCCCCAAATCTCCTGAATCTTCAAGAACTAAAAACATTGAATAATCTTTGCCCGGCAATGGTGTGCCAGCATCAAGAAGCTGTGTAAAACTATATTCTGTATCAGATACATTTTGAAATAGTTTTGTGCCTTCAGAAGTGCTTACTTCAATAGAAGTGCCGCCTTTTATTAATATTTTTGAATGGTCAGAACCTGCTTCCAAATAATGTGTTGTTGCAGCTTTCGTTGGTATTGTCAAATTTGTCAATAAACTGCCATTCAGTGTGGGCAATTTACCTTCAGAATTTAATAATACAAGCTGATTTGCACCATTAAAAACATTGCCTTTTTTGGTTACAGTAGAATCATCAGAAGAAACAGTGTTTGAAGGGTGAAAACCATCTTCATCATAAGTTCCCATTGTAATCCAACTTGTATTGTCTGCACTTCTTCTTTTCCATACTGTATTTGTGCCGCTGGTATCCATCCAATCCATACCGGCATAAGTCAACTGTGGTTCTGTGCCACCTGTGAAATTAGTTGCAAGTGTTTCAAATGCACCGTTTAGCTGTTCAAGAAGTTCAGCACCAGTGCCATCTGCAATGCTTATACTTTTTTGCATTCCTGTTTTCTCCTTTCTTAATACCCTTGTGCAACAAAGTTGATTGTTTTTGTAATTGGCTGATCGACATTTTTAAGGCAAATGTTAAACCCTGTTGCATCAAGATTGGTGATAAATTCATCATCTCCTTGTGCTTTGTTCAGAATTGTAACTTGCAAATTTGGTGTATCGTGAAAATGCTTTTCAAAATCTACACGCTTGCCTTCTGTCGGTATTAATATAGAATTGCCAGTTTCAACAATATCCGGCACATCAATATTAATAGTGAAGTTTTCAAGTTTTGTAACAACATTAGGTGAAGAACTTGAAAGAATTGCCCTGAACTTGAACTTTCTTCCATAGTATTGACCAGCTACAAAATCCCGCCATTCTCCAAAAACTTCATCATCTCCGGCAATAGAAATTTGAATTCTTGAATTAGTAATGAAAGCCCCAAAATCTTCAATAAACCGTTCAACTTCTGAAATTTTTGGAATTTTGCTTATTGTTGCAAAAGGATTTTCACCCAAAAAATTGTAATCAATATAAACATAGCATTTTGCAGCAGCACCAATGTCAACAGTTTGTTCACAAGTGTATGTGCCTTCTTGCATTATTCCGCCATAAAACAGCAAACTTTCAATTTCTGAAACAACTGGAATTTCAGAAACAAGCCCTTGCCCTGATAAACTCAAAATGCCATATTCGTTAATGAAAAGGCTTTTTGTTTTTTCACCCGGATAACCAAGCTCATGTTCATCAATTATTTCAATAACATTTTGAACAAGTCTTGCACCTGTAATTTCAAGTGATGTTGCTTCAGCAGAATAAACATTATAATCAGGCACAAATGCTTTTATGAAATACGTTCCGTTTCCTCTTGCTGTGAAAGTATTGCCGGCAATCCTACCTAAACATTGACCTTTACCCCATGAAGAACCTTTTCTGATTTCATAAACAACTGAACGTGTATCATCAACAGGCTGCCAAGTAAGGATATTGAAACCATCACTGTAATAACTTGTTAAACCGGTTACATTTTCAGGGGCTTGTTTCAATGCAGTGCCTTGAATTGTATAATAATAAGGCAACACATCGCCAATGGACTGCAAACCTGCCCCAAATGAATTAAATGTGGGGCATTTAATTGCAAGTTTTTTGCCAATATCTTCTTTACAGAATGGAATTTTCAAAAAGACATCTTCATCAATTCTTGCAAATTGTGAATCTTTATAGTGTGCTTTGATTTCTGAAGAATATGCCCCCCTGTTCAAATATGATAGCTTGTAAATACCAATGTCAGTAAGTTCTGCATTTTGATATGCCATTAATTCACCATCGACATAACAAAGCGTGTTCAGCCTGTCAGCATCTTCTTTTGTGCCGCTCAACAATTCTGAATTACTCATGTTCATATCAACAGTAATTGTTTGTGTCATGTCAGGATTTTCTGAACTTTCAAGCAAATCATTTTTTAATATGCCCTGCCTGATCTGTGTGTCAATTCTTCCAAACAATTTGTAAGTAGAATCATCATCAGAAACCCAAACTTCACAACCGCCAAAAAGGTTTTGAGGTGAAGAAACACCAACCCACACTTCAAGTGTGTTTTGTGTTAATTCCATAGGTGGTTCAAATATTACAATAGGGTTGACATTACCAACCTGCTGATTTGCATTAATAGACATTGAAACAGCTTCTTGTGTTTCAATTTTTGCTGGTGAAGCTGAACCAATAACCATTTCTTCAGCTTCAATTTCAAGCTGGTTGTCATTTTCTTCTATTTTTATAATCCGTACAGGTTCACGATCAAGCCCCATTCTTTTATATGTCAATGTTACAATATCCATTGGATCTAAAAGAATATACTTCAGGGGTAATTTGAAAGTGTAAGTATTACGCACAGCAATGCCACGTTCCAATGCAAGCTGTGCTGTACGCTGTGCAATGTCTGTTGTACAAATTTGATGGGCTTTTGTTGTATCGGCTGCCCTTAATCCGTATAACTCAATATTGGCAAGGTCTTGTGCTTCAACTACTTCAATATTATATTCATTTGCCCTGTTTTTGTATTCAATTTTTACTGAATTGTAAATGTCCGCCTGATCACTTCTTGTGCATTTTACAGGTTCATCATCGTCAAGAAAATCATCTTCAGTAAGGTCATAGATTGGTGTAAGATCAGGTGTCCAAGTTTGATTGTTACCGGTAACAGCTTCATCAGCAAGCGGCAAAATTTTCAACTTGCCCTGTGTCCAAACAAAAGTTGAATTGCATATTTCAGCAAGGTCTGTTAATGCACTTTGTGCTTCTTCTTGTGCATTATATACAGGACTAAGAAATAAATTATTCGCAATACAATATTTTGAAAATTCGTTAAATGTGTTATTGTCAATATAATCTGAAGAAAAACCTGCCCCATAAATTGAATTGCTTAAAATATCAACAATAACGTCTTTAGGGTTTGCATCCAAACCGTTTGCAATACATTTACCAGCAACTTCAAAATTATACTGTGGCACACCTGCTGAAGTAGTTAAATCAATATAACCAGCAACATAAGCAAGATTTCTGTAACTTAATGCATGATCCGGGTGTAATGACTGCATTTCACCCCAAACATTTTGATTGGCTGAACCATTGAAAAAGGTCAGGTTTAATTGGTTTAAATTATAAACACCATCATCAAATAAAACTTGCTTTATACTGTTGATCGTGCCAAAACACAAAGCAATAATTACCCTTGATTTATAGGTATAGCTTACAGAAGTTTGTGAAGCACCACCCTTGCCCATTTTTACAGTTGATTTATGTTCAATCGCTGTAAAGTCAGTATTATCAATTAAATTGCCACAAATCATATTTGTGCCATATACAACTTGTTTTGTTGCACCATAAGTTGATTGTTCATATTGCAGTGCATTTATTCTGTTTTCTTGTTGTGCTAAAGTATTTTTTTTGCTACCAGTGAAACCCATCTTTTTAACTCCAAAAACTATATGTGCAAACTTCTCTGCTTTTGTTTATGTTTTGATTGTAGTTCTGTAATGTGCAGCCACGTGTGATGCAGTTATCAATCATTGTGCCTTCTGTATCAAGCACAATGCCTGCATGGTCAATTAATTTTGCATATCGGTAAAGAATCACATCACCGGGCTTTTTTTCTTTCGTTTCTGAAGCAAACTTTTTTAAGCCTTCAAGATATGTTTCTTTGCAACTGTGAAAACTAAAATCAGGGCGGTAAAATTCAGGCTGAAACAGTTTAATAATTCTTGCTTCAGCAAATACCATAATCAAAATAGTGTGGCAATCTGTTGCTTTATATGGCAACATTCCATTAATATGATATTTTGCACCAATATATTTTTTTGCAATTTCAACAACATTTTGCCGCAATTCTTCTTCATGTTCTTTTATGTATTCTTTTGAATAAGGTTCAAGTTTACTTATTCTAATTAAATCTTCATTCATTCTGTATTTACCTTTAAAATTTAACAGTGCTATCTGCTTTAGGCACAAATGGTGTGCCTGAATAATTTGCTTTGTTGTGAAATTTACTTTCACACATTGAAATAGTTTTATTACAGCCTGCTGAAACCGAAAACTTATCACCTATTGCAGGGGCATAAGGCAAAGGGGTTGATAATGTTAAAAAACCCGATTGATGCACTTTAACGGATTTTTTAATATTTATATTTTTACCGGTTAAAAAAGTTACAACACCATTTTGATAATATCCGGCGGCTTGTCTAAGCTGGCAATTAATCTGTTTTTTAGTGCTATTTGATAAAACATAAGCATCTTCAGAAAAATTTGCCCTGTTTACCCCACAACCTGCCCCATAAAGTGCATAGCAACAAGATGCCTGATAAACCTGTGAAGGGAATGCTGCATTCAATAATTCTGTGTAACTTTTAATGCTTGCTTTTACATAAGAACCGCCAATTTCATCAACGTCAATATTGCCCACAAACAGCTTTTGAAGAACAAGGGGTTCATTATCCCAGCCATCAGCATAAAATGCAATATCAATTTGAACTTCAGCACCGTCAAAAGAACCATTTCTAAATGCTTCAACAAGTGTTATTTCTTCAAGTTTATCTTCTTCAGATGGGTTAAATTCTAAAGTAACATCATCAACGGAAAGACCAGTTGCCCAAGCCATTGAAGAACGTGAAATACCTGCATTTTTATGGCTGAAAGTATTGCCATTAATGGTAATGTCAAAATCCGCACTTGTGAACCTCAATACAGTGCCATTTGTTAATTTGAATGTATAAAGGTCTGCAAGTCTTAATTTATCGCTTTCAAGCGTTGCTAAAAAATTAATTAATTCATCACTAGCTTGTTTCATGCTTTCACCGTTTTCATAGAAATTTCTATGCTTTCCCAAAGTCCATCCCACGTTCTTGTAAGTTCAATTTCATCATTGTCAAAACGTACCCTGAAATAATAGTTTCCTGTCCACGTCAAAACACTATCTGCCGGCGGTGGACTGTCAAAAGTTACAACACCGTAAGGATCAACAGAAACTTCTGTTGTTAATACTCCATCAATAAAAATTTGCGGAATTTCAACAATTCCGTTGACTGGTTCAGCCCAATAAGGGTGATTTCTTACAAGCTGAAAAACAGTTTGTTGCCCATTACCAAGCCCAAATGTCTGATTTTCAACACTGTTTTCTGTGTCATCAAAGTATAAGAAATCATCGAAAGAACCGCCCACCGCATTAAAAAAGCCCTGTAAGCGTTCAATATCGCCTTTGTCAAGCTGCCACTTTGAAGTGTTATCTGTAAGAAAATTATATGTAAGTGAAATTTTATAACGTGGATATTTCCATTTTTGAATTCGGGTTTCACGTCCACTTTCACTTTCGTATGTTTGAGTATTCCAAACAGGGGTGATCGTTTTCTCCCACGACCACCCCTGAAAAGAAGGAAATACATAATTGCTCATAAATTAGCCCCCTAACGGTGCAAGCTGTCTTTTCTTAACACCTTTTTGAATGTTGCCATGTATGAATTCAGTTAAATCACCAACACGCTGTTTGAAGTCTTTTGTGTCAATGGCTTGAATAACAACTGTTGTTGAATAGCTGTTTTGTGTTGTGCTTTCACCGTTTCCATTCAGAGAATTTAAGTTTGGTTCAATTCTTCCGTTTCTGTCAGGAATAAATAATTCAGGTCTTTTTTCACCTACAATGTAGGCTTGCCCCTTTTTAACTTCACCGCCCTTTTCTCTGAATTGAACAGCCGAAGCTGCAAGCATTTGCCCTGCCGCAATTCCTGCACCTGTTGCCATTGCAGCCGCAGGGGCAAGCATCCAACCAACAAAAGGAATAGCTGCTGCTGAAGCTGCCGCCAATGCAACGGCAAGTTTTCCAACTGCCACTGCCGCTGTCGTGGCTGCTGCACCTACAACCGCCATTTCTGCCGCTAACATTACCGATACAGGGGCAAACATCATTGCAAGTGGTGAAGTCATCATCAATGCAGTATTTAAAATACCCATGCTTAATGCCGCCAATGCAGCAGAAGCCGCAGTTACTGCTGTAGATAATGCTATAATAGGCATTGAAAGTGCAACAGCACCGCTTGAAGCTGCTAATGTAGCCATTGCCCCTGCCAATTTCATTATTGGATTAACAACAAATGTAACAGCAGAACCCAAACCAGTCATTGCACCTGCTGTGGCTGTTGCTGATGCAGATGTAACACCAGCAGAAGTTGCTGCTGATTGTGCCACAAGTGTATTACTTGCAATAGTTTTTGTATTGCTTAAATGCAACAATCTATCACACCAAAGTTTTACAGTGGTGAATGCTCTTGTTGTTGTAATTAATGACATATTGTCTTTAATCCAACGTGTTACCATTTCGCCGCACATATCGCCAAATGAACCCAAAATGTTATTGAACAAGGAATTGGCGGCATCGGCAAAAGTCATTTCTCCGCTTATAAGCCCTGAAAGTGTGTTGCCCCATTCAGAAGCAAAGTCATCAGCAAAACCTTTTATTTCTTGATGTTGATAATTCCATAATTCAAGTGCTTTTCTATTTGCCTGCAAATTGTAATTTTCCATTACTTGCTGGCTTGCACGTTTAATTTTTACTTCTTCAGCAGCATTGCCTTGAACAAGTTTTAATTGTTCTTGCAAAGCAGCTTCTTCAAGTTTTTTCTTTTGATTTATGAAATTAATTTCAAGTTGCAAAAGTTGTGCTTTTGAAATTCTTCTTCTGTCATATTCCAATTCAAGCATTGCCATTTGGTTATCAATGCCCTGTTTAGCATTGGTAAGGTCATCAACAACCTGTTGAGATTTTAAGGCTTTTTGTTTTTGCTCATATTCTCTTTCAAGTTGCAATTTCTGTGCCAATGCCTGTGCATATTCAGAAGTGCCTGCTTTTGCAGCATTTATTCTTGCATTTGCCTGTTGTAAATTAATTTGATAAATTTCATCTTCTGTTTTTTGTGTTTCATATTTTTCAACTTCAAGCATTGCAATTTTATAGTCAAGTGCTTCTTTTTGTCTTGCCTTTTCTTCTGCTGCAAGTTGTTTTGCAGTTTTGGTTTCACCTGTTGCAGTGCTGGTTGACCTTCTTGCAACTGGTTCTTCAGCTTGCAGTGAAGTCAATTCATTAACTATGGCTTCACGTTCTTTTTTTACTTTTTCAAGTTCCTTATTAATTGCATCCTGATCACGCTGTAAAGATTTGCTTACACCAAGCCTGCCCGGATTTTCCTGAATAGGTGTGCCAAATCGTGCTGCCGCCATAAGTTGTTGTTGATTATATGCGGCAATACCTCTTTCAACTTTTTTGTCAATTTTGGCTTTTCTTTCAGATAAATCTTTCACTTTGGCAAGTGTCATTTCATTGGCAATTTGTTCAGCAGTAGCTTTTGAAATTTGCCCTTTTAACCTCAATTCTTCTTTCAGTTTATTGATATAATTAGGGTATTTTTCTGTTAAATATTCAATAGCCTGATCAAGTCTTTTGGTTTGCTCATAGTCAAGATTTTTTGCCCCCTGAAGTTCTTGAATCGTTCTGATTGCTTCAGTTGTTTTGTTGACATTTTCATCTTGCTTTGCATTGAGTTCTTCAATCGCATTTGCCGTTTCGTGAATAGATTGTTGATATTTCCACCACGCAGCAGCCCCAGCCCCTAATACTACAGTTACCCATGTAATAGGGTTTGCCAGCATCGCAACTGTTAATGCTCTTACCTGTGCTATTGTTGCAGTGATGGCTGCTCTATATTGAATTAATGCCAGTGCTGCATTGCCTTTTAATAAATTTGCAAATGCTAATTGGTAAGCAGTTGTTGAAGCTGTTACAACTCCCAAATTTCTATATGCAAGAATAAGCCCTGTTACAGCTTTACTGGTCAAAGGAATTGCAACAGCAAGTGCTGCAATCGCAATACTTGCGTTTTTAAGTCCATAAACAGTGGATTGATTAACAGAAGCCCATTCTTTAAAGGCATTGATATTTTCAGTAATTTTTTCAATTAATTTTGTAGTTTCAACAATTTGTTCTTTAATTGCAGGCAAAGCCATATCTGAAATTGAACGTGTCATCAGCGTGTAAGCATCAGACATTGTTGAAGTTACACCTTCCAATGTTTGGCTTTGTTGTTCCATCATTCCATGAAATCTGCCACCTTCAGCGGTTGCATTTTTGAAAGCCTGTTGCACCATATCAACAGAAATTTTGCCTTCTTCCATTTCTTTTTTCAAAACTGCCATTGATTTGCCAGTTTCTTCAGAAATCTGTTGCAAAGGGTTGAAGCCGGCATTGACCATTTGAAGCATATCTTGCCCCATCAATCTGCCAGCAGATGACATTTGTGCAAATGCCAATGTCATTGAACGCATTTTTTCTCTGTTTCCGCCTGAAATATCACCAAGCATTTGCAAATCGGGCAATAAATCTTCTAATTGAATCCCAAAGTTTAATAATACCCTTGAAGCATCCAACAGATCTTGTGTTTCAAAAGGTGTAACATTTGCCATATCTTGTAATTGATTGACCAATCTGCTTGCTTTTTCTGCATCACCCAGCATTACACCAAATGCAACTTGTGCTTGTTCAAAGTCTGAAGAAGCCTTTAGTGCATTTTGTCCGATATTTAACAAAGTTGCACCAACACCCAATGCAGCAATAGAACTGAAGGCGGTTGAAAGCAAATCAACACTTTTTCTTGCTTGCTGCATACCTTGTTCAAATTGGGTTTTGTCCAAATTAAGTTTTACTGCAACTTGTCCTGCTGTTACACTCATGGCTTCTCCTTACAAAATTTTCATTGCTTCTTGTAATGACATTTTTTTACTGCCTGAATTTTTCTTTGTTTTGTTATTCGTGTTTATGCTGTTGACTTCTTTGTCTATGTCAAGAAGTTCAACAATTTTTCTATGCGTAGCAGTCCAAAAAACCACTTCAGGCAATCTTAAATGCGTGGTTACGGCATAATATAAATACGCATAATCTATTTCATAGATTTTTTCTTTTTTGCAGCCTTCTTTGTTGCTGCTTCTACCGGCTTTTTTTTGGCTTCAGCCTTTGCAATATCTTGTGGCTTTGGTTTTGGCAGGTATGCTTCCATCGCTTTTACAACCTGATCTGTTGCAGCTTGTAATTCCGCCAGTGATAATTCAAGAATTTTTTCTAAATCCATTGTTCTTTCAACTTTTAATGGATCAGCTGCATCAAAGGGGGCAAAAACTATTGTTGAAGCCCAAATGCCATAAGCAATAAATTCAAGTTTTTTGTCCATTAAACCTGTAAGCAGTTGATGTTCTGAAATGTTGAAAGTATTTCTTAATACTGCAAAATTACGCAGTTTAAATTCACAATTCCATTTTTCGCCAAAAAGTTCCATTTCTAACTTTGGCACAACTATTTTGTCAAGTGTCATCTTTATTTCTCCTGTTTTTACACAAAAAAGAACCCGGTGTTTTAAGCCGAGTTCTTTTTTAATAAATTAATTACTTTTTATTATTATAAATCATCAGAAGGGCTGTCATTTGCCCCGATTGCTGTTCTAGTTTCATTAATAGTTATTGTTCTGAAAGCCTTATCTTTCTTTCTCACAACCCCTTGACCTTCAAAAGAACAAGTCCAATAATCATCAGCTTTTGAAACAACATCAAGAAAACCTTTAACACAGAATAATTCCATGTGAAGGTCTGCTGCTTCACCATTAATGAAATCGGTGTCAAATTCAAGATTGAACAAAACAGGCACATCTGAAGCCTTATCTGTTACAGTAACAATTTGGTTTGGTGTTGTTCCGCTTTCAGTAAGTGTTGCACCATTAATTTTTGCAATAACATCCAAAGGAATATTGACTGATTCAAATTTTACATCATAAGCCTTTTTGAAAGTCATTGAATCTACTGTTGTAAGCCCAGCAACAGCTTCTTTTGTTTCACTGCTAACTGTAACTTCCATTGAACTAAGTTCCGGTAAATCCATTCTTGTGCCTATTGTATAAGTTTCAGTTGTGTTTGCTGTAACTTCTGCAATTTTTGCATTAGAAATACCAAGAACATTTTGTTGTTTTGATAACGGCATTTTCTTTTCTCCTTTCTGCCTTTGTGCTAAAAAGCTGTAACTGTAATATTAAATACCCATACAAATCTTTGTTGTGTGTCTTTCTCAACAAAAAACGGTTGTTGTGCTTCAACAATTCGCATTTTTTTATTGTTTATTGTTGAAATTCTAATTGGCTTGTTAGTAACAAGTGCTTTAAATATTGCATTTATCTTGTTTTCTGCTTGCCTTGCATCTTTTGAAAGAACTTTTATCTGAATTGTTGGTGAATCTCCAAGCACTTCACGATAACCGCCATAAATCCAAAGGCATACAATTTCATCATCAGAAGTTGTAATATTAAACTTACATTCTGAATCAGTAATGACTTTTGAATTAATCAAATGTGTTCTTATTTCTTTTAAAATGTCTGTCATAGCCTTTTCAGTTGCCTTTCAACAAGTTTTGGAATAACATCTTGTGCATTTTGCAAACCTCTTTCAAGAAATTTGCTATGGTTTTTATTTTGTTCATGTTGTTTGTAAGCATAAGGGGTGTTTGCAGTAACATAAACAGATAGTTCATCACCCTGTTTGGTTGCCATTACATTTGGCTGGTTTTTATCGGATGAAGTTTTTGCTTCTTCAAATACTTCATCAAGGTTTGGTGTGCCGCCTTCTGTAACACAAATTGACCGCTTTAATGTACCTGATAATACAGGGGCAATTTTCATTGCTTCACCGCCAGCAACTTCACCGCCTTGTTTTAAACCCTTCATTGCCGCAGCAATTACTTTGTCAGAAGCAGTTTTTCCAAACCACTTGACATCAATGTCAAATTCCGTTTTCATTTTACCCCCTGTTAAAAGTATGCTTGATAACCTTGCAAATTATTATCAAAATCATATAAAGGATTGGCTGAAATTACTTTGTAATCAGTACCATTTAAGTGAATTAAATCATTCACTTTTACTTCTTTGTCAGTAATAATATTGCCTTCTGAAGTTTTTTGTTCACCATTACTTGCAACAATTAATTTATTTTTGTATGTTATACGGCAAGGAATGTTTTTTTCTTCTTCAATTACTTTAGGCATAGAATATTCATCAGTGCCATCTGTCCTTTTTAAATTGAATTTCTGTGTGTACAAATGAGAATAAAACATTTAAACCACCCTTGCTGATTTTATTAAGTATTTATCAATAAATTGTGTTGCTTCAGGGCATACTTCAAGCAATAAATAATTGCCGTTATAAGAAACATTGCCACCGCCAATATTAATGCTGCTTATACCTAGTTTTTGATTTTTAATGTGAACAGATTTGCCTGAAAGTCCTGCATATTCAGCAACAAAAAATGCCTGTTCACAACAAGCACAAATCATTTCTTTTGGCATTTCTATCAAAATAAGACTTTTGCCATTTACTTCAATAGCATTGGCTTCTGAAGTGTAGGTTCTTTTTGAAAGAAAATTTGGTTTAAAATATCGAGGGAATGCAAGCGGTTGATCAAGTGAAACAGGAAAACCTTCATATTTTAATGTGTTTAATTTTCGTGTTGCTTCCACAAGAACTTTTGCTTTATCTTCTTCATTTAATGTTTTCCACTGTGAATCATCAAGTTTTGTTGCAAAATATTGTTCTGCTTCTTCTACTGTGCAATAAACAGGATATTCAATATCATTTATTTTTACTGTTTTAGTCATTTTTAAAAATCCTATAATTGAGAAAAACAAGGGCATATTGCAGCCCTTGTTTTGAGATATAACAACAAAAGTTAAGCAAGCAAATGTTTGAACTGTACAACCTTAATATGTTTAGGCTGGTATGCTCTTTCCCAATTTGTGCCTGTTGCAAATTCTGCATTGGTTGGTGATACTCCTGACGGTGAACCTTTAAATTTAATACCACGTGGGTGGATTAAATTCTTTCTTCTTGAAATCAAGATGTCATTGCCAGCAAGGGCTTCTCTATCTGTTTCAAGTGCAGGGTAATCAGGTGTACCTTCACCAAGTGCAACAGCACCTGCACCAAATAAGTAAGTGGTGTAAACTGTTTTTGTTGTTTGGTTCGGTGATTGCCCTTCAGTGATTTCTTCAACTGGTAATTCATCATTGACAATTACACGTTTATCACCATAGTAAGCAAGCGGTTTGCCACCTTCAGAAGGTTTGATATAGTCAATCAAATCATCTTTTCTTAACTTACGTTCTGTTGCAGAGTGCATCATAATGGCTTGAAGCTGTGAACCTCTATCACCAAGTTTGCCTTCTGCATCAATTAAGGTGTCAGCATTTGCAGTTCTGTCAGCAGCACTTGTTCCGGCAGTAATGTCAAGAACAAGGTCAGCCATTGAAGTTGCAGCGAATGCCCCTTTTAGAATAGAAAGAAGGATTTTTTGATATTCGCCATCCCAATATGCCCCAATTCTTGAAGCAATAACTGCCATAGGGTCAGCATTCGGATCATTTGCTTGAACTTTTGCAAGCTCTTGAACAAGGTCATTCACCTTAAATGCCTTACCTCTGTGGTTAATTGCAGCTTTATCAAGACCAGTGCCAATGTCAGTTGTTGAAAGTTTGGTTGAACCATCTGTTGGTAAAACTTCAGAATCGCCTTCCAAATCTTTCCAAAATGGCATATTAACGGTTGTACCTGTTGCATTTGCAAGGGCATCAAATTCAGCACTTCTTGCCATAATGCCGCACTGTACCAAGTTTGAATTGTAAGTGGTTTGTTCCAACGCATAAGAAACAACTTTTTCAATATCAATCGGTAAACCACTAATTGTTACAATAGTTCCCATTGTTTTTTCTCCTTATGTTTTAATGTATTACTTTTGTTTTTTTTACTTCACACCTGCTTCAGCTTTGAATTTTGCTGCCAGATTCGGATCAGTTTGTTCAAGCAAATATTGCTTTGTCAGGTTTAAAGTTTCTTTTTTGTATGGGTTTGGCATAGAAGAATTGTTGAAAACACCCGGATTGCTGCCACCGCCACCCACATTAAAATTCACTTTTAATTCAGGGTATTCTTCAGCAATCTTTTTCACAGCTTCTTCAAGATTTTCAGCATCTAGCTGAACCAAGTTCATTGCTTTATCTTTTAAGCCTGATTTTTTAAGAAGTTCTGCAACTTGTGCTTTTTTCTCGTAGGTAGCAGCCTTCTTTTGTGCTTCTTCAAACTTTGCTGTTAGTTCCTTATTAGCGTTCACAATCTCTGTGATTTTCGCATTGATAACATCAGTTTCTTTTACCTCATCAGGTTTGAAGCCTAATGCTTCAGCAAGAATTTCTTTCAGTTTTTTGGTGTCTTTCAAATCAATTCTTTTTGCAGCATTTTCTTCATTTAACTTTTTGATGTGGTCTTTGAACTCTGCTGTTGTGTCTGCTTTTGCTTTTGTAACAGCTTCTTCAATCATTTGTTGAACCTGTTCTTTTGTGAAGGTTTCTGTGTTGTTTTGAGGTTCTCCCCCATTGTTTCCAGTTCCGGGCATCTCGCTTTCTCCTTTACTTTTTATGTATTACAACCAAGCCTGCTGAATCACTCAACACGCTTGACAATTTCGCATAGAAAAGAAGCCCCTGAAGGGCTTCTTGAAAATCAAACTATCACAAATTAAAATAAATCAATTAAAAAAAATTACTCTCCAATAATTATGCCTTCAATAATACATGGTAATTCAGGTTTTTTAATATCGGGGTTTGTTTCACTGTAATAATCCCAAATATTTGTTTTTAGCTTTTCATTAAGAAAGTTTCTTTCTTCAACTGAAAGTGCCATATATTCTTTATTTGTCATATTAAATTCGGTTAGGTCATTAGGTAGTTTTATCATAGTTCTTTTAATTCCTTTACATACAATGTAAACAAACTTTCAAGTGATTTCAATAGGTCAGGCACATTTTCTTTAAGAACATTTAAGGCTTCTGTGCAGTTATTTGTTCTTAAATAAAAGTATTGTGCAAAAATTTCAGCTTCTTTTGTTCCATATTGTCTGAAATACTTTGCCCCATGTCCTGAAATTGCATAGCTTGCTTTATCAAACATATTGCCGTTTGTAAGGGCATCAAATATGTCAGATAATGCACACCAGCCATCTTTTCTTTGTGCCTTGAAATTTGGTATTCCGTTCGGTAACTTGTATTTTTCTTTTATTTCTTTAAATTTATTTGCAACAACTTCAGGGAATTTGTCAATGCGTTTTATTCGGTGTCTTTCAACAACATTTTCAAGTTTCCGGCTGTAATTATGCCACTTATCGCTTGAAGCCTTAACAAGTCCATAATCCAAAGAATGCCCCATTTCGTGCAAAAATGTCATTTCATTATCTGCTGAAATTACGCTTTTTATTCTGTTGTAATATCCCTTGCCCCTGTCATTAATAATTTTTACAGCAGGCAATTTATGAATGTTTGCAAGAATGTCAGCAACTTCTGAATCTATTGTTGCATTATTCAATGCGGTTTTTACCATTTCATTGTTGCCGGTATAAGTAGCAAGCACATCTTGCATAGACCACTTTTCAGTTTTTTCTGTCTTTTTACGCTGTTTTGTCGGTGGTTTGTCTATTTCTTGAAGTTGTGTGCCTTTGCTATTACCAGCTTCAATGGCTTCATATTCAGCAATAACCGCAGCAGTAACCCCAAAGTGATGAATACAGTTAGGGTGAAACAATCCTTGTGCTTTTGCGGCATCAAGTGTTGTATAGCCTTTTGTTTTGCCTGTTAAACTTAATATGGCATCTTCAAAAGGCAAACAAGGGCTGTTTGGGAATTCTGATTTTCCGTTAATTTGTACCAAGTCGCCCATATCATCAAAAGTGTCAAGAATAGCATTTTCAGCCCCTTTTCTGTATGCTTCAGCAGATGTTGTTCTTGCAACAAGTTCAGCATAATCAGCCATATTGACCATTGCATGAAGTGTGCCATCTTTTTTGTAATAAGGCACTTTAAAAATAGAATCTTTTAAAAAAGTTTCTTGAAAATCCCTTATTGCATTTTGCCACGTTATATTGCCATTAACAACACCCTGAATTGAAGCAAGCCCTGTGCTTCTTAAATCTTCATTATCAGGAAAGAATTTCAGAAGTTTTTTCAAAATAGCTTGTGTATCATTGAAATTTGTTCTTTCAAAATATTCAATACAATCACGACCGATGACATCAACAACACGTTTTAAAGGCTTATATGTATTAATTGCAAGTGTTTTTACAGCTTCTTTATGAATGCCGGCAAACTGTGCATAAGTTGCAGCTTTTACCGGTGTAAACCTTATATGTAATTGTTTAAAAGCTGTTTCTTGTCCTTCAATCCCCTTTTTATATATGCGTGAAGTTGTGTCTTTTGAAAAGAATTGAAATTTTTTATCAAGTTTTAGCAGTTCATTTTCAACATTTTCTTTCAACTGCTTCAGGTGTGTTGTATCATGCCCCTTAATAGCAGCTTCAAGAAGCTGTTTTTTTATCTTTGTTAAACTATCATTGTAATATCTTAACAACAACAGTTCATTTTCATTGATATAACTGCCAAATTTATCCATTTATTATTCTTCTTTTCTCTTTTTGTCAGGTTCTTCTGTTTCATTGTCAGAATCGCCTTCATCATTAGGGAATAAGTCATTGACATTAAGAACACTTTTGTTTTTTTCTTCTGTTGTAATTTCTTTAAGTTCAGTTTCAAGGGCTTCACCCTCAATTTGTTGAACATAAGCAACAGCAGTTTTGCGGCTCATTGTTGTTGTAACACCTGCTTTTTGAGCCGTTTCAGCACGTTCATTAATATCATCAACAAGCCCATCCTTCCAAGTGATTGAATAGTCTGAAAGTGTTTTTCCTTCAAGTTGTGCAGCAACTGCAAACACTCTTTTAATACTTTCATCAAAATCTTCTGCCAATGCACCGGCTTTTGAAAGCATTCTTTGCATAAGACGTTTAAGGGCAACACCTGAAACAGTGCTGCTGATTGTTTGGTTCGGATCAAATAAAACAGGGCTTACAGATGAAAGCATATAAAAGAAGAACATTAGTTGTGTGATATATTCTTTTATTGCTTCATGTTGTACTGTCCAAGTTACAACACCCGGTGGGTTTGTTTGATTTGCACCGCCTAACATTGGAATATATGAATTCTTTTTAATTTGTCCATCTTCATCAATGGCAGTTGCCGGACCATATTTCAAATTGCCTTGTTCTTCCAAGTCTTTGCCGTATTTTGTCAGGTGAAGTTCAATTTGAGATATAACAGGGTTGATGTCGGTGTAATCATCTTCACCAAGTCCATTTTCACTGTCAGAAGCATTGCAAACCGGAATAATTAAGAAATCATCAACCTTTGTTTCTTCAACTGGTTTTAAATCTTTGTATCTGTCCAGTGTTTTTAGTTCAACTTCTTGTTTTATTTTGCAAGAATTTTTATCAATAATAAACAGCTTGTGTTCAATTTTACCGATTGAATGAATTTCAACTTTCAAATATTGCACTTTATTTTCAACAAAAGAAAATGCCAAAACGTGATAAATAATATCGTTAATATTATCAGGATTTACAACCGGGAACCACAAACGAGGTGAAACAGCTTCAATGACAGCTTTGCCTTCAACGGCTCTGATTTTATATAAGCCTGTGCCATAACGTGAAGCATCAATGGCAACTTTTTTTGAAGTTTTCCAAAAACGGCTATTTTTTATAAGGTCAGCTAAATAAGAATCGGTTGTTTTGTCTGCCTTTGAAATAGCCGGCTTTTCAGAAAAAAGCAAATCTGCCCACAATTTTGAAACAGACCTGTACAAATTGACAAAAACCCTCTTAACTGTTTCATTGACTTCTTGATCAGGATATACAACTTTTAAAAGTACATCCAAAACATCCATGTGGTCATTGACATATAAAGAATGGTTTAAGTCATACAGTGCAATTCTGTCTTTTTCTGTTTGTGGCAGCCAATCTTGTCCCGGTTGTAAAAATGATAAATTATCAAGCATTTGTTAATAAGTCCTTTTGTCTTTGAATTTCTTCTTTTAAATCTGTAATAAATTCTTTCCTAAGTCGTTCACGTCTTAACCCAGCATAATCATTAATTTTTGCTTCAAATTGTTCAAGCAATTCAATATATGCTTTATGGTTGCCGCCTTTGAGTGCTTCAGCAAGTTTTTCTTCAAGTTCTTTCACCTTTGCATCAAGGTCAACAATTTGTTTGCCTGCAATTCCTGCTTCTGTGTTTGTGTGTTCAACAAGTTTTTTAAGTTCAGCTTTCGTTGAATCAAGTTCTTGTTTTATAGCAGTGTTTTCTTCTCTTAATCTGTTGACTTCATCAACAGCAGCTTTCAATGCTTCATCTTGTGAAATTTCTTCAGCATTTTCAGGCACTTCAACAGCATCAAGATTGCCTTCATTTGTAACAACTTCTTCAGGTGTTGCATTTTCAACAACTGCTTCAACTTTCGCTTCATTTTCTGCATTCACAGCTTCTTTTAGTGCTGTATCAACAGCAGCTTCTTCTTTTTTTGCCATGTTCTTTTCTCCTATAAGTTAATACCAAGTATTTGTAATGTTTTTATGATGCTTTTTATATAAAAATTACCGTTGAAATGTTTGGTTTTTACACCCACAAACTGCATTAAGTAATTCAACACCGTTGTTTTATCGGCAAAAAGTCTTATATCCGCATTGCCCCTTAGCTGGTTTTTGTTCTTACTTGCCAAAACTAAGTTTGAAAGTGTGGTTTTGCCGCCCTTGCTGGCTGGTTGTAAATGTTCAAGTGAAACAGTTCCTTTTGTCAATAAATCACCATAAAAACCATACTTCACACTTTTCAACCTGCCTTTTTGCCATTCGGTTTTTAATATGTTTGAATAACCAAATGACGGCTGTGCTTTTATCGGTTCAATTCTCAATATGTAAGCCCCAAAATTTCTTTTTTATATGTGTGGATTGGATAACGCAAAACCCCATCAGCAGCGTGGTCTTTTCCTATAAAAACAGTTTCGCTGCCAAAACCCGGTTCATCTTCTTGTGGATAACGTAAAGTAAGAAGTTCATTTTGAGTATTTGGGCAATTTGTGCCAATTCTTATTTTGTCATTTTTAAAACAAGTCCTTACTGTATTACAGCCGGCTGCAATTTCTTTTTCAGAAGCATAGGCATTTAATTTTGCAAGTTGCATTTCTTCAATTCTGTCAGGTTCTGCTGAATCACAAAAAATATAATTGAAATCAATTCCAAGTTCTTTTTGTTGTGCTTTGAACCAATTAATTACATCAGCAGTAAGTTTGCCTTTATAATAGAACTCTGAAGCAAGATGAAAATCATTGTTTCTTGTAACACCCCATGCACCTGCTGCCATTTCTGCTGAATACCCCCAGTCAACACCGCCAATGAATTCTTTATATAGACCATTGGCAATATTCTGTTTGAATTCTTCAGGGGTTATAATATGTTTGTCTTTGTCAAATTCAGGATATACAAGACCTTCAGCAATAACCCATAAGCCCTTAATCATTCGGTCAAAATACACACCTGTGAAAGATGCCTTGACGTGTTCAATATATTCTTCAGGCAAATTAAGATTGTCAGTAAGTTCAAAAAACAAGTATTCAAAAACATCTTGTTTTGCTTTGTTTGCAATCCAATCTGTATATATGAAGTGCAAAATGTCTGCCGGGTTAGTTGTTGCAAATATTTTGCTGTTTTCTACTGATAAACGAGTTATGGCAAGATTTACAAATGCCCTTGTGTGCAACGTCAATTCATCGGCAAGCCACAAACTAAAGGTATCACCCCAAATTGCCCCTTCATTGCCTTTTTTATTTGCACCGGCAACACGTATATAAGCATCATTTTTTGAACCTAAGACCGTCTTGTCAACAATAAGCCTGCCATCAGTTGAATTATAATCACAATGCTTTTTTCCGCCGTATAATTCCATTAGATCAAGCAAAACATTGTTGTAAATCGTTTCTTTTGATTTACCTGAAATTAAAATCTTGCCTTTATCCGCTCTTTGTGGAATTAGTTCTGCCGCAGCTTTAGCAATCTGTGTTACAGTCTTACCTGAACGCACTGAACCTGAAAGAAGTGTAAAAAATTTTAAATCATCGTAACACCTTAACATTAAATCAAGGTGTTTTCTTGACCATTTTGAATTTGTCCAATCAATCATTGTTCTGTTCCTTCATTGATTTTTTCAGGCTTTCAAACATTTGTTTAATTGGCAATTCTTCTTGCTGTTTTTCGGGTTCTTTAGGGAATATTACATTGCTAATTGCTTCTTTTTCTTCTTTTGTTGCAATCATTTTATAAAGTGCAATCTGAAGTGCCGGTGATTTACTTTTAAACCACTTTGCCCTTAAACCTTGCTTTGTAATAATACGCTGTTTATTAATTGCATCTTTTAATGTGTCTAATTTGTCTAGTCCATAATTATAAAAAGTTGCCCTTGAAATTGGCAAAAAAGCAATCAAATCTGTAATAAAAAGAATATTGGCTTCTGCAATAATCCTTAAACATTCTTCAACCAGTGCATCATATTCTGCTTTATCAATCGGCAAATTTTTTTGTTTTTTTTCAGTCATTTCAACATCTCGTTTTCTGCATCTCGCCTTGACTTCCAAAATTCAGAACATGTGCAGCCGTTAATTCAATTTATATATTCTAAATAATCGCTTATATGTTCCCTTAAAAATTCGTCAAATTTTCTATTCAAAATAAATTCTTTCATTGCATCATTAAAAAATTCAAAATCTTCAAGTTTGCAATTAAATCTTGAATGCCTTGCTTTTATGTTGCCTTGCTTGTCTTTTTCACTCCAAATTAAGACAGCGTTTTCAATCTGTCTTTTCTGTTTGAAATTGATTTCAACAACAGCTTGCAGCCATTCCAAAAATTGTTGTTGCCTTGATTTATAATCAACAACATTTGAAAAATTATCAATCTTTTTAAGCATTAATTATTTACCACTCTGCATTCTGAATGAATAATGTCAGGAATCCACTTACCATTCACATATTTGTTTCGCCAACTGTCTTTTTGGGGTAATGATGCAAGATATTTTGCACGTTGTTTTTCGGGTGAAATAGCTTGACCATAAACAGCCGGCATGGTTGTTGCACAAGCAATTAATGGTGTAGGGCAAACTTGTGGTTGAATTTTTAATTTTTCTTGATTTTCAATAAGAAAAATGTCTGCTTCCTGTCCTTTTAATTCTTCTACTTCAAGCAAACATTTTCTGCCGTTTTTTCTTCCAAATCTTTTAATTTGTACACGCTGCAAACCGCATTTTTTACAAATACAACTTTCAACAGTTTCAGTGAAAACCCTTTGTTCATTTACAAATTTTTTAATAAGTGGCTTAACAGTGTATGTTTCTATACACCAATATGTTGTAACATCATTTTTCTTATATTTTATTCCACAACATAAAAAAGCCACAAATCACCCTCATTTTAGCAATGTAGATCTTTCAGGTGAAAAACCCCTTGCCACTTATCATTATAACGCATGTTTCACTGTCCAGATGGACAGTCTTTCAAAAATCGCTTGACAATTAACAAAAAGAAGCCTATTTTCAAGGCTTCCTGCTCTTTTTATTATTCTTCACATATACTTTGCCAATTCTTGTTTTGTTACTTCTTTAATCAATAATGCCCGGCGGTTTTGCGGCACTTTGTCAGGTATTCTGTAAACCTTGTATATTTTTTCAAGGTGATATTTTATATTTCTGATTGAATAGTGCAATTTTTCCGCAATCTGTGCATTTGTTTTACCTTCAACTACCATTGCAAGAATCGTGTTTTGGGTTTCATTAAGTGCTGCTGTCATCACCTTCACCCCCTTTGTTATACAAACAAAGTGTGTAACCCATTATTGCACCACTCATCATATATGCTGCCGGCTCACATTCTTTGTTTTGTTCCTTCAAATCATCAATAAATTTTTTAATTGAAGCATTTAAAAAAGCAATGTTGCCTTTGTCAGTCATCACTTCCTTCATTGCTTGTGCATTCAATCTTCTGAAGTGTTCAATTTGCTGTTCTGTTAATTCTGCCATGTTAATCTCCTTTGTGTTCATATATTTCTACTGTTAGCCACTGGTCAATAAAAATTCTTAAATTGTCCGGTATTTCATACCAATCAATGAAGTAATTTTTCTTTAATGCCGTACAAATCACCATATAAATGAAGTAATTCAACAAAACTATCGGCAATGTTAATATGCAAAATAATTTATGGAAAATTTTCATCATTTTTGCCCCCTTTTAATTGCTGTTTTAGTTCTTCTGTTGTTTTGCCCCTTACAAGATTTAATGCAAGGGCAATGCGTTCAGCCAATTTGTCATAAAATGCCACAATACAATCTGTTTTTGGGAAATAAGCAGGCTTTAAGCCGCCATTTACTTCAACATTCCAACCCTCACTTTTGAAGCAAAGGTTTGTGTCTTTGTATTTATCAGTAAAAGCCACCCATTGCATATTGTCTAAGTCTTTTACAGCTTCAGGGCTGTTTAAATAATCAAATATTCCGCATTCGCTCATTGTGTTTTCTCCTTTAATAATAGTTATATTTGGGCGGTTCATAAGGTTTTGTGTCAAAAAGCTGCTGCTGAACTTCAGGGGCATTGCCTTTAAGAATTTTATTGAAACAAGCCGCCGCAATTTGCATCAATCTTATTTCTTCATCCGCCTTTTCTTGTGTCATTTTGCCTGCTTTTACCCACTTTGGATATACATTCACACGCAGTGCAGCTTCTCTTGCACAACAATCTTTTAATTTTCGTATTGTTTCAAAGTCCATTGCCGCCCCCATTCCATTTTTTATTGCTGTGCTTTTCATAATCCGCAGGGGCTTTTGTACTCATTAGCCATTCTTTTATTGATTGAACGCAGTTTACTTGACGTAAACAACCCATATATGCACCCATACAGAAGCCGCATCCTTTAGGCTTTACAACACTAAGCATTTCCGCCATTTCATCAATATTCATATTTTTAATTTTTTCAAAATTATTCATTATTGCACCACCTTAACTAAATAATTTTTGAATTTCATTTTTTATAAAAGGTTTGATGTCATCATGTAAACATAGCCTTAACAGTGCTTCTTCTCGACTTCTCCCACCTATTGTAATATCTCGTTGTTTGCAAAAATTACCGCTTTTAGTGTAATAAAAGCCATTTTCTTTTGAAATTGTTTTATCTTTAGAAGGAATGAAGTATTCAAGCCCATTTGAAAATTTATCATTACTATTGCCTCTAAAAAGCATTGCAATAATTTCTTCTATTTGCAACATAAGACTTGTGGTTATCGTTGGCATACTCCACCAAACTTCACCAATCTTGACTTTTTTACCTTGTTTTTTAATTTCTTCAACACACTGAATCAATCGTTCTTTTGAAGGTGCTTGCGTATAATATGGGCTTACTATTTGATAACGAACATATAATCTTTCAGGACAAAATTCTTTAAAAAATTTATATCTTAATTTTTGAATTGCTTTACTTGCCATTATTACCCCCTTGCTTCTTCCACTCTACAATGTTCAACTGTTCACCCAAATGTATTGCATAGACTGGTTTGTCAATATGCAAATCAGTTTCAAGCCCTGAAGGCAAGACTTCAATTTTTGTTATTTCAAAAAGCATTTGTTCTTTTCTGTTATAGCCTTTTGAAAAAAGCACTTTGTCAACCGCAGGTTTTGTTTTTTCTCCGGGTTTTGTTTCAAATATCCTTGAAGCCCAGCTTTTCTTCACTTCTCGATATTCAATATTTTTTTCACCGTTTTTGATTTTATCGAACCACACGCTTTTCAACACAAGATCAAGAACCCTGTTTTCTTTACTCATTTTTACCCCCTTTTGCAAGTGCATTTGCCGCAATTCTCATTGGCTGGCATGTGTCATCTAATGAACAAACACAATCAGAATTTGTGCTTATTTCTTGTAATGCGGTTTCAAATATTTCAATTTTGCGTAAATCAGAACAATGTTCTTTTGTAAGTCTGATTGATTTTTTTGCAAGTTCTGCAATTTCTGAATAAGTTAAACCGCTGAAGTATTCATCTGCAAAAGGTTTAATTTTTTCTTTTGTTTGAATCAATTCTTGTTGTAATTCTTTGTTTTGCTGTACAACTGCATTATATTGATTTACTGCTGCTTGAAGTTTATCTTCAGCAAGTTGACTTAATGACAAATTCCCTGCCGCAGCAGTATTTGCTGCATTTACTTCCATGTAAGCATTGCAAAGTTCTTTTTCTTTTGAACAAAGTTGTTCTTTAAGTTCAATTTTGTCTGCCGTTAAATCAGTAATGGCTTCATCTTTTATACTTAATAACTCATTCAAACTTTTATTCATATTCTGTAAAAGAACAATTTTTTCATTTAAACCTTTTATAACATCAGCCGTTGTTTTGCACTGTTTTGTTTCATAGCCTGTTATTCCATTATCAATATAAACTGCACCGCAGCTTTCACATTGAAAATTGCTCATCTAATCACCCCCTTAAAATGGAATTTCTTCTTCAGGTATCAAAGAATAATCTTCATAGTTTTCTGAAATTTGAACACCTGAAACTATTTTCAATACAAACACTTTTTGCCCTTTTGAAATTTTGGCAACACTTTCAGCATCTTTCATTGCTGCTTCATAACTGTCATATATTTTGCGTGGCTGCCCATGCTGTGGATTGAACACATAAAACTTGCCTACTCTGTTATTTGTTGCATGTTCTAACTGTGTTCTTAATTTTTGAATTTCTGCATATTGTTGATCAATAGTTGCTTCAAGTTTTTTTTCAACTTGTTTTATTTCTTCTTTGTATTGCTGTTCAATAAGTAGTGCATCACCTTTTGCTTTTTCTGCTTCAAATTTTGTTTGAAGAATAATTCTTGCATTCATTTTGCTTTCTTTGTTCTGATTTTCAATGATTATGTCAAGTTTGTCTTGCCCTGTAATCTTTTTAAGTAGTTCTTTGATTTTCATTTGTGTTTTCTCCTTCCTTTTTATTCAATGCCTTCTGTCTTAATAACCCCTTCTTTGAGTGCTTCAAGTTCTTGTTTGTCGGTATTTGTCTGAATTTTTAAATTAATTAATTCAGATGTAATTCTTTTGCAAAATTCTATAAGTACAAAGTTGTTTAGCTTATCATTATGAAGATGTAAGGCTTGCCGCCGGATATAAACAAGCCCTTCTTGCCATACGATAAGCCCATATTTGAAATTGATATTTTCAATTTCTTTCAAAGCCCATTCTTCCATTTCCTGTGGCACGCAGAAGAAAAATTTGTTTGGTATTCGCATCCAATCAGTATTTTTCAGGGCTTGTGTGTCTTTGTATTTATCATGCTTCCAAGACTTATGTTTTAATTCATTTTTGAAGTCAGATTTGCTGATTTTTATTTCGATTTCAATCAATTTTTGATTTTTAATTGCAGATATATCAGCATTGTTTACACACTCTGTGCAAACACAATCATATTGCTTTTGAAATCTTAAAAACTTCATTAAATCAAGTTTTATAATATCGGACTGTTTCATCTTCCAGCCCTCAATGCTTCTTGTGCAATTTTCTGCATTTCATCCCCTCTTTGCTTCCAATTTCTGAAATCACAATTTCTTGCACGTGCAATTTTTTTCAAAGCTGTTTCAAGTGCTGTGTAAGATGGTTTTTTCTCAAATAAATAACTACTACTTATTACAAATAAATCTTCTGTTTTTCCAAGTTCTTTATAGTCTTTTGGGTTATGATTTATTGCACTTTCAAGGTTTCCACCTGAAGCATAAATTCTGCCCTTTGTGTCAGGCACAACACGATCATCAAAATAATAGCTATCAAGCATCAAGTTTTCTTCAATCTGCCCGGTATCATTTTTGCTTTTATAAAATGCAGCTTCAATAATTTCTTCATAAGGCTTTTTGCTGCCTTTTAGAACATAAACTTTGCCATCTTCAAATTGTTTTACCATTCGTTTTTTTCTCCTTTTTCTAATTCCTGTTTTAAAAACTTAAATATGTGTGCAATAACTTCAGCAGTCCAAGAATCAGCAATGCAAGCTGCTGCTTTGTTCCTGCTTAAAACTTTTGTATATCCATCAGGTAATGTTTGCAGTCTTTCAAGTTCGGTTTGATTGAAATATCTTGAAGAATTATATTTGTCTTTTAAATCTTCAAAAACAATAGTGTGAAAACTCTTTTGATGCCGCCGCATCATATAATCTTTTTTATAAGAAGGTCTGCTTAAATTCCTCAAAAGACAATTTGATTTTTGCCTATCAGCAAAGCCGCTTGTTAAGATATCTTGCAAAAAAATCTTTTTGTCATTTGGTTGAGGTATCGCACAAGTAGGAAAACCAAAAATGTTATAGTTTTTATATCCTATATTTGTCCAATAAAAACGATTTCTTAACTGTGCAGAAACAAGACTACTATTAATATTTACAGGATAAATGCCCAATGCTTGTGAAATTATTTCAAAATCACGTGCAGGCATTTGCACATTTTCCAACAAAAAATATTTGGGTTTTAAAACATTTTTTGCTTTTACATATTCCCAAAATAAAGAACTTTTGCTACCTTCCAAGCCACAGCGGTTTCTGTTTGCACTTGATAAATCTTGACAAGGTGAACCGCCTATCAACAAATCACAATGCCCAATACTTTCCCAATAAAAATTTCTTACATCACCGCATTGTATTGTTGCAGGATAATGATATTGTGTTACTTTTATACTGTCTTTGTTTATTTCAAATGCAATGTATTTGTCAATCGGTATGCCTGCCATGTGAAGTGCAAGCTGTCCAACTGAAATGCCGTCAAATAAAGAAACAACCGTTAATGCCTGCACTGTCTTAACTCTCCAAATACCTGTTCAAAACTCTTATTGCAGCATCACAACCATGTGCAATACCCACCATATAACCTGCATCATCAAGCCTATGAATCCATTCTTCTTGTTCAGGTTTAAGTTTGCCGCCTTTTACCCTTTTCATTTCAATAAAGAAAACTTCATGGGTTTTGCTTCTGTTGCTGTGCAAAATAATCAAATCAGGAAAGCCTTTTTTCAGCCCCATAGCTTTTTGCCTTCTGATATAACCAAAGTGATTGAAGTCTTTTGTGCCGTCATCGTTTTTTTTAGGAATATACATCCCATTTTGTGTGCTTAAAACAATAATGTTGTTAGCTTCACAATAATTGACAAATGCAATCTGTTCTTCACTCTCTTTTGGTGTCGTGTTCTTTTTTGTTACCATTTCTACATCTCCAAATTGGGTGGTAAGGGGCAAAATGCCCCCTTCCAACTAATCAAATAGTCTTGTTTGCCTTGCAAATTTATCAATCTTTTCTTCAATTTCGGCTTGTTCTTTTTCAAGGTCATCAATTTCATTTTTTAATTTTGAAATATCATATTCCGCATCATCTGCTTTTTTACTATGTTCTTTAAGCAAATTTTGAATATTGATAATACTTTCAAAATTTTTGGTGTTATCTTTTAAACCTTTTAAATTTTCGGCATCAACATTAGAATGAAGGGCTTCTGAAACAATATCTTTGAGTTTCACAAATGGTTCATAATCAAGTGTGCTTGCCAAATCTCTGTGATAATCAACAGTGTTTTCAAGTTCTGCAATTTTGTCATAATTTGAACTTATGCAACGCTTAATTGTTTGAATCCTAAGCAAAGCCTTTTTTTCTTCAGCAGTGTTTGCAATAACTTCAGGCACTGCACTTTTTGCAGTTTCAACAATTACATTTGAATTGCCTGTTGTAGCTTCTGCACTCACTGCCCCTTCTTCTTTTGTGTTTGTATGGGGTTGGTTTGAAGGTTGTTCTGCATCTCCTTCAGTTTCTGTTCCATTTCCACTTGTGCTGCCTTCATTAGTATCTGCCTGTAATTCGGCATCTGTGTCATCAGAATTAATGCTGCATATCTGTTCATTTTCACCTGCCTTTTCTCCTGAAGGGGCATCAAACATTTTTTCAATGTTTTCTTTTAGTTTAGAATTGCTTTCTTTCAGTTCTTCATTTGCAGCTTCAACAGCTTCTAATTTTTCAGCAATTTTAGTGTTTTCTTCTTCAAGTCCTTCTGCTGCTTCTTGCATTGTCTGAATTGCTGCTTCTGCTGCCTTTTCAGTATTTTCTTTTTCTTCTGCACAAGCTGTTGTTTCAGCTTCAACTTCAGGACTGCCATCAAGATTTTCTGCAACCGTTGTGTCAGTTTCTGAAACAACTTCTTTTTCAGGTGTCAAGTTTTCCTTAACAGTTGAATTTTTGGCAACTTCAAATTCTTCATAGATATTTGGATTGTCTAATTCGTTGCCAATGTACTGCCTTCTAATAAGGTTTTGCCCTTCTGTGCTGAAGTCAAAAGTTTCTGTTGAACCCACATGATGGATAACAAACCCCCTTTCAGCGGTTTTCACTACTCTGAAATAGGGGCAAATAAGCCCTTCTTCATAGTAAACATCACCTTCATAAACCGGACAGTTTCGCACACTGTCAAAGTAACCTGCTGCTTTTTTGTCTTTTGTCATTTTTTGATCTCCTTTATAACTGAAATAACTTCTGTTGAGATTGGTCAGCTTCCAACCTCTGTATAGATAAACTGTGATATTTTTCATCAATTTCAATCGCAATGAAATTTCTACCCAGTTGGCTACTAGCCAATGCGGTAGTTCCTGAACCTGAAAAACAATCCAAAACCAAATCACCGGGCTGTGTTGAGTTGAATATGTGATTTTTTACAAAATCTAAAGGTTTTATTGTTGGATGTTCCCAAATTGCTTTATCTTTTTTGTTAGTTTGGCTTATATAGTAAGTTTTTTTTGAATCAACTGTGCCATATATTTGAACACCCTGTTCCCTAAAATGAAAACAATATTCAGAATCACTAATATAGCTATTACCGCAAGCTGGTACAGGGTTTGTTTTAATCCATCGTAATGGTGTAAAATTACATTTTTTCTTGTTTACAAAATAATCAAGGAGTGTAAACATTTGCATTCTGCTGTGCCAAATGTAAATGTTTATAGCTTTTAACACTCTTTCAAATTCTTTAAAATATGCTTCATAATCAAAACCGTTTGAAATATGATCAAACTGTGCATAATGAAGTTTCTTTTCTACTCCAAATGCACCTGAACCATGTGAAACTTTTTGTTCATAGGGTGGATCTATATATACTAAATCAATGCTGTTGTCAGGAATTTGTTTTAATAATTCAATAGCATTACCAAGATGTATTTTATTAATTTCAAGCATTTTTCACCCCTCTGTAACTTTCATGTTTGAAGGTGAATATTTCCGCCTGATCTTTTACCCTATCCAATAATTTGCCTAAGCGTGGCACTTTTTTCATGTCCACAATATCGCAGGGGTTATTGATTAAAATAAAACATTTGTTATCTTTATAAAGGTTATCAAACAGTGCCGTTGCAAGATTTATTTCTTTGTCATCTTTTATATTGATAACAAATTCATCAATCATAATAAGGTCAAATTGTGATAACCATTTCAGTATTTGATCAATCGTTTCTGAAGCATCAAATGCTTTTGCATAATAACAACGTGTTACAATTTCATTCCAAGTGATTGAAACACAATTAAACTTTGGCAATAAGGCTTTAATAATTGCATAGCCTTCTGATGTCTTGCCATTGCCAAATTCGCCAATCATGTGAATGCTTGCACCGCTTTCAGGGTTAAAATCTGCAACATATTTTTTTGCAGCTGCAATGTTTTCTGTTCCCATAGCTTCAAGTTTGTCAAGTGTTATATCAATATATCTTTTGCCGATATTGGCATTTTTGAATTTCTCCTGAAGCCATTCTTTCCTTTTTTGTTCTTCCTTTGCTTTTTGTTCTTTTTCATAACAATCACAATTTGAAGCATAAACAATTCTTTTTACACCGTTCAGTGTTATTTCACAAGGCACATCTTCCTTGCCGCATTTGGGGCAAATGTGTTTTTTGCCTGCTTCTTTAATAATGTTTTCAATAATTTGCCCTGAACTTTGCCAATCACTATTGTTAATAACTGTAGCCATCGTCTTTATTTCCTTTTATTTGTGTATCTTCAATATTGCTGTCAAATTCACCCGATAAGACACCAGCCCAGTTGCCATCTTCAAGCAACCAGCGTAAGCCGGGCTGTTTTTTTACCCCATCAAAATCAAAAGTAATTTTTGAAAATTTCAAAACTAATGTTGGAATTAACTCTTTAAAATTTGGAATTTCGGCAGCAATTTCCACTAATTTAAGATGTTGTGCGTTGTTTAAAAAACAATCTCTTTTAAAAATCTTTTCATATTCTTCAGTAAATATTTTTTTATAAGGGTTTATATAAGGATCTATTTTAAAAATTTTTTCTTTAGTTGTTTTTAAAGAATCATCAGGGTTATATATATATTTATTATTATTATTTTCTTTTTCTTTATTTATACTTTCTTTAGGTGTGCCTGAATTGCTTTCTGCATCTGTGTTTCCAGCTTTCATTTCTTCGTTGTCAACTAAGTTTTCACTTAGCCCACAACTAAGGTTTTCCTTAGATGGCAACAAAGTTTCATTTTCAGTTTCTTCTGTTTCTTCGTTGTCAACTAAGTTTTCACTTAGTCCACAACTAAGATTTATGTGTAATAATTTTGCAAATTTTTCTTCATCAAATAATTTGTGAAAAGAAATTTTCCATTCATCAAAATTTTTATTCAAAGCAAATGTTTTATTTTCAAAATTGCAGGTAATTACTTTGTTTCTTTCAAGGTGTTTTAATTCTCTTTTTATATCGCCTTCATACACATAAGCTGTATTAAAAAGGTTTTGTGGTTTAATTTTTGCAGTTTTTTTATTGCAACCATAAGAAAACCTTATCAGCATCAAAAGAATTCTTAATTGTATTGGTGAAAAATCTCTTATAAAAAACTGTTCTAAAAGATTATTCACTATCTTTGTATAGCCATTTTTTAACTGTACGTTTGCCACTCTCTCTATACCTCAATTAACATATCTGTGCTTATTGGGGCGGTCAGCTTTTTTGTAAATTTGCAATAATCGCATTTGCCGCACCTTACCGGCTCGACTTTACCGGCTTTTAAATCAATAATTCTTTTAACGTTTCCTTCTATTCCAAGCAGTGCATTGTCCATATCACGCTGTTTTAAGCCAATAACTTCAATATCAATAGTTTTTTGTTTATCCGCAGCAGCAATGGAAAACGGCACTTTTTCACCGCCATAAACAGCTTGTTCAAGTAGTTGGTAAATTGCCCCCTGAAGGTCATACCCCCAATATTCAATGAAAGAAACAAACTGCCCTAAGTCCTTTATCCAAAATCTTTCATGCAAATCTTTTACAACTTTTAAATCAACAATACTGTTATAGGGGCTTTTTCTGTTGTGGTAACTGTCAAGTTTACCCTTCCACATTGCCCCAAATAATTCAGCAGTCAGAATCACTTGTTTTTCACCGCTCATGCAAAGCATAAAGAATTCATCACGTTCAATTCTTTGAATAACTTCTTCAGCTTTTTGGTAAGCAGCTTTTAATTCAGAATTTTTCTTAAAAAATTCAGGGTGTTTGGCTCTGAACCAGTCAAGAGTTCCTTCAAAATGTGCATCAACATAAGAACCAACAAGCATTGCTGTGGTTGTTTCATCTTCCCATTCGCCACGCAATTTTGCCATTGCACGTGCTTCACAACCGGGTTTTCCAAGCGTGCCAATAAAATCTTTATATTGGCTTACGCTTAAATATTCCCAGTTTGCCTGTTGTGAATAGTAATTGCTTTCAGTCAAAAACACTTCTTACAACTCCCCATTCTTTGCAAGTGCTTGACAATTACGGCAAAGCGGTTTGCCATAATTTCTTCTTGAATATGAATCTTCTGCTTGATTGATTATTGAACCGCAGTTTGTACATTCATATATTGTTTCAATAGTTTCTTCTTTTTCGTATTCAGACACGTCAGAATGCCCTTGAATTGAATTTTCTGTTTCTGATGTAATAACTGTTGCTTCGGGTTGTAAAAATTCGTTCTGTGGCATTTTGGCGGTCGTATTTTGAACATTTGTTGTAAGTGCTTGCTGATTATTTACAGGCAAAGCATTTGCAAAAGGGTTTCTTATTTCTTCAGAATTGTTTGAAACACCGGTTTTGTTGTTAAATTCAAAATCAGAACAAGTTGCATAAGCAATGGTTTGAGCAGAATTTTTAAAACTTTTTGCAACATTTTTCAATGTTCTTCTAAGAACGATTTTTTTATACATTTCACCCGGTGTTTTTTGGTAAGCAGGTGAATCTTTTGCTTTTGAAAAATTCTTTTTTATTTCTTCCAGTTCTTCAACTGTCATTTCTTCACCGATAGAAGAACCATCTGTGAATAATACTTGTGCAAATGCCCCTTTAATTTTTCCATTATTTAATGGAATAGGTTTAAAGAAGAACTTTACATTGCCATCTTCAACAATTTTTTGATATTCATCACCTTCCCTGATAACTTCTTTAATAGTGTTGAAAATCGGTTTGATGCTGTAAGTTTTGGCAATTTTATCTTCCCCTTTGTAATCGGTTTGGAAATTCAAATCATTTTTGCCTTCTTCTTTATTCCAATAAGGTATTGCATAGCATTCACCGCTTGCAAAATCTAAATCAAGCAAAGCCCCCTTCATTAAACAGGACACAACATCTTCTGCTTTGATTTTCATTAAATCTTGTTTTTTTATTCCTTTAAGCATTGCAATGCAATTCTGTTGGAATTTGGCAGCCTGAAAACCATCAGGCAATGCAGCCGCTTTTGCTGCAAGGGTAGTTGCAAGATTGCTTTCAACTGTCATTAAAAAATTTTCAATAGTTTTTTCATCTGTCATCTGTCATTTCTCCTTTTGTTAGTGCTATAAGTTAGCCCTTTATGATGGGCTGTGAAAAATAACACAGCCCACGAAAAAGGCTAAACTGATGCAGGTTCTGCTTCAGCCCCTTTTTCTTCCCCTTTCTCCTCTGTAACAATCGCTTTTTCTATAACATTTTTTACAGCCTTTAATACTTCAGGGGGTACTTCTGAAAGTTCTTTTGTGTTGCCGTCTGTAAGGTCTATTGTTTTAATTTTTACATTTGGTTGTGGTGAACCTTCACACTCTCTGCTATACAGGTGAAATTCTTCAATGGAAAATCTTTCAAACTTTTGAAGTTCATTTGCAAATTGAAGTGCAGCTTTATCAATTTTTGTAATACAGCTTTGCAAATATTGTCTGTTAGCTTTTTTATCTTCTTCAGTTTCTTCATAAACAAGTTTATTTTTGTCATAGTCAATTACTTCTGCAAATTGGATTACAATTCTTTGCTGCATAAGTTTTTTGCCCGGATGCTTGCCTTCAAGAACTTCTTTGAAATACATATTTTTTGCATCTTGTGAAGTTTTGATTTCATCAATTAAGCTATCCACGTCATTTTGAAATTCTTCACTTCTTTTTTCCGCTTCTTTGTGTTCTTGTTCAATTTCAGCATTGATAATGTCATCTTTTGTCATTGTCATTTTCGTTTTCTCCTTTTTTCTTGTAGTGTGTAATCTATGAAATATCTGATGTCATACAGGTCAGCTTCTGTTATGTTTAGCCGTTTAAAATACAACCTTGAAAACAGGTAGCAAATTTTATACAGCCAAAGGACAAAAAGCCTTGTCATAACTCAACCACTGTAAGTTCATTGTCAGCCGTTGTTCTTGTTGCAATAAATTGAAGCCCTGAAGCCTTGCAACGTTCATATAAGTGTTGCCTGTTAATTGGTGAAAGTTTTTCAACTCCATCAATCAACACAATTTGCAAGCCTGTTTTGTTTTTCAAGGCAATATCAACACAAAGGTCAAGTTTTTCACCTTCAGACAAATTGCTAATTGGCAAATCACCATTTGGCTTTTTAATAAGAACTTGATCGCCGTCAATACTCATTTCACCAAGTGGCAAATTTGCTTCAGCAAGAATCTGTGCCGGTAAAGTCCTTGCAAGTTCAATTTTTCTTGTAAATTCATCTGATGCAGCCTGAAGGTCAGCCAATTCATTATTCATTGCAAGCATTTTGTTATATTGCGGCAACTGCTGCTTCATTTTGAGTGCTTCAGCAGCTTCTTCTTGCATTGGCACGATGTCAATTTTTTGTTGCTGCAAATAAGGTTCAAATGCTTTTAATTCTTCATTGAATTGTGCAACTTGCTTTTCATAATTTGCTTCAATAACGGCTTTTTTATCTGAACAAACATCGTTGAGTGAATTTAATTCTTTTTGTGCAGAATTAAGCATTTCTTGAAGTTTTGCAATATTTGCTTTTAGTTCACTTTCTCTTTCTTGAAGTCCTTTAAACAGTCTTTGTTCTTCAAGTTCTTTTACAGCTTGAAACCCTCTTATTTTATTGTCATAGTTAGCTTTTAAGGTTTCGGCTTTTTCAATCTGTGCATTGTGCTGCCTTGCCTTTTCAATTTTTGAATGAATTTCTTGCAGTTCGTAGGCTTCCCACTTTGCAGCATTGAAATTTTCCGGCAATTCCTTCATTATTTCTTCAATAAAGGCTTTTTTATTTCTTATATCTCTGTTTATGTTTTGTCTTTGTTGGAAATAAAAACCATCTTCAGCGGCAATTTGTTGTAATACTTCAAGAATGTGTTTTTGGTAATCCACACCTTGTGGAATTTCGCCAAACCACTCTTTGATTGTGTTCAAATCCCATTTGTATTCGATAAGGTCAAGAATAATTCTGTTTTGTTCTTTTGCATCCATATTAATAAATGCAACAGGGTTTAACTGTAATTCTGAAAAGATTTCAGACAGAAATGCTTCAGGGCTTTGAACTTCTTTGCCGTCTTGTTTAATGCTTTTGTAGTCGGTTTTATTTGTTCGGGGTTTTCTTGTAATAGTTAAGCCGGAATCAGTTTCAATAATAATTTCACCTTCAGTTTCGCCACGCTTAACAATACAATCCCTTGAACTTCTGTTTGTTAATGCCAAACGGATTGCATCAAGAACAGAAGTTTTGCCTGTACCGTTGCCGCCTAAAAGTTCAATACTTTTTGAATCGGCTTCAAACTCCGATATACCAAAAAGATTTTTGATTAAAATTTTTGTAATTTTTGCCACGTCATTTTCTCCTATTTTGTAAACCTGTAAAATTCATCTAACACACCGTTTGCCATATCAGCCAGCAACATTGCTTTTGCCCTGTGTTCTGCACCGCTTGCAGTGGTCAAATAATTCTGTTCTTTTAAAATTGCACTAATCGCTTTGGGCAAATAATATGCGTTATAAACGTGTTGTGAATTTTGTTCTTTTATCGCAATAACAGCTTCAGAAAATTCTTCAGATAAGATTTCATTTTCTGTTTCATTGAAGCAGGGCATTTTTCTTGCAAGCCCTTTTACAAACTGAAGAACTATTTCAAATTTTGATTTTTTGAATTTTTTAGCCATTTTCTAAACCTCTTTTTTTGTTCATTTCGTATAGTTGGAAAACAACTTTTGCCATGTCTGCAATACATTCATCCAGTGTTGGTTCACCCGGTTGAATTGTGAAAATAAAATTTGGTTTCTTTCTTTTTTTCTCGTATTTAGCCATTGTTTTCCGTTTTTTTAGGCACGAAAACTAAGCCCCTTAATAGGATGCTGTTTTTGTGCTATAATCTAAGTGAAAAATTTATTTTTGGGCTGCTATAAAATTAGCAGCTTTTTTTATGAATAAACTACATTTTCAAATTTGGGTTTCTTGAAAATTGAGTTTGCCCAGTTCACTGCATCAATTCTGTGTTTAAACTGCTTAAATATGCCTAATTCAGGAATTTCAACAGATGTGTTTGTATCGTTCCATTCAGCAATTTCAATAAGAATTTCTCTTTCCATCTGTAATTCTCCTATAAGTTCAAATTTGTGAAGCCTTTTTCAACCATAAAGGTTTTCAAATCTTCTTCAGCTACTCTGTAACGGTTTCTTTTCATGGTGGCTTTTAATTCGCCTGTTTTTATGTATCTACGGACTTGTTGCTCACCTATTGGAATAACTTTTGTTATATCCTCAACACCGTATTCCTTAACATTTGTCAATAAAGGTTGCAAAATACTTCTCCTTTCGTTAATATTAAATGTATAACTTTTGATAAGATAAGTATAAAACAAACAATAAACATTTGTCAATAGATAGTAATAAAACATTTGTCAATAATAAGAAAAAAGGATGCAGAATATGAATATATGTGAACTTCAAACACTTTTAATAACCTTAACAAAAAGTAATATTTCACAAACAAAAATCGCAGAAGCCTTTGGCACAACTCGTTCAAACATATCTTTGAGAATGAAAAACAAAAGTCTGATAACTGATGAAGAAAAGAAAAAAGTTGAAGAATTTTTCAAAGTTAGCTTATCAGGTGATGAACAATTTAACATTGTCAATAATTCATTAAAAGAAATTAAAAAAGCATTTAACATTGATGATAATGACATGCTTGTAATTGAAACATTACTGAAAAATAAAAAAGCCTTAAAACTAGCAAGAAATTTTATTGATGCCTTGCATGGTGATACAGAAAAAGCAGAAGCCGTAATTAGTATTTTAAAAATACCTGAATTGGCAAGTACATTCATTGAATAAGGGGTATAAATATGAAAAAACTATTATCTTTTTTTATTATTTTCACTTTTATAATTACACCAAGTCTTGCAGCACAAAAAGCTGTGAAGTATGAAGCAAGGCAACTGCAATTACAAAGTCAGTTAAAAAATAGATACAGTGCCTTTGAAATATCTTTCACAAATCAAGGAAATGATGCAATTAGAGTGGATCATATAAAGTGTTATAACAAAATAAATGTTGTTGATACCAGCACCGATACAAAATTAAAAAAATCAACAAAATGGGCATTGGGCTTGTGTCCTTTTACTTTGGGATTGTCTTGCCTTGCAGCAATGCCTGATATAAACAAACAAAACCAACAGGTCAGCTTGATTTTAGATGAACAAAAAAGATATGCACCTGTAGCAGATTATTTTTCAAATAATGATGGTTTAGTAACAAACAATGAAACACTTTTGCCGGGTGAAAAAGTAAGATATAACTTATTAGTTCCTTTGAATGAAAAACCCCAAATCAGTGCTTCTTTTCAGAACTTAAAAACTTATAAATTTATAAATGTTACAGAAGAACAATAAAGGTTTTTATGGCAAAACAGCAAGCAGTTATATATGTAAGGGTATCAAGTAAAGAACAGGAAGAAGGTGGGTTTTCAATACCTGCCCAATTAAAATATTTGAAAGATTATGCTGCAAGAAACAATTTTGAAATAATTCACATTTTTGCTGAAAGCACAACTGCAAAGGAAGCAGGCAGAAAAGAGTTCACAAAAATGCTGAAATTTTTAAGGACACAAAAAAAAGCCTGCCATCTTTTGTGTGAAAAAAATGACAGGCTATTAAGAAATGAAGATGACGCAGCAACTGTGAAAAATCTGTTTATGAAAACAGAAGTTTCTGTGCATCTGGTAAAAGATAACATGATTTTAAATAAAAATTCTACACCGTATGAGATTTTTATTTTTATGATGTTTTCAGCAGTTTCTTCTTTATATCCAAGAAATCTTTCAAATGAAGTTAAAAAAGGAATGATTGAAGCCGCTGAAGAAGGGCATTTTCCTGCACGTGTTCCAATCGGCTATAAAAACCATAGAACCAGCAAAAAGAAAACAACAATATTAGTTGATACAGACAAAGCACATTTTGTTATAAGGGCTTTTGAATTATATTCAACTGGTTTATATTCTTATGAAACACTTGCCCAAAAACTTGCTTCTGAAGGGTTCATGATAGGCAAAAGAAAATGTTATAAAAGGAATATTGAACTTATTTTAAACAATCCGTTTTATATGGGTGAATTTAATTATAAAGGCAAAAGATATTATGATGCTAAGCACACACCGCTTATTTCAAAAGAATTGTTTTATACTGTCCAAAAAATAATTCATTCAAAGACTTCACCACATTTAAAGAAGCACGATTTCTTATATTCCGGGCTTATAAAATCGCCAAATGGCTATTCTCTTGTAGGTGATATTAAAAAAGGCAAATATATCTATTACAGAAGCACTGATGTCAAAGATAAAGGGCTTAAACTTCTTAAAGAAGAATATGTTGATGAAATGGTTGAAAATATGCTTAAAAATTTAAGCTGCCCACCTGAATTTGTTGAAAATGTAATGAACACATTAAAAAACATACTTCAGGGTAAAGAAAAATATGAAACAAATTCGCTCGAAGAAATGCAAAAGAAAATAAATATTTTGAAAAAACGATTGAATCAGCTTTATGTTGATAAACTTGACGGCACAATTACTGAAGAATTTTATTTTGATAAGCATGAAGAATGGCAAACTGAACTTGATGAACTCCGGGTTCAATTTGATTATTTAAGCTCTGAATCTGATGAAATTCTTGACCGGGCTGAAACAATCCTCACACTTTGCAAAAACGCTTACAGCGTGTATATGAAGAACAATAACGAACAAAAACGCATTCTGTTAAAATTACTTACCTCACACTTTTTGTGGGATGGTGAAAACCTAACAATAGAACTAAAAAACACTGTCAAACTAATGTTCAACAGTGTTATTTTCAATATGGTGGGCCTGGCGGGAGTCGAACCCGCGATCTCCGGTTTAGGAAACCGTTGCTCTTCCTACTGAGCTACAAACCCATGCAAATATATTTTATCATAAAGTTGTTGTATAATAAAGTCGGTTGACAGCCGGTTGTAAAACCGTAAAAACGAGAAAGTTTATTCAACTTTCTCGTTTAAAAATATTACACTTTTAAAAGTGTATCGTTGTTGAAAAGTTTATCTTTAGTTGGCATACGACCGCAGGACTTGTCCTCGTCGCAGAATCCCAGACGTTCGCATTTAGGTACGAGATAAGGTTTTAGCCATGGTTCTTCTTTTATTAATTCCTCGCACATTTTTTTAACAAGTGTTCGAATTTCATATTGAGCTCGCGTACACAGGCGGAGGTTAGCAAGATGAATCATTTCCCTAAGGTTTAAACTTGCAACCATGGAGCTTGCTGCCGCATTCGGGAGAACAAAACGAGCGTCTTCCGCCGGAATACCGGCTTCTACAAACTCCTGATACTGTTCTGATATTTTACCCATAAAAGAAATAAATTTTTCCTTCAATTCCGGATTACGCTCAATAGTCGGAGGGATAATAAAGTCAAACTGACCTTTTTCTTTAACATAGCGCTGGGATTTTTGAGAAAAAGACATGTGTCTGTGTCTAACGAGCTGATGAGTGCAGGCTCTTGATACGTTTGAAATAGCAAAACTGACCTGAATATGTTCAATAGTAGAATAGTGCCCTGACGAGATAACTCTTTCGATAAGTTTGAGCATTTTTTCTTTATCGTCAGTGCTCTCATAGATATTTATCGGATAATCAGCACTGTAACAAGTTCTACAAGCAGTGTAGACAGTTTTCAGCATATTATCCGGCTTTGATATAAGATTAACTACAGGTTGATTGTTTTCTTGCATAACTCCTCCCAAAAGTCTTTTTACAATAATAGCCCATTTGATAAAAACGGGCTACTTTGTAAATAAATGTATTATAAAAATAATTATTTTTTGTTGCCGTAACGTTTGTTGAATCTTTCAACACGCCCTTCAGAGTCAAGAATTTTTTGTTGACCTGTATAGAACGGGTGGCAGTGGCTGCAAATTTCAACAGTGATGTCATCCAAAACAGAACCTGTTTCGATTTCGTTACCGCAAACACATTTGATAGTCATTTTCTTATAATCCGGGTGGATACCTTTTTTCATTTTAAACCTCTTTCTTTGCGTTCAAGATTCCAAACTTGAACTTTAATACATTTCGACTAATATAATTTTAACTTACTAAATTTGAAAGTGCAAGCGATTTTTGCAAAATTATGCAGAAAGTGTAAAGATTTCGTATATTTCCTCGTCTGAGAGTTCGGTGATAATCTTTTCACCTTCGTAGACAGCCAAGTCAGCAAGTTCTTTTTTAGATTTGAGCATTTCGTCAATTTTTTCTTCAAAAGTTCCGAGAGTAATCATACGGTGAACCATAACATTTTTATCCTGACCTATGCGGTAAGTTCTGTCAGTAGCCTGCTCTTCAACTGCCGGATTCCACCAGAGGTCGTAGTGTATGACATTTGTTGCGCTCGTGAGGTTGAGACCTGTTCCGCCAGCCTTGAGTGATAGTATCATAATCTTGCATTCAGGATCTGTCTGGAATTTTTCAATCAGCTGTTCACGCTGCGGAACAGTCAATGAGCCGTGGAAGAACAGAGGTTCTGTGTTGCATTCATCCGCAATAATCTTACAAAGAATATCTCCCATTTCCTTATACTGAGTGAAGATAAGAGTTTTTTCACCGTGTTCAAGTATACTTTCGACTGTTGAAATACATTTATCCATTTTACCGGAAAGCTCACGGCTGATGTCACCGCCTTTGAGAAACTGGTAGGGGTGGTTGCAAATTTGCTTGAGTGCAGTAATAAGCTTGAATATATTACCGCGTCTGTTGATACCTGTAAACCCGCTGATTTTTTCCATCATTTCATTAAGAGTTTTTTCGTAAAGTACAGCCTGAGGCTTAGACAGGTAGCAGTATTCGTTAAGAACCATTTTTTCCGGCAGATCTGAAATAACATTTTTGTCGGTTTTCAGACGTCTTAGAACAAACGGCGATACTGACATTCTGAGTTTTGCAGCCCTTGAAGTTTCTTTAAAACGCTCAATAGGTATGGCATAACTCTTTTGGAATTCCTTGAGTGTACCAAGATAGCCGCGGTTTATGAAGTCAAAGATACTCCACAACTCAGTGAGCCTGTTTTCAACAGGTGTACCAGTCATTGCGACCTTGATATCAGCTTTAAGCATTTTTATTGCGATAGTCTGAGCCGTATCAGGGTTTTTAATATTTTGAGCTTCGTCTACAATAATCATGCCCCAGTTGTGTTTTTTCAATTCATCAACATCTATCCGCATAATAGCGTATGTTGTGAGGATAATATCGTGCTTAACATCCAGTTGTCTTTCTGCACCGTGATAAACTACTGCATCAAGGCTTGGTGCAAACATCTGTAATTCTTTCATCCAGTTACCGATAAGAGTTGTCGGGCAAATAACAAGTACAGGTTTTTGCAACTGATTATCTTCTTTTAATTTTAAGATAAGCGATATAATTTGAATTGTTTTTCCCAATCCCATATCGTCTGCCATACAAACGCCAAATCCTTTTGATACATTTGTCCACAGCCATTTTAAACCGGTTTGCTGATATGGTCTCAATTCACCTTTTAATGTTTCAGGAACTGTAACTTCGACCGGTTTTGTGAAGTCCTGAATAATTTTTGCAAACGCTTCGTCATAATCAAACTCATACTGCTGCAGCTGGCCAGACATTGACGCGTGGATAAGCTCCATTCTTGAAAGGTTTTTAAAGTTAGCTTTTGCAACCTGCTCAAAGATTTTTTTGCTTTCGTCTTTGTCAATGAGCACATATTTATTTTTGTATTTGATTAAGCCGTTACTGTTTTCGACAAGTTTGTTAAATTCTTCAAGCGAAATTTTTTCGTTGCCGATAGCAATTTCGTATGAAAAATCGAGAATATCATCAAGCGAAATTCCTGACGCTGACGTGTTATTAAAAATATCAGCCAAATCCTGTGAGCGCGCAGATTTAACTTTTGCGTTGATAGAAGCCCTCGGAACAACAATGTTTACAAGTTCTTTCGGGAGTATAACTTCAATTTGGGCTTTTTGAAGGTAATATGCTGTTTGGGTAATAATTTTGTAAACTTCGTTGAGATTCAAATCAAGGTATAATTTGTCTTCATCTTCGAAAAGCTCCTCAAGTTCCGGCATATAGCGAATTGCATAATTCAGCTGTTTTTCAACAATTCTGGCAATATCAGCAGCGTTTGCGCCAAAGACTTTTCCATCCTTGTAAAGTTCATCAACAAGAACTGTTTCTTCGGTTTTTCTGTTTCTTATATGAACTTTTAAGCGGAAAAGCTCATCTTCAATGCGTTCTATCTGGAAGAACGGGATAACGTCATATTTACCCAGATAAAGTTCATCAAACCACTGTGCAATGTTTTCCGCAATATCTGCACCCTTCATCATTGCACGCTGTTCAAGGTCTTTTATCATATAAGTGCCAGATTTTACATCCTTGAACTTATAGGCTTTTATCCCTAAAAATTTATATATAACGTAATTCAAATAATTGTATATAAATTCATTTACGAAATTTTTCGGTTTTTCGCCCTTTATGAACAAATCATCAGGAATATTTTCCTCAAAAATATTTATAATTCTTGCCAGCTGGTTATTGGAAATAATAGGTTCATAGACTATTCTGAACATATTATTGTGCTTTTTAACAGTCGGGATAAAGTACAATTTTTCAATCAGCTTGAACACAAAATGAGTCAGCGCATTCATATATATGAAAGTTGGCGTGACCGCATCTAATTCAACAATATCACCAAAACCGCCGAAGTAATCCATAACCAAATCCAAAGCCATTGCATAGCCGACTTGATTATTTATAACCTGTGAATTAAATCTGAAAAGTGAGCCTTTTGATTTCAGGTAATACTGAAAATTATTGGTCGGAGTAACAAAGAATGACAACTTATCTTTTTCGTTCACAAGGTAGAAATGAGTGTTTCTTGCCGGAGTGTAAGGGCTCAGAAATACATCTTTGAATTCATCTTCAATAATCTGATAAATAAGGCTCAAAGTATATCTGAAATCCTTGTTTTTAAACCCTTCCGGATTTTCGCTCAGGTTAAAAAACAGCTCATCTACGTTGTTTTTTTTGAATGAAAAATCAATATTTAAAATATTTTCGTTATTAGTTGTCATACTTCACTATATCCGTAATTTATTTAATCAAAGAATCTGCTGTCATTTCAGCCGGTTTTTTGATACCCATAAGCTGCAAGACGGTTGGAGCTATGTTGCACAGTGCGCCTTCAGGTTTTAGTTCAATATCTTTTGGCGCATTAATCAGAACAAACGGCACCATATTTGTTGTGTGAGCAGTGTGAGGTTTGCCCGTTGTTTCGTCAACCATCATTTCCGAATTGCCGTGATCAGCTGTCAAAAGCATAATTATATTATGTTTTTTGCAGGCATCCGCAATTTTACCGACACATTCATCAACGACATGGCATGCTTTTGTTGCGGCGTCAATTACACCTGTATGACCGACCATATCAGGGTTTGCAAAGTTTACAAGGATGAAGCCGTATTCAGGGTTGTCAACTGCTTTCAAAACTTCTTCACAAACCTGAGGCGCGCTCATTTCCGGCTGCATATCATAAGTCGGAACTTTCGGTGACGGAACAAGAACTCTTGTTTCGTGAGGCTGCGGTTCATCTATACCTCCGTTAAAGAAGAATGTAACGTGCGCATACTTTTCAGTTTCTGCAGTTCTGAACTGTTTTACGCCGTTAGCTTCCAAAACATCACCGAGTATATTTACCAGATGTTCTTTCGGAAATGCAACTGGATATGTAAAATCCTCATTGTAGCTTGTCATTGTAACATAGCAAATATTTTTGAGGACTTTTTTACGCTCAAACCCGTCAAAGTTCGTAAAGTTGATGGCTTTTGTTATTTCTCTTGCTCTATCAGGACGATAGTTGAAGAAAATAATTGCATCATTATCGTGAATTCTGCTTTCTTCGCCGCCAATAACCGTCGGGAGGACAAATTCATCAGTATTACCGATGGCGTAAGAATTTTTAACAGCTTCACATGCAGAAGAAGCCTTTTCACCTTCCCCTAAAAGCAGAGCATTGTACCCTTTTTCAACTCTATCCCAGCGATTATCTCTGTCCATGATATAGTAACGACCGATAACAGTTGCAATCGGCGGGAGGTTATGGGCTTTAAGTTCATTTTCAACTTCTTCAAGGTATGTGCAAGCACTCTGCGGCGGAGTGTCTCGTCCGTCCAAAAATGCGTGTACATAAACTTTTGTAAGTCCTTCATCTGCAGCAAGTTTTATCAGCGCTTTCAGGTGGTCTAAAGATGAGTGAACCCCTCCTGTAGAAACAAGCCCGTAAATATGCAGTGCTGAATTATTCTTTTTAGCGTGGTTTATAGCCATTAAGAAACGTTCATTTTTGAAGAAAGAGCCGTCTTTAATAGCGTTATTAATTCTTGAAAGGTCTTGATAAACAATTCTGCCGGCGCCGAGGTTGAGGTGACCGACTTCACTATTACCCATTTGACCGTGCGGAAGTCCGACGTATTCACCATCTGCGTGTAATTTTATAAATTTATAATCATGTTCAAGCTCATCAACGTGAATCGGGTGAGAAAGTTTTGTAGCGTCATATTTTTCTGAGCCGGTACTGATTCCCCAGCCGTCCATAATACATAATAAAACTCTTTGTGTCATAGTTTATATCCCCTCTATTTACACTTCGTACTATGGACAAATTTTAGCAAAAACATATTTCAATTACAAGATAGTTTTTATAGTGAAAATCTTATCACGCCGCGTTTTACGATTTTTCTGCCTTTTGAGTAGGTTGAATACGGCATGTCCTTGTTGATTAAAGCTTTGTAGTCTTCGCCGTCTTCAAGCTTAAATACATTGAAATCCGCATCTTTTCCGACTTCTATCGTGCCTGTTGCATTATCAAGACGCAAAATTTTTGCAGGGTATATCGTTATATACTTTATTAATTCAGTAATGTCAAGGTTAACCTCTTTGTTTAACTCTGCGATTTCTTTCAAAAGGCTGTAATTTTTATCTGATTTAAAACTCTGGGTTGAAATACCGGCATTCTTGCCAAAATATTCAAGAACTAAGTCAAACGGCAGCTTTTTATTACAGATTTCTTCACTGTAATAAGGCTGATATATAAATTTGACACCGGTTTCAGCAAGTCTTTCAAGCTCTTTTTCGTTTATATAATTCGCGTTTGCCACAATAACTTTACTTGTCAGGACTTTGAGATTATTCAGGTAATCAACAGGCGTTATATTTTTTAAGTACGGGGTAATTTTTCTTAATCCCATGAATTTATGAAGCAAATCAATGTCTGAAAAACCGTGTTCCAGCCATTCAATTTCGTCTTTTGATTCAGCAAAACGGGTCATCAAAAGCATGTTGTGCTTGCGGCAGTATTTAGAAAACAACTGCCAGAGTTTTCTGTGAACTCCGGATATTGAATTGAGCATAATCCCGATATGGGTGTTTTCACCTTTATGGAAAATAAGTTTTTCAACTTTTGCCCGTACTGTCTTAAAACTTTTTTTGCTTTTCTCAGAACTGTCAGAAAATACTTCAAAAAACAAATAGTTTTTTATAGGACATCTGTTAAGTATCTCAAAATATTTATCCTCCTTAGAAACCTGAGCAATGCAGGTTGTTCCTGCTATTATAGAATTTTTCAGACCGTCTTTGAATGATTCAATCTTTTCCGCCCTGTCCATAGTAAAATAGGCACTCAAAATATCAGCCCATTTTCTTGAATAGTTGTCAGACTTTACACCGGCAAAGGTGTATTTTTTAGCAATTGTCTGAAAGAACTTTTTCAGCTTATTTTTTAAGCTTTTAGGCTTTGGAGTATTAACATTGGTATATTGATACTGCGTAAAAAGGTCAATAAATCCGGGCGTGACCACAGCATTGCCTAAATCCTTTACGAGTTCGTCTTTAAGGTTAATTTCGTCAAACGAGATAATGCCTGCAATCTTACCCTCGTCAACAAGAATCGCCTTGTTTTCCAAAACTTCATCATTTGATGTCAGTATCCATCTTGCCTTGTAACACTTCACACTAATGCCCCCTTTGTATAATTTATATTATATAACTTTCAAGCAAAATGCAAGTTGGTTATGTTTGAGTTATAATTTTAGTAAAAAGATTAATGGAGAGAATGGAAATGATAAAAGATTACTTTTTGAATAAGATAGAAAATGCAATAGAAGGGGCTATAAAGGCTGAAAAACTCGGCGCAATGACCGAATATACAAAAGGCTCACTCAATGTTGAACGTCCTAAAAATGCAGATTTTGGTGATTATGCGATAAATGTATCTTCACTTGCCCGCAGTGCCAAAATTGCCCCGCCTATGATTGCTAATGCTATCGTCGAACTCGTTGACAAAGAAGATAATGATTATTCTGTAATCGGCGGTTTTATAAACTTTAAAGCTGGCAAAACCCTCTTAATAAATCTGGTTGATGAAATTTACAAGAAAGGTGCAAACTTTGGCAGACCGGAAAACATAGAAAAAGAAAAAATTCTGCTTGAATATGTTTCAGCCAACCCCACTGGCCCTTTCCATATCGGACACGGTCGCTGGGCTGCTATGGGTTCTGTTCTTGCTAATCTTTTAAAATTTTACGGGCATGAAGTTTATCAGGAATTCTACATAAACGATGCAGGCTCACAGATTAACAAACTCGGAAATTCTCTCGCAATCCGCATACGTCAGGAGCTGGGAGAAGAGGTCGATTTTCCGACAGACGAAATTGAAAGAAAAAATTACTACCCAGGCGACTACCTTATCCCTGTTGCTAAAAAATTCATTGAAACTCAAAAATCACTTCTTGAATCAGTTAACAATGATGTAACAAAGCTTGATGTAAAAATTCTGTCAGACTTTGCAAAATACGAAATGGAAGACCTGCAAAAAGCGCTTTTGGAAAATTTCCGCGTCCACTTTGATAACTTTTATTCAGAACTTGAACTCCACAAGTCCGGCAAAGTTGACGACTGTGTTAATCTGCTTAAAAAAAGCGGCAAAATCTATCAAAAAGACGGCGCAGATTGGTTTAAATCCTCAGATTACGGTGATGACCAAGATAGAGTTATCAAAAAAGCAGACGGCTCAAATACCTATCTGACAGCAGATATTGCCTACCACGTTGATAAGCTTGAACGGGGCTTTGACAGACTCATAAATATTTGGGGCGCTGACCACCACGGCTATGTTGCACGTGTCAAAGCTTCACTGGAAGCTCTCGGGTATGATTCTTCCAGACTGGAAATTCTGCTGGGGCAGCTTGTAAATCTTGTGATTAACGGTAACGAAGTACGTATGGGAAAACGCAAAAATATGGTCACTCTGGAAGACCTGATTGATGAAGTCGGCGTTGATGCAACCCGTTTTTGGATGACTATGCGCAATATTGATACAACTCTTGACTTTGATATAGAACTTGCAAAAACAAATTCCGACGAAAACCCTGTTTTCTATGTTCAATACGCACATGCAAGAGCATGTTCAATTTTAAGAAACGCAACCGCCTCAAAAACAGACAAAGAAACAGGAAAAATTCTGCCGCCTGTCTTGACTGCTGATGAGTTAAATGAATTGACTACAAATTTCAATAAATCAATTCTTGAAACCACAATCAATGATTGCAGAAAATTAGTTCTCAAACTTGAAGAATACAAATCTCTGATTAAGACATCAGCAGAAACCCGTCAGGTTTACACAATTTGCAGATATGTACAGGAACTTGCTTCTGAATTTCACTCATTCTACAATGCAACACGTGTAATTACAGAGGATAAAGCGCTGACAAAGGCAAGATTATCCCTGGTTTACGCAGTAAAATCTGTATTAAAGAATGCTCTCGATATCCTTGCGGTTAATGCCCCCGAGAGAATGTAAGGGAAATGGATATCCTCATCATTACAAACTTCTTAAATTAAAATTTACATACCCTCTCTAAGAAAGAGAGGGTATATTTTATCAAAACGGGAATTGCGTAAAATTACAGAAAAAGTACACTATAAATGTGCCTATTACCATTGCCGGGCCAAAAGGTAAATAGGTCTGTTCTTCAGGATTTTTTAGCCCGGTAATTATCATTTTACAAGCATATAGTCCGCTCAAAGCAAGTATAACAACCGCAGAAATACGATATGCTATATGTATATCAGCAAGCACACAGCCTTCGCATATCCAATAAATTGTTGCAAGTGTAATAAACACTGATATAGAAATAAATGTTTTGTACTCATGCTTATCATAAAGCTTTTTCAAAAACATAGGCAGCGTTAAAATGACTTGCACCATAACGCTCACGGCAAGGATTGCAAGAACAGCGCGCCAGCCGAATAATGAACCAATGCCTGCTGCGATAAATGTGTCACCTTCTCCGAAAGCTCTGTTTCCGGCAAGCGGGTACCCCAGCCTGGCGGCAAGTTCCATTATGACTGCGCCTGCAAATAAACCCAACAGAGACTGTATTATAGGTACAGTCTCAAACCAGCTGTTGCCAAAGTACACACTTCCGAATAACTGGTATGAACCGTACATCTCCATTCCTGTTAAAATAATTGAATATAATAGTCCGATTATTATCAATGAGTATGTGTGCGCGTCGTAGACAACTTTCTCTTTGATATCCGTACCGGCTATCACTATGAGCAGGCTGAAAAAGATTAGCGCAAATATTAAATCAACTGTCAAACCTAATTTTAAATAGGTCATAATAAACACAGCGCACGTTATAAATTCTACAAACGGGTATTGTATGCTGATTTTTTCTTTGCAGAATGCACATTTACCGCACAGAAAGATATAAGACAGAATAGGTATATTATGCCACCATTTGAGTTTGTTGCCGCATTTTGGACACTTAGACGGCGGGAAAACAATTGATTCGCCGCTTAGCGTCCTCAAAATTACTACGTTTAAAAAACTGCCTATACACAGCCCGGTCAGTGTTATAAATATTAGCATTATCATATCAACAGGATTCATATTATCTCTCCATTATTATCTACGCTGTAATTCTTATCAAATACTTCGTCTGCCGCGTCAGGCGATTGTAAAATATCATATAAGGTATTCAAAGCACGTTTCAAAAGCCGCGATACCTGCATTTGGGATAAATTCAGTTTTCTTGCAATGTCACGCTGGCTCATATCTTTGTAATAATTCAGTTTTATCACTGATTTCAGGTCATCAGGTAATTTTTCAACTGCATTTTTTAACGTAATTTTATTCTCATAATAATCCAAGTCTTCTTGATAGTCGCCAGATGGAAGTTTATCTATCAACGCGCCGGAATCGTCTTCTGAATTGTCAACTTTGTATATTGATTGATCAAGTGACAAAGGAATTTTATTAAAGGCTGTTTGCAGCGCTTCTGAAATTTTAGATACATCAATTTTTGTTTCACTTGCTATTTGCTCGTTTGTCGGGTCTTCAAATCCCTTATTTTTTAATTTTTTTATAGCTGAATTAATTTTTATCAGTATATCCTGCATTTCTCGAGGAGTTTTTATAATTGATCCTTTATCTCGCAGGTAGTGAAGAATTTCACCTTTAATAAAGTACGTTGCATACGTGATGAATTTTGCATTCTTTTTGACTTTGTAAAGCTCTATTGATTTTATCAGCCCCATCACGCCAACTTGAATTAAATCTTCTTTTGTCAAGTCAGTGCGCAGGTGCATGGAACTTAGCGCAATTTTTCTGACAAGCGGCATAGAAAGTTCAACTATTCGCAGGTGAGAAATCCTCTTTTTCTTCTCATCCTTTGTAGTCTTATATGTATTGACCAAACTGTCAAGCAGCGAAAAGTCTTTTGTATTGTTACTCACGTACTCTATCTCCAACGTATTATTAAATTATACCATATTTAAAATTTATTTCTAAATTTTAAATTTATTTAATATTTGCTAAAATAATTCTTTTTATGTTACTATAATATTAAGTTTTATTTTTAAATGGAGACAGCTATGATTACAATACAGGATGTTGAGCACGTCGCAAAATTGGCAAGACTTGCTTTGACTGATGAAGAAAAAGAACTATATACAAAACAATTAGGTGATGTATTAAAATACGTTGATCAGATGAACGAAATTGACACATCTGATGTAAAGCCTATGACTCAGGTTATTGATTTTGTGAATGTTATGAGAGAAGACAAAGTTGTATATGAACAAACTAAGTCTGAGTTAATGGCGAATGCACCGGAAGAGGAAAACGGATTTTTTAAAGTACCTAAGATTAACTAAACTTAAACTTTCCAGCTTTCGCGGGATTTTTGATTGGATATGTATTAGATTGGGGTAGATGATGACAAAATATATTTTTATTACAGGCGGTGTTGTAAGTTCATTGGGAAAAGGGATAATTGCCGCATCTTTGGGTAAACTGCTAAGAGCGAGAGGTTTTTCTGTAATCAATCAGAAATTTGATCCGTATATAAATGTTGATCCCGGAACAATGAGTCCGTTCCAACACGGTGAAGTTTTTGTTACTGATGACGGTGCTGAAACTGATTTAGATTTAGGACATTATGAAAGATTTACAGATACAAGTTTAGGAAAACTCAATAACGTTACATCAGGGAGTGTTTACCAGCGTGTAATTGAAAAAGAACGCCGCGGTGACTATCTAGGTGCAACAGTTCAGGTTATTCCGCATATTACAAACGAAATTAAATCACGTATAGTCGGTGCTTCAAAACAATTTAATCCGGATTTTCAGCTTATTGAAATTGGCGGTACCGTCGGTGACATTGAAAGCCTGCCGTTTGTAGAAGCTATCAGACAGTTTAAAACAGAAGCTGGCATCGGTAATGCTATTTCAATTCACTGCACACTTCTGCCATATTTGCCGACATCGGGTGAATTAAAAACAAAACCTTCACAGCACAGTGTAAATGTTTTAAGAAGTTACGGTATTCAGCCGGAAATTCTGGTTTGCCGAACAACAAAGCCTATTCCTAAAACAGAAAAAGAAAAACTTGCGCTGTTTTGTTCAGTAAGTAAAGACGCCGTAATTGAGTGCCGCGACATGAAAAGCATATATGAAGTTCCGATTGCACTGGAAGAACAAAATATGGCAAAAGTCGTCCTGACGATGCTCGGAGTAAATGACAGAAAAGCAGATTTAAAAGGCTGGAACGAGCTTGTTGAAAATATTAAAAATCCTAAAAAAACTATTAAAGTTGCGATTGCAGGAAAATATACAAAATTATCCGACGCATATATCTCGGTTGTTGAATCCTTAAAACACGCCGGTTATGCGGTAAATGCTGCTATTGATATAAAATGGATAAATTCAGAGGACTGCCTTGATTATAATAAATGCAAAGAGCTTATGGACGGTATAGACGCGGTTGTAGTACCTGGCGGATTTGGTATCAGAGGCATTGAAGGTAAGCTAAATGTTATCAGATATGCAAGAGAGAATAATGTGCCGTTTTTGGGGCTTTGCCTTGGTATGCAATGTGCGGTAATTGAGTACGCGCGTCATGTTGTCGGGATAAAGGATGCCAATTCAGCTGAGTTTGATGAAAATGCACAGCATCCTGTTATTGACTTGATGCTGGAACAAAAGAACGTTCAGGCTTATGGCGGAACTATGAGATTAGGCGCCTATGACTGCGTTTTGAAAAAGGGATCTGTTGTTTATAATGCGTACGGTAAAGAAAAAATTTCAGAACGCCACAGACACAGATATGAAGTTAACAATGAATATATTAAGCCTCTGACAGATGCAGGACTTGTATTTTCAGGAATGTCGCCTGACGGAATGCTTGCGGAAATAATTGAACTGCCCAAACTGGATTGGTTTGTTGCTTCACAATTCCATCCCGAGTTTAAATCACGTCCGGAGCATCCGCACCCGCTGTTTAGAGGACTAATAAATGCCGCTGCCAAAAGAGTAAAATAGAGGTGTTTTGCTATGACGTTATTGTTAACAGCTCTATGCCTTTACTTATTTTCTTCTCTTGTACAGATGCTGTTCAAAAATACTTCTGTAAGGTACTATTTTATCCTTGTTTCAAGCTTTATATGTGCTTGTCTTGCAGGGGTACCCGCTTTTAAAGCAGTCAGGAGCCTCAGCAGTGATTATATAAATTTCGCTGCCGGTAAAATTAATTTTACATTTGTGCTTGATAATATTGCAGCACCGATTATACTTTTTTCATCTATAGCTGTTTTTTTAATTGTACTCAACTGCAAAAAATATTTTCTGGAGTCAGGCAAAAATGATATTGCGCTGTGCGGAATTTCAGTAGCTGCATTTTTTGCTTTATTATGCAGTGTAAATGCCGCACTATTCTGCTTGTATTTAGATGTAATGTTATTATCGTTTTTATTTTTGTGTAAAGCTGCGAAAAAATATTTTATTCTCTCACAAATTGGTTTATTACTGATTGCTGCGGCTTTTGTCTTTATTTTTAAGCAGTCCGGAACAATTGAATTCGGAAGACTATATGGTGCAATATCTCCTTATGCGTTTGCACTTATTTTAATAGGTTCTTTGGCCTGCGTAAGCGCTGCTTTTACTGCTTATAAAAAAGAATACAATTTTAATATGCCGTTGCTTTTATTCTCATCAGTCGGCATAACTTCTATAGCCTATATACTGGTAAGATTTTTGTTTTTATGGCAGAGACCCGAAGAATTTATTACATATATTATTCTTGTAACAGGATTTTTTATTGCATACCGAGGAGTTTTATCTGCAAATACAGGAAATTCTACAGATAGAATATGGAACCTTTCATGCAAAAATTTTGGACTTATGCTAGTTGCTTTAGCAGTGTCAATGTTCGGAATTATTCTAAGACATTTGCCGACGATGGCAAGTGCATTATTTGCAGTGTATTTTTTCATGTTTAATCAAATAATTGGGATACCTGCACTGCTTATTTCAGCAGTTACATCAGAGGAGACTGCGCCAATCAATTCGTGGCAGAGATTTTTACCATCTAATAAAATTTACAGCGGGATACTATTATTTACACTTTTCTCTCTACCTCCTATGAGTGCATTTGCGGCTTGTGCGCTGCTTTTTAATTCAATACTCGCCGGTTTTGAAATTAAAAATATTGTTTTTGCAATTCTACTCTTATTGTCGCTCGTTTTATGCATTGTAATAGAAATTTTTTCAGTACGTTCCGGTGCTGAAATTTTGCAAAATATTACCGCCGGCGGCTCAGATAGAATTTACAGACTTTTTAGAATTGGTGGTTTCGTACTGATACTTCTATTTGCAGGACTTTTCCCGCATATTGCTGTTGAATTTTTTGTCGCACCGGTCTTTGTTTTTTGCGGTGGAAATCTCTACGTGCCGCAGGTTATGTTGTCAAATATTTCACTTATAAATATTTCCTTTGTGATGATGTTTTTAGGTGTATATCTTTTGAAAATTTTATTTGTCAGGGGGAATAAATAATGTTTGAGCTGCTTATTGTTTTAATCTTAGCGCCATTTGTTTCCGGTATTTGTGATGCGGTGTATAGTTTTTGCAGAGAAAAAAATTTTAAAAATCCTTTTTCTCTATATAAAAATTTGTTTGTCAGCTTAAAAACTTCTCATGCGCAGAATGAATTTTCTCCTTTTTCTGCACTTGCACTCTCTGCGGCTGTAATTGCAGCATTTATATTATTTAATATTTCTACTAATTTAGATTATATTATTTTTCTTGCATTTATGTTGGCCAATATGTTTGCAATCTCATTTTTTGATAAGAATATTTGTAAAAATAAAATTATCTGCGGCTCGGTGTATATAACTGTAATGACTACATTATACGCATATATGAATAATCCGGTATTTGAAGCGCTGCCTGAGGTTAAAGGTGTAAATACTTTTATGCCGGCAATACTTAGTTTAGTCTTTTTACTTATCGGCAGTTATTTTTACAGACCTGAACCTTGTGAGATTAATGGTGTTGACAAAGCCTTTTTAATCTATAGTCAGTCACTCTGTTTAACATTATTCATTGCGTTAACTGGGTTACTGTTTTATTCGTTGAATTTAGTTGTATTTGCAGTAAATCTTATTGCCGGTGCTGCTTTTACAGGGATTATTTATTTTGCAGATGAAAAAATTCCATATTTGCGCAACACTTTAGCCATTGCTGCCGCATTGCTTTTTGTAGTACCTGCACTTTTGGCTTACTGGCAATAAATCGCTTGACTATCAGGTGTTTTAATTGTATTTTAAAATATACGGAGAGTTTATCGGGGAGAAGTTCATGGAAGAAAACAATATATTGAAAAAGTTTACCACCGCACAATTTTTGAATTTTTGTCTTGGTTTTTTCGGACTACAGTTTGCATGGCAGATGAGAATAATTTTATCGGGACCTGTTACAGAGGGACTTGGAGCATCACCTTTTATATATGGTTTAATTTGGCTTGCTGGTCCTTTCACCGGAATGGTTGTTCAGCCCCTTGTAGGTACTTTGAGTGACAAAACTGTTTCACCATTCGGCAGAAGGCGTCCGTATCTTTTAGGCGGTGCTTTGCTTGCTGCTATTGCACTGTGGATTTTCCCTAACTCAGAAAATGTTGCGCTAATGCTTCATAAAATGCTTGGCGTTAACTTACCGGCGTGGACAGCACTTATCATTGCGGCTATTATGATTTGGGTTATAGATGCGTGTGTGAATATTGCACAAGGTCCATATAGAGCCTTAATCCCTGATGTTGTTCCAAAAGAACAGCATTCTATTGCAAATTCTTACATAAGCCTTGCTATTGGTTTGGGGTCTGTAATTGCTGCCGGCGCTGCGCCTGCTTTGAAATGGCTTTTCAATTATCAAATGTCTGTTACTGCGCAATTTATTATGGCGGCACTTGCTTTTTCACTCGGTATGATTTGGACTTGTTTTACCATAAAAGAACCACAAACAAAAAAAGAACTACTTAAAGATGCGGCTGTTGCCGATAAAATTGAAGATACCTTCTGGGACAGCCTGAAGCATTTCTTTGAATTGTCGCCTGAAGTCTCTAAAATTTGTACAATGCAATTCTTTACATGGATTGGCACAATGTGCATGATGATTTTCTTTACTCAGTATTCTGTGCATACTATTTTTCAGGTTCCGGATTTGACAACGGCATCTGAAGGCGTTGAGATGTTGTATGAATCTGCGGTCATTAACGGCACAAACTTTTCTTCAATTTGTTTTGCAATATTCAACCTGGTATGTTTCCTTGTTGCAATACCGATTGGGGTGCTTTCTGTTAAATATACAAATAAAAAAGTACATATTATCTCATTAATTACGATGATATTGGCGTATCTGGGCATGTTTTTTACGCATAATTACAAACTTGTTGCTATATTGATGGGTGTTGCCGGTATAGGCTGGGCTAGTATTTGTGCATTACCGTTTGCTATGCTCTCTCAATTTATCAAAAAAGGCACAGAAGGTTCTGTTATGGGTATTTTCAATATATTTATAGCAGGTCCGCAGGTGTTTGTCTGCACACTTGTTGCCGGACTTATCTCAAGGTGTGTTATTCATCTTGAAAGCGGCGCGATAAACTACCACTGGGAATACGCATTTCTGGTAGGCGCTATATGCCTTGCTATTGCGGCTGTTGTTGCAAATACCGTAAAAGAAAAGGTTTAGCAAATGACAGAAAAACAGAAAAAAGTTTTACTGATATATCCGCCATCTCCTGTTTTGAACAGAGAAGACAGGTGCCAGCAGCCGACAAAAGAATTGCTTGTTATTCCGCCACTTCCGCCGACCGATTTGATGTATCTTGCGTCGATTGCGGAAAATGTAGGCTGCATTGCAAAAATTCGTGATTACAGTCAGGGCGGGGATTTTGAAAATGATTTAAGAGAGTTTCAGCCGGATTTTCTTGTTGTAAATATTGCAACACCGACCCTTGAACACGATCTGGATGCCGTAAAAAAGGCAAAAGAAATTTGTCCGGATATAACAACCATCGCAAAAGGTGCTGCTTTTCTTACATTTGGAACTGATATTCTTGCTGAACATAAGGCGCTTAATATCGGTATTATGGGCGAAGCTGAAGAGACTTTAAAAGAAATTCTATCCGGCAAAAAACTGAATAAAATCGCGGGAATATACTACCGCGAAGATTTGAAGATAAATTTTACGGGCGCACGGCCTTTTATTGAAGATTTGGATTCCTTACCGTTTCCTGCTCGGCATCTTGTAGATAATGATATTTACAGACGTCCTGACAACGGCAAGGTTCAGGCAGTAATCAAAGTCTCCCGCGGATGTCCTTTTCATTGTTTTTTCTGTCTTGCAACACCTGTTTCCGGTGCAAAAGTAAGACGCAGAAGCGCTGAAAATATTATTGCTGAAATCAAAGAATGTGTTGAAAAATATAATATCAGAAATTTTCTTTTCTGGTCTGATATTTTCAATATTGATAAAGCTTGGACTATGGATTTGTGTCAGAAGATTATTGACAGCGGCTTAAAAATTACATGGTCTGCAAACACCCGGGCAGACACTGCAGATTTAGAGATGGCAAAAAAAATGTACGAATCCGGCTGCCGCCTTGTGAGTATTGGTGTCGAAAGCGGCTCACAATATATTCTCGATAAAATCGGTAAAAGAATTACCCTCAATCAAATTAGAGAAACCGTTAATATATTTAAAAAGGCAAAAATCCGGATATATAACTATTTTGTTATTGGTTTGCCTTGGGAAAATGAGGAGACAGCGGAAGAAACAATTGAATTTGCAATAGAGCTTGACAGTGACTTTATAAGCTTTTACACTGCAACCCCGCTGCCAGGCTCAAGATTTTACAATTACGCATTGGAAAATAATCTTTTTGATAAAGATACCTCTTTTGAAAGTGCATACTTTTATCCTGCTGTAAACACTCATTTTTTAACTAAAGACAGGGTATTTGAGCTTCATAAGCAGGCCATTCGCAGATTTTACCTTAGACCACTCTACATTCTAAAAATGCTTTCCCGCATTCGTACCCTGACAGAGGTTAAAAATTATTTTCTTGCGGGGATGAATGTGCTCTTGAGAAGATAAGCTTTGTGATAGGTTACTCAACCTCTAACAAATATACATGCAGTCTCCATAGCTGTAAAAACGGTATTTTTGTGCAATAGCTTCACGATATGCGTCAAAAATAAAATCTTTTCCTGCAAGAGCACTGACAAGCATCAAAAGTGTCGATTTCGGCAGGTGAAAATTCGTGATAAGGTTATCCACTACTTTAAATTCATAAGGCGGGTAGATAAAAAGCTCTGATGCGCTGTGACAAGCCTTGACTTCGCCAAACTGCTGGTATGCGGTTTCAAGTGTACGAACAGTCGTAGTGCCGACTGCAATAATTTTTCTGCCTTCTTTTTTTGCTTTTGTGACAGCACGCGCAGTATCTTCCGATATCTCAAAAGCTTCCGAGTGCATCTTATGCTCCAGAACATTTTCACATTTTACAGGTCTGAATGTTCCGAGCCCTACATTCAGTGTTACATATTTAATCTCAACGCCTTTATCTGCTAGTTTTTTTAAAATTTCCTGTGTAAAGTGTAACCCGGCAGTCGGCGCAGCAACAGAGCCTTCATCACGCGCATATACTGTCTGATAACGTTCAAAATCCAGCTTTTTTAACTCGTCAGAAGGCATTTTACGCTCAATATACGGAGGAAGCGGAATATTTCCGTTTCTGTGTAAAACATCAAGCACATCGCCTTCAAATAAAAGTTTTACGCTCCACTCGCCGTCATCTTCAAGTCTTTTTAAGACTTCAACAGAAAGTTCATCGCTGATTTTGACCACAGTACCTGGCTTAACACGCTTTGATGGCTTTATCAAAACATCCCAGCAATCTTCGACGGTTTGTTTAAGGAGAAATATTTCAATCTTTGCGCCGGTCTCTTTTTCACCGCGCAGCCTTGCCGGCAGAACTTTTGTGTCGTTAAGAACTAAAAGTGAACCTGGCTCTATCAAATCAACAATATCGTAAAAATGTTTATGCTCTATATTATGATTAGCCCTATTCATAACAAGCATACGTGAATTTTGACGCTTGTCAGCAGGCATCTGTGCAATCAATTCTTCCGGCAGTTCATAATCAAATTCTGATAATAACATTTCCCCGGGGGTTACTTTCCTTTCTTGTTATCGTCTACGATTTCAGCATCAATGACCTTGTCGTTAGAATCTTTAGCCTTAACCTTTTTAGCTGCATCTTCTGCATCCATCTGCTTGTTAACAATAACAGTCTGCGCAACCTGAACTATATTGCTTGTGATCAGATAGAGCAATACACCGGCAGGTATCGGGATTATAACAAAGGTTGCCAAAATCATAATAGGCATAAATGTGCCCATTGATTTTTGGATAGCGGCCTGAGTAGGGTCGCTGTTGTTAGCCTGAGATTGACTCATAGACATCATAAGCTTTTGTGAAAGCCACATTGTCAAACCAAACAACAGTATCAAAATTAAAACATCAAAGTGGAATGCGTGTTTAACTTCGACTGAAGGAACAGAAGCAACAAGCAGACCGTCTTTGCGTTCAAAAGTAATTGTTTCTGTTTCTTTTGTATTAACGTCAGTAACAGCCATTTCAGCTTTTTGAATTTGGTCAAGCTGGCTGAATTTCAAGTCCAAATTGTCGAGGCTCACTTTGAAATCTATATTTTCACCCGGAACTAAATCGCCTTGAATTTCAAGTGCTTTATTTGGTTTAGTTACTTTTACATTTTCAAGCGTTTCAGTAGGCAAGAAAACTCTTGCAGTTTTACCGAGAATAAATGTATCATATTTTGAAGCGCCCATTACGCCGTCATTAGAAATTCCGGCAGTGGCTCTCAAAGTAGTCGCCAAACTTTTTACAAATAAAAACTGGGAATCACCGGCAATCTGAATAAACTGCGGGCTCATCAAAGCTGAATACAAAAGTATGAATATAGGCATTTGAATTAGAAGAGGCATGCAGCCGCCCATCGGGTTAAACTTATGTTCTTTGTAAAATTCCATCATCTTTTGCTGCATAACCTGCGGATTATTTTTGTATCTGTCCTGAATAGCTTTTAATTTCGGCTGCAGGGTCTGCATCATTCTCATAGAGCGCTGTTGTGACACATTCAAAGGCCACAAAAACAAACGTACAACGAGTGTTAATAAAATTATAGCAATGCCGTAGTTTCCGACAAATGACGCCAGCATTTTAAGTGCTTCAATGGTTAAAGTAGTAAAATCCAATTCCCTAATCCTCTCTTAATTCGGTATAGTATCTTTTAAAATAAAAGACCGTCTGAAATTAGGACGGTCTTTATAAATGGTCGGGATGACACGATTTGAACGTGCGACCCCCTCGTCCCAAGCGAGGTGCGCTACCAAGCTGCGCTACATCCCGTCTGGGTCTATATTAGAATAAACATTCTTGAACGTCAAGTGTTTTGTAGTGTGGGGTATATAGCAAATTCCACTAATGATGGCTAAAATTGTCACCCTGAACTTGTTTCAGAGTCTTGCGGTGGTAAGATTCCGAAACAAGTTCGGAATGACATTATGTTTATCCTTTAAGTATATTTGGTGGAAACATGTATATAGGTTCCTTTGTAGTGCGCTTATATAGCAAAGCCCACAAAGATACTGCCCCAAAACGTCATTCTGAGGGCTAAAGCCCTCAGAATCTTTATTGTGGAGATACTTCGTTAACGCTCAGTATGACAAGGTTTTGAAAATTTTTGCATAATTTGCTATATACATCCCTTTGTAGTTTTACTATTCCTCTAGAGCTGAAAACTCTGATTTCGGAGCACCGCATTCAGGACACGCCCAATCTTCCCCTAAATCACGGAATGGTTTTTCCTCTACATCTTCATCATAAATCCATCCGCACAGGTTACACATAAATTTCATTGCATTCTCCTTTCTTTAATTAAAATTTTGTGATAAAATTAATGTATTATGATACACGAATTTGAACAAAAAGTTTATTATGCAGATACTGATGCCTACGGCGTTGTGTGGCATGGTGCTTATCTCAGATGGCTTGAGATGGGACGGGTTCTCTGGTGTGAACAGATGGGGCATAACCTTTCACAACTTAAAGAAAATGATATTCTTCTGCCTGTTGTTAATCTCAATGTCCGCTACAAAGCTTCTGCTAAACTTGATGATGAAATCATTATTTCTACTTGGATTGAAAATTTCAATAACCTTTCGGTTACATTCAAGCAGGCTATTAAATCAAAAGATACAGGAAAAATTTTTATTGAAGCCTCTGTTGAAGTTGTTGCCATAAACAACGCCGGCAAGCTGTACAGAAGAATGCCGCAAATTCTTGTCGATGTTTTTGAAAGGGCTCTCAGATGTCCGGTGTCCGTTTAAACAAATATATAGCGTCCTCAGGTTTGTGTTCACGCCGTGCTGCTGATGAACTTATTGAACAGGGCAAAGTAAGCGTAAACGGCAAAAAAATTACAGAGCTTGGATACCTTGTTCAGCCGCAAGATAAGGTTTTTGTTGAACAAAAGCTTATTCGTCCGGTCAAACACGAGTACTACAGGTTTTATAAGCCGGCTGGATATATCACAACATCTGATGACGAAAAAGGCAGAAAAACTATTTATGATCTTCTGCCGGATTCGATGCTTCATCTCAAACCAGTTGGGCGGCTGGATAAAGATTCAACCGGACTTTTAATATTAACCAACGATGGTGATTTAATTAATGAATTAACCCACCCTTCTATTAAAGTTCCGAAAGTCTATCTGGTCTCTGTCGACGGCAGGGTCAGCCAAGCTCAACTGGAAGAGCTCGCTAACGGCGTTGAAATCGAAAAAGGGAAAGTTGCCTACGCTGATATACTGGTGCTGGACATTGATAACAAGCACACGTCAATGCAGATTACACTTTATCAGGGGATGAACAGGCAAATCAGAAAAATGTTTGAACATATAGGTTTTGAGGTTAAAACTCTCAAACGCATACAGCACGCAACTATTAATCTCGACGGATTGAAACGCGGAGAATTTAAACCTATTAAACCTTTGCAAATCAGAGAATTAAAAAATTTCTTGAACAGGATATCAAATAAATGATAAAAGTGGCTATTACCGGTAACATTGCTGCCGGAAAATCGGAAGTTGAAAGATTTTTAATGCAGAATAATTTTAAAGTGGCTGATACTGATATTTTCGGACATCAGGTGCTTGAAGATTACAAAGATTTAATTGTTGAATCTTTCAGACCCTATGACATCCTTGAAGACGGTATAATTTCTCGAAAAAAACTCGGGAATATAGTATTTGACACCCCTGTATTAAAGAAAAAACTTGAAAGTATTGTTCACCCGATTATTAAACAAAAAATCCTTGAATTTTTTGAAAAGAACCGAGACGAAGAATTTGTTTTTGTAGGCATTCCGTTGTTGTATGAAGCCAATATGCAGGATTTATTTGACAAGGTGCTTCTTGTTTATTCAAATGACCGCTCTCGCCTAAAACGCCTGATGATAAGAAATCACCTTACAAAATCAGAAGCAAAACTCAGGATGGATGCGCAGATGTCCCAGGATAAAAAGCGTGAATTAGCAGATTTTGTAGTTTACAACAACCGCTCTATTGAAAGCCTTGAAGGACAGGTGCGAAAATTATTTTTTAAGCACTAACCGGTACAAATACTCTGGCGCGGCTTGAAGCACTAACGTTATAGACTTTATCACTCACGCCCTGGCCATTACCGATTGTAATTTCAACATGTCCATATCTGTCACTGTAATTCATATCACCGCGCGGATATACTACTACGCATCCTGCAGGCAGTTTAGGAATGTCTGATGCTGCAACTTCTATTTCTTTAAAGTGTTTTTTATTGCGGGCTAGTATATCAGCACATTCATACGCATCGCCGTATTCATATTTGCCTAATCCAGCCTTTTGAATTGCATTTTTTACATAAGTTGCGCAATCGCCGCCTTTTGAACCGGAAGATTTCTTATCTTGCATTGCAATATTTACAAGTTTATTTGCTAACGTCGCATTATACCCTGATTGAGCAAGTGCAGGCAAATTAGATTTTGTATTATAAGATACGCTTGTGCTGGTATTTGTACTTCTTCTTACAGATGATGCAGTGCTGCGCCCGCTTAAATAATCATCAGAATCAAAATGAGTGCCTGTAGTCTTTTTCTCCGGGGTATAGCTGAACGGATTATAAGCGGCAACACCAGATGAGTTTGAAGTAACAGCAGCTGCCTTTTCCGGCATTGCAGCAAACGGTGAATACATGTAATTGTAATTACCTGAAAAATTAAAGTTCAATGAAGGCATGTTGTAGTTTAATTGCGGCATTTGATATGACGGCGTAAACATTGTTGAAGCCGGCATGGAAAACGGATTAATGTTGAATATTGGCTGATTATAAACTCCGCAGCCATAAGAGAAATTATTATCATAATATTGCTGTTGATACCCGCCGTTTGATAGCGAAGAACCGAGAAAACCGCCTAAAAAAGCTCCCCAGAAAGAATTACCTCCGCCGCAGCATAAGCTACCGAACGGCATATACATCGGCATTGGATTAATATATGAAAAGTTTGCGCAAAAACTAAACAATATTGAACCTCGATTAAAATTTCCCTTATATATATAAAGTAAATTTTATCGAAAAAATTGCCCTAAAATAAAAAAAATAATTATTTAATTATAAAAGAAGCTTCAGATTTACCCATGTCAACCAAAGCCAAAGCATTTTCATTGTCAGTGCTGATTTCCAAATCCGCATCTGACAAATTCAATTTTTCTTTGATTAATTCCTTGAGATTAGTGCCGGACACATCATCCAGGATGTAAAATTTGTTGACATTTTTCATGTAAAGTCCGATTTTGCCATCCTCAACCGCACCAAACATTTTTGATTTGAATGCGGCTTTAGTTGCTCCGTCAAATGTTAAATCCGTTACCTTGTAAAAATCCTTTAAATACTCAATCAGCAAATACGGCTGAATCCATTTTTTTACAACTAAATTCATTCTAAAAGAGCCTCCTCCTGGTGTGCGAATTGCATTTCGTATAAGTGCTTGTAGTTACCGTTAGGAATATGTATTAATTGGTCATGTGTTCCCAGTTCAACAAGTTCACCTTCATTGATAACAGCAATTCTATCAGCATTTTTTATAGTGGATAATCTGTGAGCAATAACAAAAACGGTTTTATTCTTGATAAGGTTATCCAGTGCGTGCTGAACAATCTCTTCAGACTTGTTATCAAGAGCAGAAGTTGCCTCGTCTAGAATAACAATAGGGGCATCTTTCAGCATTGCGCGGGCGATTGCTACACGTTGTCTTTGACCGCCTGAAAGTGTTGTTCCGCGTTCGCCGACTTCGGTATCAAGTCCTTTTTCAAGAGTTGTTATAAATTCATCCAGATGCGCCATTTTAATGACTTCCTGCAATTGTTCTTCGGTCGCAAGCGGATTGCCAAGCAGAATATTTTGGCGGATTGTGCCTGTGAAAAGGAAGTTATCCTGGAATACAAAAGAAATTTGACTTCTTAGCGAATGCAAATCGAATTTTCTTACATCAGTACCGTCCAGCAGAACAGAGCCGCTTTTTACATCGTAAAAGCGCGGAATAAGGTTGACAACGGTACTTTTCCCGCCGCCTGAATTACCGACAAGAGCAAGTGTTTCGCCTTTTTGGACGTGGAGACTGAAATTTTTTAACACAGGAACATCTTTTTCGTACTCAAAACAAACATTACAAAAATCAATGCTGCTTGTAAGCCCGTTAAGCATAACAGGATTTTCAGGGTTGTTTATGTGCGGGGTCAAATCAAATAGTTCAAATACACGCGCCCACATAACAAAAGCGCTTTGAACGAGTGTCAAAGTCTGCCCGAGCGTTTTAGTCGGTTTGTAGAGGAGCAGCAGGGAAGTAACAAAGGAAGCAAAGCTGCCTGCAGTCATCTTGCCGGTTAGGATGAGGTGGTTTCCGTAAGCCATAACAATAGCAATACCTATAGAGCAGACAAAATACATGATAGGAGACATCCAGCCGACACGTTTTGTCAAAGTCATAACAAGGTCAAACTGCTGATGCACCTGCTCTTCAAACTTTTTATTTTGTGTGTCCTGTAAATTGTATGCGGCAATAATCTTGTTACCGGCAAAGGTCTCGTTGAAGTTAGTCGTCATATTGCTGCCAACTACCATTGTTTTATTGGAAACTGTTTTAATCTTTTTTCTGATAAGAATGACAGGAGTCATTGCAATCCCCATAACAGTAACACCAATTATAGCAAGCTGCCAAGAGTTATAGAGCAAAACGCCGACAAGACCAACAAGACCAAAGATTGTTGCTATAAAAGTTTTCAGGTTATCAAGTATACATTTAGACGCAAAATCCGGGTCAGTAAAAAACCTTGTAAGTATCAAACCGGAAGAATTTACGTCGTAAAACTGCGGGTCAAGTGCAGTAAGGCGTTTGAACAAATCTATTTTAAGAGAATTAGCTACTTTGTTGCCGGTCCAGTCAGTGAGGTAATTGCTGGTATATTTAAGCAGCCCTTGGAGGACAGCAAAAGCAACAACCGCAAACGGAATGAGTGCTGCAAGAAATGCTTGCGTAGGAATCGAGTGTCCCAAGAACACCCACTTGTCGGCAGGCGAACCGTTGATTACCAAATCCATATAAGGTTTTAGTGCAAACGCAACCACACCATCTAAAAGCCCCAGCGGTATTGCTATCAGAATATTCAAAAAAACTCTGCCTGATACCGGCTTTATGTAAGGCACGATTTTTTTAATCAGGTACCAATAGTTGAACGCCTGACCCGTGGTTGTGTCTTTTAATTTATACTCCATCATGATGAATATCCCCTCAATAAAATTATATAAAAAATTATATAATAAAAAAAGTTGAACTTCATGATAAAATAAAAATATGGCAGGCGATTACAAAAAACTACTAACAAAAAAGAAAAAGAAGACCTATTGTGACATAAAGACCATGGGTGTAGACATTGACAAGAACGAATACTATGAGATAAAACTATCTCAATCGAACCATCCGGACGCCAGGTAATCTCGGAACTTATATAGCAAATTCTGCTAAAATTTTAAAAACGGTGTCCTTCTGAGCGTTAGTTAAGTATCTAAATAAAAAAGATTCTTCGGGCTAAAGCCCTCAGAATGACGGGCTTTTTGCAATACATACGTGATTAGTTATACAAGTTTCATAATCTTGACAATGTATAGATTTTGGGATAGACTGGCTGATGTCAGCTAATTGCAAAGGTCGCAGGATCTTTTGACAACTTAATTTGGGCATGTGGTGGAATGGTAGACACGCTAGTCTTAGGAACTAGTGCTAACGCGTGGGAGTTCGAGTCTCTTCATGCCCAGTTATTCTTATTAGTTTATGCAGGTGGGCTTGCTAATCAAATAAATAAGGTTAAATTTCTGTGCCTGTAGCTCAGCTGAATAGAGTGTCGCTCTCCGAAGGCGAAGGTCACGGGTTTGAATCCCGTCAGGCACATTTTTTAATTATGGATTAAAATTTGTTATAGCGGCAAAGCCGTTTTGTTGCTCGAATTAAGCAAATTACCTAGTTTAATGCTTTCGTCTATGATAAACTGATCATTTGTAGTTACTGTTCTTATTTTTCCAAACGGTATATACTCAATATCACCCACCGATTTATTCCCTGTTTTTCCGTCTTTACGGAACCAGTGAACCAAGTCATTGGTTTCTTTATCATGAACAAGTTTTGTAACAGTACCGTCTTCACCTCTGATTGTTGTTCTTTGAAACTTTTTGTTGAAATTATCTATAAATGCAAGACGCTTTTTAGTCAACCGTTCTGCTGTTAATTTTGCCTTTTCAGCGGCTGCTTGAGCAGGCGATTTTTCTTTTAAAATCTGCATGCCGTTTTTTTTCAGAAAGGTTTTTATAATTTGCCAGCTGCCATCGCGGAAGGATAATCTGCTATACACTGTACCATCGGGTTTGATTATTTTTTTGCATTTAGCACCTTCTGAATAGAATTTTTCTACTCTGGTTCCGCTTGGATATTCAGTAAGTTGAAATTCATCTGTTGTTTTTACCCATTTAAAATTGTTCTTTTTATTTAACACGCCTTTGGCATCATTTAGCGGAACTTTTTTAAAACCTTGTAAATACATACCTACACTTTTGAATAAAGCATTCATTTATCCACACTACCTTCCTTGTTTTTTGTGCATATTTAATAAAAACAAGCGACACCAGGATATTGCCTATCAAAGTAAATTTAGCTTAATATTTATTTACAAAGCAGTATTCAACAAACTAATTAAAATAATTCTGCGCATTAATAGGTGCACGCTCAACCTCACTTGCGGTTTCAAAATATGGAATGTCACCGCTAATCCCCATAGAGGCAGCAAACATTGAACTCGGCCATATTTGAACTACATTTTTCAAATCTCTAACTGCTGCATTGTAAAAACGCCGAGCAGCAGCTATATGTTCTTCAACATCTGTGTAAGTTTTCATAGCCTGCACCATCGTATTATCTGATTTTAACTGAGGATAATTTTCGACAGACACAAACAACTCATTCATTTTTTTCTGAATTTCATTATTCAAATTAATTTTGTCCTGAACATTGTGCACTCCGCTCGATAATTGCAGTGCAGAAGTCCGCAATTTTGTAATATCCTCAATTAAACTTCTTTCGTGCTCCATAAATTTATTAGCTAAGAAAAGCACATTTGGCAAAATGTTGTATCTCTTTTTTAAATTAACATCAATGCTTGACATAGCTTCATCAACTTTATTTCTGGTTTTAATCACATTTACATAGGTTGAATACAGCCAGAAAACCAAAAGTAAAGCTGCACCACCTGCTATAATCATTGTCATTGACATATAAACCTCTCTTTCTTATTGCTAATTTTAGTATGTTCCGATTTTTTCATCTAAGTCAAGTTCATCTACAATTTCTATAGTTTCAAGCAGCGTGTCTTTAAATGCACAAATTTCCTTATCTTGTTTGTATAAAGGTTTGTTAAGCGAACAAAGCTTCAGCATATTGTTAGCCGAATATACTTTCATTGCAATCATAACTTTTTTATCTAAAAAAGACAACCTGAAATCAGTTAGTTTAAACATTCTTGAAAATGCGCTTTCCATATCCTTTAATTTTTCCATCATCGCTGGATTAAGAAGATATCTTGCCTCAACCTGGTCTGTGGTTTTTATTGTGGTAAAATGCTTTTTAAAATCAGGATCTTCAAGTTCAACCTCTTCCATTTCGTAGTAATTTTCTTTAAAGCGGTCCAAAAAGCTTTCATCAGTATGTATTAAATGAGACTCCAGGATAGTGTGACCGCTAAAAGTTTTGTTCATATCCATTTCTACGATATAACCGGAAAAAACATTTTTTATTTTCATTCTTCGTTTCCCGTTTGAGAATGTGGATACTATATCAAACAGCAGTGCTGAATTAAATCTTATATTTACGCCTCTATACACACCGTCAATACGTTCAGGATTAATTTTAAACACGTATTTTTCAATAATTTTTGACTCTTTCAATTGTATGGACGGTATATCAAAAATTTTATCAGCCTTAAATGTTTTGAATGGCACAAGAATATAATTTAGAAGTTTCTTTTTTAATATTATATTTAGAATAAGTTCCCAAAATCGGTGGGCAGAAAAAATAAAAATAAGCGGTATTATAGCCAATAAATATTCCCAGGGTTCTGTACTGGCAGAATTAAAAAATGCCCAGCACAGCATTACGGAAGCTGAAACGAGAGCAAGAGCACAAATAAGAAAAATAAAATATAAAATTACTCTTATAAACTCCATTCTTTTTAGGTGAGGGAGCAAAACAGAATGATAGTTTAATCTGAAATCTCTCTCTATTGCGTTAATTTTCTCGCTTCGTTTTAGCATGGTAATAGCGCCGCCTTTCTTATTTTCCGGATAATATTATTGTATAATCAGCGCCTGAACAGTATTGGTTTACAGGCTCAAACACAAACTGATTAACATCCAGTGCCGGAATTTTTTTCTTGAGCCAATTGTAATATTCATTAGTAATATTGTTGGAATGCGCTATAAATTGAGAATGTGTTCTCAAAGCTTCACCGGTACAGTTTACGTTAACACCAAAGGCTTCCAATTCATCAATAAGCTTTTGAGCGTCATTAATTCTTGACGGAGAATACATGACATTTGCCGTAAATTGTGAATTGTAGTCGACTTGAGCTTTTTCACGGTAGATAAGTCTGTCGACAACTTCCTGAGTTTTTTCAGGGTCAAGAATCCAGTAGCTTGTGTATCCTTTTTTGTTAGGTGCACCCGGAAGAAGGGCTATTTCGATTTTATCAATATCAAAATGTTTTGCAAGTGCAGCATATTGTGACATTTCATACATTGACATATTAGTTTTAACATACTTGTTGGCAACAGAAATAATATCAGGAATTTTAGCAATAGTTTGCGGCTGTTTAAGTTTTTCTAAAACACCTTTCAAAAACCACTGCTGTCTCTGTGTTCTACCGATATCCCCCAGAACATCGTGACGAAATCTCAGGTAGCCTACAGCTTCTTCAGCATCAAGATGGTTATCCCCTCTTTTTAAATCAATATGAAGATTTCCGGCGTAATCGTGGTAGTGCATATCTTTTTCAACATAGATATCAACTCCGCCCAAAGCTCTCACAAGCTCTTTTACAGCGTCATCATGAACCATAATATATCTATCAATTTTGACACCCAGAGTTTCTTCAATTGTTTTCAGTGTCATATTAATTCCGCCGATAGCATGAGCGGCGTTTATTTTTTGAATACCGCCGTCACCTGCCAGGTAAACTTTGCTGTCCCGCGGAATGGATATTGCGTTAACAGTCTTTGTGTGCGGATCAATATTCATTAAAATAATTGTGTCCGTCCTTGTTCCGTCCCAAAGATCACTGCCTTCACCGTTTGAATCAACACCGAGAAGCAGAATATTCTGACGTCTCATTCCAAACGGCAGCGAATAATCAGCATGTTCTTTTTTAGAACTGCTTTTTGACATATTTTGGGAAAGTTTAGCGATAAAGGAATCTTTTCCGAATTTTTCACCCAGCATTTCACTATTATCTGCAAAGAGGAAAAATCCAAAGATAACAACAACAAATACAATACAAATAAGAGCCAGCGTCTTAATAAATTCAGACTGCTCGTATCTATTCTTTACATGACGTCTAAATGTGCGGTCTACTCTCGGAGAATTTTCCTGTATATCTTGATTATCAGCGGTTACATTGTTTTCTTGGTTTTCATTTTCATTATAATCATTGTATTCATTATTCATGTGCATTTTTCCTATAAGCAAATCTCTTCTTCAAATTAAATTCTAATAGAAATTTATAATAAGCATATCCCATATATTAAGTATTTTTCTCAAATAATCTTAATTAGAAATGTTGAAACAAGCGTAAAATAAACAGCCAAGCCGACAACGTCAATAGTTGTTGCAATAACAGGACCTGAAGCAACCGCAGGGTCAACTTTAAGTGTTTTAAGCGCAAACGGAGTGAAAGTTCCGATAACAGTGGCCATAGTCATATTTATAGCCATTGCAAACCCGACAACGAGTCCGAGTTCAATGTTATGCTGCCACCCCCAGGTTGCAAGTGTTACAAGCGCACCGAATAAAATTCCGATACACAGTCCGACAAACATTTCGCGGAAAATGTGGTAAAGTGCGGAGCTCAAGGACACCTGCCCTGTAGATAGACCGCGGACCATCAAAGTAATACTTTGTGTCCCGATATTCCCGCCAAGCCCTGCCAGAAGCGGCATAAAAATTGCTACAATCGGTAAAGCGGCAAGTGTTCCGTCAAAATGGTGTGCAACGTGTACCGCAACAAATTCACCAAGTAAAGTTATAAATAACCACGGGGTCCTTGCACGAATTGCATGGAAAATATTGCCGGAAAGGATTTCGTCTTCATCAGCAAGTTCGGTTGAAATACCTGATGACTGGTAGATTTCTTCCGTTGTCTCTTCTTCTACCAAATCCTGAACGTCATCCCACGTAATCATTCCTTTTAGTCTGTTATATAAGTCGACAACAGGAAGAGCGTTGTACTGGTATTTTGTGAATACATCCGTTACATAGTCGCTGTAATCATCAACGTGGAGTTTAACTATATCAGAAATCATTATATCTTCAACTTTTTGATTTATTGGTGAAGTTAAAAGTTTTCTTAAAGACACAACACCGAGAAGGTGATTTTGTTTATCCACAACATAAACGTAGTATAGTTCCATATTGTCTTTTTCCGCTTTGATTCTGATGTGGTTTAAAACATCAAGAACGCTCATATCTGAATTTACGGTCAGGACAATCGGGTTCATGATACCGCCGGCGGTATCTTCGTTGTATGTCAAAAGTTCCCGCACTTCTGCTGAAAATTTATGCGGAAGCTTATCAAGATAGGTTTCGCTTTCGTCATCTTCCATATCCCCCAAAACGTCAGCAGCAGCGTCGTGCGGCAATTTTGTAATAATTTTTGAGGCAACTTCTTCGTCAATATCACCGAGAAGTTCAACTTGCAGCTGGGGGGACAAATATTCAACCAAATCAGCAGCTTTTTCCAGTTCCAAAAGTTTAAAACATTCCAAACGTTCATCAGGACGGAGTTCCACAAAAATATCAGCCAAATCCGCACTATGATACCCGTTCAATTCATCTTTGAGCTGAACGAGTGTGTCGTCTGTAATCAGTTCGCGTATTCTTTCGATAATGTTTTGAACGTTCATCATAACATTATTATATTACAAATATTTATTTTGAATCGTCAGATTTAACTTCATCGCGGTCTTCATAATGAATGAATTCAAGATGTCCTACAATGATAGTGTCACCGTCTTTTACGCCTTTTTTCTTTAATTCTTCAAAAACGCCCATTCCGGTCATTATGTTTTGAAGCCTTATTACCTGTTCGATATTTCTGGCATCGGTAACATTAGCAATCCGTCTGATTTTTCCGCCTTCTACCACAAATGAGTCTTTTGTTACTTTAATTACTTCAAATTCGCTGTCATCGTTATTGAAAGCGTCCATATCTTCTTCAACAACAATTTCTGAAACCGGTTTTTCTATTTCATCAACTTTTATTGACATAAAATCAACCAGTTTATCAACGTTTTCACCGGTGACTGCCGAAATCATAAAAACATCGTCAGAGTATTCGCTAAACTGCTGTTTTAATTCTGCTTTTCGCACGTCATCAATCGCATCAATTTTATTGAGAGCGATAATCTGGTACAAATCCGCAAGTTTTTGAGAGTGGAGTGCCAGTTCGTTATTAATTATCTCAAAATTTTCGAGTGGATTTTCTGCGGTAACATCGACAATGTGTACAAGAAAGCGGCATCTTTCAACATGTCTTAAAAAGTCGTGCCCGAGACCGACACCTTCACTCGCACCTTCTATCAACCCCGGAATATCAGCCACAACATACCCGTCGCCGCTGCGTTTTCTGACAACACCCAGGTTTGGCACAAGTGTTGTAAACGGATAGTCAGCAATTTTAGGTTTAGCAGAAGAAATTCTGCTGATGAGAGTTGATTTGCCGGCGTTTGGCATACCGAGGAGCCCGACATCAGCAATAAGCTTTAATTCAAGTTCAAGTTCTCTTTCAATAGAAGGTTCGCCTGGTTCGCAAAATTGCGGCGCTCGTTTTTGCGCAGTTGCAAATCTGGCGTTGCCGCGTCCGCCTCTCCCGCCTTTTGCGACAAGCACGGTTTGCCTGTCATGCACAAGATCTGCTATTATATTGCCGGTTTTTATATCTTTCACGACGGTTCCGACCGGCACGTGGATAAATAAATCTTTTGCGCACCGTCCGTGCATATTTTTGATGCCGCCGTTTTCTCCGTTTTCCGCTCTGAAAACGGATTTAAACTTAAAATCCATCAATGTCGACATATTTTCAGTTGCAACGAGATAAACATCTCCGCCCCTGCCGCCGTCGCCGCCTGCCGGTCCGCCTTTATCTACATATTTTTCACGGCGCCACGCAACCATTCCGTTGCCGCCTTTACCTGAAATTATTTTTATTTTTGTTTTATCTAAAAACTGCATTTTCTTTTAATCCTTTTTCGTATTATAATGATAGCATGAAAAAATATTCGTTGTTAAGCAAAACCCCTGTAGATATCGGTACAGGATATGATAATTATATTATGGCAATTGAGACAAGCTGCGATGAGACGGCTTGTGCAGTTGTAAAAAACGGGCGTGAAGTCATTGCAAATGTTGTAGCGTCCCAGATTAAGACACACGCGCAGTATGGCGGGGTTATTCCTGAAATTGCGGCAAGAGAACACCTTGAAACTATAAATTTTGTTATAGAACAGGCGTTTTACCAGTCAGGACTAATGCCGGAAGAGATATCAGCGTTTGCCGGAACTGTCGGCCCCGGGCTTGTAGGTTCTTTGCTTGTCGGGTTAAATGCCGCAAAAACTCTGGCGCTTGTTTATGACAAACCGTTTATCGGTGTTAATCACCTGAATGCGCATCTGTGTGCAAATTATATCGACACTGACCTGAAACCTCCTTTTATGGCACTTCTCGTGAGCGGAGGACACACCCAGATAATTGATGTTAAATCCTACACAGAGCAGACCATTCTGGGCGAAACAATTGATGATGCTGTAGGTGAAGCCTATGACAAAGTTGCGCGCCTTATCGGTTTGCCTTATCCCGGAGGTCCTATGCTCGACAAGTTGGCTCAGCAGGGTAATCCCCACGCGTTCAAATTGCCTGAAGCGAAAGTTGACGGCTACAATTTCAGCTTTAGTGGTCTCAAAACCGCTGTACTCAGATTGGTTAAATCTTTTGACAAAGATGATATGCCTGTAAATGACCTCTGCGCAAGTTTTCAGGAAACAGTCTCTTCAACACTTGTAAAAAAACTGAAAAAAGCACTTGAAGTAAAAGGCTACAAACAAGTTGTAATTGCCGGCGGGGTTGCAGCAAACTCGGAAATCAGAAAGAAAGTTTTTGACCTCGAAAAAGATGGCTACAGAGTGAATGCACCTGCAATGAAATATTGTACGGACAACGCTGCGATGGTTGCCAGCTGTGCGTATTTCAATGAAAATACTTTTGATGATGTGAATGTTGAAGTGTTCTCTCGCGTTAAATAAATGTAAAAAAATCTTAACATTAAAGCAATTTTTTTTATTCAGTGACATTCAAATCCGTAATGATACAACTAATCGGATAAAACATGTTATTGCAATCAGTAAATTTATTCAATACACAAAATACACCCCGCACAGCCACATTCCCTGCTAAAAGTGCAAAATATCCAAACCTTGCACCTTTGAAACAAGATACAGTTTCTTTCAGCGGAGGTATTTCAAAGTCTGTTGATTTGATGGACTTGCCGGCTGATAAAATAATTAAAGTTTGCAAAAAGGCAATTAAAGATCATTTCGTAATCGGTGAAGGACAGGAAGCTATTGCGGTTAAAATACAGGATTATCCGTATTACTGCATAAGGCAGGAAAAGAAAACTTCATCAAAATCAAAACAACTGGGTCTTGATATGAAGCTTGATAAATATGACAAGGTAAACCACGTTGTAGCGCACCTGGCTCCCGGCATACAGCTTATGCGATATATTCCTGGAATTCCGCTAAAGATTATGCGCCACAGTGATACCGCATCCGGGATTAAAGTTAAACAGGCCTTGCAGGAACTTGTTGCAAATAATTTTCCGGAAGAATCATTTAAAAATGTAATAAAACAGGTTGAAGACGCAAAAGAAAAAGGGATTGATTTTGACAGGTTTGGTGAAAATCTTCTTGTTGATCCGATTTCACAAAATCTGACCTGTATTGATTTCAGCCCTAATTTTAAGATGGAAGAATACAATCCAATTGCATTTATATACCACGCGATTGATGCGGACAAAACAGAATATGCACCAAAAATTTTAGGTAAGCTTTGCAGTGCGTATGCACAAAGGTTACTGGAAGTCCCTGCTAAAAAATTAAATTTAGACAAATTGGATACGAACTTATATGCAAGAGGTTTTGAAGGGGATCCTTTCAATTATTTCCCTGACAGAGAACTGCTAAAGGAAACTGAACGTAAGTTACAGGAGCTTGTTGCTGAAAAACAAAACCCTTCATTGCACGAAAACGGTTTTGAATACATGGTAGAAATGTTTAAAGATTTTGTTGATGATAAACTTATCAACTACACGCCGCCCAGACAGGAATGGTTTTAACCTGCGAAATTTTATACGTTTGCTGCGGAAGGAGCCGGCACTTTTGATAGAATATAATCAACAATTGTCTGCTCTAAATGTATTCCGAACGCATTGTTAATTTCTCTGATAAAGTAGCAGGGGCTTGTTATATTTACTTCAATAATCTTACCGTCAATAACATCCAGTCCTGCCATATAAAGCCCGAGTTTGTTCAATTCTTGCGCAATTTTTGTGAAATTTTCTTTTTCGGTAGAAGATAAAACTGCTTTTTTGACGCAATTGTCATTGTGTTCATTGAACTTAAAATCGTCATTGCTCGGCAGTTTTTGTACGCAATAGTCAAGTACTTCATCACCGAGTATGAGAACACGCTTGTCGCCGTAGATTGCTTGAGGAATATATTTCTGCACCATAACCAGCGTTGACTGATTGTTTGTTACGGTATTTATAATTGCAGCCGCATTTTTGTCCCCTTTTTTCAGGTAAAAGACGCCGGAACCGAAGCATTTGTTTAATGGTTTAAGAATTATTTCGCCGGCATCAGAGAGAAACTCCATAATATCTTTTTTAGAAGATGTTACAATATTTTCCGGCATAAATTCAGCAAATTTTACCGCGTGCAGTTTTTCGTTGAAATCACGTATTGCCTTTGTATCGTTCATCACAAAAGTTTTTTCTCTATCCACAAAGTCAAAAATATAAGTTGCGCTGATGTAATCCATATCGACAGGCGGGTCAGGTCTGAACATTGCAAGCTGAAAATCTTCGATAGATTTCAGTTCTTCTTTTTTATCATAGATGATGTTTTCGCAGTCTAAAGATGTTCTGTAACAACCTGCAAATGCTTTGGATTTAACCAATTTGAGTTTGTCAATTGTCGTTATCCAAACTTTTTCGCCCCTGTTTAAAAACTCCTTTATAATCCAAAAATTTGTAACTAAATCATTAAATTCAAAATATTTAAGTTCGATTTTGTCAATAACAAATAGAATATTCATAATGCCTCTCTAATACATTCAAAATATATCATTAAATACCGAAACTGGCAACTTCAATCAGTCTAACTAATTTGACCTATTTTACCAAAAGCTCGCCGTCAATGAGTGATGCGTGTGCACCGATTGGAAGAGTTAATTTATCTTTTCCATGAGTAATTTTGAAGCCGCTGACAACAGGGATATTGTGAGTTGAAGCTATTTCTTCAAAAAGCTCATCCAGCCAAACCTGATTGCCGGAATCAAGAAATTCCCCGAGTATTATTGCCTGTATATTATCCCTGAATTGTTTGATATTAAACAGCTGCGTGAACATTTTATCAATTTTATAAACCTGCTCGTTGATGTCTTCAGCAAAAAATATAAAAGGTTCATCCGGAATAAAATCAAGCCCGCACAGCGAAACAACGGTTGCCAGATTACCGCCCCACAAAATTCCTTCAGCAGACCCGTTTTTGTAGATTTTATCTTCGTTTTTGAGTTTAATTTCGCAATCCTTTGTGATGACCTTGAAAAAATTGTCCATAGTAAAATCAGAACGATTTTCAAGTCCGAAATCACTCATTACCATAGGTGCAGAGTATGTAATAAGTCCTGCACGTTTATACATCATCAAAGATAGAGCCGTCACATCCGAAAATCCACAAAAAATTTTAGGATTGGTGTGTATAATATCGTAATTAATTTTATTTACAAGTCTTATAGCACCGTACCCGCCGCGAACACAGACTATAGCCCTGATGCTTTCATCTTTGAAAAATCTGTGTAATTCATCAACTTTTTTGTCGTCGTCTCCTGCAAGATACCTCTTAGTGTCATAAATATTATCAGACAACACAGTATCGCAGCCTTTTAATTTAAAATATTCTACAGCACGTTCAACAGAGGCTCTGTCTTCTATTGCGCCGGAGAGTGCAATCAGTCCGATTTTATCCCCCGGCTTTAATCTTTCAGGTTTAATTAAATTCATAACGGTTTGTCCTTTTACGGTTTCTCTGTTATAATTATATCATCATGAATGAAAAATACATACCGCTTTACAGAAAATACCGTCCGCAGAAACTGGATGAAATAGTCGGGCAGGAACATATTAAAAAGGCACTTGCTAATGCCATAAATATGGATAAAATCGCCCACGCGTATTTGTTTACCGGCCCGAGAGGCACCGGTAAAACCTCTACGGCACGTATTTTTGCAAAATCACTAAACTGTGTGAACGGCCCGACGGTCGACCCCTGCGGTGTTTGCGAAAACTGTGTTGATATTACAAATTCCGTACCAATGGACGTCATTGAAATAGACGCTGCAAGTAACAGAAAAGTAGAAGACGCGCAGAATATTCTGGAAAAAGTTATGTATGCGCCTGTAAACAGCAGGTACAAAATTTACATTATTGACGAAGTCCACATGCTCTCAACCACTGCGTTCAATGCTTTGTTGAAAACTCTGGAAGAACCGCCGGAAAATGTTATTTTTATACTTGCGACTACAGAAGTGCACAAAGTTCTTGATACTATCAAGAGTCGCTGCCAGAGATTTGATTTCAGAAGAATTACAACTGATGATATTGTGAAACATCTCAGAATGATTTCTGACAAAGAAAAAATCAATATTACTGATGATGCACTTTTCACTATTGCTAAAAATTCAGCCGGCGGAATGAGAGACAGTATTGCACTTTTAGACCAGCTCAGTGTCCTTGACGGCTCAGAAGCTATTACAACCGATGATATAAACAGCCTGCTCGGCAGGATTTCTTTTGATGTACTTTCTGAACTTGCTGAAAAAATAATTAACTCAAAACAGCCTGATGCAATTGAAGTTTTAGAAAAGATTTATAATTCAGGCAATGAACCCGTTCAAATTTTGACTAACCTTCTGGATTATTTCAAAAATCTTTTGATAATTAAAAATTGCAGAGAAGAAATTATTACTGAACTTACACAGCTAAATGATACACAGATTGGCAAGTTGAAAGAGCAGTGCAAGCAGATTGAAACTCACCAGATAGTATTTCTAATTGAAAAAATATCCAATTACATAAAAGAAGTAAAAACGACAAATAATCCGAGGCTTTGGCTTGAAGTCGGAATAATTGATTTAGCAAATCTTACGGAAAACACAACCCTTCTGGAATTGCAAAACCGCATCTCCAGACTTGAAGGTGGTGCAGTACAGCCCGTGAATGTTGCTGCGTATAAAACACCGCCGGCACCTGTGATGAAGCCGCATTCTGCAACAGCTCCGGCTCCGCAGCCTGTTCCGCAGCCGAAAATACCTGCGCCTAAAACATCAGATGATACACCGCACAGTGTACCCAAAACTGCACAGAACGTTGTAGAAGAGTTCACCCCTATGCCAAAATCGGCAGGATTGACGGAAGCCGGCAGTCTGGCTGCGATGTGGGAAAATCTTCTTCAAAATATCCAGAGCGTTCCAACCCGTGCTCTCTTGAAGCAGTGGGCAAATCCGATTAAGATTGACGCTGACGGCGTTATTATTACGATGAAAAATGAGGTTCTGTTAAAGCAGTTTGTTGAAGGCAACAAAAGAAAAATGCTTGAAACTGCTGTTGATGCGCTCTTTTCACAATCTAATACAAAGGTCATTGTAAGACTGCCGCAGGCTGATGATGTGCCTGTAGCTCCGGTAAACGCTCCAAAGCATTCTGCGCCGGCTCCGGCACCGAATAAAACTCCGGAACCTCAGGTTAATACCGAGCCAGAGCACACACCACTTGAACCGCCGCCGGAAGTCGTTCAGGAAGCTAGGGAAGAAGCTATAAAAATTGAATCAAAAACAAAATCAGAAATGTCTTCCATGTACTCAGACCAAGTCAATATGGTTGTTGACCTTTTCGATGGTAAATTTATTGAAACCTAGTTAATAAAACTTAACATACTGTCAATAAAAATGAAGATTCTGCGTTTATAATAATATGTGGAAGTGTAAAATATGAAAGGTTTTGTGTAATGGGTTACAATTTTGAATCAGCAGGCGCACCAATTGTTGGCATACCGGCTAATAACGGTTCTCAAACAGTCGCAATTAAAGACAGAAAGGGAGTTTACAGGACATACGCATCTACTTCTGAAAAAGTTGATGAATTTGTCTCAACGTACCAAAAAGGTAAAAAAGCTGAAAAAACTTTTCTTGTGGGCGGACTTACAGCAGGTGCTGTTTTAGGTGCTATTACCGGTATTGTGCTAAAGAAAAAGATTCCGAACACAGCTTTTGATGGATTTGTATCCGGAGTTCTCGGTGCACTGGGAGGTATTTTGACAGGCTGCGCTGCAAAAGAATTCAGAGGTAAAAAGGTCGATGCGGCAGTTGCTAAATTAACAGATGGCGTGCAGCAAGAACCATCTGCGGCAGTTCAATCTCAACCAGCCGCACAACCTGCTCAAACCACAGCAACATCAGGATTTAACAATTTACTCAAGCAAGCTCAACAGCAGAAAATCTAAATGCTGAAAAAGTTTCTGAAAAGTAGGACTTATCAAGTCCTGCTTTTTCTTTTAATGCCTGTATAAATTCTGTTTTATCCGGCAGCTGCTCCCATACACACGGCAGAAATACAGCCTGATAGTTTCCGTCACGGATAATTATTCCGTCGCGGCGCGGGACAATTTGTTCCATTAGCTCAGTTTCAGTGTTAAATATTAATTTTTCCGGCGCAGATAGCAGGGATACTTCAATATTAATCTCATAGAGTTCATCAGGGGTCAGCGGTTTAAATCTAGGGTCTGCGAATGCAGCAGAATAAGCGTTTTTTATTAAATCAGCAATCAGCGGGCGATGTGCAATGACAGAACCTATGCAGCCGCGCAGACGCCCAGCTGAAGTCAGGGACACAAAGCAGGCTCCGCTTTCATCCAGTACACAGGGATAATTCCCCGGAGTAAAAGAAGATTTATGCAAGCCTGCAGTTATTGATTTGCGGCAAATTTCAAGCACCTGTTTTGTGTAATATTTTTTGATAAATTCATTTTTGCTGCCTTCAAACATAAACCAGCTTCCGTAGCCGACAACAGAAGAGGTATCGCCTGTTACTTTTGACGAATTTGTTAGCCCTAAGCGGATTAGTGTATTACCTTTTTTATTTGCGTAATCCAGCAATGCACAAATTCCGACGGCGCCGCAGGCATTATCTGATTCAAAATTCGCTGTTACATTTGATTCTATGAGAGAAGCTGTATATGTATCCATCCTGATATTTTCCCTTGCAGGATAAAAGTGGCTTAAATCACTTGAGATAACAAACGCATTTGCACCGTTGTCGTAGCGTTCAATAATTTTGGAAATATTAGCAAAGTTTTCGCAGCCGTATATTAGCGGAACAATTGCAGAGTGCGGCGCAAATTTCTGTACAAAAGGCAGCTGCGTTTCCAGTGCGTGCTCGCGTGAGAAAGCTTCTGCTGAAAATTCAACGCCAAAATCCTGATGAAGTTCTTCAACAATTTTATTATTAATTCTTATATTGCCTAACGGAGTTTCTATAGCATCCGCCGATGACGTAACAGTACCGTAAAGCCTTACATAATGTGACGGCGCTATGATAAAGACATTCTCCACCTCGGAATTGAGATATTTGTAGCCTTTAGCTGCAATCATTCCTGAATAAATATAACCGGCGTGAGGAACTATAATGGCGTTTGATTTGTATGGCGACTCCTCATCAGGAGACAGCGCTGCTATCATAACTAATAACTCATCTCTGTCTGCGGGATAAAATACACCTGCCTGCGTTACTTTTAAAATATTTTCCATACACCGATTATACAACTTTTTTTAAGATATATCCATAGGATAATAAGTCAGTAGTAAATCAGGCGGAAATTCTTTGACCTCATCAAATATAAATTGCTGAGAATCGTTTATATCTGTGATTAATTTTCCGTCGAATGCTGAACGTGATGTGTTATCTGATGTAATTTTCGGCGCAATAAAATGATAAATTTTATCGGTGTATGGTAAAAATGAACCGTTTAACTTTCCGCCGGCTTCCACAAGAACACTATATATCCCAAGCTCATATAATTTTTCAAGAATAAAACTAATATCAAGTTTTTCATCATTTACCGGTGTATCAATGTATGTAATATTCCCGTCAATACAGGATTTTCCAGAACAAAATATGTAAACTTGACCTTTTTTATAGATGTTAGCTGTCAAATCTGTTTTCAAATTTCTGTCAAGAATGATTTTTTTGCGGTGTGCCATTGTAGGGTTGTCTGCAATAACTGTTGATGATGATGTTAATATCGCATCGTAGCGGTTTCTGATTACTTTTACTTCATTTCTTGCATTTTCTGAGGTAATCCATTTGGAAGAGCCGTTTGAGGTTGCAATTTTCCCGTCTAGAGTTGTTGCGGTTTTTAGAGCTACAAAAGTTTTCCGTTCCGTTATATTCTTGATAAAAACGTCATTCAGCTTTTTCGCTTCATTTTCAAGAATACCTGATACGACCTTAATCCCTGCATCAGTAAGTTTTTTTACGCCATCTACTTTCGGATTGACATCACGCATTGCAAAAACAACTTTTGAAATCCCGCGTTCAATTATTAAATCAGCACAAGGCGGAGTTTTTCCAAAATGTGAGCACGGCTCAAGATTTACAACGAGAGTTCCTCCTCTTTCTTCCCCGTTGTGAAGTTTTAAAAGTGCGTCGCGCTCTGCGTGATTTTCACCGTACTTGCTGTGATAGCCCTCTGAAATAACTTCTCCGTCTTTATTTAAAACCACACAACCCACCAGCGGATTTGGCGAAACTGCACCTTCACCCTGTCTTGCAAGCTCAAAACATCTTTTCATTAATGTTTCGTAATTATTCATATTTGTATTTTATAATAAAATCTGGTATATTAAAATAGTACGAAAAAGAAAGAGGAGACTTTATATGGTAGATTTAAAATACATAGGTCACAGTGCATTTGAAATTAAACACAATGATAAATCAATTTTAATTGACCCGTGGGTTTCTATTAACCCTAAATACAAGTACAAAAAGACAAATATTGTTGATATATTTGTAACACACGGACACTCTGACCACGTTGGCGAGGCTGTTGCGATTGCAAAAGAAAAGGACGCAACAATCACCTGTGTGCCTGAACTTGCAAAAATTTTAAAAGAACAGGGCGCAAATACAAAAGGAGTAGGCTTTGGAAGCTGGATTAATTACAGCTGGGGGCGTGCTGTGTTTGTCCCCGCGTTCCATACAAGTTCAACTGAAGACGGCAGATACGCTGGTGAAGCTGCAGGTGTTATCCTCGATATTGATGGCGTAAGAATTTACCACGCAGGTGACACATGTCTTACTTCCGAGATGAAAACTATCAAGGAGTTGTACAGACCGACAATTGCACTTTTACCAATAGGCGGTTATTACACTATGGATATTGAGCACGCTGCAGTTGCCGCAAAATGGTTAGAAGCCAGAACTGTTATTCCTATGCATTATAATACTTTCCCTGAGATTAATGCCGATGTGGAAAAATTTGTTAAGATGGTTTCAGCAACAAACACTATGGCGTGCGCGCTTAACCCTGAAGAAATTTAAAACTGATTTTAAAGAACACCCGCATCAAGGAGTAAGATGCGGGTGTTAAATCAGTAAAAGAGACATCAATTACATTATGCCCCCTTTAATTTTTTAGTCAAATTTCTGGCAAAATATTTTTATTTATCGTATAATCTTAGTATGAAAAAGATTTTAACATTATTGGTTCTGGGATTATGTGTATCATTGTCCGGTATGGTCAGAGTTGGGGCTGAAGATAACAGCCGCAGCGAGCAGGCAAAGTTACTGTATGCCGAAAATAATATTCGCCCTGCCTTTGACGTTTTGATAAGCATTCCGGAAGATAAAAGAACCACTGAAAACTGGCTTTTTTTAGGCAATATTCTTCACGATATGCAAAAAAATGACGATGCACTTTATATGTATTCACAGGCTGTCATTGTCTCTCCTAAAAACTATAAGGCGCTCTACAATACCGGAAACATATATCTGGACAGCAACAAATTGGAAGAGGCAATCGCAGAATACAAAAAAGCCATAAAAATTAAAGATGATTTTGCTTATGCACATTATAATCTCGGTTGTGCCTATTTGCGGCTTGGTAAACTTAAAGATGCACGCAATTCATTTTTGAGAGCCGTGACTATTAATAATCAGGAGCCTGATTTTTATTACAACCTTGCATATGTATATAAGCAATTGAACAATCCTAAATTGTCCAAGGAGTATTTGGAAATTTACAATAAAATGTACAAAAACGATGATTTCTAAACTATTATGAGCTATAACGGTATTATTTTCGATTTTAACGGGACATTATTCTGGGATTCAGAGCTTCACATGGAGGCCTGGCGTGAGTTTTCAAGACGATTGAGAGGCACTCCATTTTCTGATGAGGAGATGCTGAAATACATGTTCGGCAGAACAAATGAAGATATAATTGCTTACGCTATCGGGAAACGTCCTTCACCGGAGCTGGTTGAAAAATTCGCTGTTGAAAAAGAACAGGTGTATAGAGATATGTGCAAAAGACATCCCGAGATTTTCAAACTGGCACCGTTTGCAGAAGAATTTCTGAATTATCTTAAAGAAAGTAATATTCCTCGCACTATAGCTACAATGAGCGAAAAAGACAACGTGGATTTTTACATAAAGGAATTTCATCTGGAAAAATGGTTTGACGTTGAAAAGATAGTTTACTCTGATGGTATTATCCCCGGCAAACCTGCACCCGATATTTATCTGATTGCTGCAAAAAGACTCGGACTTGACCCCCAAAATTGTATTGTAGTTGAGGATGCCATATCCGGTATAAACGCTGCTAAAAATGCCGGTATCGGGAAAGTCGTTGCTATTGCTTCCATGGAAAAGCCTGATTTTTATTCCGACCTCGGAGTCGACTTAATAATTACAGATTTCAAAGACTACAAAGAAATTTTAAAATAAGTTTTTGGGGTAAAAACAGAAAAGAAAATTATTTTCGGAACACGCGTCTCGCTGACGCTCGCGCTATCGTCCTCAAATAACTTTCTTTTCCGTTTTTTGTGATTAAAAATTTACGAAAAGAAAAATTTTTCGAAACATGCGCCTCGCTGACGCTCGCGCTTCTTGCTCACTCGTAATTAACAGGTATGGGCATTGCCTGCTTATCTTACAGTACAAGCCAACACTGCAATGCCGGCGCCCTCAGCTTGTTCGCTTTTATTAAGAAAATTTAATCAAATCATCCTTTATATGACAATTTTAAGCCGTAAAAATCCTTTATAAAATTATATAGAGGATTAAAGGGGATAAAATTATGTCAGGAAATGAAAATATTACTATAAAAATTATGCCGCAGTTAGGCATAACTCACGCTTTGCAATCATACATTACTAATCCTGACCAAAAAGATAAATTTACGATATCTGACGGCAAAATAACAGCTAAAGAATGGGACAAAACTCTTGATAAACTCATTGAAATCAACCAAAAAAGAAAAAATGACAATAAAACTCCGATTTTTACCGGTAACACTAATAAAAATGATTACCGCACAAGCTTTGTTGTACAGCCGAATCAGGAAATAGAGTTTACAAAAGATGAAATGAATGAACTCTTTGCAGCCATGGGAGTAACAATAAATTCTGCTGCCGGAAGTCAAAATAACGACCAAGAAGTTGAAAATGAGAATCAACAAGGTCAAGAGAACGGACAGAGTGGAAATGAAACTAAATTTAGTCAGGTTGTCGATGTATCACACCCTGATAATGTAGGTGCAGCTATTGCAAAAGTTTGTGCGGAAGCATCAACTCAGGAAGAATTAGACGCTAAAGTTGAAAAACTTAATGCCTTGAAACAAATTGATCCGTGGGGCGACTATTGTGAAGAGGAATCCGCCCGCATCGCAGATACTCTGATTGAATACCTGGATAGCGGAGATACAGCCCTTCAATATGCAGCAGCTGCAAAATTCGGATGCTCTCTTACACTTAGAGATGCTGATAATATAAGAGTTAATGAGGCAGTAATCGCGACAAAAGACTCCGGAGTGTTAGATAGAGCGTTTTCTTTAGAGATGAAAGATGTGACTCCGGAGCAGGCTCAAAAAATATATAATCTTACAAAAGATGAAAATTTCATAAAAGAATGTAAAGACAATGATAGAGATTACTTAATTAATGATTTAAGACACAATCTTTTTGAGCATGCGCCTGAAGATGTCAAAAAAGAAATATTACAAAACGGCTCAGACGCTTTTATCTCACGTTTATGGTCGGAAAAAAATATATCAAAAAACAGTTTATTTGAATTAATGCAGGAGAAAGACCTTAGTAACGGAAGAATTCTCAGTTATCTGAAGCAATGTCGAGACAAACTTTCAGACAGTGAGGCTTCCGCAGTTATTTCGCGTTTAAAACCGCTTAATGCAGATGAAATGAAACGTTTTTCAGATATAAAAGACTATTCAGGAATACTGAATGCTGACAAATTTCATGTTGTAAAACCCGGAGAAACACTTGATGGAATAATTTCTGACTATGTACTCAAAAACGGCATAATTAATTATCTTTCAGAAGCTATTGAAGAAAATCCTGAAAAATGGACGCCTGAAAGACAACAAGAAGCTGCCCAGCAGTATATGACAGATTTTAGAGATAGGTTAGCAGAAAAGTTAAAAATATATTCAACAGGCAGCTTTAGATTTACAAAAGACAGATACAGCAATCTAAAAGCCGGTCAAATTATTGATTTTACTAAAATTGATGAATGGCCGCAGCCCGGCATTATAAATTGGAAATTGTGGTATTAATTTTAGTTTCCATAAAAACAAAGGGCTGATACAAAATTAGCCCTTTGTTAGCAAATATTTTAACTGATTTAGCAATTTATTAGAATATCATAAGTTACATCAGCATCTATTTGAAGTTTTTCGCCGATTTGAGTTCCGCGTTTTTTGAATCTGTCGCGAATTCTTGCTGCTGCCTCTGACGCATCTATGCCATAATCTGAAAGTTTTGTTTTCATACCGATTGAATTGTAAAATTCTTCAATTTTTTCAATTGCGATATCAGCAGCTTTGAGGTCAACAGTTTCTGTAACACCGAATACTTCGCGTGCAAGTTTAGCCAGCTTTTGTGCTTTTGCAACTTTTTGGTTTTTCAAAAGCCGAGGCTCAACAATAGCCAAACTTTGACCGTGGTCTATACCGTAAAACGCAGTGAGCTCATGCCCTATCAGATGAGTTGCCCAATCTTGAACAATGCCGAGGCTAATCCAGTAATTTAATCCGCAAGTCGCGCACCAGAAAATATTTGCTCTTGCATCGTAATCAGTCGGATTTGCAAGAACTTTCGGCGCTTCTTTTATTAACGTTCTCAAAATTCCGAGTGCCCAGTCGTCCTGAAGCGGTGAATTTACATCGTATGTACAATACTGTTCCATTGTGTGTACAAATGTATCCACAATCCCGTTAACAGTCTGTTTTACAGGTAAACTAAACGTGACCTCCGGATCGATTATAGAAAATCTAGGATAAACATTATCATTATGGAATGCCAGTTTTTCATCTGTTGCGAGCCTTGAAACAACAGCGCCGTTGTTCATCTCTGAACCAGTTGCAGGCAACGTAATTACATCACCAATCGGGATGGCTCTATTTGGATGCTCGCCGCGTATCATTATTGCATCATAAGCGTCGTCTCCGTCATAGCACGATGCAAGGGATATAAATTTTGTACCGTCAAGAGTTGAACCGCCGCCAACAGAAAGCAGCAAATCTATTCCTTCGCGCTTTACTATTTCAACAGCCTTCATACACGTTTCATATTTCGGATTGGGCTCTATTCCGCCAAATTCAAGCAGATTATAACCTTCAAGTGCAGCTTTAACCTGATCATATACACCGTTTTTCTTAATTGAACCGCCGCCGTATATCATCAAAACTTTTTTATCCTGCGGTATCAATTCTCTAAGCTTTGCAATGGAACCTTTCCCAAACACTACATGTGTCGGACAGCAGTATTCAAAATTATTCATATTAACCTCCTAACTTTCCTCATAAATATTATAGCAAAAATTTTTTTTATGTGTTTTAACTGTATTATGGAAACCTGTAATATAAGTTTTAGCGGCATGCTGTACGGCAGATTAGGAAACAGAAAAACTAAAGGCATAGTTTGCTGCGCACATGGTGACAGAAAATTTATCAAATTTGTAAATAAACTCGCGGAAGAAAAACCGGATACCTTAAAAATCAGTGCAAAAGAGGACTCCAATCCAAAACTGATTATTGAAACTAAAGAAATTCCATATATATCACCGATTGAACGCCTTGCCATCAGATTGGATAAAATGCAAAGAAAAGCGCTAAAACTTAGAGCAGAGAACAAAATTACTGCTTTCATATATGAATTCAGGCAGAATGAATACCTGAATATGCGCCGGAGATATCCTTTCATCAGTCAGAAAACTCTGGATAAATTTGAAGAGAATATTCAAAAACTTGCACCGGAAAACTTGAAATCTTTTTTCACAAAATTTTTCAGCTAGGTGTGGTATAATTAAATTATGTTATACACTGCTAAAGAAGAGTTACCACAGGAATTTATAGACAATTACACGGTTATTGATATTGAAACAACCGGGCTTTCTTGTGTAAAAAATGAGATTATTGAACTTTCTGCGCTCAAAATACGTAATAACAAGGTAGTCGATAAATTTTCATCGCTTGTAAAGCCCGCCGGACACATTAATTCATTTATCAGAGGATTAACAGGAATTTCAGATGATTTGGTAAAAGATGCGAAAGATATTACACGCGTCCTGCCATCGTTTATAGATTTTATTGATAAGGACACTGTGCTCGGGCATAATGTTAAATTTGACCTTAGATTCATAAAATATAATCTTCAAAAGCATTTTCAAAGAGACTTCAACAATGATGCAGTTGATACAATGAAAATCTCACGTAAGTATTGTACTGCTCTTACAAGCCATAGGCTGCAATCTCTTGCGGAACACTTTAACATAAATACCAAAGGACACCACAGAGCATTAAAAGATTGCGAAATCACAAATTATGTTTATCAAAATATAAAGCAGCTAAATTTAAAATAAATCATTATGGAAGAAAAAACAAATGTCATGAGGATGCTTGACAAGCATAAGATAAATTATAAACATTACTACTACGCAGACACGGACGCCATAAGCGGTGTTGAGGTTGCGGAGGTTCTCAATCAAAATTCTGCTCAGGTTTTTAAAACACTCGTCACAACAGGTAAGTCCGGTAGGCATTTTGTGTTTATGATTCCCGTGGAAAAAGAATTAAACCTCAAAAAGGCAGCACTTGCCGTGAAGGAAAAATCTGTAGAAATGCTTAAATCAAAAGAACTTTTGCCGCTGACGGGCTACATCCACGGTGGCTGCTCACCCATCGGTATGAAAAAATTTTTCACAACAACGATTGATGAATCAGCACAAAGTTTTGATACAATAATTTTCAGTGCAGGAAAAATCGGTTATCAAGTTGAGGTGTCACTGGAGGATCTCTCAAAAATGATTCACTTTAATTTGTGCAATATTACGGATTGATATTGCGTTTTTATTATTACAATTAAAACTTCAATGAATCATCTATATCTCTTGCTATTTTTCGCTCGCAGTCTACTACAATAGCTTCTACCAAAAAATCTTTATCATCTTCAGGAATGCTATTTTCCTGTAAAAGTCTTATAAACGGGCTTTTGAGGGAAATATATTTCATCAATTTTTCTGTAATTTCTGAATCATTATCCTCAAGTGCATCAATAAGCATTTTTTGTGCACGCTCAAAATTATCTTGATTTTCTATCTCAGCAAACTCAACACCGTATTCTTCAATGTCTTTTAACATCGGGTAGAATGTTGTATTGTAGAATTCTTTTATTTCATCAGCAGAGATTTCTTTTTGGTACTCTTCAAATTTTTTCTGAATAAGTTCACTGCTGTTTTCAATTCTTTTTCCGAGATGTTTATTCTTTATAAAGTCTGCAGTTTCAATTGGAGAATTTGCAAGTGCTTCCGGCTGTTTTGTAAGATTGTACAACACGTAATTAATTGCAGCGTGGTTTGCATTTGCAAGCTTTGGTTCAAACTTTTCAAAATCATTGTGCAGCATTTTCTTTAACACATTTGACATGTCAACAGCGATTTTTCTATCACGGGCGCTTAGATTTTTTATTGGTTTATTATACTTTTCAACATTCACGGCAATAAACATTGCAAGCCCTTCCGTATTTTTAAAGTAGTCTTGTCTTGGCATAAAATTCAAGAATTTTTCTTCAACTTCCGGAACCCAGTATCTGGTTTCGGTTTTGTGAAAATACTGTTTGGCGCCTTGCTGCAATGAGTATAGAGAAGTTAAGTCAATATCATAATTTTTATCAAGGGCATCCTGTTTTCTATGAGAATAGTTTCCAAGCATATAGTCAAGCATAATATTTTCTTTTGAATTTGGAAGCCAGTCTATATAGTCAGCAACCATGTGCTCTATAATAACTTCTTTTGCATGCGGACTTGTTTTGGGATTGTTATAGTATTTTATCGCAGCGTTATAGTTTTTTAGAAATGCCTTGTAATTTTCAGGGTCTTGATGATACAAATCATACATACGACCTGCATTTTTCATATCACTGCTATATTGGGGATAATATTTGAATCCTTGATTTACGTGCAAAATTACAGACGTGTCAAACTCTAAGTTGGCAAAGTCATCTAATTCTTTACCTGTAGAAACTCTTGCAAATTTTTTCATTTCTGTATTTAATTGGTTATGTCGTTTTAAGACTTCCTGTTCTAGTTTATTCTCTTTTATAAATTCAATCGGTTCCCACCTGTTATATTTGAAGACCTCCGGATTGCCAGTTAACTCATATAATAATGTATTAACAACAAATTCATTTGTCTCAGCTGTCAGAGGATGTTGAAGGTAGAAATATTCAGTTAAATTTGCGTATTTATCTGTATTTAGCTTTTTTATTTCTTCAAACTCCTTATCATCCACATTCAAAAGTTTTTGAGCGTCAGGCAGTGACAGTGCAACAGTGACTTTCCTTTCAAGTTGAGTAGTATTTTTCATCAGATAGTCCATAAAAGCAGACTTGAACATATCAGTATAAAATTTCATAGACTCCATCTGGATTTTTCTATATAGTTTGTTGACAGTATTTGGAGAATTCAAATCAATAGTTTGTGCAGCATTGAGTTGTTTCGCTGGAGTGTTAGATGCTATTTTAGAATCAGAAATATCCTTTGGTGACGGCGCAAGTTTTTGCATTTCACGTCTTTGATATTGTTTTTCACGCGCTTTATCCAAAACTTTTGCCTTCAAATCCAGTGCCTTGTTCAGCAGCGACTCAAGCAGCGTTTTGTCTTCGCTGTAATACGCAGTTTCAAATTCTGAAATTGTATCTTGCAGAGCACGTGAGTAGTTTGTTCTGAATTCCGGATCTTTATTCCAGAATTCCAGCATAATTTCCCGCTGCTGTTCTGCAAATTCCGGAAACTCCTGGACAAAATTTTCATCAGAATATTTTTCTGCAAATATATCAGATAACTTTTCGCTAAATCCCATTTGAGCTGCCGCAATCGTCATAATCTGCCCTTGATACTTTGAAAATATAGAATCAGACATTTCTTTGCCGTGGAGCATTTTTTGAATTTGTTCAGCCCGCTCCATCTCATTCAGTCCGGCCCACCATTTTGTCATTGCAGTGGCTAGTTTTTCTTTTGTCTCTTCTGTTACAATAACGTTTGATTTTCTGACCGGCGGAATATATTCTTTGTCATTTCTTGTAGCCAAAAATGAATTGTAGTACGGCAATTTAGGGTATCTTATCCCAAGTGTATAAATATTTGTGTGAGAAAAATATTGTTTATCTTTTACTCCGAGTTCGCGTTTTATTGCGTCAGTTGAATCTTTGTCAAAATCTTTGTTCAACTCGTCAATTGTCTTTCCTTCAAGATAAACTTTTTTTAAAAGATATGTTGTTAAATCTTTATGTTCACTATCTTTAAAAACAGGGGTCTGTGAGGTTTGTGCATCCCATTTCAAAAGCAGCAAAATACCTTTATTAGGTTTTGTATCTTTTAATTCTTTCAAATTGGCAAATAGAGGCTCATCAGGGTACATGTCTTTAATATCCCGGACAGTATCAGCGAGTTTCAAATATTGAAAAGCTTCTCTTTGCAGCTGTGCCGGCGGCATGTGGTGACGTTCTTCAAAATCCTCAAACAAATATTTTCTTACCGTATCAGGCATATTATCAAGGTTAAACTTTTGCGCATAAAAATCTTCAGGAGTCCTGTTGAGACGTTCACCAAAACTTATATTGAAATCCTGATAACTGATAAACGGCAAACCTGATTTTTGAAAAACTCCTGTTGAATATTTAGAATTTTTATATTGTTTTTTTTGACTTAAAGTATAGTTATTACCTAAAAAATTGTATGATTCGATACGCATCCTGTTCCATACCTCTTATTACCACGTACATATAAGAATAAGCGAACAAGAAATTTTTTGCTACTAATAAAACAAAAAAGTCATAAAATGTAATCAAACTAAAAAATACACCTGTACCCCTGTAAAATGACACAAGATTTGATTATTTAGTTCTAACAGGTTACTAGAACTCATATTAAGAATTGTAAAATTTTCTTTAATTTAAGGCAACTTCAACACTTTTGGGTTTAGAAATTATGTATGAAGAAATAAAATAATTATAAAAATTATAGGAAAGTAAATGATATCTAAAATACAGACAAATAATTCAAATTATCCTAATTTTAAAGGTACTTATATTGTTCAAATTCCACATAAGGCATTTGCAAATCCTGAAAATATAAAAGAATGTTCAA
>CALUQN010000002.1 GCA_944322945.1 Candidatus Gastranaerophilales bacterium | reverse complement strand
CTTTTTCGTTGTCCTGTCTTTTCTTCTCGGAATCAACAAGTTTCTCGTTTTCAGCTATTCTGTTTTCAATGTGCAACATTTTATATTAACCGATTTCAGAAAACTTCTATTCTCTTTATCGGGGTCGTGTAAATCATTCGCGATTATCTAACCGCGATTTCTATTATTAATTAGTAAAAAAAAATAATCAAGTATTTTTTCTTAGCTATTTATAATTTCTTATTAATTCTAGTGTATTTTTAAAGTTCACTGTGCCTTAGGCACATGACTAATTCTATTTGAAAAAAAATTTAAAATCAATAGTATTTTTCAAAAATTTTTCAAGTTTTTTTATACTTTGTCGGAAACTTTTGGAACACAAGCCTTTTCACGGTTAATAAAACTTTATATTTCATTTTTTCGGGTTCACTCCGCGCTATTTTCATGACGTTTCCATGCAAAAAATGTTCCGCTTTTCCTCAATTAATTAAATGATGTTTTTTCCGAAAAAATGTTGCATACTATTATTAAATATTGTCGAACATAACAGGGAGAAAAATCATGATGAACACCTTAAAAAAATATTCAATAGCTTTTGCTGTTATTATGTCACTTACAGGAGCGGCTTTTGCTGACGGAAATGCGTTCACTCCTATCAACTTTGACGACACTTCTTACAGTGCACCGCCAAGCTCTACACCAAATTTTTCAAATCTTTCAAATTCACCTGCAAACGGAGCTGACACAACCAATGTTCAAAGCCTGCCGGGAAACAGCAAAATGCAAAATGCTATCTTGGAATTAGACAACGCTCAAATTGATGTCAGAAACGATTTATTAAACTACAAAGCTAAATATGCAGATATTGATGCTCAGTATCAAGTTTTAAAATCTGAAAGAAAGGCTCTGTCTAAACAAATTAAAGATATTGAAAGAAGAATCAAAAAAATTGAAAAAGACAAAGCTAACATCAAAAAGAACATGCTTTAATATTTAATAGTTGAAAAAATTTTCACCCCCAAAAAAGAGCCACTGCACAGAGGCTCTTTTTTCTATTATCTTTTTATAAAAAACGGTGCGCCGTTTGACGCACCTGAAAATTAGTTATTCTGTAAACAAAACTGTTTAATAATCACTAACCTGATTGTCTTCTTCGTCTTTTAGTGATGACAGATCATCAGAGTAATTCGCTTCAAAATCTTCCGGCATCATGTCATTGTCCGGCCAGACTGTATCACTGTCATATCTGCTTGCGTGAAGATTGTAGGATGCGCTTAAATCCGAATTGCTTAAATCACACTCACACAAAACACATCCTGCCATATCTGCATCTGTAAAATTACAATATGTCATCTCTGCATAACTGCAATCAGCTCCGGTCAAAAGGCTTTCAGTAAAATCACACTCCAGTATTCTTGAACGCGTAAAATCTACTGAGGTTAAGTCCGCGTTTGAAAAGTTTACAAATGACAAGTTACAGTCAGCGAATGAACTGGAGTTTAAATCAACTCCGCTGAAATCTATTTCACTCAGATTTATACCCGAAAAATCAACTTCGCTCAAGTCAACTTCTTCCTGCTCAACTTTCCATTCGTTAAAACGTTCAGGATTCTTTTTCAACAAATTTATCAGTTCTTCTCTGGTATAATCTATCATTTTTGAATTTCTCCTTTTATTCTTTTTATTCCTTAAACTTTGTTATATATCCATTTGCATGGCTTTCAAAACTGCCTGCGTACGGCTTGTTACATTTAATTTTTTAAACACGCTGTTGAGATGTGTTTTTACTGTTACTTCCTTCACAACAAGAGTATCGGCTATTTCTTTGTTGCTTGCACCTTTTGAAACGAGCTTGAGAATTTCTTTTTCTCTGGATGTTAAAGATGCTCCGTAATCCGCTGGTGAAGACATTCCTTTTTTTACGGGGTTTCGTTCACATCTTCTGAGCACCGCCTCTATCCTTGCGAGCAAATTTGGTAATATAAACGGTTTTATTATATAATCATCCGCTCCGTTACGCAAGCCCAAAATCATTTTTTGATCTTCATTAACCGCTGTAATCATTATCACGGGAATATCAGCCGTATTTGTATCCTTGCGTATTGCTTTTAAGGTTTCCCATCCGTTCATATTCGGCATCATTACGTCAAGCAGTATTATGTCTACATTTTGGGAATTTTTCTTCAGATATCTGAGCGCCTGAACTCCGTCGGTAACTGATGTCACACTGTATCCGTAGTACGGAAGTGCGTCATTCAGATATTTAGGATTGTCATCTACCAGCAGAATATTCTTTAATTCAGACATATAAAAAGTTTCCTTGGCGTTTTTATACAATTTTGTATTTTAATGCTTTTAAGGCTGCCTGCAGCCGGTCATCCACTTCTAATTTTTGCAAAATATTTGCAACATGGGCTTTTGTTGTATTTATACTGATAACCAGCATCTGAGCTATTTCCATATTGCTGTAGCCTTCTGTCATCAGTTTTAAAATTTGTGCTTCTCTTGCCGTCAGGTCATAAGATTTTCTGTTTTCTTCCGAAATCTCTGCCGGTGAATGAGTTGTTGCTTTCAAGACTATATGCGCTACATTAGGATCAAACCACGCCGCACCGTCCGCAACCGATTGTACTACCTGGACAAGTCTTTGAGGATTTATTTCTTTTGAACAGTAAGCATTTGCGCCGGCTTTCAGGCTGTCCAGAACTTCGTGCTCGTCATTGTGAGAAGTCAAAATTATAATTTTTATATTATCATTAAGTTCATGGATTTTTTTAGTGGCTTCTATCCCGTTCATTTTCGGGAGTCCCAAATCCATTATTACTACATCTATTGTATAATTATTTATCAGATTAATAGCAGTTTCAGCTGATTCTGCTTCATAGATATCTTCTACGTAGTCCACACCTTCAAAGGTCGTTTTAAGTCCGAATCTTGTTAATTCATGGTCTTCTACTATCAATATGTTTAATTTTTTCATATGCTTAATTCCTCTTTTGCAGGTGTAAAATCAGGATTCAGAATTAAACTTTTTTTGAAGTTATATTTTGCTTCATTCAAGTTTCCCTGATGTTTGAACATTAGCCCTTGATAATAATAATATCTAAAATTGTTTTCGTCAATATATTTTGCGATAGCAAGGTACCGGTGCGCAGAATCAAAGTTTTGGCGTTCAATTTCGCAGCGGGCAAGGTCAATCCAGCCGTCTGTAAAATAAGGATTTATCGCAACGGATTTTTTAAGATAGGCAAGCTCCTTGCTTTTGTCAAACAAACCTATATGGTAATAGGAAAGGTATGAAGATGATGTTGCTTTCAAAATTCTTGCATACAATTCGCCGGCTTTTTGTTTTTCGCCGAGTTTAAGGTAAGTAAAAGCTGCTTTTTCTGAATTTACAAAAGAATTTTTATCTTTTGCTTCTGCCTTTTTGTAGTATTTCAATGCGGTTTTATAGTCGGAATTCTTAAAGCTCAAATCTCCCAAAACGCCAAGAGCAAGAGAGTTTCCGCCGTCGAGCTTGTTGGCTTTTGCTGCCATATCAAGAGATTTTTCAAAATCATGATTGTCATAGTAAACTCTTGAAAGAAGCGCGTAAATATTTTTGTTATATTTTTTCTTGTTTGTAACAGCACTTTGGAGAGTACGTATAGCTTTTATGGGTTCATTTTCATAATAATAGTAGTACCCGAGATAATATTTCCTGTTAATTTCATTTTTATCGGACAAATATTTCACATACATTTCAAGCGAATTGATTTTCCGGATAAATTCAGAGGATGCAAGATGCCGGGATTTAATATAATCCACAATTTTCAGAGCATCTTTGCCCTGTTTATTTTGAGCAAGAATTTCAGCTTTAAGTCTTTTGTAGTTGAGGTTTTGCGGATTCATAGCAATTGCATTATTGATGTAATTTTCCGCGTCAATAAGATTGTTAGAACGCAAAAAACCGAGTGCCGCTATATAGTTGGCATAATCGGAATTTGCCATAAGGGCTGTATTTTTTAATAATTCTTCAGTAGCTTCACGGCTTTGAGCGTTATAATTTATATTTGAATATAGCTCGCCAAGATAGATTTCATCCTCCGGAGTCAGCTTTTTTGAGGGGAAATAGTAGCGTTTGATGTCATCTGCCATAATCGCAGTCAGGTCTTTATCTGAAGCCTTTGAAATTGCATAATCTGACAGCGTAAAAAATCCTATGTAGGCAAGTTTTTCCGAAATAAGAATATATGCTGTGTCGCTGGGTGACATTGTCTCCAGCAGCACTTTAAAATCAGCATAAGAAGATTTGACATTGCTCTGCATAAATCTATCCAGCGCGATTGCGTAGTGATTATGAATGTCGTTATGGGTGAGGGTAACTTTTTTAGGAATAACAACTGTTGTATTTACAGGAGTGTCATTTCCCATATCAAGAGGGTTTGCAAATTTAATCAGACTGAAGCCGTCCGCCGAATATACCGCCGGACAAATCATTATTGATATTGCTGATATTGCGATTATATTTTTTAACCTCAAGATTAGTCCTCGTTGCTATCATCTATTTTACCCTGATAATAGTAATTGAACAAGTTTACGATATTTTTTTGTTCTTCTGCTGCATTTTCGTCATTTATGAAGTTAAAAATATCTCTTAGATTATAATGGCTCAAAGTTTCACTGTCTGCATCAGTCAGGTTGTTATGATTTTCGGTCAGGAAGACTTTGACTATTTTGTCAGTTGATATTTTTAGAAACTCGTCAACGATACTTTTATCAAAATGTGTTCCTGAATCTTTTATAAGGATATTTATTACATTTGCAATAGGCATTTTATCACGGTAGTGACGGCGGGAGGTTATGGCGTCAAAAACATCGGACACCGCAAGTATACGTCCGCCGTATGGAATATCTTCACCTTTCAAATGTCTGTAGTAGCCGGTGCCGTCATATTTTTCGTGGTGAGAGCATGCTATTTCCGTTATCATTTTAAAGTCGTCGGACATATAGATTTTGTCTAAAATATTGTGTGTGATTCTCACGTGTTCCTGAATATGTTTGTATTCTTCAGGTGTGAGTTTTCCTTCTTTCTGGAGGACAGAATCTCTTATGCCGATTTTTCCTATATCGTGAAGCGCTGCGGCTTTTTCAATAATCTCTTTAAATTTGTCATCAAGATTAAGCTGGTCAGCAATAAGCATTGAATAGAGCTTCACTCTGAGAGAGTGACCAGCCGTAATCTTGTCGCGGGCATCTATAGAGGCGGCAAGGGTGTTTATAAAACTGTTAAACAGTTCTTTTTGTTCACGGTAGAGTTCTTGCTGCTGCTGGAAAAGCTGGGCATTTTCAAGCGCAATGCTCGCACTGCCGCCGATTGCTGTCAGCAAATCTTCGTCGCTTTTTGTAAAAAGCCCGTTGTGTTTGTTCAAAACCTGAAAAGCACCTATAATTTCCTGATTGTTGTTTTTTATCGGCATACAAAGAATTGTTCTGGTTTTGTATCCGCTTTTGGAGTCGACTTCTTTGTTAAATCTCGGGTCTGTATAGGCATCAGCAATATTCAGTGTTTCACCCGTCTGGACAACGTAGCCTGCAAGTCCCTTATCCGCAGGAAATCGGATTTCCTGATTTTCCATGCCGAGTGCTATTTTTGACCAGAGTTCATTTTTCTCCTTATCCCAGAGAAAAACAGTGCAGCGGTCTGCCTGAATAGCCGTTTTTGTTTCTTCCGCGATTACTTTCAAAAGTACATCTATATCAGTAAGGGCAGATATTGACTGTCCGATTTTAACCAGCGATACAAGCGGGTCGCTTTTTAACGGCATTGTGAAATCCATACCGTTTTTGACCTGTTTAAGCCTTGTCAGGATATACCCCAGCATTGAAAATTCGTCGCTTTCCTGCGCAAAATTACGTGCATTGTTGTAGTGGATAATCGCAAGTGAATTATTTTTTTCGCCAAAATCAAGGCTGCCCAGCGCAAATTCATTGAATAAATTCGCCGTAATATTTTTGGAAAATTTTGCCATATATGCGCCGTCATTTATGAGCGAAAGCGCTTTTGTGTAATTTTTTCTGTCAAGCGAATATTCTATCAACCCTATCATGCTGAGGCAAATTGAAATATATTCGCTTGCATTCAGCCCGGTAAATATTACCTGCGCGTTTACAAACTTGTTTTTCGCTTCTTCGTAATTTTTATCTTCCAATAGCAGGAGTGCGGCTTTTACCAAATTTTTGCCGTCTTGAAGTAAATTTTCATCTGTTTTTGTAACCTGTTTCATAACCGACCTTAACACCAACTCTTCTTTTGTAATCACTAATTTACATTTATATATTTATATTGTACAATATTTTTTATAATATTACAATGTTTTCGGGGGGAGAAAAAGATGGAAAAAATTACCGTATTAATTCCTGTTTATAACGAAGTGAACACACTGGAAGAAATTTTAAAAAAAGTTGAGGATGCCTCATTCTGCGGATTGAAAAAAGAGATTATCCTGATAGACGACTGTTCGACAGACGGAACAAAAGATTTGTACCCAAAATTTGAAGGCAAATACAAAATTCTCTACCACGAAAAAAATCAAGGGAAAGGTGCTGCACTAAGAACAGGATTTGAAGCTGCAACAGGCGATATTGTTGTCATACAGGATGCTGACTTGGAATATGACCCCGTGGATTATGAGCCGCTCATTCAGCTCATATTGGACGGGAAAGCAGATGTCTGCTACGGTTCAAGGCTTTCCGGCGGGAAACCCAGCCGCTCATTTATGTTCCACCATCTTTTAGGCAACAAATTTTTATCACTGCTCACAAATATTCTCTACGGCTCTACCCTGACAGATATGGAAACATGCTACAAAGCTTTCCGCCGTGAATTTATCAAGGATATTAAAATTAAATCCGACAGATTTGATTTTGAGCCGGAGATTACGGCAAAAGTTCTTAAAAAAGGTGCAAGACTTTATGAACTTCCTATTTCTTACTACGGCAGAGAATTTGCCGAGGGTAAAAAAATTACATGGCGAGATGGTATCCATGCAATTATTGCACTGGTAAGATTTAGATTTACGGACTAACCAGAGTTTTTAGTTCTTCTATTTTTGTCATGCTGTCGCTTTCAAAATATATTCTTAAAAGCGGCTCTGTTCCGCTCGGGCGTACTAAAATCCAGCTTGTATTATCTGAAAGATATAGTTTGACTCCATCTTTTGTATCTTTTTTTATAACGGAATACTGACCGATATGTCCGGTATTTTTGTATTTTTCCAGAACAGGTTCGACTTCATTTCTGTTTGCAAGTTTTAAGTCGATTCTGTCGTTGTAAAAATGGCAGCCCGCAAGGTCATATAAATCTTTTTGCAGTTCTGTAAGTTTTTTATTTTCGTAAGCCATTGCTTCAAAAACAAGTAAATTGGCAAGCAGCCCGTCTTTTTCTGGGATATGCCCCTGAATACTTAACCCGCCGGATTCTTCTCCGCCGATTACCGGATTAAATTCCCGCATTGCAGCTCCGACATGCTTAAATCCTACTGCTGTTTCTATGACTTCTACCCCGAGTTTTTCTGCAACTTTATTCAGTAAAAGGCTTGCTCCTACTGTTTTTACAAGAGGACCGTTCAGGTTTTTATGTTTTTTCAAATGCATTAAAAGTATTGCAATGATTTCATTTGGAGTTACATACTCTCCGGCTTCATTTATAACCCCGAATCTGTCGGCATCTCCGTCATTGGCGCAGCCTATGGAATTTGGTACTGACTTAACTTTTTCAATAAGTTCTTTCATGTATTTGGGTTTAGGTTCGGGCATGCCGCCGCCAAAATTAGGGTCGTGGCTCATGTGCAGGCTCATATAAGGAATATTTTCCAGTTCTAAAATTTTGTCAAAATATCCTATGCTTGCAGAATAAAGCCCGTCAAAAATTATGTTTGTTTTGAGCGTACGTATTTTGTCAAAATCAACAAGAGTTTTAATGTGTTCATAATATCTGTTAAAGAAATCAACTTTTTTAATAGTACCGTTTCGTTGTTTTTGAGGCTTTTGTCCCAGATTTCGGGTAAGTTCATCTGTGATTTCCGTTGTCGCGGGGCCTGCGTAATCCGGAATAAATTTCATTCCGAGATATTCCGGCGGATTGTGGGAAGCCGTGAACATAATTGCACAGGCGTTTAAATCCTTTGCTCCGTAAGCAAGTACCGGTGTCGGAACAACTTTTTCGCTGTATTGAACATTAAAACCAATATCCGCAAGCTGTTTTGCGCATTCCGCAGAAAACACGTCCGCCATATTCCGCGGGTCATAACCTATTATGACAGGTTTATCTATCCCAAAGTTGTCAAGAATATATTTCGCAATTGAATTTGTGACCGTTTCAACATTCTTTCCGTTAAAATCTCTGCCGACAACTGCTCTCCAGCCGTCTGTTCCGAATTTTATATTTTCCATTTGCCTGTTTTCTCTCTTTTACGTATAATCATCATATAAGAAATACGGAGTTAAGTAAACAATGAAATTCGATAACATTGACGAAATAGCATACCTTGGACCGACAGCATCTTTCACGGAAATGGCAAAAGATTTGTTCTGCAACAAATATAATATTATTGCCTATAACCGTCCGATGCAGACAATCCGTCAGGTTATTGAATATCTCGACGAAAACCCGAATATGCTCGGGGTTCTTCCGGTTGAAAATTCCATTGAAGGCACTGTCAGGGAAACTCTTGATAATCTGATGATGACTAAAAATCCAAATATAAAAATTTTATCAGAAATCACAATGCCGATAAGACACTGCCTGCTTGCAAGAACAACCGAAATTTACAGTATAGAAAACATTATCTCTCACCCGCAGGCGCTTGCACAATGCCAGGGATTTATAAACCACGAACTTCCGCGAAATATTAATATAATAGAAGCCGCAAGCACTGCAGAAGCTGCGCGAAGCCTGCAAAATTATAACCTTACTTATGCGGCTATAGGCAGCAAAAAAACTGCTGACGCTTATTATCTGAATGTTCTGAAAGAAAATATTAACGATGACAAATCCAACCAAACAAGATTTGTTCTGATAGGCGACTTTGAAACAGAAGAAACAGGAAAAGACAAAACCACCCTCGCCTTTTCTACCAAAAATAAACCCGGTGCGCTTTTTGATGTTTTGCAGGTATTTATGGAATACAACATAAACCTGTCGCACATTTCTTCCCGACCGTCAAAAGAAAAATTCGGCGAATACATATTCATCGTGAACTTTGACGGTCACATGAGAGACAAAAAAATTATGAAAACCATTCAGGAAGTAAAAAACCGCGCAATATTTTTCAGATTTTTAGGCTCCTACGAACGCGAAGACTAACCCGCAGTAAGAATCCTCCCGTTCTTTGAAGTGATGGAATGAATTTGCATACACACCGCACGCTATCTTGAAAATCTGCTCATCAATCTGTTGTACAATTCTTTGGCGTAATCCATTTTCAACGCCAAATTTAATACAGTGTACACGCCGAGGCAAATTGTACCGACCGCACAAATTTTAATGATTTGATAAATAGCTTTCGGCATATCAGGGGTAAACTTATCCATCAATAAAGCAGCTCCAAAACAAACCACAATAGTTACACATCCGGCTGCTATCATCTTAAACAGATTTCTGAAAAGTTCGCCGTAATTCAAACGGATTTTCCCCTTTATCAATACCCCGAGCATAACAGCATTGAACAATGTCACAAACGAAGTAGAAAGTGTAATTCCACCGATACTCATGCCGAGAATATTTATGAAAAGTATGTTTAAAAATACCTTTAAAATTATTGAAGTGAACGCAACGACAAACGGGGTTTTTGAATCGTTAAACGAGTAATAAACTCTTGTAATGGAATCTCTGAACACATAAGGCAAAATTGAGACCGAAAGGAACCATAGAGCTTCCGTCACCATAAATGTTGCCCTGCCGTCAAACGCACCTCGTTCAAACACAAGCCCGACACCGTCCAGCCCGAGGACAATTATCCCTATAATAATCGGAATTGCGCCAAAGAACAGAACCCCGACACCTTTGTTAAAATAATTTTTTATTCCCTCATAATCCTGTTCCATTACAAGCCGGGAAAAAATCGGGAACAGCGGCACCAAAAATGCCGTAACCAAAATACCGACAGGAAATTGAAAAACTCTGTTTGCATAACCGATTGCAGTCCACGCGCCTTCTCTCAAGGATGAGGCGAAAAACATATCAACATATATATGAATTTGCCCGACGGTTGAACTTAATATTGCGGGGAAAAGAAGTTCACAAATACTTTTAAAATTCTGATTATTTACAATATCAAAATTAGGTTTAAGCCTGTAACCGAGCTGTCTGATTTTCGGGTACTGCACAACCCACTGCAAAATAGCGCCGATTGTTGTTGCAAGTGCAAGAGTAATTCCGGCGTGGTCGTTTTTGCCGGAAGTCATCACCATTGCAATAATTACAAGCGACATAATTATCGGGGAAACATTCGGCAGCATAAAATATCTGTAAGTAACCAAAAGTCCGTAATAAATCCCGACAATCCCGCCGATAACCAGAACCGGGGACATAATTTTTAAATGTTCAGCAGCGAGTCTAATCAATTCAGGCTCCCCACCGGATGCAATTACACCCATTATCTGCGGGGCAAAGAAATAGCACAAAACCGCAAGCACAGTAAAAAATATTATTGTCGTTGTCATAAACGTGCTGTACAGTTTGTTTAATTCATCAGTCGGTTTATCTTTCAAAGATGGGATTAGTTTTGAAAAAATCGCAACCGTCGCACTGTGAAACGGCCCGCCGACTCCGCCTAAAAGGATTATGGAAAGCGCCGGAATCTGATATGCGTAGAAATACGCGTCTGAAACAAGCGACGTGCCGTAATAGTTTGCGATTACAACATCTCTTACAAACCCTATGAGCTTTGAAAATATTGTAATAATGGCTATGAGCCAGGCTGCTTTTAAAACTCCGGCTGCTTTATCTTCAGATGTCATCACGTGCCTCCGCTTCCGCAAAAATTCTCAATGCTTTGTTATCCCCCTCAGTTTCAGGATAATAGAAAGTAATTGAATTGTGCCCGAATTTTACAAATCTTGATATATCTATGCGGTTAACCCTCTTACTCGGCAAAACACTTTTATCCAGCGACAGAACTTTTTCTTTACCGTTAATTACAACAGGCAGTTCAGAAAGCTGATATTTGTTATCTACAATCAGAGCGGCTTTCTTTTTGTTTAAATAAAAGTTTTGGGTGACGTTTTTATTTTCCGGAGAAAGTATAAACGGTTTTGTTCCGAGTGTAATGCCTGTATAATAGTGTTTCAGGATTTTGTCATAACTCTGATACATCTCGCTGCCCATAAAACCGGCTCCGTACTGGCTCATGCCGACGCCATGCCCGTAACCGCCCCCGTATGCAGTAATCGTCTGCAAATTGCCGTTTTCATCATACACGTGTTCAAAAACAACATTCGCACTCGGGAGAGCTTTACCCTGATTAACCAGCAGGCGTCTTATCACAAGTTCTTTCCAAATTTTATAGTTTTTATCTTTTGTAACGACCTCCATTTCGATAATTTTTCCGGAATCCCCGCGCCTTAGGACTTTCAATTCAACAAGGTCAGAAAGTTTTTCGCCTTTATAAAACTGCGGATGAACAAACCCCGTTGTTGACTGCTCTGCAAGAGTTCTTTCGAGTGTTTTTTGCAAATCATCTTTAGTCCAGTTTTTAGTCCACCTGAAATAAGGGGAGCGGACATCAAACGAATCCGGCTTTGATTTGTAGTAAGCCGCAGCGGCTTCTTCCGTGTTTAAAGGAGTTTGGCTCAAAATATCCGGCTTTGCCCTGAGATATGGTTTATCTTCCGACGGGAAACTTCGCGATGCCGGATCTGAAAACGCGTAGGCAAAACTTTCCGTGTAACCGCCCGCCGTTGAAGAATACTGTGCAAGTATCAAATCCCAGTCATACAGCGCTACTATACCTTCTGTCTCCTGGACGGCTTTATTGCCAAGCTGTTTTTCGGAATTGGCACCGTAATAAACCTGGCTCGCAACGCTGTCTACAACGTCAAACGCTTTGTATGCTTTTGTACGCGGAGAAAGTACATAATTTCTTGCGGCAACACTCTGCGCTTTCAAGGCTTCCAGACCGAATCTTACCGGCATCTCGTTTGGGACAACCCCTTTCAGGTAATCTTCTACCTCAATTACGTTTACTATATGGAACGTATTTTGATTGTATTTGACAATTTCAATAGCTCCGCGGTAAAGCGCATTGCATCCGGCTCTTCTGAGACCGCGAACCCCTAAAAGCCCGTCATTACAAATAATTGTATAAGGTCCGGTTGACTCCTCAAGCACTGTGCCGTCGTCTTTATAAAGGGTAATCATGCCGGATTCAGTTCTTATATTAAGATTTTGATTTGCAGGAACTGATGCAATAAATATCCCGTTTTCATAGATTTTTATCTCAGACGTCCCGTAAATAGTCGTTTTGTCGTAAAAATATCTGGAAAAAGAATTATCCCCGATACCGACTCTGACTATTTCAGATTCGGGAGCCTTTCTGATTTCCTGATACCCTGCACTGTATGCCGCCTGCAAAGTGTTTTCCGGAATTTGCGGCGCTGACTGTACGGAATAAAACGCCCCGCTCAACAGTAATGCTACTGAAGATAATATCAGACAGGATTTTGCTACTTGACTTCCCAAGTTGTGCCTTCCTTTGAATCTTTCAGGACTATTCCTTTTTCATCCAATGCTATTCTGATTTTGTCAGCAACATCCCAGTTTTTTTCTTCACGTGCTTTTCTGCGGAATGCAATGAGTTCGTCCATATCTGCAAAATTTTCGCCGAGTTTTTCGGAAACATATTTCACGGCTTCTTTTAACTCATCATCGGAAAGTGTTGCTTTTTCAAAACTAAATCCTAAAGCATTTGCCAGTTTAAACAAAACAGTAAAAGCGTCTTTATCATCTTTATTCGCTTTGTTGGCAAGTTCAAAAAGAACGGCAAGCGCTCTTGAGGTGTTCAAGTCATCGTCCATAGCTTCGACAAATTCTTTATACTCATCGGATTTTGTAATATCAAGATTTTCATCGACCGGCGTGCGTTTTGCATTAAGCAGTCTTTTAACCCCGGCGGCAGCTGACGAAAGCGCCTCGTCGGAAAATTCAACCGGCATTCTGTAGTGGTTTGTCAGAATGAAAAATCTGATAGTATTTGCATCATATTTTTTCAACAAATCGTCTATTGTCAGAAAATTTCCAAGAGATTTTGACATTTTTTCTTTGTTGATAGTAACAAAACCGTTGTGCAGCCAGTAGTTTACAAACTTGCAGCCGTTGGCGCATTCGGATTGAGCGATTTCGTTTTCGTGGTGCGGGAATATTAAATCAGCGCCGCCGGCATGGATATCAATAGTTTTACCAAGATATTTTCTGCTCATTGCAGAACATTCAATGTGCCAGCCGGGTCTGCCTTTACCCCAGGGGGAATTGTAGCCGAATTTTTCATCGCGCTTCCACAAAGCAAAATCCAGCGGATCTTCCTTGTGCTCGCCGACTTCAATTCTTGCTCCGCTTTCCAGCTGGTCTATCGGCTGCTTTGAAAGATATCCGTATTCAGGGAATTTTTTCACTCTGAAATACACATCCCCGTCAGCTTCGTAAGCATATCCGTTTTTGATTAAATCTTTAACAATAGAAATCATCTCGCCTAATGTTTTTGTAGCAAACGGCTCAATATCAGGCTTCAAAGTATTCAAAGCTTTCATGGAGTTTTCAAACTGCTTATACCAGAACTGCGAAACTTCTTCCGGGGTTTTGTTTTCTTTTTCAGCCTTTTTGAGAATTTTGTCATCAACGTCAGTGACATTGCGGCAATACGTTACATCATATCCGCGGAACTTCAAATATCTGTATAAAACATCCCACGTTATATAGCATCTTGCGTGCCCCAGGTGCGCGTAATCATATACGGTGGGACCGCATACATACATCTTTACTTTGTTATCTTCAATAGGCTTAAACTCTTCAGTTTGATTTGAATATGAATTGTGTAATTTAATCATTAGACATCCCTCTTTTTCCTCATTTTACTACAAACATATCAGATAATGTTATCCCATAACTTTATTAAAATTTGTAACGAAATAAAATTTTTCAGCAATTTTATATTTCAAAAATATTTATAACATATATACGTAATGTTGAGGGCAACACACAACCAAGAAGGAGAATGAATTATGTCAGATGGCAAAATCGAGCGTAACTTACCCAGTTTTTACGCGAGGGATGAACATTTAGTCAAGGTAAGCGTGAGGGATACGGAAAATCCGAAAAATATCAAGGTATTTTACGTCCCGAAAGGAACAACCTTCAAAGGAAATACCGTTGAAACAAAATTTGACACTGATACCGAAATTAAAATGGCAAAATACCAGATTGCTGCAATGGAAGCGGCAGCAGAGGGCGACCGTTTTGGCGGGAATGAATACAAAATTATTGATATGTACGATACAACAGGCGCGGCATACGGCTTTGACGTAACTGAAAAGCTGCAGGAATACGGCTCAAACTACAAAGTTTCCAGAAATCCGAATTACGACGGCAAAGGATTTGTGGCTGATGCAACAGAATACGGATTATTCTTTGCGCAGTTTGAAGATAAAAACGGCAACACCGGAAACTTTGAACTTCAATTGCCGAAAGATTCAAGAAAATAAAACTAAAACAACTTGATAAAATTAAATTAAACAAAAGCAGTATTACGGGAATATCGTAATACTGCTTTTAGCTGGACTTATATAAGCAAATACAACAGATACCATAAAAAGCCCGCCATTATGAGAGCAGCCGCCCGAAGAATTTTTCATTCAGATACTTCGCTCACACTCAGTATGACACCGTTTTGAAAATTTTTGGCGGGATTTGCTATACAAGTCCATTTTATCTAAATCTTGAATAATGAAAAAAAATTGTTATAATTGAAACTATGAAAAAGATTCTGGCAGCAATATTAATAATTCTCTTAACCGGCACAAATTTACTGGCAGCGCCCGGAGATGAGGATGTCACAATCCAAAATCCGCAGTTGGAAATGCGTGATTACGACGGGATAGAACTGCCCGCCGGAACTTTTATTCCGGCAGTCAGCGCACAGGAAATTTCAACCCAGTATTGTCCGGAAGGCTACAAAGTCAAATTTATTGCAACTAACGATTTGTTTTTGTATGATACAAAAATTATCCCTAAAGATACAGAGCTCTATGGCTATATAGAAAAAATTAATGAACCGGTTGTCGGCACAAATGCTTCAATGAAAATTAAGATAACCAAAATGGTTTACGCAGACGGGTTTGAAGTTCCGATAAAAGGATACGTGCACACATCAAATAATAATATAATCGGCGGGGAGCTCACACAGCCTGCGGAGTTTGTGAAAATGCCGCACTATCAGACAAGATTTCAGGGCTGGTATAACGTAAAAGGTGCAACCCTTCAGGTTCGTCCGGGCAGAACAAGAAAAATGGGAGAACATACAAGAGTTGCCGCAGGTGTCGATTTAATAATCATTTTGACAGCGCCCGTGTGGATTACACATACCTTAACAAATTGACAATGAACAATTTATAGCTGATAATCGTTATTAATAATACATGTAAAATGGTGTAAAAGGAAAGGTAGAGAGATTTATGAAAAAAATACTCAGTGCAGCACTTGCAGCAATATTAATAGGTTCAAATGCGGTATTAGCGGCACCGAATTATAATTTTACGCAAACCCAGCAGCCGACATACCAGCCTAATTACTACAAACCTGCATATACAAGCAGCAATGGCACCCTTAAAGGAAGCGTTGTGACTGTACCTGCCGGACAGACAGTTCCTGCGGTAGTGACAGCGCCTATCAATTCCGCAAGTGCCGTGCTCGGACAGACAGTAAACCTTGCACTGAGTTCTGATTTCTACTACAACGGTAACCTTATAGCCCCGGTCGGAAGTTCTGTTGTCGGTACGGTATTGGAAGTATCTAAAGCAAAACACGGCAGTATGAACGGTAAACTGCTTTTGAGATTTACCCAGATAGTGACACCTTACGGAGTACAAATTCCTATTTCTGCCGTAATTAAAACCGAAGACAACAGCGGTGTATTAATCGGCGGCACTAAACTGGATGTAGCGAAAGATTACGGTAAAGATTTGGCAGGCGGTGCAGCAGCAGGCGCATTGTCAGGTGTAGTTTTCGGTGCACTTGCAGGCGGCAGCGTGGGTAAAGGTGCGGCTCTCGGTACTGCAGTAGGTGCCGGAGGCGGGCTGGTTAAATCTTTGTGGGATAAAGGCGATGATGTGGAAATCCCTGTTAACGCCTCAATTGAACTTATCCTCACCCAACCTATTACAGTTAACCCTGCCGTATATAATTAATTAATTACCGCACAATCGGGTAATCGTTTTATTTTTGAGATAAAATAAAATGTAATAGAGAGTTGTTCATTAACGGGAAATAAAAATGTCTATCTTAGGAAAATACAGCGATAATTATTTAGAAGAAGAGCCGATAAAAAAGAGCACGACTTCATCATATACCCCGCCGGCAGTTTTGCGGAAAGATGAAGATGACAGTTTGAAAAAATCACTTGTAATATCAACGATATTACACCCGACGGTTGTAGGTGCAGCGTGGCTGATATTCCTTATACTGGCGGCACTCGGCATACATCTTGCAATATTTGAAAGACCAAAGCCCAAGATGAACGACATAGAATTTGTCCTTGTGGAAAAGGAAGCAAAACCTATAAACCCGAATACACCGTATCGTTCGGACAGAGATTCACGAGCTGGGGGACACCACGATCCGACAAGAAAAGTTTCAATGCCGTCACCGGCACCTGCTCAGGCACAAAAGCCATCTCCGGCACCAAGTCCTAAACCGGCTGCCAAAAAGCCTGCACCACAAAAACAGCAGCAGCCTAAAAAGACGGTAACCAAAACGCCAACACCTGCACCGGTTCAAAAACCTGCGCCAAAACCGGCTCAAACACAAGCACCGGTATCAAAAGGCCCTGCAAAATCAGCACCGCCAAAACCTGCACCGCCGACAGCAAGACCTTCTATAAAACCGCCTTCAACACCAAAACCCGTGGCAAAACCGTCATCGGCATTTACGGTTCCGGTACCGAAAGGCGGAACTAAACCGGGAGCCTATGCAACAGGCCCAATCAGCGGTTCAGGAAAATCTTCATCTGCCTCAGGCGGAGGCGGGCGTTCGACTTACGCACCGACACCGTCACTGGCACCGACAGGCGGCGGAAGCTCTTCCGGCACAAAACTAGCTAAAGGCGGCGGCGGAGGCTCAGGTGCTCTCGGCAACCCGGGTCCCGGCAATCCAAACGGCGCTCCGGGGATTGATACAATCAGAGAACCTGATTTCGGCCCATACATGAGAGAACTCCAACGCCGGATTAAAATGAACTGGGATCCTCCAAAAGGTAACGAAAGCAAACGTGTTGTTCTTTTGTTCCAGATTGCAAGAGACGGCAGACTGCTTTCTTGCAGAGTGTTCAAATCTTCAGGACTGCCTAGTGCGGATAAAGCCGCAATCAATGCGGTTCAGGCGACCGCTCCGTTCAAGCCGCTGCCGGCTGAATTTAAAGGTCCTAATATTGATATCCAGTTCACGTTTGATTACAACGTATTTGGAGCATCAGGCTACAACTAAAAATTAAAAAACAATCAGATAAAAAATAAAAACAGAGTACAATATTATAAAAAAGAGGATAAAATTATGGAACTATTATTACATTCAATCAAACTTGACTGGCCGGTATTACTGCCTATTTTGATATGCTCAATTCTGGTAGTTGCAGTAGTAATCAACAGATTTTCTTTTTACAAAAAGAACAAAAGAGACGTTGTTCTCTTAATCCCGAGACTTCAAAAAGAACTTGCCAAAAATAATCTTCAAGGCGCGCAGGACACGGCGGTCAGATGCGGCGGTGTAATAGGTGAAGTAACAGAAGAAGCTGTCAGAATTTTTTCTGAGCAAAAAAGCGGTTTTTCACGTTCATTTGATATCGCGGCAGCACTTGCAACAAGAAAACTCGAAAGCCATCTGACAATCCTCGGTACAATCGGCGGTGTCGCACCGTTTTTAGGGTTGTTCGGAACAGTTGTCAGAATTCTTTACACCTTCCAGGATTTGGCAGTCCAGGGAAATCAGTCAGCTGCCGTTGCAATGGGTATCGGTTCTGCGTTGATTGCAACTGCTTTCGGTCTCGGGGTTGCGATTGTTGCGGTTGTTTTCTTCAACTCTTTCCAATCTATTGTTAAACGCTATGAAGATGATTTCCAATTAATCAAATTGTTGTTCCTGAGCTTTGTGGATTCAGAAGGCAAAACAACTACTACTGCAAAATCTAACGTATCTTTATAATTAAAAAGGATTTACGCAAATGGCAATGAGCACAAAAAAAGACAAGCTTTTTACAGAAATAAACATAACACCGCTGACAGATATTTTTCTGGTACTGCTGATTATAATGATGGTGGTTGCGCCGACATTTCAGTCAATGGACAACGCGATTTCCGTACCGGAAATTAACAGCGGGGTTGCAATAGAACAGAAAAATGCCGAAGTTGCAATTACCAAAGAAGGCTTGATGTACGTCAACGGCAGAGAGATAAATTCTGAAACCCTTGCGGATGAACTCATTGCTTTAAAACCATCTTTAGAAAAACCTGAAGTGGTTGTAAAAGCCGACCAGAACGTAAAAAGTGCAGAAATTATGAAAGTAATGAATGCAGCACAGGATGCAGAGTACAAAAAACTAATAGTAGCAGGCGAACCTTTGAGCAAAAAAGAGCAAAAAGAACTGCAGGAAACTAATCAGGGAGCATAAAAAATGAGCCGTGAGCGCGAAACTTTTAATGAAATAAATATAACACCGTTAACAGATATTTTTCTGGTATTGCTTATCATAATGATGGTAATAGCGCCGTTGTTAGACCAGCAGGGACTGAACCTGACAGTGCCTGAAAATGTTGATGCGGAACAAATTCAAAAAGACCCGAAAATTTTGACGGTAAATGTTTCCGCAGATGACAGATATTACATAGACGGCGAAGAAATTCTGCCGGAACAATTGGAAGCAACATTAAAGACACAGGCGCCGGATTACCCTGACGGAATGATGATAGAAACAGACGGCGAATCAACCCACGGAGCCATAGTAAGGCTTATGGATAACGCAAGAAATTCAGGCATTACAAGTATTTCCGTGTCAGAAATATAATGATTCCGCGACGCCGGAGATTTGTTTTAACACTGCCGGCAAAATAAATTTTGTATAAAAAACGGGTCGGATAAAAATGTCCTGCCCGTTTTCACTTATAAAATAAATTCCGCACGAACTGTAAAAAGCACGTCATTCTGTGAGCATCCGACAGAAGGCTCTATTTTTAGATACTTCGCCAAATATCAGTATGACGGAATTTTGAAAATTTTGGAGAAATTTGCTATATAACTCCCCGCACTTCACTATTCACTTATTCTTTTTTTTAAGTTATAATGAAAAGTATAAAAAATCAGACAAATTGAGAGGGTTAAATTAAATGAATAAAAATCAATCAGCAGGTATGTACATAGTTCTTGCAATTGTAGTACTGGTGTTTGTTTCATCGGTATTTATGTCGGGACCGACAACGAGTACTTCTGAGATTTCTTACTCCAATTTTTTGGAGCGGCTTGCAGCAGGTGAGTTTAAAAAAGTTGAGCAGGGCCCTGATTTCTTAATCGCTATTCCCAAAAATCAGCCGGCGCCTCAGACTGCTGAAAAAACATCCGCTGATGTTAACCCTTTTGCAATAGAAAAACCGACCCCGCAGCTTCAATACAGAGTTCTGACACCGAATGATCCGGAACTTGTAAAAAAACTTGAGGCGGCAGATGTTGATATAAGCGTTAAAAAACCGTCAGAATCTTCACAGCTGATAGGAATATTCGGGTCGCTTTTACTGCCTTTATTCTTCATCCTTGTGCTTGTATTCATGGCAAAGAGTTTGCAGGCAGGCGGTTCTCAGGCAATGTCATTTGGCAAGAGCAAGGCAAAAATGCTTCTTGACAGCAAAGTTAAAACAACATTTAAAGATGTTGCTGGTATAGATGAAGAAAAACAAGAACTTGAAGAGATAGTAGATTTTCTTAAAAACGGTGATAAATATATAAAACTCGGGGCAAGAATTCCGAAAGGTGTACTGCTTGTCGGGCCTCCCGGCACAGGTAAAACATTGATGGCAAAAGCTGTTGCAGGAGAAGCAGGCGTCCCGTTTTTCTCAATAAGCGGTTCTGACTTTGTGGAAATGTTTGTCGGTGTAGGTGCAAGCCGTGTAAGAGATTTGTTTGATCAGGCAAAAAAACATCAGCCGTGCATAATTTTTATTGATGAAATTGACGCCGTAGGTCGTCAGCGCGGTGCCGGTATGGGCGGCGGCCACGACGAACGTGAACAGACACTTAACCAGCTGCTTGTCGAAATGGACGGGTTTGATGAAAATACAAACATCATTGTAATCGCAGCAACAAACAGACCGGATATTTTAGATAATGCACTTTTGCGTCCGGGACGTTTTGACAGACAAATTTATATTAACGCTCCTGATGTAAAAGGCAGAGAAGAAATTTTAAAAGTCCACGCTAAAAATAAAAAAATCTCTGAAGAAGTTGATTTAAAAGTGCTTGCAAAACGTACACCGGGATTTACCGGAGCGGATTTGCAGAACCTCCTCAACGAAGCGGCTCTGCTTGCGGCAAGAAACAACAAAACACTGATTGAAATGGCAGACATAGACGCTTCCATTGACCGTGTTATTGCCGGTATTGAAAAGAAAAGCAAAGTTATGACAGATGAAGATAAAGAAATAACTTCATATCACGAAGTCGGTCACGCGCTTGTGGCAAAACTTTTGAAGGATTCAAACGAACTTCACAAAGTATCAATTATTCCGAGAGGATACGCCTTGGGTATTACCTGGACAAAACCTAAAGACGAAAAAGTTCACACAAGCAAAGCAAAACTGCTGGCAGAAATTGCAGTATCGCTTGGCGGACGTGCAGCGGAAGAAATTGTCTACGGCATTGATAAAGTAAGCACCGGCGCTTCACAAGACCTTACAAACGTAACAAATATCGCAAGAAAAATGGTAACAGCCTGGGGTATGTCGGAAAAACTCGGCAACATGACTTACGGCAAAAATCAGGAACATATTTTTATGGGCAGAGATTTCGGGCACCAGAGAGATTACTCCGAACAGGTTGCCTACGAAATTGATACTGAAATCAAAAAAATCATAGACAGCAGATACGAAATGACTAAAGAACTTTTGCAGAATAACCGCGATATGCTTGAAGCTCTGGCAAAAGAACTTCTGGAAAAAGAAACTCTGGACGAAAAAGAATTTGAATCAATAATGGATAAAGTAAAGAGTGAAAGAGCATAACGAAAAACTTCTTGCGCTGGAGCTTGATATTTTCAAGCCGGAAAAAAGTTTTCAATCAGTGCGGGATTACTACAAAACTAATGACAGAAAAGAACTGGTTAACCTTGCCCAAAATACTGACTGTGATATTTTGGGCTTGAGGTTTAATGTTGACTGTGCTGAAGAACTCCCGCAGGCTGCCGGAGTATTGAGAGAGCTTTATCCGTTAATAGACAAACCCCTGATGATACGCGGAGTTAATAACGATGAAATTGACAAATTACTGCTGCCGGCGTTGATGAGAGAATTAAAAAAAGAATGTATAATTGCTTCCGCAAATGAAAATACCTACAAAACCATTGTGCCGGAAGTTATAAAAGGCGCTCACAGTCTTGTTTTGCGTTCCCCTATTGACATTAATCTGTGCAAAGAATTGAATATTCTGTCAATGGATATTGGGCTGCCTGCTGAAAAAATCTTAATAGATACAGATATCGGCGGACTTGGTTACGGGCTGGAATATGGTTACAGCATTATGGAAAAAATAAAACTTGAAGGTTTAAATGGAGACGACTATCTAAATATGCCGATAATCAGTTTTGTTTGCGAAGAATCGTTAAAGACAAAGGAGGCAAAAGAGAGTAACGAGGCTGCAATAATGATAGAAATTGCATCAGCCAGCGCAGTTCTGGCAAGCGGCGCAAATATTGTTGTAATAAATCATCCGGAAACGCTGCAAACCTTGAGGGAGCTTGTATGACAGAATTAACGGGGCTGCAAATTTTTAAATATCTTCCGGGGGCAAAAAAAGCAGAGCACACAAACTGCAAAGCCTGCGGCTGTGCGACCTGCATGGCATTTGCGCTTAAACTTGCCAAAAAGCAGATTGATATATCAAACTGTCCTTACGTGCCGGAAGAATTGAAAGAAAAATTTGCGCTGCATCAAAAAGCGCCTCAAAAAACAGTAGAGATTTGCGGAGTAAAAGTCGGCGGTGAAAATGTTTTATACCGGCACGAAAAAACATTTGTAAACCGGACTGCCATAGGGATTGTTATTGACACGGCAGATGCGGATTGGGAGCAGAAATTAAAACGCGTAGAAGATTTTGAAATAACAAGAATTGATGAAAAATTGAGGGTGGATTTTGTCGTGTTGAAAAACGCAGACAATGAAATTATGCACCGGACTTCCGGATATAAAAACATCATAACATTTGAAGAATTAAAAAAACTTCCGTTATTAAAAGCAAACGCGCCGACTTTTCAGGAGACGATACTTCACCTGATATTTGCAAGACACTGTGCGATAAAAGAGCGTGATGAAAAGTTTGAAAATCCTGTATATGTATATTTTGCACATCAGGAAGATTTGAAAGACATGTGCGCAAGGGCAAGTTTTTACATCTGTAAATACGCGAATATGTTGTTGTTCGAAGATTTTGATGAGACATTAATGTCAACATTAATGACTTTGAGGCAGAATATTTTTACCGACCCGCAAAAGCCTTTGCAGGTAGAGGCAAAAGTTTACGAATTCAACAATCCTGATGAAAATTCAATAATTTTTATGACAACGAATTTTGCGCTTACGTTTTACGCAGTAGCGAACGAGCTGGAGAGTCTGAATGTTCCGTCATATTTGGTCGTAACACCGGCTGAAGGGATGAGCGTCTTGACTGCCTGGTCAGCGGAAAAATTCACCTCTAAAATGGTTGCAAACACATTGAAAAAATTTGATTTGCAAAACAAGGTCAAAACTCGGAATATAATAATTCCGGGATTACTTGCGCACATGAAAGCCGAATTGGAAGAAGAATTAAAAAAAGCAGGGTTGGAATTTAAAATAACGGTAGGCACAATAGAAGCATACAAGATAGCTGATTTTGTAAAAGAGCTGTCATAAAAAATCCAGGAACTTATATAGCAAAAATCAAAAATGAAAAACCACTTTTTAGGAAAAAAGTGGCAAGGAAAAGTTACGAAATCTTATCTTTTGGGAAAGGAAATCTGTCGTTTGTTATATTAAATTTATTATGCGTAATCAGTGACTATGAGAACATATTGAAGGTTTTTTCAATGTTCTTGTCGATTACGTTTTTAACTGAATCATATTCTGTTTGTAATGCTGTATGCTCCGTATCTAATTTTTTCAACTGTAAGTCAATTTTGTTGTCTTCATTTTCAAGACGTTTCATATCTTGTTCATATTTTGCTTCTACCAGCGCAATGGCACGTTCATCCTCAACTTCCTGAATACAAGAGTCGTCGGAAATTGTTGTAGATACAAATTCACCGTCTTTGCTTGAATATCTTTCAAGCAGTAATTTACCTTCGCGCAAGTACCGTTCAAATGTATTGCTGTCTTTTATCGGAGAGGTATCCATTGTGCTGTTCGGGTCATCCGCAATATTGCTTTCTGCTGCAAGTACATAGTGATTCGGGTCTGCCTGAACTTTTGCAGCATCTGTTGTGTATGTAAAGAAATCTGCTGAACTCATTTTGTAGAACAGGTTTTTCAGGAAGTTCATTTCCGGAACATTTTCCGCAAATGCTGCCGTTTTCAGACCTGCACCTGTATTGGTTTTATCTATTTGCAGTCCGCCGTAATAAGTTTCAGTCAGTGCAACTGCATAATCGTACAGTTCACGCTGTTCTTGGGTTGTGCCTTCATAGGTCAGCGGAATTTTATTCTGACCGCCGGCACCGTCATCCACAACTGCTATTGCACAGTCACTATTTGCCTGCCAGTCATATTCAACGCTGTGTTCTTCATCGCCGTAGTGTTTATCTACTGACGCCAAATATTTGTCCCACGCTTCGTGAATTTTATTTTTTGCAGCCTCAATGGCTGCTTCGTTGTCTGTATCTGCACCGGCTGCGGCTTCATCATCTTTTGTTACGTTTATATCCGCAATAGAGTAACCCAGTGCCTGCATAAACTTGTTATAATCGCCGTTGCTGTTGATAAATGCTTCAGCCTGATCATCTGTAACCAGCACTCTTCCTTTAGTATCAGTTACGCAGTATTGCAATCCGCCGGCGATTTTCCCGTATCCGCTCATCAGCGTGTAATTTATATCTTCGTAAACCTCTTCAGAACCGTTAAAACCTGTCAGAACCGTTAATTTGGTCTGATTTAAAGCTTCATTATAATCAGCATTCAACTGCTCGGTCTGGTTTGCAAGGCTTATCTTTGTAAAAGACAAACTTTGTCCCGAGTTCTCGTTATCTGTCAAACGAGCAGTAATACTGAGAAGTCTGGCTTGTGAAGCTGCCATTCCCATAGCTTGGTTTTGTCCTTTCGTTATTCTGTCGTAACTTTTTACTTTATACTATCTAATACGACATTTTTACGAAAAAACTTTAATCCTTCGTGCTTGAATATTAAGATATTGTTACAAAACAAAATAAATTAGTTATTGCGTTTTGCATCCTTGTCTGCGGACGGAAAAAGACCCATAACAATCTGATCGCTAAGAAATGTATCAGTGCCTGCAAAAAATGCACCCAGGCAATTTAGAAATTTTGCGCCGAGAGGTTGAGCCTTTCCTGACCCGTCGGGGTTCTGTACTTTCAAATTTGTCTTCATAATTTCAATCCTAACTTTTTACCATATATTTAAACAATTAAAACGTTGCGAAATTGCCTTTTTCGACGTTTCGGGGTGAAAATGTTTTACAAAAATTAATATTTTTGTAAAATTTTCGGGGTTAAAATCGGGCGGAAATTTCAAGGACTAATTCCCGCCGTTATTTTTTTATTAATACTATAATCTCCTATTTATGTGTTAATAGCTTCGTAACATTCATCACAAATAGTTTCAAAGCCGGAATGTGAGCCGAGTTTGCGGTATTTCCAGCAGCGTTCGCATTTTTCTCCTTCTGCCGGTGTTACCCACACGGTGAATCCGTCTTCTTTGTGTTCGTTCAGAACGTTACTTGGGGCTTCATCACACACGTAAGCCTGTGATGTGATGAATATGTTGCAAAGTTCATTTTCATTAGCTTTCAACACAGCAGCATCGTCAGCTTTTATATAAACCGCAACTTCAAGAGAGCTGCCTACTTTTTTGTCTGCTCTCAGGGGTTCTATTGCGCGGGTCACGACTTCACGCGCTTTTAAGATTTTTGTAAATTCTTCATCAAGTTTGTCATTTTTCCATTGCGGGTTTGGTTTCGCCCAATCGGAAAGCAGAATACTTTCCAGTCCGCCGCGCTGGCATTCAGGAACATTTTGCCAGATATCTTCTGCCTGATGAGGCATTACAGGTGTTAAAATTCTTACCAGTGCCTGCAGTGTTTCGTATAATACTGTCTGGCATGCTCGTCTGGAGAGTGATTTTTTACCTGCCGTATAGAGTCTGTCTTTTACAATATCAAGGTAAAATGCACTCAGGTCAACTGCCGCAAAGTTTTGCAGGTGTTGGAAATATTTGTAAAACTCATAATTTTCAAATGCTTCCGTTACATTTTCTATCAGGTTGTTGAGTTTGTGGAGCGCAAATTTGTCAATATTTTTCAAATCAGCGTATTCAACATAATCAACCGCCGGGTCAAAATCAAACAGGTTGCCGAGCAAAAATCTTGCTGTATTTCTTGTTTTTTTGAAAATTTCGACAAGCTGTTTAATGATATTGTCGCCTATTTTGGTATCGTTTCTGTAGTCAACGGAGGCTGCCCAGAGTCTGAGTATATCAGCGCCGTAGTTTTTGATAATATCATCAGGTCTGATGTAATTGCCGAGAGATTTTGACATTTTTCTTCCGTCTTCGCCGAATACAAACCCGTGAGTCAAAACAGTTTTGTAAGGTGCTTTGCCCTGTGTTGCAATTGATGTCAAAAGCGAAGACTGGAACCAGCCTCTGTGCTGGTCAGAACCTTCAAGGTACATTTCAACCGGTGTGTGACCGAGTTGTTCTGAGCGTTTTTCGACAACTGCACGCCAGGTTATACCGGAATCAAACCATACGTCCATAATATCGTTTTCTTTGCGGAAGTGGGTTTTGCCGCATTTAGGGCAGACAAAGCCTTTTGGAAGAAGTTCTTCTGCGGAATATTTTACCCACGCGTCTGAGCTTTCTTTTTCAAAGATTTTTGCGACATTTTCAATAGTTTCATCGGTAACGATAGTTTCGCCGCAGTCTTCGCAGTAGAAAACAGGGATTGGAACGCCCCATGCTCTTTGGCGGGAAATACACCAGTCAGAGCGGCTTTCTACCATGTTGGAAATTCTGTTTTGACCGCTTGCCGGAATCCATTTAACCCCTTTAATTGCTTCAAGGGTTTCTGCGCGGAATCTGTCTACTTTAACAAACCATTGCGGAGTTGCGCGGTAGATAACCGGATTTTTACATCTCCAGCAGTGCGGGTATGAGTGGTTAATATCAGCAGCTGCAAGGAGTGCGCCGCAGTTTTGAAGTTTTTCTATAACAATTTTGTTTCCTTTATAATAAGGAACACCCTCTAAATCTTTATCCTGAACAGCGTCAGTCCAAACACCGCGGCTATCTAACGGAGAGAATACTTCTATTCCGTAGCGGCATCCGACTTCATAGTCTTCAAGACCGTGACCGGGGGCGGTGTGTACAGAACCTGTACCGGCATCAAGGGTTACGTGTTCACCTAAAATTATCGGTGATTTTCTGCCGGCAAGCGGGTGGATTGTGTTCAAGAGCTCCAATTCTTTACCGGTTACTGAGCCTAGCACTTTTATATCTTTTTCTTCCCATTGGACATCAGCGAGGAATGCGCCCAAAAGTTCCTGCGCCGCAACATAAATATCACCTTTATATTCAAAGAAAGTATATTCAAAATTCGGGTGCATTGATATTGCCATGTTGGAAGGAATTGTCCATGGAGTTGTTGTCCAGATGACGGCGTATATATTTTTCTCTTTAAGCTGAGCAGAGCGAAGAATCTCTGAAATTTTCAAAGTGCTTTCTTCGTCAAACATAAATCTTACGTAGATAGAAGTAGAAGTGTGGTCAGCGTATTCAACTTCAGCTTCAGCCAGCGCTGTTTCGCAGGATGCGCACCAGTAAACAGGTTTCATACCTTTTTCAACGTAGCCTTTTTTATACATTTCACCGAAAACTCTGACTTGTTCCGCTTCAAATTCCGGATCAATTGTCAAATAAGGGTGCTCCCAATCACCCCAGACGCCGAGTCGTTTAAATTCACTTTCCTGACCTTTGAGGTTTTTGTGGGCAAATTCTCTGCATTTTGCGCGGAGTTCTGCCGGTGTAAGAGCACTTCTGCCGCCTTTGATATTTTTTACAACGGCGTTTTCAATAGGCAGACCGTGTCCGTCGTAACCCGGAACATAAGGTGCATAGCAGCCTGATTGGGATTTATATTTAATCAAAATATCTTTCAGAATTTTATTGAGAGCAGTTCCGACGTGAATTTTTTCGGAGCTGAGGTATGGAGGCCCGTCATGGAGCACAAATTTATTTGCTTTGTCTCTTTGAGCAATATTTTTTTCGTAAATTTTGTTTTCTTCCCAGAATTTTTGGGTAGAAATTTCTTTTACTGTTGCGTTTGCGCGCATTTCCAGCGTGGTTTGAGGTAAATTCAAGGTATCTTTATATTCTACTTTTGTTTCGGTATTGCTCATTTCCTCTATCCTTCTTCAATATTCTCTGTAACTGTTTCTGTTGTATCATCAAAATGATTCTTTGTACATATATTTTTAATATTTTTTAAACGTGATAAGTCTAAATCCAACTTGTCGTTATTAGATTCTACTATAAAAGTTTTCATTTTGTCATAATTAAATTCATTTTCCCATCTTGCAATAACCACGGTTGCAACGCAATTCCCTATGAGGTTAACGGTAGTTCTGCCCATGTCGAGGATTTGGTCGATACCTAAAAGGATTGCAACCCCGAGGATTGGGATATTAAAGCTGGCGAGAGTTCCTGCAAGAACTATCAGTGAAACCCTTGGCACGCCAGCAACTCCTTTGCTAGTCAGCATCAGGGCAAGCATAATTATAACCTGCTGGTTCAAGTCAAGATTAATCCCGACAATCTGGGAAGAAAAGATTACTGCCATAGCAAGATAAAGCGTGCTGCCGTCAAGGTTAAATGTGTAACCTGTCGGCATGACAAATCCTACTATATTTTTCGGAACGCCGAAACGCTCCATTATTTCCATAGCTTTAGGGAATGCAGCCTCGGAGCTTGCTGTTGTGAATGCCAAAAATGCCGGTTCCTGCAAGGCTTTTATCAAATTTCTGAATGATATTTTAACAATTTTACACGCAATTATGAGAACCAACAAAACAAATACTGCAAGCGCTATGTATAAAGCACCGATAATTTTTGCATAATTTTTCAAAACAGAAAGTCCGTTAGCCCCAACCGTTGCGGCGATTGCGCCAAAAATCCCAAGCGGGGCAAAATACATAACATATTCCGTAAATTTAAACATAATCTGCGATACGGAATTTAACACATCCAAAACAGGACGTGCAGCTTTCCCAACAGCACAAATTGCAAGCGCAAAGAATATTGAAAAGACAACTATCTGTAACAAATTTCCCTGCGCCATAGCATCAACGATACTGGTCGGGAAAATATCAGTCACCATAGCACTGATTGAAGTATGTGCCTGTGTTGCTGCCATAAGACCGGCTTCCTGCATTTGAATAGCATCAGGAGTTGTTCCTGATACAAAACCAACACCGGGTTTGAAAACATTTGCCATAAACAACCCGATAATCAATGCCAGAGTTGTAACAATTTCAAAATAAATAATTGTTTTTATCCCAATTTTGCCTAGACTTTTTGCGTCACCATGCCCTGCTATTCCGATAACAAGAGTTGAGAATAACAAAGGCGCGATAATCATCTTTACCATTCTCAGAAAAATAGCTGCAAGAGGACGCATTTTGACCGCAAATTCAGGGGCAAAATGACCTACCAGTATCCCCGCTATCAGGGCTATAAATATCAAAGCTGTAAGTCTTGAGTGTTTCATCTGTATAAACATTATATATTAAACATGTGAATACAAAAAATTTAAAAAAAATTTTGGTTACATTTCGTAAATCTTTTGTTTTCCCATTGCCATGACAATACAAATTGATGTAAGATAATAAATAGACATGCCATAAAAAAGCATGCACGTTACTATAAAAATAAGGGATAGAGAAATAAGTCACAATGGAGGTTAATGTGAATACATTAGAAAGTTTGACCCTGTCAGAAAACGCGATTAAAGTTTTGGAAAAAAGATACCTGAAGAGAGACAAAAACGGCAATTGCGTTGAAACACCGGCAGATATGTTCAGACGTGTCGCAGATGCTATTGCAGCCGGCGATTTGAAATACGGTGCATCAGCTGATGACATTAAAAAATTATCAGACAGATTTTACGATGCAATTACGCACAGATATTTTATGCCAAACTCGCCGACTCTTATGAATGCCGGCAGAGAGCTCGGGCAATTGGCAGCTTGCTTTGTTCTGCCGGTTGAAGATTCACTCGAAAGTATCTTTGAAACTATTAAAAATACTGCTTTAATTCATAAATCAGGCGGAGGCACAGGTTTTTCATTCTCAAGATTGAGACCGAAAAACAGTGTTGTACGTTCAACAATGGGCGTTTCATCAGGTCCGGTTTCATTTATGGAAGTATTCAACGCTGCAACTGAAGCTGTTAAACAAGGCGGTACAAGACGCGGCGCTAATATGGGTATTTTAAGAGTCGATCACCCGGATATCCTTGAATTTATTGAATGTAAATCAGACAATAACAAACTCAATAACTTCAATATTTCAATTGCTGTAACCGACAAGTTTATGGAAGCTTACAAAAACGGCACTGATTACGATTTGGTTAACCCGCAGAACAATCAGGTTGTCGGCAGACTGAGCGCTAAAAAAGTATTTGATATGATTGTTGACGGAGCCTGGAGAAACGGCGAACCTGGTATCGTTTTCATCGACAAAATGAATGCTGATAACCCGACACCTTTAATCGGTGAAATTGAGTCAACCAACCCTTGCGGTGAAGTTCCGCTTCTCCCGTACGAAGCATGCAACCTCGGTTCTATCAACCTCGGACTGATGGTCAAAGACGGCAAAGTTGACTGGGATTTATTAGCTGCAACCACAAGAACAGCTATCAGATTTTTGGATAACGTAATCACTGTTAATAACTACCCGCTGCCGCAAATTTCCGAAATGGTTCAAAACAACAGAAAAATCGGATTGGGCGTTATGGGCTGGGCTGATATGCTTATGAAAATGGGTATATCTTACAACTCAACAGAAGGTACAAAGCTTGCCGCTCAGATTATGGAATTTATTGATTATAAATCTAAATGCGAATCAATAGAACTTTCAAAAGAAAGAGGCAGATTTAACAACTTCCCGGGCAGTGTATATGACGGCAAAAACTTCCTTTATAACAAATACAAAGGAAAATCTGCCGGTATCATCTCTGACGAGCAATGGAAAGAACTTGATGAGCAAATTGAAAAATACGGAATCAGAAATGCAACAACAACATGTATTGCTCCGACAGGAACAATTTCAATGATAGCATCTGCATCAGGCGGTGTTGAACCATTATTCGGGCTTGTATTCTCAAGACTGATTATGGACGGCACTGAAATGCTTGAAGTTAATCCTATCTTCAAAGATTATATGATTCAACATGGATTATATTCTGAAGACTTGATGAAGAAAATTGCAAAAGACGGTTCTGTGGCACACGTTGACGGAATTTCAGATAAAATCAAGCATATTTTTGCAACTGCACACGACGTATCTCCTTACTGGCATGTAAAAATGCAGGCAGCATTCCAGCTTCACACAGATAACGCTGTTTCTAAAACAGTTAACTTTGAAGAAAACGCAACCCGCGAAGATATCCAGGAAGCTTACATCCTTGCTTACGAAAACAATCTTAAAGGGATTACGGTCTACAGAAACAACAGCCGTCAATTCCAGCCGATGAACCTCGACGCTAAAAAGAAAGAAGAACCGAAAGTCGAAGTTCAACCGGTTGTTGAAGAAGTTAAAGACGAAGAACCGACTGGCGAAATTAAAACAGTTAAATGCCCTGAATGCGGCAACGAAATTCAAATGGCAGAAGGCTGCTTTATCTGTCTAAAATGCGGTTACTCCGGTTGCTCATAAAACATTCAAAATAATTAAAAAAGGGGGAAATTAAAATTCCCCTTTTTTTGTCTGAAAATTACAGATTTAGCCGCAGCATGCGGATATTATTAATCTTTAAAAACACTATAAAAAATATTTTTATCAGTGTTAATAATTTTGACAAGGCTTTGGGGGAGAGTGGACACGACTGCCGGATAAATTTGTTTTGAAAATTTTGGAGCATTACTCTCGTTTGGTTCGTGAGAGTATGTACGGGCGAGATTTTTTTCAATCAGTTTTACCGGATAGTCGGAAACACTTTTTATTACATCCTGCCAGCCGTTGACATTTGTAGAGCTGTTCTGCGCATGCCTGAGGAGCGAACATTTTATAAACGGGAATTTATATCTGGTAATAAGTTCCCGCCACCTGCGGATAATCGGGTCGTCACCGTTATCTTTCACACAGGCGCAATATCGAAAACCTGCCTCTTTCAACTTTTCGCTAAGCCCTATTTCGTAATTAATCAGGATATCATTTTTTTTGTGTTCTTCCTGGATGGAATTTATAAAATCAATAAACACTTGTGAATTTATTACATTTTTTTTGAAAACCATGAAATATGATTGCAGATGTGCTCTTTTAACTGATTTGTATTTATCACCGATTTTGACAATCCCGTATTTATTTTCACTCATTCCCCAAAAATCGCAGTCTTTTTCGCTCATTCTGTCAAAAATTCCTTCAAGCGGAAACAGAGGTCCGTAGCAGCTGTCGTTTACAAAAACAACTTCGTCCGTCAAAGCTGTGTCAATATATTTAAAGCCGCGCCGGTAAGAACCAAAATCATATTCCTTATGGTCTTCATCAATAATAAAATTGACATAGCGGCGGATTTTATTTTTTTCATAATCCGAAAGCCTGACACCGGAAACAAAAATTACCCTGAGGCAAGACTGCTTGAGCTCTTTGATATAGCGGATGACGTAATCATCAATTATGGAATTTTTGTCGTAGAAAGCAAACACCGCTGTTCTAATCATATTTCCCCCCTTAAAATTATAGCATAAATGTACGCCGAATAAAATTGCAGAATAGGGGAACAGTTTTAGCATTGTTTAGTGTAAAATGCGATATAAATCAGGACGAAATGCTATTTTTTAATATATTCTCATATTTTGTTACTGCAACAAACGTTTCAATTCATCAGGACGTGAAGTTTTCGACATAGCGTCTTCCATTGAGATTAGTTTTTCTTTATACAACTTTGAAAGCGCCATCTCAAGAGTTTGCATTCCAAGCCCCTGATTCATCTGAATTGTTGAGTAAATTTGCGCAGCTTTTGCTTCTCTAATAAGGTTAGCAATCGCAGGGGTCACTATCATAATTTCCTGTGCCATAACACGACCTTTTTTGGTACCGTCCGGCTGGAGTTTAGGGATAAGAGTCTGTGAAAATACCGCAACAAGCGAGTTTGCAAGCTGTACACGAATTTGCTGCTGCTGACCTTCCGGAAATACGTCAATGATACGGTCAATCGTTTGTGAAGCAGATGACGTGTGCAGAGTTCCGAACACAAGGTGACCTGTTTCTGCAGCAGTCAAAGCCAATGCAATGGTTTCGTGGTCTCTCATCTCACCTACCAGAATAATATCAGGGTCTTCACGGAGAGCGGATTTCAATGCGTTTGCAAACGAACGTGTGTCCATACCGAGTTCTCTCTGGTGAATAATACTTTGTTTGGACTTGTGTACAAATTCTATAGGGTCTTCAATTGTCAGAATATGTTCGGCCTTGGTGGAATTTATATAGTCAATCATAGCGGCAAGTGTAGTTGATTTACCGGAACCGGTAGGACCGGTAACAAGAACAAGACCGCGGGGTTTTTCTGCCATTTTACGGACTGTTTCCGGCAGCCCAAGAGATTCGAACGACGGGACAGTATCCGTAATCGTTCTGAATGCGGCAGCGTAGTTGCCTTTGTCCCGGTAAATATTAACCCTGAAACGGCTTAATCCCTCTACACCATAGGAAAAGTCCAGCTCCCACTCCTGTTCAAGCTTACGTCTTTGTTCGTTTGAAAGCATCGGGAACAGCAGATTTTCAACTTCCTGCGGGGTCAGCGGAGGACAGTCAAACCGTCTTAATTTACCGTCGATACGCCCTGCCGGCTGTAGATTACTTGTTATGTGCAAGTCGCTGCCGTTCTGCCTGACAAGTTGTTCCAATAAGTCTTCTATCTGCATTATATTTACCCTCTTTATTCATTAAAATTCAAAATGGTTTCTTCTTCCTGCATAGCAAGCTCTATAAGCTTGTAAGCCATATAAGCGCCGAGTGCAACAGCTTTCGGATCCAGCGAAGTTTTGTTTGCCGCTTCAATTATTGCGGTATTGATTTCAGGATTTTCATCTTTTATATAATGAATCATCTTCTTTCGCCATGCCGGCATATCCTTGAATATTTCAACAAATGCTGCGGCTGAATTTTCTTCAGTAATTATCGGTATCATATCTCTTTCCTTGCCATACAGGACTTTTTACCATATTATCCGAATTATATATTAAATTTTACAAGCCGTCTATACATTAGAAAATGTATTTGATAAAATGGAAATATCTATGAGATTAGCGGACATAACATTAACAAATTACAGAAATTGTAAAAATCTTGAGTTGGATTTTGCGGCAGACAAAATTTTGATTATCGGCAAGAACGCGCAAGGCAAAACAAATATTCTTGAAAGCATTTACTTTCTCTCAGCGCTGAAAAGCCCGAGAACATCCAACAATCTCGAGCTGATAAACTTTGACAGTATCGCAACAGAAATTCACGCCGATATAATAAAATCCGACACTGATATCTCTCTTGATTTTTCTTACACAAACGAAAAAAAACGCGAACTGAAAATAAACGGAGTAAAAAGCCGTCCAAAAGATTTTAAAGCTGTATTAAAAACTGTTTTATTTTCGACAACAGACCTGCTGCTTTTGCGGGGAACACCACAGGATAGAAGAGACTGGCTGGATAGAGCCATCTCACAAATTTATCCTGCCTACGACGACAGACTTTCAAAATATGATAAAATCCGTATACAAAAAAACAACTGCCTGAAAGACTATTTGAAAACAGGAAACATAAATGACACCCTGCTTGATGTCTATAATGAGCAGCTTGTAATAACCGGCAGCAACATCATATATTTACGCAAAAAATTTCTGAAAGAAATAGAACGAATAGCAAAAGAAAAACATCTGATAATAAGCGAAACAGAAGATTTAAAAATAGATTATGACTGCTCATTTTTAAACGGGAGCGAAATTGAAATAGAAGAAATAGCAGAATCATTCCGCACCTCGCTGGAAGAACGCCGCGCAGAAGAACACCGCCGCGGACAATCCTGCGTCGGACCGCACAGGGATGACATTATATTTTTTATCAATAATAATGAAGCGACAAAATTCGCATCGCAAGGTCAGCAACGAACAATCGTGCTTGCGCTAAAACTCTCCGAGCTTGATATAATAACCGAAAAAACCGGTGACACACCGATACTTTTGTTAGATGACGTGCTTGCGGAACTTGATGACATCAGACAGAATTATCTTTTAAAATCCATTAACACGGAAACCCAGACAATTATTACATCTGTTGACACTGTCCTTTTTGAAGAAGAGTTCCTAAAAGACGTGCAGATATACAAAATAGAACAGGGAAAACTTGTTTCTTAGCTTCCGGCAATCCGCGCAAATTTGCGGGAAACCTTTCAGAGTGAAATTGCACCTTCATTTTTAAGGTCATTAAAACGCAGCCCCGATTTGAAAAAAATTTTGTTCTTGTTATAATCGGGATATGAAAGATATGTTAGACAAAATTCTCCAGATAGAGAAAAAATATAACGAACTTGGCGTCACACTTTCCGATCCTGCAGTAATTCAGGATTATAACAGATTTAGGGACCTTTCCAAACAGCGTAAGTCTATGGAAGAAACCGTAGAGCTTTACTACGCCTGGAAAAAAGCCGTAGATGCGATTGAAGAAGCAAAACAGATGATTCACGAAGAAAAAGACGAAGAAATGAGAAGCTTCCTCAAGGCAGAGATGGAAGAAAATGAAGCCAAATTACCGGAATATGAAGAACGAATGAAAGTTCTTCTTCTTCCGCGCGACCCGATGGATGACAAAGATATTATGCTGGAAATCAGAGGCGGCGCCGGGGGCGATGAAGCAAACATTTTTGCGGGAGATCTAGCAAGAATGTACATGCGTTATGCGGACAAAAAAGGCTGGCAGACACAAGTGCTGAGCAAAACAGAATGCGAAGCTGGCGGCGTTTCGGAAATTATTATATCCATCAAAGGGGATGCGGTATATTCCCAGCTGAAATATGAATCCGGAGTTCACCGTGTCCAGAGAGTACCGGCAACGGAATCCCAGGGGCGCGTGCACACTTCAACCGCAACCGTCGCAGTTATGCCGGAAGTAGATGACGTTGAAGTCGAACTTAATATGAATGATATAGAAATCACAACAGCACGTTCAGGCGGAGCTGGCGGACAAAATGTCAACAAGGTCGAAACAGCCGCACGTGTTTTCCACAAACCTACAGGGATTATGATTTTCTGTACGGAAGAACGTTCGCAATTGCAGAACAAAGAACGTGCACTCCAAATCCTGAAAGCAAAATTATACGATATGGAAGTCCAGAAGCAAATGCAGGAAATAACCGACCTGCGTCGTTCTCAAGTCGGTTCCGGCGACAGAAGCGAACGCATCAGAACGTATAACTTTCCTCAAGGCCGCCTGACAGACCACCGTTTGAATCATAACCTGAATGTGTGGACAGTCATTGACGGTGATTTGGATGAATTAATCAAGCTTTTGATGGAATATGACCAAAAGCTGAAACTGGAAAAACTGGCAGAAATAAACTAAGGAGCGCCAATTGGTTGAAAGAAAATGTATCGCCTGCGGAGAAATTAAAAACAGAGATAATCTCATAAAAATTACCAGAGAAAATTCCCGCGGTGATGTTGTTATCAACCCTGATTCCAAAATATTTGGCAGATCGGCATATCTTTGTTATAATAAATCGTGTGTAGAACTTGCGCTAAAGAAAAATAAAATCCAAAAAGCGCTAAAATGCTCTATACCCGAGGAACTGAAAGGGAAATTAATAAATGAGTTTTGATACAATAAGAATAAATGAACTGGCAAAAGAAATGAGGCTCACGAGTAAAGAAATTATAGAAAAATTTGCGGAACTCGGGGTTACAAACAAAACTCATTCAAGCACGGTTACCATGGAACAGGTCAAACGCCTGAAAGATTTTATCGCCGCAGGTTCCGTAAAAGTAGTTAAAAAACCGAAAGCCTTTGTTGTTAAAAAAGTAAAAACACCTGAAACAGATTCTGCGGAAACGTCAGATACCGAAACCACAGAAACGCCAAAATCGGAAGTAAAAGAACGCCCGAGAGTAGAAGTTGTCAAACAAACACCCCAAAGCAAACTTGAAATTGTGCGCCGCGCCCCGCAAAAAACCGACGGACAAGTTGTTGTAATTAAACGTCCGGACAAAGCAAAACGCCGTGACGGAGAAGATGCAGGTAAAAAATTCCCGCCCAAAGGTGATATTAAAGGCGGCAAAAAAGAATTTGCAAAAGACAATCAATCCGGCGAAAATAAATCATTTGCAAAAGGCGAAAAAAGCAGCGAGAAAAAACCTATCCAACGCCATATTATTCCGCAGGATATTTATGAAAATAAAGGTTCAGGACGCAAACGCTCAGACGGCAGAAGAAAAGATAAAGACTTTAATTCCAAAAAAGAAGAACAAGAAAGAATTTCACTGGAAAAAGCTGCTGCTCAAAAGCATAAAAAAAGAGTTCATAAAGACGAAGCCGTTGAAGAAGTTAAGCAAATTGTTGTAAATCAGGCAATGACAATATCCGAACTTTCGGAAAAAATTCACAAGACACCTGCTGAAATTGTTAAATTTCTCATGCTCAAAGGCATTATGGCGACAGTCAACCAGCTTATTGATGTTGATGTAATCAAACAAATCTGCGCAGAATATAACCTTGAAGTTCTTGACGAAGATTTGGACGCCTACATTGAAGAAGAAATGGAAAAAGAACAAAAACATAAAGCTCTCACCGATGTAGACAAAAAATTACTGAAAAAACGCGCGCCGGTTGTAAGTATCATGGGGCACGTTGACCACGGTAAAACTACATTACTCGACAGTATCCGTGCTTCAAAACACAAAATCGTCGCAACCGAAGTCGGCGGAATTACACAATCCATCGGTGCTTATACAGTATATTTGGATAACAACAAAGAAAAGAAAATCGTCTTTGTCGACACCCCCGGTCACGAAGCTTTCACCGAGATGAGAGCCCGAGGCGCCAAGGCAACTGACATAGCAATTCTTGTAGTAGCCGCAGACGACGGAATAATGCCGCAGACAATAGAAGCAATCAGCCACGCAAGAGCTGCCGAAGTTCCTATCATCGTTGCAGTTAACAAGATTGATAAACCCGGCGCAAACCCTGATAAAATTTTGCAGCAGCTCACAGAACACGGACTGGTGCCGGAAGAATGGGGCGGAGATACAATTACTGTCAAAGTTTCAGCCCTCAACGGCACAGGTATTGATGAACTTCTGGAATACATTCTGCTGGTCGCAGACATTCAAGACCTCAAAGCTAACCCGAAAGCGGAAGCCTCAGGCGTTGTCATTGAAGCTAACCTTGATAAAGGTAAAGGTCCGGTCGCAACCCTTCTTGTACAAAACGGCACATTAAGAGTCGGCAACTGTATTGTTGTCGGGACAGCCTGCGGCAGAGTAAGAGCGTTGCTTTCAGACAGCGGTGAAAAAATTCAAAAAGCAGAACCTTCCACCCCTGTAGAAATTCTCGGTCTGACAGAAGTTCCGCAAGCCGGTGACTACTTTGAAGTAGTTAAAAACGAAAAAGAAATGAAAGCTATCGTTGAAAAACGTAAAGAAAAAGCCCGCAATAAACGACTGGAAGCAATGCTTCCGGCACATATCAGACGTGAAGCCGTAGCAGGTGAAGAAGATATTCCGCAATTGAATCTTATTATCAAAGCAAATACACACGGTTCAGCAGAAGCTGTTTCACAGGCTATAGCACAGCTTGAATCTAAAGAAATTAAAACAAAAATCATCCACGTCGGAGTCGGCGATATTTCAGAAGCTGATGTAATGCTGGCATCCGCATCCGGTGCAATTATCCTCGGTTTTACCGTCAAAGAAGACAGCAATGCCCTTGTTGCGGCAGAACGTGAAGGCGTTACTATCAAAAAATATGATATTATTTATCAAATTCTTGAAGATATGGAAAAAACAATGTTGTCACTCCTTCAGCCGGAAATCAAAGAGGTTGAACTAGGAAAAGCCGAAGTCAGACAGGTATTCACTATCGGGAAAACAACAAAAATTGCAGGCTGCTATGTTACAGAGGGCAAAATCGTCCGCAGCAAAAACGCAATCCTCTACCGAGAAGGAAAAGAAATATTCAGAGGGGCAATTGACCAGCTCAAACGTTTCAAGGATGATGTTAAAGAAGTCGCTCAAGGTTTTGAATGCGGTATTTCTTTCAGCAAATGGAACGATATCGAAGTCGGCGATATTATTGAAGTATCAACAACCGAAGAAATCGAGCGTAAAAGTTTAGACTAATATCAGACTAATAGGATTTTGATTATGACATTACGAAACGAACGTGTAAGAAAAGAATTAATGCGTGACATATCGGACATTTTACGCAAAGAAGTCCGCGGATTGGCAGGTGTTGTATCAGTTCTTGATATTGAGGTTGCCCACGACAACTCTTTTGCAAAAGTTATCTACAGTGTCCTCGGCTCTGACGAACAAATTGAAAAGTCAAAAGAAGTTATTGAAAAAAATACACCAAAAATCAGATACGAAGTCGGCAAACGCATAAGACTGCGCCTCACTCCTGAATTAAAATTTGTATATACGGATTCACTGGAAAAAGGCTCCCGCGTCAGCGAACTTATTGACAAAATCTCAAAAGGAGAACTTTAATCCTCTTATGTTTGGATTTTTAAACGTTTATAAACCCAAAGGAATGACATCTCACGATGTTGTTTCTTTTATGCGCAAAGCTACAGGAATAAAGCAAATCGGACATACCGGAACTCTTGACCCGTTTGCGGAAGGGGTTCTGCCTGTTTGTATAGGAAAAGCAACCCGTCTGATTGAATACCTTGATGATGACAAGGAATATCTTGCAACCGTACAATTTGGTTCAAACACCGACACCTATGACCTTGAAGGTAATGTGACAGAAACTTTTGATAAAAAAGCAGAGAAAAATGACATCATTGAGGGGCTGAAAAAATTTGAAGGTGAAATTTTCCAGATGCCGCCGGCATACTCCGCCATAAAAGTCAACGGCAAAAAATTATACGAATATGCACGTAAAGGTCAGAAAGTAGAAATTCAGCCGCGAAAAGTTTTTATTGAACAAATTGAGCTGAAAAATTTTGACGAAGAACAACAAACCGCCGTAATCCGCGTAAAATGTTCCAAAGGCACGTACATCCGCTCAATCGCCTTTGATTTAGGCAAAGAACTCGGATGCGGAGGGCATTTGATAAAATTAATCAGAACACGCGCAGGCAAATTTTCAATTGAAAACGCCGCCGCACTTGAAGATATTGCCCAAAATCCGGCAGATTTTCTAATAAACCCGCTTGACGTCATCTGCTTAGATACCGTTCACATCACGGAAGAAGATTTGGTAAAACTCCAAAACGGAAATCCTATTGTAAATAAAACTAACAAAAGTAACGATTTTGTAATTTTGATTTATAATAATGTTATCAGAGCCGTAGGCTTTAGAACTGATGATAAAATACTTATGAAGAAAGTGTTTAATTGATTATGAAAAAGTTTTTAATTCTTTTGATGTCTTTAATTATAACAGGCGGCACATCTTTTGCCTCCCCAAGTTCATTTGTGGGCTGCGCAGCACCCTACGACCTCTCTTCAGGGATTGGCAGAACCCTTGCCAACGCAACAGGCTCAAATTTAATAGCCCAGCAGGTCGCGCAATCACTGATAAAAAGACAGCTTAAAAAAGAATCCGGCGAAAAGTTTAAAGTTAAAGTAAGCTCCTACAGCATGGCTGATTTAAAAGCCGGAAGATTCAAATCTCTGGACATTTCCGGTGAAAACCTTGACCTTGACGGGGTTTTTGTTTCTTATCTGGACTTCAAAACTCTTTGTGACTTTAACTATATAGTATTTGACAAAAATACAAATTCAATGTTTTTTAAAGAAGCATTCCCGATGAGCTATTCAATCGTGATGAACGAAAATGATCTGAATAAAACAATGAATTCAAGCGGTTATGCAAAGCTTATCCGCGACGTTAACGGTTTGGGCTCGGCTTTGAATTTATTTAAAATAAACGACACTCACGTAAAAATCCATAACAATCAATTTTTCTACGTGTTTGATTATTCACTGCCGTTTTTGGGCGGACATTACAATATGATTGTGGAAGCTGATCTCAAAGTTATTGACGGGAATATTGAGTTCAAAAACACCAAAATCGCAAGCAAAAACTTCAGCATTGATATCAGCAGTTTGTCTAAAGTGTTAAATTATCTTAACCCGCTTGAATTTTCGCTGAATATACTGGAAAATAATAACACAACCATGAGTGTCAGAAATATCACTCTTGCAAACAACGCAATCAACGTCAACGGTACATTAATAGTAGATAAAAACACGGTAAAAGAACAAAAATAAGGGTATAAATTATGAGTATGGCTCGAAAAATTGTTTTAGGCGCATTATTAATAGCAATCGGCGGATTGATAACCTATGGTGCATTAAAATACTTTAATTTTGGTTATGACATAACAGGCTCAGATATAGAAGTTTCAGAGAGAACCACCGAGGAAGAAGAAGCTGACCCAATTCAGCAGCCGGCAGTTCAGCCGCAGCAAAAGGTGTATGTTAACGTATTCTTTATCGGGCAAAACGATGCAAAAGAAGAAGTTTACAAAGCCGTAAAACGCCAGTACGACGAAACAATTGACGGGTCAAAGATAAAATTTGCAATAGAAAGTCTTGTAGCCGGTCCGCGCCCGAATGAACGGGAAAAAGGAGTATATTCAGAAATTCCGGCAGGAACAGAAGTGCTGTCAATCAAAGAATATCCTGATAAAGTTATCATCAACCTTTCTGCGGCTTTTGAAACAGGCGGTGGGACAGACAGTCTCTATAAAAGACTTTACCAGCTCATAAAAACAGCAAAACGCAACACCACATTGCCGGTTTATTTGTATATAGAAGGTGAAAAAGCTGATGTAATCGGCGGGGAAGGCATTATGCTGAACCAGCCGCTGAATGACTCTTCTCTTGACGGATAAAACTATGGAAAAGACTTTAGATTATTATATGAATTTGGATTGGACGCTGATAGAGGGCGAAGACCTTGATTTCGAGGGCAAACCCTATCACTACATAGAAATCAAAGAGATACCCAGCTTTGTATTCTGCGCCAAAACAATAGAAAAAGCCCGTGAGAATTACAAAAGGCAGCTCAAATTGACCTTGATGGTAATGCTGGAAAGCGGCGAACATATAGTTGAACCCGGAGAAGAAGAGGATGAACCTGACTGGGAAAGCCTCTGCCCGTAATACAAAATTTGGCATAATACAAACATTAAAAAAACGGGACATATATAGCAAATTTCACTAATAATAGCTAAAATTGTCACCCTGAACTTGTTTGACTACTTTTTCCAAAATCTATGATTTTATGAAAAATGTCCGGTTTTCAACATGGGAAGTGCTGGCAAGTTTTTCACACGGTAAGATCCTGAACAGCTCGAAAATCTCGTTTTAATAAAAACGGATTTTCTACGCTTTCAGGATGACAGCAAACATCATGTTTGCATGTCACCCTGAACTTGTTTCAGGGTCTTATATTGTGAAAAGTAGATGTAAATCGCTATAGTGGTGGTAAGATTCCGAAACACGGAGGTCAATCCGACGTTCGAAATGACATTATGTTTATCTTTTAATAATATTTGGTGAAAACATATATAAGTCCACCAAAAACGCTGATGCAAAACTGCAACAGCGTTTTTAAATTTCTCATACCGGAGCGATTTAGTTTTCTTTACTGTAAGCTTCAGCATACTGCGGGTTGACAGCAAGCCACTTGAAGGATTGTTCTTCAGCTTCCGGAATATCAATAACAAAAGTGCCGCCGTATCTGCCGCGCGCAAAGACAAGATATCCCTCCTGTGCAAGACTGTGGAAAGCTTTTCGGACTGTATTCGGGCTAAGGTTCAACTCTGCTGCCAGCTCCTGAATTGACGGCAGGCGCTGACCGACTTGATATTTTTCAATTATCATCTTTTTGATATGGTCACGAGTCTTTTCGTAGAAGTAGAACGCTGTATCCGGCGCACTTGCAAAAATTGAGGTCTCTTTCTTTTCGCTGTCACCTTCACTATCCGGCATTCTCAATACTGTTGTGCCGTAACGGCCTCTGCGTGCCAGCAAAATCCCATCATCAATAAGGAATTTCAGTGCGTCGTGAATTGTTTTTATACTTACTTTTAGTTCACTTGACAGTTCTGCGTGCGGCGGAATTTTATCGCCGGGTTTCAGATTCTTGCTGATGTATGCTTTTAAATCCTGCTCAACTTTTTTAACAAGAGTTTCATTAGCTGTTTCCGCAAGCTCCTGCACTATTTCAAAATCTCTTGACAAAAGCACCCAGCCGTTTTCCGTGCCGTTTCTGTAATTGTGTTCTATTATTCCCATGTGGGTCAAATGTTCCATTGCAAGCCGTGTGGTGTTGGTCGAACAGTTTATAATTCCCGCCATAACCCTTGATGACGGCAAGGATGCACCAACTTGCAGGTCTTTGTTTGCTATGAATTTTTTAATTTCGTTAATCGCAATTTCTCTTTTTGAGGTGAGTTTTCGCATCTTTTTAACCCCCAATTCGGGATTACGGATGAGAGTACCGATACACTGCTTGGATTCCACGTAGCCGTTATCTTCCAGAACACGCAAAGAGTTTTGTATAGTTCCGATACTCACACCAAGAAGATATGCCAGATCAGGCTTTGACGGCAAAAGCGTCTTTTCGTCCGCTGCACCTGACTTCAAGCTTTCTGTTATCAACTCCATAAGCCATTTAGCGATGACCATCGCTCTTGATTCAAAGCGATTTTTCAAATCCGGCAAAGGCTTTGTTATTTCTTCCACTTTCATGTGTTTCAATTCTGCTTTTGACGGTAAAATAAAATCATTCATAAACACGACCCCTTACATTTGTATATACACTTAATATTATACTATTTATAAAAAAACATCAATAGCTTTTTTGCTATTTTGTTACGAAACTTTAAAATAAACTTGCAAAAAATAGAAGCCTCCGGCTAGGGAGGCTTCTATAATTGTTCCAATTTTTTTGTTGTCCTGCTCAATACAATTACTCAAGCATTTCTTCCAAAAGATTTGCGTTTTTCACTGCATTAGCAGTTGCACGAACTCTTTGTTTGTAAATGTAAGTTCGCAATGCTTCTCTAATTAGTTCGCTTCGTGAACGGTTTTCTCCATCAGCAACCTGATCAATTTTGTTCAAAAATTCTTCCGGCATAGAAATCAATACTCGCGCCATATGTTCTCCTTTTCATTTATATTAGATTGTTCACGCTTATAATATATTAAAAACATCCGGATTGAAAAAAGTGCTAAATTTTAAATATAAAATATATACTAATTTTCAAAACCTGCTCGTAGCACGCCTTTTGAGACAATGCTTATATTTACAAAACTTAACATGCAGAGTTTAACCTTTTGGTTATTTACACAATTTATAGTAGTATTAATTTATGAAAAAAATTATATATTTTGTACGTTGCTTATATTATTACCAACTTTTGCGTCAGCATCAGAGTGCACTGATTTTCTGACTGAATTTTACACGAATGCTTACAATGAAAAACTTACAGTTTCCACAGCCGGAAATGAATTCGTTGATAAATATGAAGATTACATAAATAATCAGTATATTTCATCAATCATATACGGTAAAGGATACTTAAAGCCTGCGGATAAGCGGCGCAAAAGAATAACTTACGTTTGTACTGCAAAAGATTACAAGACAATGACATGGGGATATATTTTACCCCGTTAAGATTTTAGGTCAGCTTTTTGTGCATGCAGCTTATATATTCATAACTTTCAGGATATCAGTGATATCGGAGGAAGTCTTTTTGACGTCAGCATTTGAGTATTTGATAGCATTATCAGGGTCTTTCAGACCGTTGCCGGTCAGAATGCAAACGCATTTTGAACCTTGTCTAATTTGGTCTTTAACCTTGATTAAGCCGGCGACAGATGCGGCGCTTGCGGGTTCAGCAAGGATGCCTTCAGTTGAAGCAATGAGTTTGTAAGCTTTTACGATTTCATCATCCGTTACAAAGTTAATCATGCCGTTACTTTCGTCTCTGGCGGCTTCTGCCTGTTTCCAGCTTGCGGGGTTTCCTATTCTGATAGCGGTAGCAAGAGTTTCAGGCTTCATAATTCTTTCGCCCTTAACGATTGCTGCGGCGCCTTCGGCTTCAAATCCCATCATTTTAGGAAGTACCGGAATTTTGCCTGCATTAAACCATTCTTTATAACCTTTCCAATAAGCTGTGATGTTACCGGCATTACCTACAGGGATAAAATGATAGTCAGGAGCCTGACCGAGTGCATTAATAATCTCAAAAGCCCCGGTTTTTTGCCCTTCAATTCTGTACGGGTTTACGGAATTTACAAGGGTAACGGGATATTTTGCGGCAATATTGCGGACGACTTCGAGCGCCTGGTCAAAGTTGCCTTGGATGGCGATAATTTCAGCGCCGTACATCATAGCCTGCGAGAGTTTGCCGAGTGCAATGTAGCCGTCAGGGATTAAGACAAACGTTCTCATGCCGGCTTTGGCACCGTAAGCAGCGGCAGAGGCTGACGTATTTCCTGTTGATGCGCAAATTATGGCGCCTGCGCCGTCTTCTTTTGCCTTTGATACAGCCATTGTCATCCCGCGGTCTTTAAAACTTCCTGTCGGGTTACAGCCTTCAAATTTCAGATAAATTTCTGCATCAACCCCTATTTTTTTAGCCAAATTTTCTGCCTTAATCAGCGGTGTGTTACCTTCATTAAGCGTGATAACAGGTGTTTTTTCCGTTACCGGAAGGTATTCTCTGAATGTATTTATTAATCCTTGATAGTAAGTCATGTTCTTTTTCCTTTTTTATATTTGCACTCTAATCAGGCTGTTAACTTTGTTGCCGTCCTGCTCAATGAGTTTTATAGCATTTTGCATATTTTTTTCTTTAACAAGTTCGGTGATAACCGTGATATCAGCGGTATTGTCATCAGATACACAACGCTGTACAATGCTTGCAAGACTTATGTCATTCTGCGCGCAGATAGTACCGATTGTACCGATAACCCCTTTGTTATTTTGGGCATTGATTGAGATATAATATTTATTTTCCGTGTCCAGAATATCAATCATTTCGGCGTTGGATTCGTGCTTGCATCTCATCATCGGGAGGAGATAATCTGTTGTGCCGAGTTCAGCGGCTATAGCCAGAATATCGCCGACAACAGAGCTTGCGGTCGGGAATTCACCGGCGCCTGGCCCTGACAGGGTAACACTGCCTACCGGATGACCGGTGAGGCTCACTGCGTTTGTCACGTAATCAATGTGCGCTAACGTTGATTTTTTTGAAACAAGCATAGGATGCACCCGTACATCTGCTCTTCCTTGTTCATCGAGATAAGCCGAGGCTATAAGTTTAATTTTATACCCTAAGTCGTTTGCAGCCTGCATATCTTCCGAGCGGACTTTTGTGATACCTTCGCGGTAGACATCCTCTATCTTGATGCGTTTTCTGAACGCAAGAGTTGCAAGGGTTGTAATCTTATAAGCAGCGTCAAAGCCTTCGACATCACCTGTCGGGTCGGCTTCTGCATAACCAAGTGATTGTGCTTCATTAAGTACCTGTTCATAAGATGCGCCCTGCATATCCATTTTTGTCAGGATGTAATTTGTTGTTCCGTTCAGGATTGCCTCTATTCTTGTAATTTTATTTCCGGCAAGAATTGTTTTTATCGGCATTATAATCGGTATGCCGCCGGCTATTGCAGCTTCGTAGAGGACGACTTTGTTGTGTTCTTCCGCGAATGTAAACAATTCTTCTCCGTGTTTTGCGAGGAGTTCTTTGTTTGCCGTTACAATATGCTTGCCGTTTTTGATTGCGGTTTTTATCAGGTCGAACGCAGGATTAAGCCCGCCGATTAATTCAACAACTATCTGAATTTCAGGGTCATTGACAACTTCATAAGGGTCGCCTGTAATAATTGATTCGTCAAGGTTCGGGATATTTCTTTTTTTTGTTACATCCCTGACCGCAATCTTTACCACTTCTATATTTTTAAATGCTGATATGGTCTTATACACACCTGAACCTACAGTGCCAAGCCCTATCAAACCTATTTTAATTTTTCCGTTTTTATCAATCTTCTTATCCATAGCTTAATAATAACATAAAAAACAGTTTCGGCATTACTGCGATTAAACTATTTATCAGATATTTTCGTTAATTTTGTTCAAATCAGCACCGCCTGCGGCTTTGTACAAACCGATGGTTGATATTACGGAATTTATTTTGTTAGAAACCTCATCCTTTTTAACCATTAGATAGGCTTCTTTGGCGTAAAGCACATCCAAATCGCTTGCCGCTCCGATTTCAAATTGGTCTTGCATTAACGAATATGTTTGATTTTGGAGTTGGAGGCGGTTTGCACTTTCTTTGTAATTTTCCGCTGCGTCTTTGTATTCCGCAAGTCCTGAATTCATTTCTTTAATACCGGTGAGAATTGATTTTTGATAACTGTTCAGAGCTTCTTCATATTCAAATTTTTTGAGTTTTAGAAGTGCAATTTTTCTGCCGCCGGAGAACAAATCTATTGACGGCAAAACTCCTGCACTGAACATCTGGGACGCTGTGTTAAACAATGTATCAAGGTGGTATGCGTTCAAACCTATTTGACCGTAGATTACAAATTTGGGCAAAAATTCGCGTTTTGCAACCCTGACGTCAAAACCTATGCGCTTTATATTGGCTTCTTCCTGCAGATAATCCGGTCTGTTTTCGATTATTTCAGTACTGTATTCTGTCGGAATTCCCTCCGGCACAACAACTGAATTATAACAGCCGCGCGCAATATCACCTGATGCTTCCGATAAATACACCCTCAAACTGTTAATTAATATATCACGGGTTTTGATATGTTTGTTGCGTTCTTCCTTGAGAGTTGTAAGAAGTCTCTCTTCTGTAAGAAGGTCGTTTACCGAACAAAGCCCGATTTCATATTTGTCCTTTACTTTTGCGACAATATCTTCCTGAGTTTTAATAAGTTCATTTTGAATTTTCAAAAATTCATCAGCTCTGATAAGGTTAAAATAATCCGACGCAAAATCCGAGGTCAGCGCAATATATGTTGCTCGTTCTGCCTGTTTTACAATCTCCAGCTGCTGTTTGACACTTTTGGTTTTCAATCTGTTAGCTCCCCAGATGTCAACTTCGTAGCCTGCAGTTATCGGCAGGTAATAGTTATACTGCGAGTAACTCGGAATCTGCATACTCCCAAACTGCTGCATGGATGACCGCATATCCCTGTACAATTGACCTGAAAGCGACAGTGACGGCAGTTCGTTTGCAAATTGCATTTTTACAGCTTGCTCGTTTTCTTTTACTTTCAGCGCTGCATTTTTCAGGTCATAGTTATTTTCGTATAATTTTTTCAAATTATCTGTCAAATTTTGGTCTTTATATTTCCCCCACCAGTCAAGGTTCATATATTCAATGTGCTCTGCTTTCTGCGGCGGATTTTTTGCGGCAAATGCAGGCATCGCAAGGGCTAGACATATCATAATCATTATAAGAAAATTTTTTTTCATCAGCTGTATCCTTAAAAAAATTCTTTGTGCTATAATTACATCACAAAGGAATTTTAATGTAAATATTTAATAAATTAAATAAGGGAAAAAATGTACAGAGAATATTTAAAAGGCAGAATAGGCTCGCTTATTTATATAACAGGTACCCTGATAAGAGGATTTTCAACCCAGACGTTTACGGAAAAGGAATTTGAACTCACTCCTGATCAGTACGTTATATTGAATCTGCTGCTTGAAAATGATGAGATAATGTATCAGCGCCAGCTTGCGGAAATTATGTTCAAAGACAGGGCAAATATATCAAGAATAATAGATATTATGCACAGAAACGGACTTATTGAAAAAATTCCGGATTCAAACGGCAGAAGAATTTACAAGCTTGTCGTGACAGAAAAAGGAAAAGAAATCCGCAACAGAGTGCTTCCGACAGACAAAGAACTGCGCGCCGTCATTACGGAAAATATCTCGGAAGAAGAGCTTAACTCAATGTTCCATATACTTGAAAAAATGAACAAGAACATAAGAGATAAAGTTAAATTGCAAATATAAAATTTGAATAACATAAGGAGAAATAAATTGGAAGATAAAGAATCCCCGAAAGAAATAACACCGGCAAATGAAGAAGATACACGCCCGATTTATAAGAAAAAACGCGTGATAATACCGGCATTTGTATCAATCATGATAGTAATTCTGACGAGCATAGTGTCACTGCATACGATTTATTTTAAATCAACGGATGATGCTTTTGTTGAAGGACACATAATAACAATAGCGCCGCGTGTGTCAGGGCCTGTGATAAAGCTGAACATAGACGATAATCAGGAGGTAAAAAAGGGAGATTTGCTGCTGGAGATTGACCCGAAAGATTATGAGGTAAAACTTCAGCAGACAGAAGCCAAACTGGAAGAAGCCCGCGCCGCTCTCGGCAGTGCAGATGAAGAGGTTGTAAAATCTTATTCCGCATTGGATTACGCAGAAGGCGACTACGAAAGATATTCCGCAATGTACAAGAAAGGAATATCTTCCAAACAGGCATACGATTCCAGCAGAAACAACCTGACAGCCGCGAAATCCAACAGTAACGCTTCAAAATCCAAACGAGAAGAAATTTCCGCTGCAATAAAGAGACTGGAAGCTGAGGTTGAGCAGGATAAACTGAACCTTTCTTATACAAAAATTTATGCGCCCTCAGACGGTTTAATTACCCATAGAACTGTTGAACAAGGTAATTATGTTCAGGTAGCCCAGCCGCTGTTTGCAATAGTTCCCCGCAAAGTCTGGGTCGTTGCAAATTTTAAAGAAACTCAGGTTGCCCGTATGAAAAAAGGTCAGAAAGTTAAAATAAAAATTGACACTTACGGCAACAAAACATTCAACGGCGTGGTTGACAGTATTCAAATGGCATCCGGCGCCAAGGCTAGTCTTTTCCCGCCGGAAAACGCCGTCGGCAGCTATGTAAAAATTGTACAGAGAATCCCTGTGAAAATTTTGTTTACGGATGACATTTCAGACTACAACATAATCCCAGGCATGTCAGCCGTGCCTACGGTAAAGGTTAAATAAAACATGGGACAAGCAGCTCCAAAAGAAACAAAAAATATTCCGCTGTGGCTCATCGCAATATCAATATTGCTGCCAACATCATTCTCAGCGCTTGCAACCTCCGCGACAAACGTTGCCATCCCGCATATCTCCGGCTACTTTGCCGCGACATCAGATGAGGTTAAGTGGGTTGTAACTTCATATATGATTGCAAATGCCTGCCTTATTATGCTCTCCGGATGGCTCGAGAGTATTTTAGGGCGAAAAACTTTTCTAAAAGTTTCTATTCTGATTTTTACCATCGGCGCCTTCATCTGCGTCGCAGCTCCGTCATTGAATATCATGGTGCTCGGAAGATTTATCCAGGGTGTCGGCGGCGGCCCGATGACGCCTATGGCGCAAACTATTCTGCTATCAGCATTTCCGCCTGAAAGAAAAGGTGTTGCAATGTCACTTTTCGGGCTGGCTGTCATGGTTTTTGCAATATTAGGCCCGTCATTTGGCGGCTTTTTGGTCGATAACCTCAGCTGGCAGTATATTTATTCCGTGAATATTCCGATAGGGATTGTTTCGCTTATTCTGGTCAGCAAGTATATAAAAGATACCCCGCACGACTCCAAACATCTCCATGTAGATTACGTCGGAATGGTAGCGCTGGTTTTGTGGCTTATGTCAATGCAGATTGTCCTTGATAAGGGACAGCAGTACAACTGGTTTGACTGCCAGTGGATACTCTGGCTCAGTGTTTTCTCTCTTATTATGCTTATATTTTTGGTTGTGTGGGAGGGAGAAAGCAAAGATTCTTTTATGAAACTGCGCTTGTTCAAAGATAGGAACTTTTTACTCGGAACAATTATTTCCACATCCGTCACTATGATTGTGTTTACAACGATGTTTCTGGCACCCCAATTTTTGCAGAATATATTAGGCTACACTGCCCTCTTGAGCGGTTATACACTTGCACCGAGAGTTATTTCCTGCGTCATTATGCTGCTTGTAATCACCCCTTTGATGAAACTTTATGACAGCAGAATTTTAATCGCTATCGGATTTTTCTTCCTTGGAATTGCAACCTTTATGTTCACGAATGTAAATTTGTCCGTATCGTTTTTATATGTTTCTATCCCGAATGTACTTCTCGGGATAGGAGTTATCATGACGTTTATCCCGATATCAGCGCTTGCCCTCGGTACACTGCCTCCGGAAGACCTCGCTAACGGCGCAAGCCTCCATAACTTTTGCAAAACAATCGGCGCCGCTGTCGTTGTCTCTATATCTTCAACTATTGTCGCAAGACATTCCCAAATTCATCAGACTTATCTTGTCGAAAATCTATCAAATTTTAACATAGTGTTTCAGCAAAAAATGGCGTCGTTTATACATACATTTATCACCGGAGCTTCGAGCACTTTTGCCCAAACCAAAGCCGACGCTTATGTCTATAAACAAATGCTTGTTCAGGCAAAATTAATGTCCTATGTTGATGTGTTTGCAGTATTTGCAATGCTTGCGTTTGTTTTAATTCCCGTTGCTTTAATGATTGATACAAATATTAAAAAACACAAATAATAATAAATTTTCTTAAAAATTTTTTCACACATATACGCAAAATTTTTTGTTTTTGATTTTTAATAACTCAAAAATGCAGAAAGGATTTTCATGCGCGTTACTCTTAACCAGAATTTTACTTTTAATAATCATAAATCCGCAGCTAAAAACTCTGCTCCGAGTTTTAAATCACATGAATTCGGAAGAACTTATGACAACAAAGACCCGAACACCCAGCTCTACAGAGGTGTCGGAGAATCAGAAATCAGAGAGCTTTTCAAAGGTAAAACCCTTGAAGGAACCTACTACGCCACTTCAGACCCTAAAGGCTATCGCGGAAAGACATGGAAACAAGGAGGAGGTTACGGCGATTATTTTATCGCATTCAACAAGAAAAAAATAAAATTCAGAGACCACAGAGATTTTGACGCAGATACCCGCTATCTCGTTGAACCGTACAATATCGCAGATGTCGAAACAATCAGAAAAGGCACCAACAACCACGGTGAATTACTCTACTCTATGGATTTTGAACACGGAAAAGCCCGTGATATCGAACAAAAAACAACCGAAATTAAATCAATATTGCAAAAATTGCAATCTTTAGCTCTCTCTGATAAAGAAAAAGCAGAATGTATTGATATCTTAGAAAGCTATTCAAAAGAATTCCCCAACCTCAGGGAAACTATTGATTTGGTTAACAAACCGGGCGGCAGATTTGTATTTATTCTTAAAGAAAATTTCTTCAAACCCAAGATAACAACAGAAGAGGAACTGCCGATTATTAAGCTTATAAAATCATTCACAAAAGAAAAAGTTCAGGAAATTGATGAGTTTCGAAATCTTACAGAAAAATTCCGCCTGCGATATGTTGATGTTCATATGTTTGAAGAGTACGAAGAATATCGTGAACTCTATACAGAACCTCTTAACAAATCAGCAGCCGAAGTTGCCGAAAGATTACGTATCCTTACAGGCAAAGAAACTCTCTCAAAAACGGAAGCTTTTGAGAAAAAATTGGCTGTAGAATTTCTGAACAAATTGAAAACTTTGAAGTTTTAAACTGCTGCAAAACAATAAAAACTCAACTAAAAAAGCTTTCGTACATAAAATACGAAAGCTTTTTAATATAACAATTTCGGGATTGCTATGTTAGAAGTTTAAAAAGTTGAAGCCGGTTTCTTTTGAGCAGTTGCTCCCGGAATAGCCTGCCAGTTAGCTGCCATAATTTTCTTGAAGGATTTCAAAGCTGTATCTTCAAGTTCGCCGAGTTCTTCAGCTTCCATAATCAATTCTCTCAACGGAAGCAGAGCTCTCTGGTCTCTCAATACGCCTAATGCAGCTGCTGCGCCGGCTCTTACTAATTCATTTTCATTGCGGTTTTTCATAACATCAATCAAAGCAGGAACTGCTTTTGTATCATTCAATTTACCCAATGAAGTAACTGCATAAATTCTTACGTTAACCCATTCGTCATAAAGCATATTAATAACTTTATCAACAGCTTTTTTGTTGCCGATTTCGCCGAGAGCTCTTGTTGCATCGCAGCGAACGTTAACTTTTTCGTGATCCAAAGATGCAATCAAAGCATCAGTTGCAACGTCGCCGATTTCAATCAATGCGTCAGTTGCAGTGATGCAAACCTGCGGATTTTCATCGTTAAGTGCTTCTACAAGCGGTTCTACAACGATTTCGCCGCCGAGACGTCCGAGAGCACGTGCAGCACGGACTCTTACGTCAACGTTTCTGTCTTCACGCAATGATTCAATCAAGTGGGTTGTAGCTTTTGAATCACCGAGTTCACCGAGCGCTCTGGCTGCATATAATCTTACGGAACCGTTTTTGTCATGTTTCAAAACTTCAATAAGAGGTTCAACGGCTTTGGAATCACCCATTTCACCAAGAATTCTTGCAGCGTTATATCGAACTTTTTCCGAATTGCTTGTACGTAAGTCCATTAATAATTCATCAAAAGTTTTCTTTACTTGCTTTTTCTTGCTGTTAACACTAATTGTCATCTACATTCCTCCGACACTACATTATCATTCTGCCTACACTTCTTTATAAAAAAATTTTGGAGAATGATATTGCCTTTTTTACCTACTTTTATTAACTTATGTAAACAATTATTTATTTACCTGTCTTCAGTGTTTGTTTGAAACTGAGATTTGATTTTAAGGGTAACACAAACACTTTATACTACTATATTAACATATTTTTAAAGACTTTGCTTGCATTATATGTATGATTTGCAAAATTCGCAAAAATGTTTTTTTAACATTAGAGGCAATTCAAATATATCAACATGGTTTTTGTAACATTTGTTTACAAACACTACTCACCATGGATAGTAATAGAGAACTCCGTACCAACCCCTTCTTCACTCGTAACGTTAATTTCACCGTTATGCTTTTCAATTATTTTGGTACATATTGCCAGCCCGAGCCCTGTTCCAACCCCTGCGCCTTTTGTTGTATAACCGGCGGAAAATATCTTAGGCAGCTCGTTTTCAGGAATTCCTTTGCCTGTATCTTTTATTTTTACGATTAATTTGTTATCCTGAAAATCCGTACTGATTGTTATTTTCCCCTTGCCTTCAATAGCCTGGCACGCGTTTATCAAAATGTTTGTAAAAACCTGATTTAACATATTCGGGTAACATTTTATCATCGGGATATCCCCGTAAAGTTTGACTACGTCTATTCTGTTCTTGGTTTCGTGCCGGATTAAATTCAGGGTTAAATCAAGTTCTTTATTAATATCCGCTTCCTGAAGTTCAGCTTCATCCAGACGGACGAATTTTTTAAGTGAGACAACAATATTACTTATTCTCCGGATAGCATCGGAATCAATTTCGTTGATTTCTTTGAATATATCTGCGATTTCGGGGTCTTGAATCCGCGGAATAAACTTTGCCATTATTCCGTTATTTGATTTTATTGAAGCTACAGGCGTGTTAATTTCGTGAGCTACACCTGCGACCAGCTGGCCAAGCGACGCCATTTTTTCAGAGTTTATCAGTTGGATTTGAGTTTCCTTCAATTCTTTAAGAGTTTTTTGCAATTCTTCAACGGTTCTGATGTTCTTCTGATAGAGTTCTGCTCTTATAATTGCGTTCCCCAGCTGTGACGAAATTGCTTCTAAAATTTCAACTTCGTCCGGCACTTCTCTTATCTGGCGTGTAAGCAAAACTATGATGCCCGTTACGTTCTGCATATTATGTACAGGAACTATTATCCTCATGACAGGTTGTTTTAAAGGCGTGGCGCCAATGTATTCTATAAGACAGTTATTTACTGAAATCTCGCGTGCTGCAATAGTTTCCATCGTCTTTTTATCAAATTGTACGGTCTGTCCGGTGTGTGTACGAGAAGTGTCTCCGAAAGCTTCTTCTATTTTAAATCCGTCTTCGGAACTTGATGCATAATATGCACTGTATGCTCCAAACATCATGGAAAGTTCAGAGAGTGTCGATTGGAGAATTGTAGATATATCTATAGATTCTCTTATTATGTTGGAAACTTTGTTTATGAGTGCAATACGGATAGCCTGCGATTGTGCATTTTTTTTAATTTTTTGAAGCTCTTCGTTTTCAAAACTCAGCGTTTCAAGATTTTTATTCAGGAGATTTAATCTTCTGTTAAGGGTTTCATTTTGGACTTGTTCTGTTACATCAGAAAAAATCATAATGGTGTATTTGTTTCTTTTGATGGCAGTTAAGTCAAAAAACTTTGTCTCTGACGGCGGAACCTGATATGAAATCCGTGAGAAAAAATCTTCTTTTGAATTTATCGCGTTAAAAATCGGGGTATAATTTTCAATCCCGTCGTTGCTCAAAGGACAAATTTCAAAGTTTGTGTTATGAGAGAACTTTTTTATATCTGTAAAATCAGGAAAAACTCTCTCAAAAGAATGGTTTTTATAAACAACTTTGTATTTGTTGTCTGTTACTATTACCGCATCCCTAAACTGATTAAAAAAATCAAACTTTCTCATAATAATATTATATATAAAATTGCGGACGGTGAACAGATTATTAATAAAAAGGCAAAACAAAAGTCCTTTTGAAAAATAATTTCAAAAGGACTTTTCAATTTTACATTATCTCAATGAGAACTATGCTTTAGCAGCGCCTGATTTTTCGATAATTTCTTTTTCGATATTAGCAGGAACTTGTTCATAGCATTTGAATTCCATAGAGAAGGTGCCGCGTCCTTGAGTGTTGCTTCTCAAATCAGTAGCATAACCGAACATGTTAGCGAGCGGAACGAGAGCTCTTACGATAACATTGCCGGTGTTGCCCATAGGTTCTTGACCTTCAACACGGCCGCGTCTTCTTGAAATATCGCCGATGATTGTACCGGTGAATTCTTCCGGAATTTCGATTTCAACTTTCATCATAGGTTCAAGTATGCAAGGTTGTGCTTTGCGGCAGCCTTCTTTGATTGCCATAGAACCTGCGATTTTAAACGCCATTTCTGAAGAGTCGACTTCGTGGTAAGAACCGTCATAGAGTTCAACTTTAACGTCAATCATAGGATATCCGGCTAAGATACCGCCTTCAAGAGCTTCTTCCATACCTTTTCTTGCCGGTTCAATGTATTCTTTCGGAATAGCACCGCCGACGATTTTGTTTTCAAATACAAAACCAGCGTTTTCTTCTGCCGGAGAAATCTTAATTTTAACGTGACCGTATTGACCTTTACCACCTGATTGACGGGCGAATTTAGAATCCTGATCAGCAGTTCCGCGGATTGTTTCTCTGTAAGCTACCTGCGGTTTACCGATATTTGCTTCTACTTTGAATTCTCTAAGCATACGGTCTACGATAATATCAAGGTGAAGTTCACCCATACCGGAGATAATAGTCTGACCTGTTTCTGTGTCTGATTTAACACGGAATGACGGATCTTCTTCAGCAAGTTTCTGGAGAGCGATACCCATTTTATCCTGGTCAGCTTTTGTTTTCGGTTCGATAGCAACAGAGATAACCGGTTCAGGGAAGCTCATTCTTTCTAAGATAATCGGAGCTTTTTCATCACACAGAGTATCACCTGTTGTAGTATCTTTCAAACCTACAGCAGCGCAGATGTCGCCTGCGTAAACTTCTGTTTCTTCCAGTCTCTGATCAGCGTACATACGAACCAGTCTTGAAATACGTTCTTTTTTGCCGTTAGTAGCGTTAAGAACATAAGAACCTGATGTGATTACACCTGAATAAACTCTCAAGAAAGTTAAACGACCTACAAACGGGTCTGTCATAACTTTGAAAGCAAGTGCTGAGAACGGTTCTGTATCGGAAGAATGTCTTTCTGTTTTAGTACCGTCTTCAAGTTCACCTTCGATAGCTTTAACATCAACAGGTGACGGCATTAATTCAACGATTGAATCGAGAAGCAGCTGGACACCTTTGTTTTTGAATGCTGTACCGCAGGTTACAGGAACGATTTTGTTTTCGCAAACAGCTTTTCTCAGACCTTTTTTCAATTCATCAACAGTAATTGAAGCAGGATCTTCAAAATATTTTTCCATCAAATCGTCGTTTTCTGCTGCGATAGCTTCGACCAGCTCATCTCTGTATTTTTGAGCCATTTCGAGCATATCAGCCGGAACATCTTCTTCTTTAATATCTGTACCTAAATCGTTTGTATAAATTTCAGCTTTCATAGTGAACAAATCAATTAAGCCTCTGAATTTATCTTCAGCACCAATCGGAAGTCTGATAGGGAATGCGTTTGCACCCAATCTGTTTTTGATTTGATCTACTACTCTGTAGAAATCAGCACCTGTTCTGTCCATTTTGTTAACAAATACCATTCTAGGAACTTCGTATCTGTTAGCCTGTCTCCAAACGGTTTCTGATTGTGATTGGACACCGCCTACTGCGCAGAATACTGCAACAACGCCATCCAATACACGGAGAGAACGTTCAACTTCAATAGTAAAGTCAACGTGGCCGGGGGTGTCAATAATGTTAATCTGGTGACCTTTCCATTCAGCTGTTACAGCTGCTGATTGGATTGTAATACCTCTTTCTCTTTCTTGTTCCATAAAGTCGGTAACTGCTGCACCGTCATGAACTTCACCGAGTTTGTGAGTTTTACCTGTATAGAACAAGATACGTTCGGTTGTAGTGGTTTTGCCGGCGTCAATGTGAGCGGCAATACCGATGTTTCTGATTTTTTCCAATGGAGTTTTTCTAGCCATTTTTCATTTTTCCTTTTTATATCTTGTGTACATTTGCTATTTATAAATATTTAGCTTCACAAAAATTATCGCACAAAAAAGATATTAAGCAAGAAGAGGCTGACATTATGAATTAAGTTTTACAATCGTTTATATTTTTATGAAATACTTTGTGCATGTGCATTGTCGTGCAAGTATGCCCAATTTAGTGAATAGATTTATTGTCGGATTAGTAAATCCGACCTACAGTAACTACAGTAACAGCTGCGCGCAGCGCTAATAAAGATTGAAAAAGTTACTTAATCACATGATCACTTGGTCACTTGAACACTTGATGTAAACCTCTATTCACTAATCACTATTCTCCAACATTCCCCCCACCTAACCTCCCCCTCACAATGTGGGGGGAGGAACTAAGTCAGGTGCTGCCTGACCGTTCACTTAGTTACTTAATCACCTGATCACTTAATATTATTTTACTTTCTGAAAAAGCATAACGTATTCATGCTTGAAGATGAAAAATCCGCCGGCAAGGGCTCTGTATCTCCAGAGGTTAGCCGTCTTGCCTTTTGCTCTTTCGTTGCCCTGAATATCTTTTACAATAATGCCTTTAAGTCTGAAACCGAGTTTCATCATTCTTGCCATACATTCAAACCCGAGCGGCTGCACTTCGGAATTTTTGTAGCTGTCGCCAATGATTAATGCGGCAAAACGACCTTTTTCCAACAAATCATAGCCATTTTGGGCAACTTTTTCAAACAGGTCATAAAACTGTTCTGTTGATTCACAGTTAGATAAGTCTTCTTTTTTATCGGAGAATTTTATTATGTCATCATAAGGCGGGTGTAGGATAAGCATTTGCGCCTGTTCTTCCCCCATAATTTCCAATCTTGCCTGAACTTTTTCTCTGGCAAGTTCTGATGCGGAATCAGCACATATAATATTCACATCTGTTACCAGCTGTTTGGGTGTAAATTTTTCAGATACTTTTTCGGCAAGGTCTTCTTTTAATTCCACACCTATACAGCGTCTGCCCATATTTATCGCCTCGATTCCAGATGTGCCTGAGCCAAAAAACAGGTCAAGGACGATATCATTTTTTTTAGTAAATCTTTCGTACAATTGCTGCGCAATCTGCGGGATATAATTCCCGTGATACTCATTGGAGTGTCCGCCTTCTTTAAGACGGCTCGGAAATTCCCAGAGGGTGTCGGTTTTTATGTGCGGGTAATTCTTCCAGTTATTAAGGTCTATATCGCTGTATTTTGTGGTTTTGACAGGTTTTACTACCTGTAAGTCAGCTTTTTTAGACGGTTTTAATTTTGTGTTTGTTTTTAACTTAGCCAAAGTACTCTCTCCCCCTGATATTCCCTTTTACAGATTTATCTTATAGAAATGTTTCAAATTTGTAATCAAACATTTAGATGAAATTGTTTTTGGAGTAAATTAATGTTGAACGGAGGAATTAATGTTCTCACAGCCCTTTACGTTAAGTACATTCTATATGATAGCAGGTTTCCTGATTTCTATGTATTCCTGCGTATCAAATGATGTAATTCAGACTCTGGGCACATATTTAAGTTCAAGTAAAAAATTTCCGACGTGGGTTATCTGGTCTTTTACAAGTGCTGTTCTAATCCTTACAATTACACTTGGCTGGATGATTAATGACGGTGATATGTCTTTCGGTCGGTTAGAAAGAATTCCGTTTCCGGATCATTTTACACTTGTACATGTACTACCGCCTATAATCTTGTTATTCCTTACCAGATACGGCATTCCGGTTTCTACCACATTTTTGATTTTGAGTATATTTTCCGCAAGCAATGTAGAAGTTATCGGAATGATACTTACAAAGTCAATTCTGGGGTATATAATTGCAATAATATCCGCAATAATTATCTATTCAATCATCGCAAGACCTGTTGAAAGATATTTTTATTACACCCAGAAAGAAAAAATTTCCAAGTGGTGGATAGCTGCAAAATGGCTTTCAACCGCTTTTTTGTGGTCACAATGGCTTATGCAGGATGCGGCTAATTTATTCGTATATCTGCCAAGAAAAGCCTCTTTGGGAGAATTAGTTTTTGTACTGACAGCATTCTGCGCATTCCTCTGGGTTGTAGCTTATAAACGGGGCGGAGAAATTCAAAAAATTGTTAAAATGAAAACCAATGTTCAAGACCCCCGCTCCGCAACTATTATTGATTTAATTTACGCATTTTTGCTGTTGTATTTTATACAGCTGAACAATGTTCCTATGTCAACGACGTGGGTATTTGTGGGACTGCTTGCGGGACGTGAAATTGCTCTGTACCACAGGCTGCGGTTTGAATCCCCGAAAAAAATGTACAAACATATTTTTAAAGATTTGACAAAAGTTACTTTCGGGCTGGTCGTATCAATTGTTGTTGTCGTATTGTTGACACAGTACAATTTAGTCAAAAGTTTCTTTATGTCGCATTTTATGTAAAGACAGGATGAATTATGAAGAGAATAAAACAATTATCAGCACATTTAATAAACCAGATAGCAGCGGGCGAGGTTATAGAACGTCCGGCATCGGTTGTAAAAGAATTGACGGAAAATTCTATAGACGCCGGCGCTTCCAGAATAAGTATTGAAATAACAAACGAATGCCGCGATATAAGAATTGCCGATAACGGTTCGGGAATTCATCCTGATGATATTATGCTAGCTTTTTCCAAACACGCAACGAGCAAAATTTCAACGGATGAAGATTTGTTTGCTATAAATACTCTTGGTTTTCGCGGAGAGGCTCTGTCTAGTATAATTTCTATAGCAAAACTTACCTGCACAACAAGAACAAAAGATTTTGAACACGGGACAAAAGTTAAGTGTGAAAATTCAGAGGTCACAAAAACTGAAACAGGCTGTGCCGTAGGTACTATTATGGATGTTAAAGACTTATTTTATAACATCCCTGTTCGCTTAAAATTTTTGAAAAATCCCAACACAGAATTTTCCTACATTCAGGAACTTGTCCAGAACCTTGCGATTTCACATCCGGAAATATCTTTTGAACTCAAACGCAACGGCAAAACAGTCCTCAAAACTACAGGGCAGGGAAACCTTCTACAGTGTATAAAAGAAGTATATTCGCAGGAAGTTGTCGATAACCTGAAAGAAGTTTTGAAAACCGATGAACTTGCAGGATTAAAAATCAGCGGTTATGTTAGTAAACCGGATTACACGCGCTCCAGCAAAAAAAGTTATCACCTGTATATTAACGGGCGTGTTGTCAAGTGCGCAGTATTCCAAAAAGCGATTGACATGGCTTACAAAAACCTAATCGCAAGCGGCAAATATCCGTTCATTGTTTTGAATTTAGAAATTCCGTCAGGCGACGTTGACGTAAACGTTCACCCGACAAAAAAAGAAGTCCGATATAAAAATACCAATCAAATTTTTAATTTCATATACGCATCAGTTATTGCAGGACTTTCAAATTACGTAGAGCAGGAAAAATTTCAGCCGGACAGCACGATTGAACCGCCGCCCCCACAGTACACGCCGGCACCTGACGTAATCCGGTTCCCGCAGAAAAGTTTTCAAAACCGCGATGTTTTTGTCGACAAAGCTGATGACACAATTTATGTGAACGAAGAAAAACAGATTATCCAGCCGATAAATATTGAACAAAAACCAATGTTTGTTCAGCAGGAAACAAAAGTTCCGGAGCCTGAGGAAAATATTATCGGGCAGTATAAAAATACCTATATTTTGGTAGAAAAAGAGGACGGGCTTGAAATTATCGACCAGCACATTGCAGAAGAACGCTATATTTACGAAAAACTTAAATCAGAAAAAAATATAGTATCACAGCTGCTTTTTGTATCTGATGTGCTGGAGGTATCTTCTACTGAGGCGGAATTAATCAAAGAAAATATAGATAAATTTGAACGCTTTGGCTACGGGATAGAATTTTTGAAAGAAAATGAACTTATTTTCAAAAAAGTACCTCAGCTGCTTGCAAAAGTCAATCCAAAAGAAATTCTCGCAGATATTTTGGAGAATATTGACGGCGATATAGACGGGCTTGAAGAAAAAATCTTAATCACGACGTCTTGTAAAGCTGCAGTAAAAGCAGGACAAAAACTATCAACCTGGCAGATGTCAGAAATTGTCAAAAAATGGCGGACATGTGAAATGCCATACACGTGTCCTCACGGGCGACCGATTTGCAAATTTTTCCCGCATAAGGAAATAGCAGGATTTTTCCAGCGTCAGCAGTAGGCAGCAGATGTTAAAAAAACGACGATAGGACGATAGGACGTTAAGACGTTAAGTCTTTTACATTAGTTCCTCCCCACTTGCGGGGGAGGTTAGGTGGGGGGATTAAAGACGTTAGGACGTTAGGACGATAAGTCCGTTTCCCATTCTCCTGAATCAGGAGTGGGCAGGGTGAGGTCTTACGGGCGCTACAAAAGCCGGATTTTAAAAGAGCTTCAAAATTTTTTGAACATCTTCAAAAGGCGATATTTCAGTTTGAGGAAATAGTAATGATGCAAACATCATGTTTGCTGTCATCCTGAAAGCGTAGAAAATCCGTTTTTATTAAAACGAGATTTTCAAGCTGTTCAGGATCTTGCCGCGCAGAAAACCTTGCCAACACTCCTCAAGCTTAGATGCTGAAACAAGTTCAGCATGACATCCCGCTCTCATAGATTAGGAGAGGGTGTAAATATGACGCATTTCTGTCAGGCATTGCCTGACCTGCTGTGACTAACATTTCCCCCCCCACCTATCCTCCCCCACACTATGTGGGGGAGGAACTAAGTCAGGTGCTGCCTGACCGTTCACTTAGTCACTTGATCACTCAATGTAATGTTCTATTCACTAATATAGTGTTTGCCCTTAAACCGGCGTTTGTGATATAATTACATTATGCGCAAAATATCAATACTATTATTTTTGATAATGTTTGGTTCATCTGTTATGGCTAGCGAAATAACAGACGATTATATGGATATTGCCAAAAATTACTGCGCGCAGGGGCATTACAAAAACGCAATCGTTTACCTTGATAAAATTTTGCAGGTTGAACCTTCCAACAGACAGGCGCAAACTCTTAAACACGGACTGCAGACAGTAGTTTCCGGGAAAAACCGGACTTCCTACATAACAGCTTCTGACAAGCCGCTTATGCAGGCAGCTGACTACAAACTTGCAGGCAGCCTACAAAATGAACTCAACACCCTGAAAGCTGAATCCGAAAAAGGAAGCCACTGGGCAAGTTATTTTCTCGGGGAATACTACCTTTCAAATAATAATCCTTCAATGGCAGTTTCTTTTTATAACAAAGCCTTTAAACAAAACGCAAACTTTACGCAGTGCTGCCTGAAAATTGCCGAATGCTTTGCCGCAATGGACAAATACGCTGATGCCATTGATTTCTTAAACCAGTATCTTGTAATAAATAACGAAGATGATTACGCATACGCGCTCCGTGCAAAAATTAATCTCCAGCAGGGTTACGCAAGCGACGCCGAAAATGACATAATTACAGCCGCCGCGCTCAACGAAGATATCACCTACAAATACCTTTACGGAAAAATTCTATACGAGCGTAACAACTATCGCGAAGCTAAAAAAATCCTTGATGAAGTATCCGATGAAATAAAAACCTCGGAAATTTACAAATATATAGGACTTTGTGATTACGCACTCGGCGATTATAACAATGCACTGTTAAATCTTGATAAAGCAATCATATTGTCTGATGACGACATAGCTTTAAAAAACAAGTATAATGAAGTAAAATCAATGCTTCAAAACAACAATGTTTTTAATGGAACAGAAGATGAGAAGAAAACAACATCACAAAAAAAATAATTTTTGGAAAACAATCATAAATACTCTGTTTACGCTGGTACTTACTGCGGTAATGCTTTGCGGGCTGCAGGTCTATAGCGCATCAAACCTTAAATTTGCGCAGGTAAGCGATGTCCATTTTTATACAGGCGAAAACAACACTTCTTTCAAAATGATAGCAGAATCCGACAAACTTCTTGACGATGCGGTTGCACAAATTAATCAAACCCCTAACGTATCATTCGTTATGTTCACAGGCGACCAGATAGATAAACATTTTGAGAAAGAACTCCGCGCCTTCCTTCCGCACGCTCAAAAACTCAACGCGCCATGGTACACGGTTTTCGGAAATCACGACACATGCCAGGGCGGATATCTAACACCGGAAGTTTATCTCAAAATGATACGCGAGGCAAATCCAAACTTTAAGTTTGACTCGCCGTACTACTCATTTGTACCTCAAAAAGGCTACAAAGTTATAGTGCTTGATACAATAATCCGCGACAGGCTGACCTCTAACGGTTATATAGATAAAGACCAGCTGGACTGGCTGGACAGAGAACTTGCCGCATCCAAAAAAGATGTTGTACTGATATTTATGCACGTGCCGGTGGTAGAACCTTTCCCGAGTGCCGGACATAAACTTTTGAACGCAACAGAGGTGCAGAATATCCTGAAAAAATACAAAAATCCGATAGCACTTTTTCAAGGTCACTACCACGCCGCAAAGATTACACAGCAGGATAATATCCTCTATGTAAGCACGCCGGCGCTTGTGTCTTATCCGAACGCATTCAGAATAATCAATATAACAAACTACAGAAACAAAGTCGTTTTTGATATACAGCTGAAAGAGACTAACGAAAAGAATATCCAAAAACTTGCAAAACTTCTGGTATTTTCTTCATCAATTTATACCGGCGAAGAAAAAGACCAATCTTACACTTACACAATCAAAAAATAGTTGAGGTTAAAAGTTATGAATGAATTTAAAATAAAATTTAGAGGAGTGCGAGGGAGCTACCCGATAGCAGACAAAAATTATCTGGAATACGGCGGGAACACTTCTTGTGTGGAAGTAAACGTCAACGGTCACTTGATAATTCTTGACGCCGGAACAGGCTTGATTAATCTCGGGAATGACCTGATGGAAAAATACATCGCCTCAAACATAAATCCTTACGAAAGAGAACCGATTAAAGCAACAATCCTGATTTCGCACATCCATCAGGATCACATACAAGGTTTCACCTTCTTCCGTCCGCTCCATATTCCGTCAAGCATTCTGAATGTATACGGAAACGTGAATTACAACGAGAGTCTCTCTGATGAACTTGCAGAGCTTCTCTTCGGAAAATCATTCCCGCTTGACCTTGGCGATATAGCAGGAAACCTCAACATCCACGATTTGAACGAAAACGAGGGAATAATTCTCCGCCACGGCTACCCGCCGATTGTAAAAAGAATAGAATCTCCGGAAGATACAAAAATAGAAGAAGATGACGTTTTAATCACCTGCTACAAGTCTTATGCCCACCCGCAGGAGGGGGTATTTATCTACAAGATTACCTACCGTGATAAAGTGCTTGTCTACGCAACCGACAAAGAAAGCTACCTCGGCGGTGATAAAAAACTCGCGAACTTTGCAAGAAACTGCGATGTGCTTATCCACGATGCACAATATACAACGGAAGATTATCTGAACTCATTCGTATCAAAACAAGGCTACGGACACTCAACTTACGATATGGCAATCGAGTGCCAGAACCAAACCGAAGCGAAAAAGCTTGTATTCTTCCACTTTGATCCGGGCTACGATGATACAAAATTAAACGGCATCAAAGAACAATACAAACCGCTTGGCGACAGGGTAATCCTTGCATACGAAGGGCTGGAACTTGACCTTTTGCAATAAATAATTAAAAAGGTAATTAGGTATGAAAAAAACTGCGCTGCTTGTATTACTGGTGAGTATAATGATTTTAAGCTCGGGTTACAGAAGAAATGAAACCTATGAAATTGACGCGGTTCCGAACGCATACGAGCACAACAACATTGCGTTGAATTACATGGAAGAAAAATGCTATTACGCCGCAATTCAGGAGTATAAAATAGCAATAAGCCTGAGTCCAAACGTACAGGCAAGTTCTGTTTTTTATAACAACCTCGGGGAAGCCTATATGATAATAGGTTATCCTGATTACGCGCAGGATTGTTTTGAACGTGCGATTAAGCAGTACCCGCTGAATTTCAGATATTATATAAATCTTGCAAAATGCTATCAGGCTCGCGGCATCGTACCTTTGAAAATTCAAGAGTACAAAGCTGACACGGAAAATCCTCTAAATCAAATCATGGTAGGGCTTTTGTACGCAGAAAACAATGAAGTTCCACGCGCGATTACAACTCTGGATGAATTTGTAATGATGGAGCCTGATCTTATGATAACACCGGCAGTCAGCCAGCATGTAAAAGATTTGGTCAAAAAACTGGACGAACAAGCTTTGTAAAATAGGTAAAAAAAATTACAAATGTCGAATAAAATTTTTAAATCCGTAATATCAACACTAAAACAGCTAAAAGGCATCAGTGACAAGCGTTTAGGGGACAATCCCATCAAACACGCTCCGGCTGGAAATTTTCAGGAGAAGAACTCTGATAACCTATTAATCAGTGTGGTTATTCCCGTATATAATGCAAAAAAATATTTGAGACAATGCCTTGAGAGTGTTATTAACCAGAGCTATTCAAATATAGAGATTATTTGTGTGGATAATTCGTCAGAGGAGGAGACCTCAAAAATTCTGCAAGATTACGCAGCAAAAGACAGTCGTATAAAAATTATCAAAGAAGCAGCAAAGATGGGTTCGGGACCGGCTCGCAATATTGGCGTTCAGAATGCAGCCGGCGAATATATTCATTTTCTTGACTCTGACGATTGGGTAAAAAGCAATTTGTATGAAAAAATGAAAAATATTATTGATGAATTTCATCCTCAAATGATAAATTTTTCATTTCAAAAATATAATAATAAGAAAAAAAGCTTTGAATATGAGTATGTTTATAAGGAAAATTACTTGTTCAATAAGATATTCAGCGGGACAGATTACCCTGAATTTATAAATAATAATGAAGCGGTCTGGAAGTGTTTATACAAAAGAGAATTTTTACAGAAAAACAAGTTGTTTTTCTCAGACTTACCCTGTCATGAAGACACTGCATTCTACATGGAATGTATATTGAAAGCCAAAGCGATTTACATTTTACCAGAAGTGTTGTATTTTTACAGAACTAACCGGGCAAAATCATTAATGAAAGACCGGTTTAAATATTATGACTGTTATCCGGAATGGATAAAGACACTGGAAAAACTTGCATCAGGATATGATGAAAATATTCGCGGCATAATACTGAAAAGGATAGAGCAGGCGAGCCTGAGCACATATAATTATTTTATACAAAACGATGCAATAGGCGCCGCGAAATATTATAATTGGGTTAAAAATTTTATAAAGGAAAAAGGTGTAAACACTCTTCCGAAAGAGTTAATACCATACGCAGAAACAATGCTAAAGAGGACATATCCCGTTTATGCAGCAAGAGTATTGATAAAGTACTATTGTCCGCATCTGGTGAATATATTAGTAAAAATCAAAAAATCTCTACAAAAACAAACGTAATGATTGCCAATATGTCTGCCCAATATTTCGCTTATACCTTGACAAAAAGTCGGCTCTATGAGGTCAAATATTTTATCAACCTGTTTATGTCCTTATCCCAGACTGAATGCCAGTTGCGGATGATAACGTCAGCCGGACAAATCCCCTTTTCAACATATTCTTTTACAGGTTCAAGGTAATAATCTTCATGATTATCACCGCCGATGAGAGCTTTTTCTGCTATTTCGATAATCTTAGGAGCAATTTCTGATACCATATATTTGCCGGCTTTTGCCTGCATAGCACTTTTCGGTACGTTGTAACGCAATTCCGATATATCTCTCACTCGAAAATCTTTCATCAATTCTTCAAATTCTTCAATCGCATATTTGTCGTAAAGTATTCCTTTATAAATCGCAAGAAGTGAATATTGAAGCCCTTTACCAACGCAGTCGTGGTTACGGATTTCTATGAAATTTCTGAGGCGGACTTCCGGGAAATAAAGATTTGCATGAAGCTCAAAATCATCTATGGTTGCTTCAAAGCCCTCAAAACCTTTTTCCATAAAATCACGGAAAGTTATTCTGCCGTTGAGCTGTATAGGAAGGTTTTGGCGGGTTATAAAAATCATCGGAGAATCCAGAACGCAATCAATGTAATCGTCAATGGAAAAATTTTCTTTCAGATTACCGGCAAACCCGCAGCGCTCGTTATCAGTGTTCAGCCAGCTGAGAGCCCGAAAACTTTTATATCCTGTGTAAACCCCGCCGCGTATCGGTGAATTTGCAAACATCGCGGTTACAAACGGCGTTAATTTTGATGCTGTTTCAAATTTTTTCCTCAAATCTTCTTCGGATTCAAAATCAATGCAGCACTGAATACCTGCGGTTTCTCTCATCATAACATCTGACAAAATTCCCCACAAATATCTTGCCATGATATGATAACGTTTTTTGGGGATAAGCTCAATAGTCTTGTGTGTGGAGACCGGAGACACTCCGTATTCCAAAAGCTCTGCGCCGCTGCGTTCCAAAGCAGGTGCTATTTTTTTATTCAGAGTTTTAATTTTTTCCTCTAATGCTTTTATTGTAAACTGCGGTTCAAGACTCATCTCAAACTGGCACCCGGGCTCCAGCGTAATTGTATCGTGGTTTTGCTTTAGTCCGATTATGTTAAAGTCGTCTGTGATAAAATCCCAGTCATCATCTTTTGCAATATTCCTCAAAATATTGCAAACTCCTCCTTCGTAAGGTACTGCCTTGAATGTATCCGTATAAATCGGCAGCCTCTCATATTCAATCCCTATTTTGTGTGTATCTGCAGGTTTAAATCCTGATGTGAATATTTTTTTTATCTCTGAGCGTTCAAGTTTTTCCTTAGTCTCGATATTTTGCACGATGCCCCCTTGTGGTTTTCATTATAACATCATTTAACCTACCAGCAAATAATATTACAATCATCTGCCTGTCTGTGTTATTATATGTACCATGGTTAACTACTACGAACGAGCAAAATTTTTCAGAACAAAAAAGCGCCTCGGACAGAATTTTCTGATTGACGGCGAGGTGATAAAATCTATTATAGACAAAGCTGACATCAAACCTGATGATACCATTATTGAAATAGGACCGGGAGTCGGTTTTGTAACAGAACAGCTGGTTAAATATGCAAAACACGTTATAGCAATTGAACTTGATGAAGAAGCTGTCAATGAACTCAAAAAACTTAACGCTCCGAATTTGACAATCATTCACAATGATATTTTAAAAACGGATATTTCAACGTTGTGTGAAGGCAAGGTTAAAGTTGTCGCAAATATTCCTTATTACATAACAAGCCCGATTATTGCACATTTGCTTGGCGAGGTTGACGACTTGGAAAACAAAAACCGTCATAAAATAACAGAAATTATCCTGATGGTTCAGGAAGAAGTTGCAAGGCGTATGGCGGCTGATGAGAATTCGCCGTCCAAACAGTACGGACTTTTGACAATACTGTCGCAATTTTGGGCAGATGTGGAAATATTCAGACATGTGGGTCGGCGTGCATTCTATCCGGCACCAAAGGTAAATTCAGCGCTTGTGCGGCTTGTTATAAACGACAAACCACGTGTTGAGTTAAGTGATTACACACATTTTAGAAAAACTGTAAAGGCTGCGTTTTCACAGCGGCGGAAAAACATTAAAAATTGCCTGCTGAGCGGCGGTTTTTCAAAAGAAAACATCCAAAACGCAATGTCAAAATTAGGGCTGGATGAAAACACAAGAGCCGAAAAACTTTCTATAGAAACTCTTGCCGCATTATCAGAGGAGCTGAAAAATGGAAAGAATTAAATTACGCTGTCCTGCAAAAATCAATCTGACCTTAAAAGTTCTGAACAAACGTGAGGACGGATTTCATAATATAGACAGCGTAATGCAGACAATCAGCCTGTACGATTACCTGACAATCTCGGCACAAAAGGCAGACTACACAGCGATAAAACTTTCCGGCACCAGCGATGAAATTCCTTATAACGAAAAAAACCTTGTATACAAAGCAGCGAAACTGTTTTTAGACAGGGTTGGATTTAGTGCGGAAATAGAAATTTTTATAGAGAAAAATATTCCGGTATCGGCAGGGCTTGCAGGCGGCAGCACTGATGCGGCAGGCACTTTGTATGGTTTGAATGAACTTTTTGAGCAGCCCCTAAGCCGTGCAGAACTGCATGAACTTTGTGCAAAGCTTGGTTCTGATTTGAATTTTTGTTTGGAGGGCGGCCGTCAAAAGACTTCCGGCAGAGGGGAAATATTGGAGTCGCTTCCGTTTGAGGAGTTTAGTGTATCATTGATAAAGCCGGTAAATTTAGGTATTAGTGCAAAAGAGGCGTATACAAAATTTTCGGCAAAACTCAATACTTCCCCCCACCTAGCCTCCCCCGCAGAGGGGGGAGGAACAGAAAACTCTGACGTTCCGCAATTTAATAATAGAGCATCATCAAACAATTCCAAACAAACACCAACAACTAATAACGAACAACAAATTCCTTCACCTCTAATTGGGGTGGAAAACTCCGAAAATAATCTTATACAGTCCTCAACAATTGATAGCACGCAGCAAATTCCTCCCCCCCGGAGGGGGAGGCTAGGTGGGGGGGACACCTACACCACAAAGCAAGAAAAAAAATCTATCAGAAATATCGCAAAACAATTACGGAAATCTATGACAGATGCCGAGAAAATTTTGTGGTTTTATTTACAAAAAAAACAATTTCATAATCTAAAATTCAGACGTCAGCAGCCTATCGGGAATTATATAGTTGATTTTGCCTGCCTGGAAAAAAATATTATTATAGAGCTTGACGGCGGGCAGCACAATGAAACTCACAATATAGAATATGATGCAAAACGTGATGAATTTTTAAAATCACACGGTTTTAAAGTTATAAGAATTTGGAACAATGAGATATTTGAAAATATAGATGGGGTTTTGGAATACTTGGAGCGGGCAATAGCCCCCCACCTAACCTCCCCCGCAGAGGGGGGAGGAACAGAGAGCTGCAATGTTCGAACGCAGACTTTATCTGATGATATGCTCCCAACAACATTCCAAGCAAAAAAGGGAGGAACAGAGGACTGCGACGTTCCGCAATTTAATAATAGAGCATCATCAAACAATTCCAAACAAACGCCAACAACTAATAACGAACAACAAATTCCTTCACCTCTAATTGGGGTGGAAAACTCCGAAAACAATCTTATACAGTCATCAACAACTGATAGCACGCATCAGGTTCCTCCCCCCTCTGCGGGGGAGCGGATTTACGGACGGACGATAGTCCGGTTAGCGAACGGAACGAGCCAGCTAAGCCCGCAGGGCTTCCAGGCGAGTCTCCGTGAGCGTGAAGCAAATCCAAGACAGGTTAGGTGGGGGGCTTCAATCGCCGCAAGCCGCAATGATTTTCAAAACGATCTTGAATGGGCGGTTATCGACGACTACAATGAACTCCAAACTATCAAAAATAAATATCCCTCTTCAATTATGTCAGGCTCCGGTTCAACCTGCTTTTTAATCAACGGCGAATTTTGTAACTCGGATAACTTCTGGGTAAAAAATAACCTCAAAAGCATACCTACAGGGATAGAAATTGTATTCCGGAATTAAGTACAATCACGTTGACAGCCTACCCTGCTTTTAATATAATTTCCGTATGGCTAAGATAATTAATATAATCAAGGGAACAAAAGATATTCTGCCACAAGATGTTGAGCAGTGGCACATATTAGAGAGCAAGGCTCTGGAAATTTTTTCAAAATACGGTTACAAAGAAATCCGCACCCCGATATTTGAGGCAACTGAACTGTTTGCCCGCGGAGTCGGCGACACAACCGATATAGTTAACAAAGAAATGTATACCTTTGAAAAAAGCGAACGCTCTTTGACTCTCCGACCGGAAAATACAGCAGGCGTCGTCCGCTCGTTTATTGAAAACGGAATGGCAAGGCTCTCCGCACCGGTAAAATTATGGTACAAAGGTCCCATGTTCCGCTATGAACGTCCGCAAGCCGGCAGACAACGCCAGTTTCATCAGGTCGGGGTTGAAATGTTCGGGATTAAAAACGCAGCCGCCGATGCTGAAGTTATTCTGCTTGCCGTTAATTATCTGAAATCTCTCGGGTTGTGCGACTTGGAAGTTGAATTGAACTCACTCGGCTGCCCGACCTGCCGCGAGGCTTACAAATCTAAAATTAAAGAAGTTCTGAAGCCTGAATTTGATAATCTTTGCGAAGACTGCCAGAGCCGCTATGAAAAAAATCCGCTCAGACTTCTTGATTGCAAAGTCGAAAGCTGCAAAGAAATTTTTGCAAAACCGGAAATTCAAAAAGTTATACAATCAGATTTTATCTGTGAAGAATGCGCAGCCCACTTTGAAGAGCTGAAAAGCTACCTCGACAAGCTTAATGTAAAATACACCATAAACAAACTGCTTGTAAGAGGTTTGGATTACTACAACCGCACGGTTTTTGAAATAAAATCCAACAACCTCGGCTCGCAAAACGCAGTCTGCGGAGGCGGAAGATATGACAGTCTGGTCAGAAACCTCGGCGGCGAAGATACCCCGGCTGTAGGCTGGGCTATGGGTATGGAAAGATTAAACTCATTATTACCTGTACCGGAGCCGGAACTTCTTGACGGCTACATTGTCTCTACCTCGCCGGCTGACGCGTTTGAACTGGCTGAAAATTTGAGAACTCTCGGGTTGAAAATAGAGTTTGATCTGGCGAACAAAAAATTCACCAAGCAACTAGAAAAAGCTTCAAAAGTTGCAAAATACGCATTAATTTTAGGCGAAGACGAAATCAAGTCCGGCACTGTTTCTGTTAAAAATCTCTCAACCGGCGAACAGGTTGCAGTTGCAAAAAATAAAATTGCTGAAACCTTGAAATAATCTACCTTTTGCCGCAAAAACTTGCATTTCCAAAAGATATAGTGTATAATATTTAACCGTAAACTGACAATTATAAGGGAATAGAAATGGACAAAATAACTATACGTTCAGACAGAAAAGATGATTACATTTTCCACTACAAAGGAGAAGAAGTTACCCTTGGGGCAGGCAAAATTATCAGCATAGCAAACGGCTTAAATGACGTTGTGCTGCCGACCTGCGCTATGAAAATTATCAACAACCTTATTGTCATTAAAGAAGATGTCAAAAAGCATTAAAAATTAAATGCCGGACAGCTGCGGTATTAAATGAGTAAATAATTTCTCGGCGTTTCAAGCATTATTTTCAAAAAGTTTGTTATTATTCAGCAATGCCGAAAATGCTAAAATAGAATAGTTAAAATAATACGCAGCCTGCATAGTTTCTGACATTCCCTGCATCAGGCTTAATATCAGGATAACAATTAAAGCGATATCCTTATTTTGTGCTGCTTTTTTAATCAATAACGCATACGCGCCTAAAAATAAAATCAGCAAACCTATGCCGTAATTCAAAAGCAAGTTTAAATAAAAATTTTTAATTAAAAGCATATCCTGTGTTACCTTGATATGATTTCCCCAAAAATTCACCGGATAATTGGCAAAACAATAGCAGGCATTTCGTAATCTGTATGACAAAAAGTCATCAAGCGCCAAAGCGAACTGATTTGCAGCACAGAATAATTTTGTTAATCCCAAAGAAAGAATCGGACACAAAATCAGTAAACTTTCCGCAAAATATGAAATAAATTTTGCATTCAAAATATTTTTCAGATTAACAAACCCCAATAGCAAAACAATCAGCACAGAAGGCGTTCTGGAATTTGTAAAGAAAAACACAAGACACAAAACCGCAAAAATAAATATGTTATCTTTAGCCTGCCAATTTTTCCACCGGATGTAAGTAAAAGCCAGACAAATCTGAAAAAGGAATGCCGCAAATAAGGTCGGATTTAAAAATCCGTAAGAATATCTCATCAAATTAGTGCCGGGACGCAAAAATGCGATGACTTCACCGGCGCCGCAAGCCGTCATTACAACTATGGAAATAACCGCAGCTGCAGTCACAGTCAGAACTGTTTTTGAAATTTTTTGAAAATTTACCGGCGGAATTGCAAGCAAAAACAACCATAACGCAAACATAGACGAATTATATTTTCCTGCGGCAAACAAAATGAAAACCGTCAAAAGCAAATGCGTTATAAGCTTTTTTACATTATAGGTCTTAAAAACGAATAAATTGAATATTAAGCCTGCCGCGCAGAGTATATTCAGCAGAAATTTTTGTTCGTCTATATATTTGTAAATGTCAAAAATATAAACGCTCGACATATATATGCTGAAAATTGCTCCGACCGTATATAACAGAATGAAAATATAGATTGGTTTTATTTTTTTTAAATTATCTGTCATTGATTAGTTATATTAGATTTGTAATAAAAAATATTTTGAAGGGTTGGATTAAATCGTCCAACCCATCCTACTTAACTGTGAGAGAATGAAAAACCTTAAATATGCTGGTAAGCACTACAAGTGCTGCCATCCCAAGACATATACCAATACCACCCACTGTGCTCAAGCTCTGGTACTTCAACAGAATAGCACATTTCTTCTGTTGTACATGCACCAAGGTTGTCAAAACGGCATTGCGTATCTTGTGCCAATTCTTCGCTGACGTCATAAAGCTGACCGCCGTTACCGGAAAATCTGAATTTTCTCAAATCTTTTACAGCTGTGTTCGGCTGGCTTTTTGCGTTGACATCAACAACTACATCAAAGTTTGTTAAATTTTCACCGGGAATTATGCCAAAAACCATTCCGTCACCTGTCATATACATGTATTTTACATCTTCCCATTTGAACGGTGAGGGCGTGTCTGAATCTTCAATTTTGTATTCCTCCGGCATAATATCGGGTGAGAGGCTTGCCATACTGTCATTAAATATCTGAAAAGCCCTTTTATGTTCTGCTGCAACACAAGCCGTATCATTCATAGCATTACATGATGATAATATCGGAAGATTTTGGATTTTGAATATTTCATCACGCGCCATCATTAACTTATAACCGTTAGCAACAACGGTTTTAGCTTTGGCAACCTGTGTTTCCAAAACTTTATCCTGAATATTATTTAACAAAGTCGGGATAGTGAGTGCGGCAACAACGCCGATAATCCCAAGAGTTATTAAAACTTCCGCCAGAGTAAAACCTTTACGTAAAGTATGCGTGTTCACAACCATAATCCTCTCTCTACTATTCATAAATCCTCCTAAGTTATTAATGCAATTATAAGTTAAAACGGAATATAAATCAAGCAATTTTGACGAATTGGAGAAAAATTGTCCAACACCTCAGAATGACGGGGTATTAAAGACGTTAGGACTATAGGACGTTAAGACGTTAAGTCAGTTTCATTAATCTATCACCCTGAACTTGTTTAAACCTCCTTCCCCGGTTTGGGGAAGGCTGGGATGGGGAGCAACAGGTACAGCCATCGTAAAGTCCTGCGTTGGCTTTCCGCATGGTAAGATCCTGAACTTGGTTGACTACTTTTTCCAAAATCTTTGATTTTGTGAAAAATGTCCGGTTTCCCGCAGTGTCTTGCCGGTGGTAAAATTTCGAAACACGGAGGTCATTCCGATGTTCGGAATGACATTATGTTTATCTTTTAAGTATATTTAGTGGAAAAATATACATAAATCCCGGTATTTCACTCTTGTAAAATATTTTTGCCTGTGCGATAATTTTGTCAGCGGAAAGGGAAATAATGGCAAATACTTTAGTTTATTTATTAGATAATAAAATCTATATAAATTTGACAAACAGATGCACAAACAATTGTATTTTTTGCCTGAGAAATGACAGAGATGATGTTTGCGGTCAAAAATTGTGGCTGGATTCTGAAGATTTTGAAGCCGATGACGTCATAAAACAGTTTGAAAATGTTCTCCAAAAAGCAGGCAGCAGTTTCAAAAATGAGGCTGTGTTCTGCGGCTACGGGGAACCAATGCTTAAATTGGATATTTTAAAAAAAGTCGCAGAATATATTAAACAAAATTACCCGCAAATTAAAATAAGAATTAACACCAACGGGCACGCAAATTTTGTCTACAAAAGGAATGTCGCCCCTGACATTGCCGGTCTGATTGACGAAGTATCCGTTAGCTTAAACGCCCCGACATCCGGCGAATATAACGAGCTTTCCAACCCCAAAATTGAAAACGCTTACGATGAAGTCAAAAAATTCATCAAGAGTTGCTCTGATGCCGGTATCAAAACAGTAACAAGCGTTGTAGAAAATTACAAAGGCAGACATCTGGACATTGCAGCGTGTGAAAAAATCAGCGAAGATTTAGGCGCCAAACTGCGCGTCAGAGAGTGGATTCCAAACGGCTATTCATAAGGAGTAAATATGCAAATTCAAAACATTTCAAATTCTCAACAAAATACACAAAATTTTCAAGGTAAAATTAATATCACCCCGGGTGATTTAAGTTACCTGCCTGCTAAATATGTAAGAAAATCATACAATGCAATGCAGGAACAAATTAAAAACAAGCCGTTTGATTTGTTTATCAAACAAAATCACCAAGAGAGAAATGTCAGTATTATGGCTCAAAAAGAAAGCGATGCCCTGAAAAAAAAGGCACTGAGAACAGAACGCTTTGTAAGTGATGAAGCTGATTTGTATGAAAGTGTTGCAAAGCTTGTGGTACGCGAGCACGAAGAAAAATTGCAAAATCAGCCGAAAACCTTCTCAGAAAAATTTCATAATTTTCTGGATAAAGCATGGAATAAATTTTTGTATGCAATGGAAATAAAAGAATAAGTGTTTCTAAGGAGTAAATATGAAAGCTGGAAGTGTTCAAAATCAAAATTTTCAAGGAAAAGCAATGATAACAGGTTCTATGAACCAGAATTTGCGCTCAAAAGTAGTAGATGCCTTAAAAAACTCTGATATAGCGAAAAAAACTTATAATCTGTACATCAATAATACTGAAAATGATGAATTTTTGTCTATTGTTGCAAAGAAAAATCCGGCATCAAAAGACAAATACACAGTATTAGTTCACAGACTGTCCCAGAAAGCATCAGTGATAAAAGATGCAGTTCAGGAAGCGTTTAATAAATACGAAAAATTATTCAAGCCGTCAGAAAATGTGCAAATTGCCGTTGACGGTGTAAAATAAAAATATAAGAGTAAAAAAACAGAGAGACTATAAATTAATATCAAACGAAAAGAAAGGACAAAAAAATGACTTTGTTAGACAAAATTATGAAACCGAAATCCATCGCGGTAATCGGTGCATCAACAAAAGAACATACCATCGGTTCTGATATTATGAAACGGTTGCAGGAATACAAATTCAACGGAAAAATTTATCCTGTTAACCCGAAAGGCGGGATTATCGAAGGTCTTCAAGCATACCCGACAGTTCTGGATGTGCCGGGTGAAGTTGACCTCGCGCTTATCGTTGTAAATTCTAAATTCGTTTTATCAACAATTGACCAATGTAATGAAAAAGGCATCAAAGGTTTGTGTATCATCACAGCCGGCTTCAAAGAAACTGGCAAAGAAGGTGCTGAACTTGAAAAACAATTAGTTGAAAAAATTAAAGAATACGGTATGAGATGTGTAGGTCCAAACTGCCTCGGCGTTGTAAACACAAACCCTGAAATCAGAATGGACGGCTGCTTTGCGGAATCACTTCCGGAACGCGGAAACATCGGTTTTGTTTCTCAATCAGGCGCGCTGGGCGGCGGTATTTTGAACATCTTGAAAGACCTCAACCTCGGTTTTGCTCAATTCATATCTATCGGCAACCAGGCTGATGTTAACGCTGAAACTGCTATCGAATACTGGGAAAATGATGATGACGTTCAACAAATCCTTTTGTATATGGAATCAATCCAAAACCCTGCAAACTTCAGAAAATTAGCTTCACGCGTTTCTAAAAAGAAACCTATTTTAGCATTGAAATCAGGACGTTCAGCAGCAGGTGCAAGCGCAGCATCTTCTCACACAGGTTCATTAGCAGGTGCTGATAAAGCCGCAGCAGCATTATTGCAGCAATCAGGTGTTATCAGAGAATTCTCTCTCCAAAACCTGTTTGAAACCGCAAAAGTATTTGCAAACTGCCCTATCCCGAAAGGCGACAGAGTAGCTATCATCACAAACTCAGGCGGCCCCGGTATTATGGCAACCGATGCGGTTTGTGAATACGGTATGCAAATGGCTAAAATTTCTGAAGAAACAAAAGAAAAATTGAGAAGTTTCTTACCGGCTGCAGCTTCTGTTAAAAACCCGATTGACATGATTGCATCTGCACCTATCGAACACTACAAACAAACTCTTGAAACTGTTATAGCCGACGAAAATGTTGATATGATTATTACAATCTATCTTCCGTTCCTTGGCTTGAAAGATATTGATGTTGCAGAAGCTTTGATGGAAATTAAGGCTAAAAATCCGCAAAAACCGGTTATCGGCGTATTTATGACTAAGAACGAATTCTTCACAAAACTTTCTGATATGAATGTTAATATGCCGTTCTTTATGTACGCGGAACAAGCCGCAGACGGTTTGAACAGATTGAACCAGCAAAGACTCTGGATGGAAAGACCGGAAGGCAAAATTCCTTGCTACGATGTCGACAGAGCTAAAGTTGAAAGCATTATCAAAAATGCTCTTTCTGAAAACCGTGCACAATTGACAACTTTGGAATCAATCGACGTACTTCAAGCTTACGGAATCCGCGCTTGCAAATACGGTCTTGCAACAAATGAAGAAGAAGTTGTTGAACTCGGAAATTCAATCGGCTACCCGGTTGTTATGAAAATGACTTCAAAAACAACATCACACAAAACCGATGTCGGCGGTGTTGTTGTAAACATCAAGTCAGAAGAACAATTGAGAAAAGAATACAAAGGTTTGCTTGAAAGATTGGAAGCAAAAGGCCTGCTCGACGGGTTAGAAGGCGTCATTATTCAGGAAATGGTAAAAGGCAGCCGCGAAATGGTTTGCGGTATTGCAACCGATCCTCAATACGGCCCGATGATGATGTTCGGCTTAGGCGGTGTGTTCGTTGAAGTTATGAAAGACGTAACATTCAGAATTGCTCCTTTGACAGATGTTGATGCTGAAGAAATGATTAAATCAGTAAAAGCATACAAACTGTTAGAAGGTGCAAGAGGTACAAAACCTGCACAAATCGGACAAATTCAAGAAACATTACTCAGATTGTCACAACTCGTTAATGACTTCAAATTCATTGACGAACTCGATATCAACCCGCTTTTGATTTCAGAAGCAACCGGCGAAGGTATCGCTGTTGACGGCCGTATCAAAGTTAGAATGGAAGAAGCAAAAGAAGCTCTGAACTGCGCTTGCAGCGGTCAGTGCTCACTCTGCCGCTAATTTCCGGTAAAAATTTAATAAATGATAATGGGTGCGGTAATTTATACCGCACCCATTATTTTTTCAAAAGATGAATTTTACAAAACTTTACATAAAGTAAATTTTATCTTTAGAAAACACTTTATATATATGTAAGGTTGTGTAACTGGAGAATAATTATGGACAATGATATGTTTAATATTCATACACCCATAGTTGACAGGGATTTAGGTGCCATGACAATGGGATTTACCCAGATGCCTTACATGGGCGCAGGTTTTATGTCGCCATATATGTGCACAAATTATCTTAACGGCACCAAGATTTTTGACCAGCCGCCCAAAGATACGTTTGAATCATACAAAGAACGCGAAAAAAAAGATAACCTGAAAATGATGAAGATACCGCTTATTATAGCCGGTATTTTATGTGCAAAACCAATATTTAAAGGTTTGGGCAAACTCGCTGGACTGTTCAAAAAATCGCGTCCGGCACCTACGCCGTAGACTTAACTTTCAATCGGCTCGTTCCCTAATAGGCAGAAATATATTCCTAATTCGCCGCAAGCAGTTTTTCTTGCGGCTTTTTGTGGTATAATTTTTTTAAACTAATAAGGAGGGTTTATGGCTAAAGATTGTAGTTTTGATGTGGTTTCCGAGTTTGACAAACAAGAACTTTTGAACGCTCTTGATCAGGTTAAGCGCGATATCTCATCCCGTTTTGATTTGAAAGATTCTAATTCAGATGTCACTCTTGACGGCGACAAGGCGATTATTGTGACTACTTCTGACGATATGAAGCTGAAAAATATCTACGATATTCTTCAATCCAAATTGGTTAAAAGAAATCTGAGCATCCGCATTCTCGACCCGCAGCCTGTGGAAAACGCTCTGGGCGGCAACGTCAGACAGGTTTACAATTTGAGAAAGGGTCTTAATCAGGAACTTGCAAAGAAAATTGTTGCTGATATTAAAAATACAAAACTGAAAGTTCAAGCTTCAATTCAGGGCGATCAGGTGAGAGTGTCCGGCAAAGATAAAGATGACTTGCAGGCGGTTATCAAGATGCTCCGCTCTAACGAAGACAAATACGATTACCCGCTCCAGTTTACAAATTATAGATAAAAATAAATGGACTTATATGGTAAATTTCACAAAAAATTTCCAAAACAGCGTCATACTGAGCACTCTGCCGGACAAGACGATTAAGTATCATTTTTGAAGGGCGAAGTATCTGAATAACAGAGATTCTTCTGGCTAAAGCCCTCAGAATGACGGACTTTTTATAGTATCTGAGAAATTTATACTATATTATAAAATTACATATTTTAAACAAGCTCTGATAATCTGTATCAGAGCTTGCTTTTAGAAATATTTATTGGAATGGAAATTAAATCTGTTTATTATTGTCATCCACCATAACGATAACAGGTTTGTGGTTTTCGATTTCTTCCGGCGTGTAGTATGCGTAAGATACGATGATTACTTTATCGCCCGGCTGAACTTTTCTTGCCGCAGCTCCGTTCAGACAAATTTCTCCGGAGCCGGGTTCGCCTTTGATTACATAAGTTTGAAATCTTTCGCCGTTATTGATATCAAGAATATCAACCTTTTGCCATTCTTTTATTTGGGCTGCCTGCATTAATTTTTCGTCTATTGTAATTGAGCCGACGTAATTCAGATTTGCGTCAGTAACTGTGGCTCTGTGTATTTTTGAATGTAAAAATTCTTGTAACATTTTATTTATACCTCGCCTATTAATTATATCTCAAACAAAAAAAGAAATACAGGCAAGATATTTTTTCAACCTGTATTCTTTTTTGTTGTTTATTTAATGTGTGCCTTTATGCGTTTAATATTTTATAGATTTTGTTTAAAAATTTTATTCGGTACAACGTGGTTTTCTATGTACGGGGTGTCGATTTCAAAGACATGACCCCTTGCCGGCCCCAAATCAATTCTGACTTCGCCGTCTGCTGCCTGGATTATACTTTCTTTACCGTAAGAAGGTAACAGGTTAAGCATTTTTTGGCTTTCTTTCAGAGTCGGAACTTTGACGGTGCAGGCAACTGCTCTGTCAACATTTTTGTTTACAAGCACCAGCAGGGTTTTGCCGTTCAGGTGTCTTGCGTATGCAATAATCTGATCGTTTTTATCGCCTTCTTTGTCAAGTTCAATGAATGAGCCTTTTGTGATTATTGAATTATATTTTGGATTATCTCTGAATTCAAATGCAGCTTTTTTGAAGTTGCCGATTTCCGGATGGCTGCCGCCTGGTTTTCTTGACAGGTTAAAGATATCAGGACGTCCGTGGTGCACATCCATAATATGATTATCAGTCATTGTATTTGTAGAGAATTTGTTTGCATAGCTGTATGTATAGTAGTCACCGGAGTCAAACCCGTCAACAAAGTATGGGTTGAGCATAGGCAGTGTTGCCTGCAAGACTGTTGTCATATTGCAATAGTCAACCCCGCCGTGGAACATCGGTGATATGTCATCGTGAGTACCGAATGAACCGATTAGAGATTTACCTTTATCCAATTTGTATGTCATGTTAAGGTTTTCTTTTATATAATCCATAAACTGACCGGCTGTCGACCATTCGTGGAAAATATGGAATTGACCGTAAAATGCGTCAAACCCGGCTCTTAAAGAATCCATCGGTCTGTCAAACGGCATATTTGCCTGCGGAGACGCATCTTCGTATGTATATGTTTCGGCAAGCCAAGCAAATTCAGGATCTTTGCTTCTTGAATACGGTATAAGAATATCCCAAAATTCAGTAGGTTTCGCTCTTGCAACGTCCGCTCTTATACCGTCTACGCCTGTTTCTATACACATATCTATAAATTCCTTATGGTATTCAAGCAGTTTCGGGTTAAGTGTTCTTTTTCCTTCATCTTTCCACGGCTGGAACATTCTGATATCATTCCATCCCTGAGGAGTTTTTGCAAGCCCGTCGCGTTCTTTTGCCATAAGTTCGGGACGTTCAATGAACAGGTCATAAGATGCACAGCTCGGCAGGTCAAGCATTACATGTATACCGCGTTTGTGGCATTCGTCAACAAATGCTTTAAACTGTTCGCGAGGGCTGCGCGGATCATCCTTATCGAGAAGCATCGGGTCGATTTCCAGCAGGTCTTTCGGTGAATATACAGAACCTGCAGTACCCATTGCTTTCATCTTGCCGGGGGTGCTAATCGGAAGTACGTGGATGGTATTACATCCGCCGGCGACTATTTCGTCTAATCTTTTCACAGCATTTTTGAATGTTCCATGTTCTTCGTCTCCGTCAATCATATCGTTGCCGTTTTTGTCATTTGCGTTAAAACATCTCGGGATTATCATCATGATTTTTGCATTGTTATTGCGGAAAAGTGTCCTCAAATCGTTGTGATAATTAATCGGTGCTGCCGCAGTTTCTTTAACGGCTTCTGTTTTGTCAGCTTTTGCTGTTTTTTCTGTATTTTGAGCTGTGTCAGCTTTTTTTACTGCCGGTTTGTTGATTGCCGCCATTGTTGTAAGATATGCGGAAAGCAGGTTTGATTTTTCCCCTTGAGGCTTAACATTGTTCTGCGGCTGGGGTTGAACAGTCTGCTGCTGTGATGTTTTCGGTAAATTTAATTTTTGTGCAAGTAAATTTGTTGTATTAATCATATCTTACCCTTTTTGTACCGGTTCCGGATTTTTCATTCTGCCGAGGAAGAATTGTGAGCCGACTGTCACGGCTGTCAGACCTGCCGCAAATCCTCCGAATACTTTGAACCATTTATTTGTATTGTATTTTTGGTTGAACAAGTTGTAGAACATTTCTGTAATTGAAATTCCGCAAATGTTAAATTTCAATTTAGATGAAATGAATTTTCTCGGGGAGTAAACATAGTGGTATGGTTTTGCAAAATAGAAATCATCTCCGAGATTATTTAGAACATTTGATTTAAAGCCTTGTAATTTGCTTTCCAAATTCAGACCTTTCAAAGCTTCCGTTGTATCTTCGTGAGGAGGATTTTCAAAGATGAGTTTCAATTTTTCCTGGAAGAAGCCGGCATCAGTCGGTATATCGGCTTTTTGTTCTTCCGGTATATTGTTGAGGAATCTGTAAATTACACGTCCTGAATCATCTCTGTGGATTTGTCTGTCGTCAACTACAGGTTTCATACTACGTTTTGTGTAGCCTTTTGTTGCAAAGTCGCCGCTGTGGTCGTTGAATACACTGCGGATTGCTGCTTCTACCAGTTCTTCTTTTGTTTCTGCCGCATATCCGTTATAGAGTTGTTTGGCGTTTTGACCGGTTGAAATTCTTCTGAGCAAATCAATTGCATTTATCAATCTCATAAATGAGCTTTCAACGCCAAGCATTCTGCCTGATACAAAACCTTTAAGCGTGTTTTTATAACTGCCGTCCACGTAAATATGTTTTTCCATTTGTTTTGTTTGTTTGTTATATACCTCATACGGAATACCGACAAGTCGTTCTATAAGATGAGGCATATCCAGTTTTTCATCTTTGAGTCTCTTAACGACACTGTCAATTGAAGAGTCAACTACACTCATAAATCCTGAGTTTTTGTTTTCCGGAATTCCGAAATCACCGTCGCTGGATTTTATGATATCGTTAATTTTGGCAACCTGGACGCCGAGTGCTTTCATAAAGTTTGTATAATCTTCTTTGCTTGAAGTTGCAATTTGTGTCATTTTTTCACGAATTAATCCGTAGACCAAATCACTGTCATATCGTGTTTTCTTAATTTCTTCAGGAGTTATTTTGAACAGGTCGACAATTGTTTCTGCTGTATTGTTCCAGTAATTTGCAAGCGCTGTTTCCGGAGCTGCCGCAACTTTCAGGTAAGCGTATCTGCAAAGAACATTTTTTATTGAATTAAATTCGTCAAATACGCCGGCTAATGATTTCAATGATGCCTGAACCTCCGGAGTCATCCTTGACGCAGAGGTGGATGTCAAACCTTTTACGATAGGACCGGGCTTGTTGACTTCTTTGTTATTTAAGATATTTGAAAATTCTGTCCAGTCAATCTGACTTTCCGGATGAGCCTTATTGTATTCAAGGATATTGGTTTTGAAGATTTCCATAATATTTCTGGAAATTTTTCCGATATCATTTGCGTGGTGCTCTTTATCAAAGAGATTCATTTCTGTAAGTTTAGCGACAAAGGCATCTTTTTTCGGAATAATTACGTCTTTCAGCGGGAAGAATTTTGTACCTTTCAGCTGTTTATTCAGACCTGTCAGAAGGTTATCGACAGTTATTGTATTTATATCATATTTGTTGTTAAACAGGAGTTTTCTCAAATCTTTTTCTATACCTGTTTTAGTGACCGGCCCCAAGTCGTCTGCCAATAGAGACAGAATTTCTTTAAATAGTTTGTCATTTATAATCTGGCCTTTGTTGGTTTCAATAATACGCTGCATGTTCTTGGAAACATATTTTGTATCTGCTGCTTCAATGCTTTCAGGAAATCTTTCGAGCATTTGATCAGCACGATAATTGTTCAGAGCATTAAGTCCGTTTCTGACCGGTTTTTCCAGCACATTACACAACAGACCGCTCAAAATTGCGGTTGCAAAGCCGGCTGACCACATCCAGATTGTGTTGCATTGCGTTGCAATTTTGTTAATTTTTTCCTGAATAAACGCCCTTCTGTTAGGAATATTTTTCGGAACACCGAGGCGGTCGCCGTATTTATAGATTTTTTCTTCTGTATACAAATCCCACGGCTTGAACTGCGGATCAAGGTGGAATTTTTTCTTTCTGCCGAAACTGTCAATATAATCCTGCTGGACGTTTACGCCGTGAACAATCTGTGCCGGAAGCTGGATGGCGATTTTAGGCCAGATTGCCATAGCTGCAAAAAATGAACCCAACCCGACAAATTCCATTGCTTTTGTCATCGGAGATTGTTTTTTGGTAAACAGATATGCTGCGATACCGAGTCCTCCGAGAAACATGCCCATATCGTTAATTTTGCCGAGTTCGTGATCGTTTGCATTCCCTTTTATTGCGTGTTTTAAAGCTCTTGTGTTGTATGCGGCATCTTTTACCATCATACCGGGTTTGTCAAAAATATTACCTTTTACAAGATGACCCTGCCCTTTCAGCGGTTTAAGAAAATTTCTTGTATCCAGTTCTTCAACATTTGTATTTACCATCTTGCCGGTATTTGTATTCTGCGGAAGAGGAGTTTTGCCAGTGTTATTTATGTAGTTATTAATCAAGCTTGTCATTAGTTCACCACATACTTTCTATCTTTTTCGATAATGTCCGCTGAATCCAGTTTTGACGGTTTATTTGCACTTGTAGATGCGTTTATAACACCGATTATTGTTGATGCCAAAGCTGTCCCCATTAATACTTTTCCTCCATGACGTTTCATAAATGATGAACCGTCCCCAAAGTAGAATGATTTTGCACTTTCAACGAAACTTCTGCCAAACTGTTTTGCCGATGTTGCAAACTCTTCCGGCTTCCAGAATTTGAAGTTCATGACGTTGAAGAATTTTTCCCAAGGTTTTTGGAATGCAAATGCTACACCGCAAGCCGCCCACAGGTATTGTGAAATATTTGTGGCGGTTGATGTTTTTACAACTATTTCTTTTATAAGAGGCTTAACTTCCTGATCCGAATCGTTCAGGTTTGTTCCGAGCCCTAATTTCTTAGCTATTTTGTCATAGCGGAAGTTACGTTTTTCACCTTTTGTTTCATCACCGTATAATAAATCCCATCTTGGGAATTCTACGCTCTCAAATACTTTGTGATATTCAATACTTGTTATATCTGTGTCATTGATATCTTCCGGCAGTTCATAGTTAACTTTTGCATACGGAAGCTGGGTGTCCACTCCGGTGAACCATTTGACAGGAGTGGTTACAAACGGCTTTGATATCCCTTTCATCAATCCGTAGAACAAAACACCGAGTGCCATTTTTCTGCCCAAACGGCAGGCATGTCTCACTGAATCTGATGCGTAACTGCTATTTACCGCATTGAAGACCGCCATAAGCATGCCGCTTCCGATTAAGTACGGAACTGTTCCCATTGTCAAAAATTCATAGAAGTTAGCGTTTTTGCTCCCCTTTAAACCTTTTGCGGTGTATACCGTGAAAGCGTTTGTCAGCTTGTCAAAGCCTATGCGGGTACGGGTCATGATGTTATTTTTCAGCAGGGTATCTTTGGTATATGCAAGTTTTTTCTCGTTTGCATTCTCCCCTGCAGAAAATTGAATAGTGTTATTAATGCTATTTACTGCTGGTATCATTTCTACTCCACATACAAGTCTGTTATTTCAAAATCCGTAAAAGATTTTTTTTGCCAAATGTAATACAGAAGTTAACATTTTTTTACAAAATTTTTAAACCCCAAATGTCTGAAAACGATTAATTCTTTAACACTTTACATTTGCAATTAAATTATAATACAAAAATAAAAAATTTTACATTAAAGTTTTTAAATTTTTTGCCGATAATAGATATGAAAGAGAGTGTGCATGTACGACAATATAAATGACACATACGATACGGCAAAAATGATTTTAGGCACTCAAAATGAGGCTGAGGCTGAAAAATATCTGCTTGAAAAACTCAAAGAACCGGACGAAAATGAGGCAAAACTTCGCGCCTATCTTTCAAAAGTTTATTTGAGGACGGACAGATTAGATTACGCGCTTGATGAAGCGTTAAAATCCGTAAAATTGCAGCCGGATTATGCTTACGGTCTTGCACGCGCTGCTTATGCGTATGTGTTTCTTGATGACACAAAAAACGCTCTCAAATACGCCCGCAAAACCTTAAAATTCTGCGGGGACAACTACATTATTCTAAGGATTTTAATCTCTCTTTTCAGCACTTGCGGAAAATACAAAGAACGCGACAAACTCTTAAAAAGGCTTGAAAATTTAGAATGCGAATCTGCTGATTTTTATTATACAAAAGCATGCGTTTATTATAATCTGGAAGAATATGAAAAGGGGCTTGAAAATATGCTGAAAGCCGGTGAGCTGGGGTATAGCAACGTGTATGACATGAATTTGCAGCTCGCGGATTTATATTTTATGCTCGGTGACTACAAAAATGCACTCAAACATGCCCAGATTGCCGTCAAAATTTATGATGACGACTATGACGTTTACTATCAGCTCGCAAAGATTTATGTCGCAATGAACAAAAACGGAAATTTGCTCAAAACTTTGAAAAAATGTGTTGCACACGGATTTCAGGATGAACTTATTTATGGCGGCATGGCGCTTGCAGCTTACAATATGAAAAAATATCATAAGGCGCTTGAGTATGTTAATCAGGCACTTATATTTAATAAAGATACTGCGGCAAATAATTTTATGAAGTGCCAGATTTTGACGGATATGGATAAAACCGAAGCTGCGCTTGAATCTTGCATGAAAGCTATTGAAGCAAATTCAGGAGTCAGTGAATTTTATACAAGATGCTCGTATCTTTATACAAACCTCAAAGACTACAACAAAGCTTTAAAATACGCCAATATTGCAATTGCTGTTAATCCTGATGATTCTTACGCATATTATCTGAAAGGCTTTATACTTTCAAGGTTCGGGCAGTACACGCCGGCGATTGAAGCTTTTCAACGCGTGATAAAAATGGATCCGACGGCTCCTGAAAATTTTGAAGATATTTGTGAATGCTATGCGCTTGTTGAAAATTACAAAAAACTTTTGGAATATGCAAATACCGGTCTGATGCTGAATAAGGATAATCCTGTATTGATTTACTACAAAGCGCAGGCTTTGACTATGCTCGGGGAGCCTAAAAAAGCTGTTGTTCTGTACAAAAAACTGCTTGCAATAGACAGTGCCAATGCGTCTAATTATGTTGCGGCGGCATACTGTTATTCACAGCTTGAGATGTGGCATGAATGTCTTGAATATTCAAATCAGGCAATTATGCTTGACAGAAGCAATGCCGAAGCTTTTTATCTCAAAGGCTGTGCATTTCAAAACCTCGGCAAGGCTGCCGAGGCTAAAAAAATGTTTGAAAAGGCTGATACTCTGACTACTGTTTAATTAAGATAAAAGAATACAGCCGTGAGTAACCCTGCAATTACGCAGTAATAGCCGAATATTGCAAGTGAAAATTTCGCAAGAAATTTCATAAAATATTTTATACACAAATACCCGACCATGCCGGAAGCTATAGTGCCCCAGAGAATTGCAATCCAGTTGTAAGTGAGCGCTTCATGCAGGTCAATTTTTATGACAGGATAAAGCATTGAAGCTCCTAGGATTATCGGTATACTCAACAGGAATGAGTACCTGGCAGCAGTCACCCTGTCTAATCCCGAAAACAGACCTGTTGCAATTGTCCAGCCGGAACGGGATAACCCCGGAAGTACGGCAAGCCCCTGTGCCAAACCAATAAGGATTGAATTTTTCAGGGTCATTTCATTATTTTTCTGATGATGGTTTGAAAAATATTCAGCTCCAAAAAGTAAAATCCCTGTTGCAACCAGCAGCAATCCTACGATTTCCGGCGAGAACACCAGTTTTTCCGCAAATCCCTGCATCGGAAGCGCAAGTATTATCGTTATTATTGTTCCTATTATTATATATAATCCGAGTTTTGCCTCACGGTTTGAAAAGTCTTTTGTTTTAACACCTTCCCACAATGCTTTTATAATTGCGGCAATGTCTTTTCTGAAAAATATCAAGACCGCAATCAAAGTTCCAAAGTGGAGCATTATGTCAAAAAAGACTTCTTCGTTTGAGTGTTGTACTATTTCTATACCTTTAAAAACCTTGTAAAAATTCGATGTAAATACAAGGTGTGCTGAGCTTGATATAGGCAAAAATTCACTCAATCCCTGCACAATCCCCATTAATATTGCCTGTATTAAATTCATTTATTTTAACCTCTTCTACTCTTCTTCATAATAGCTGCAGCAAGATGTCTGAGTTTCCCAGACTGTAATTTTGCTCAGCTGCACGATTTTTTCTTTCAATTTATGGTAAATGAAAGCTGAAATCATTTCGCTGGACGGACTTTCACCCTTAAATTCAGGCAGGTCATTGATATCTTTATGATCAAGCAGGTCAAGGACTGCATTCAGCTCCCTTTTCAATACTTTGTAATCTATCAGGATGTTGCTTTTGTCAAGGGTTTCGCCTTTTACATAAGCTTCTACCATCCAGTTATGTCCGTGCTGGTTCTCGCATTCACCCTCGTAATTCAAAAGATGATGCGCCGCAGCAAAAAATGCCTGTGTTTTTATTTCGTACATTAGTTATTGCTCCTATGTTACTCTTTATCTTATCTGTTTTTGCCTTCACAAATTATGTATTCTTTTTTTATTCCCTGCGCGTCAAGAACAAAGTCGCACAGCTCTCTGACAGCCCCTCTGCCGCCTTCTTTTGTCGAGATAAAATTACATAGCGCTTTTACCTCTTCAACCGCGTCAGCCGGACAGCAGGCAAGACCGACTTTTTCCAGCACGCACACATCCGGAAGATCGTCTCCCATATAAGAAATTTCGTCATAAGAAAGATTGTATTTTTCTTTCAAAGCATCAAGTGCCGGAAGTTTGTATTTTTGTCCCTGACACAATTCTGTTATGTTGAGATTTTCTGCGCGGTGGGTAACCGTTCCATTATTTCTTGCCGTAATTATTGCGGTTACAAATCCGGATTGTGCCATTCTGACAAGTCCGTGTCCGTCTTTTGCATTAAATGTTTTATATTCAACCCCGTTTTCGTCGTAAGTTATGCTGCCGTCCGTCATTACGCCGTCAACGTCAAATGCCATCAATTTAATTTTTTTTGCTTTTTCTGTTAACTCTTCTCTATTCATTATGCTATCCCTGCTTTCAATAAGTCGTGAATGTGTATTACACCGATAGGCTTTTTATTGTCAATAACCGCAAGAGCAGTAATTGAATATTTTTCCATCAAATGCAGCGCGCTTGCGCCGTAATCTTCCGCGGAAATTACTTTCGGATTTATGGTCATAACATCTTTAACCTTGAGGTTTTGGACATTCGGGTGTTTTATGAGAGTTCTTCTGATATCACCGTCTGTTAAAATCCCTGTCAGGTCGCCGTTGTAATTGACCAGCATTGCCATACCGAGCTTGTATTTGGAAATTATTTCAATAACTTCCGTAAAGTCTTCGTTTTCGTTGACCACAGGCAGCCTGTCGCCTGTTATCATCAAATCTTTTACACGGAAAGTAAAGCCTTTACCGAGCGCGCCTGACGGATGAAAAATAAGAAAATCTTCTTTTGTAAATCCTCTTTTTTCTAACAAACACACAGCAAGTGCATCACCCATAGCAAGGGTTACCGTTGTGCTCGCGGTTGGCGCTTTATTTAGCGGGCAGGCTTCTTTTTCAACGGAAATATCAAGTACCACATCGCTTGCTTTCGCAAGGGTTGAATTGAGGTTTCCGGTCATACCTATCATTTTGACGCCAAAACGTTTAATCAGAGGCAAAAGGTTTAAAAGTTCCTGAGTTTCGCCGCTGTTTGAGATTGCAATCACTACATCATCTCTTGTAATAATCCCGGAATCGCCGTGGGTGCTTTCTGCCGGATGGAGAAAGTATGACGGAGTGCCTGTTGAGGTCAGGGTTGCCGCTATTTTTTTGCCGATAAGTCCTGATTTTCCCATACCGGTCACGATTACTCTGCCTTTGCTTTGGTAGAGCATCTCGACTGCTTTGTCAAAATCTTCGCCAATCCTGTCTATCAGCTTCATAATTGAATCCGCTTCAATCTTCAGCACATCTTTTGCCAGATTAATGATACTTTTTGTGTCCATAATCATATAGTAACTCCCGCTTTTCTTTTCATTATACTATAAATATCCTTTAAAAGTACGATATGTTGCAAAATAATTAAATTTTTTTATCAGTTATTCGTTATCCCGTATATGAGAAGAAAAATATCAGGGTCAAATTATATTGAATTTAAAATAGCAAAGTCAGAGGATATATCAGCAAAGGTTAAAAAATCTCTCGCGGGGGTTAATTCGCCTGATATAACAGTGGACTTATCTTCAATGAATATGTTTGATGCGGCAAAGGTTGCTGTACTCACATCTGTTTACCACTCCGGCAAATTCCCTGCCGGAAAGATAAAATGCAAAACCTCAAAAGCCGCAGGCTGTAATTTTATAAATCCTTTTATTACGAAAAATTTAGAATTTATTTAAAAGGACTTATATAGCAATTCCGCTAAAATTTTTAAAACTGTGTCATACTGAGCGTTAGCGAAGTATCTGAATAAAAAGAGATTCTTCGGGCTAAAGCCCTCAGAATGACGGGCTTTTAATGGTATCTACAGAATTTGCTACATAAGTCCCATTTAAAAAGGGTTGAAATTTTTTAGGAAATCTGCTACAATAATAGCAGGTGAAAGAGTTAGGAGTAATTTATGGTCAGTGGTGTTAGTGCAATAAATTATGCTTCCAATCCTATAGTGAGAACACAGGCGGTGCAGAGTCTCAATCAGCAGCGCGAGGAAAATCGGAAAGCGTTGATTGACAAAAATTATCACGATATTTTTGTACACGAGAGTGCCCACAAAGCTGCAGGCGGACCTTTGGCAGGTGCCATTATTATTGAGACAAATGAGGACGGAATTCCTGTAGGCGGGCATGTTGCTATTATGATGCCGGTTCTGGACGTTGAAAATCCGCAGAAAACTATTAATGATGCAAATACGGTTGTAAGAGCAGCAATGGCGCCGTCGGATCCTTCAGATCAGGATTTCAGGGTTGCCACGCAGGCTCGTAGTATCCGCTCCCAAGCTGAGGATGTTAAACAGAAAAAACGGCTTGACTATATAGCATAGCCAAACTAAGTTCACAGTGTCAGCAAACATGATGTTTGCATCAACATTATTTCCGCAGACTGAAATATCGCCTTTTGTATATGTTCATGAAATTTTGAAAGTCTTTTAATAGGCGGCTTTTATAATGCCCGTAAGAGATTAGCGACTATTCCCCTCTCCTAAGTAGGAGAGGGGGAGGGGGTGAGATATGAGCTGTCAATGATTGACGTCCCCCTCACCCGAAGCCGTAGCTCACTGATGTTTCGCACGGCTTCTGCCCTCTCCAAATCGGGAGAGGGAAAAATATGCCCCGTCGTCATTCTGAACCCGACGACATTTCAGGGGTGAAGAATCTCTTTTTTATTGAGATTCTTCGCTTTGCTCAGAATGACAGCAAACATAATGTTTGCATCAACATTATTTTCGCAAACTGAAATTCCCGTGATTAGGATGTTAAACAGAAAAAACGGCTTGATTATATAGCTTAGTTAGTGGGGCTGATAGCTTTGCCGAATAGCAGACGAAAGCCTGAAAAATTCTTTTGCATTGTATTTGACAATCCGTAAGTAATTTTTCTGACATCGCAGGTTATTCCGCTGACGTTTTCTACGGAGGCGGATATACCGTTCATTGTTTGATTGAGAGATTTTGTAGAATTGTCAATATTTTTGGTAATATTTTCAAGATTTCTTGTTGTTCTTTCAAGATTATTACTTGTGAGACTCAAGCGGTTAGCGATATTTTTGAGCTGCTTTTGTGTAAGTGAATCGTCTACTTTGTATGTGAGATTATTAACATTTTTTGACATCTGTGCAAGATTTGTAGTTGTCGTTTGTAGATTTTTCTGGTTTTGCGCAACAGTCTCCTGCAAAATCTCGAAAAGCCCCGTGAGCGCATCGCTGGTCTGTTTTACGCTGTCCAAAACATCCGAGAGTTTCCCGCCGACTTCATCGAGCGCACCGGAATCCGCCTGCTGCTGGAGAATATCTTTAAAGTCAATAGATGTCCTGCCCTCTATAACATCGCCGCTCCTAAGTTTTTTAATAGCCGGGCTTGTCGGGTATTCTATTTCTATGTAGTCAAATTCTTTGTCGCGTTTTTTTACCCTTGCTACAATATTTGCCGGTAATACTAAATCTGCAGGATAAAGTACCAGCCGTATTCTCGTTGCCGTGTAATTTTTGTTGGGCTTGATACTCACGGATTTTCCGACTTTAAAACCCTTGTAGTAAACAGGCATGTTTCTTGAAAACGGCGCAAGTTCGGTAAATTCCGCAGTAATATGCTTGTGTGTCATATTATGCAGCCCCCAAAGAACCAGAGCTAAGATAAATAATATTGAAATGTGTATTTTGTAATTTAAAAAGAAGTTTATAAATTTTTCTATCATAAATGATAGTATAATCACGTTTCAAATTTGAATAAATAGCCTTACACGGCAATATTTAACCTCTTATCCGGTAAAATTCATTTTGGAAATAATATCCCGATTTACTACTTAAATAAACCGGTAATCCCGTTCCAAACCCATTTAGCAGCTTTGGCAATTCCGTTACCAACCCATTTTAAGCCGTTCCAGATGCCTGTTCCTGCCCATTTAAGTCCTTTCCAGATACCGTTTCCAAGCCACTTCATTCCGTTCCAGATACCTTTACCGGCCCATTTTATACCATTCCAGAGCCCTTTTCCGATAACTCCGATACCTTTGATAATTCCCGGCATAGCCATGCCAAGCCCCATCCCTAAACCGATGCCTGCGCCGACTGCCCATGGATTAACACAGCAGCCGCCGATAAGTACAGGCGGTCTGCAATACCCGAATACAGGTCCTATAGGTCTTGGCATCGGCATAGGCATTGGCATTGGCGGTACGCAAGGTCTGCAAAACCCGCCAAACTGCGGACCTATATTATAATTATTGAAACTATTGTATATTCCAACGTAACTCATACTCCAGGTATCCCCATTTCGTCCCATGTATATAAAGTATATTTACATTGTAAAATTGCCTTTTTTTAAATCTCCATGTTACAAAACATTAACAAAATATAATCTGTATGATATAATAACAACATAAAAAGGTGAGTTTGAAATGAAAGTTTTGATGATAAACGGAAGCTGCAACAAAAACGGCTGCACATATACTTCATTGAGTGAAATCGAAAAAGTTTTAAACGCAGAAAACATTGAAACAGAAATAATCCAGACAGGAAACGCTCCGATAAGAGACTGCATCGGCTGCGGAGGCTGCGGCAAAAACGACGGACACTGCGTTTTCAAAGACGATATTGTCAACGAAATTATTGAAAAAGCAAAAACTTCTGACGGATTTATTTTCGGAACGCCGGTATATTACGCACACCCGAGCGGGAGAATTTTATCACTATTAGACAGAGCATTCTACGCCGGCAAGGCAAACTTTGAATACAAACCGGCTGCTGCAATTGCATCTGCAAGACGCGCAGGAACAACCGCGTCAATCGATGTATTGAACAAATATTTTACTATAAATAATATGCCTGTTGTTTCTTCAAACTACTGGAATATGGTTCACGGCAACACGCCGGAACAGGTAAGACAGGATTTGGAAGGCTTGCAGGTTATGAGAATACTCGGCGGCAACATGGCGTGGATGCTCAAATGTATTGAAGCCGGCAAAGCCGCAGGTATCACTCCGCCGGTTAAAGAAGACAAAATTTGGACAAACTTTATTCATTAATATGCTTGAAAATTATTTAATATATCTGGATTTTATAAATAAAAAACTTCAAAAATTTTTTGAAGCGCAAAAGCCTTACATGTTCTGTAAAAAAGGCTGTGCAAAGTGCTGTCAGGAAGGTGAATATCCTTTTTCTCAGATAGAATTTGATTACCTGATACGAGGTTTTACATCACTGCCTAAAGAAACACGGCTTAAAATTCTGAATAATATTGCGGAAATTAAACAGGCTAAAAAAAATCACACCGGCGACAAATTTTTGTATCAGTGCCCGTTTCTGATTAACAACGAATGTTCCGTCTACGAACACCGCGGAATAATATGCCGCTCTTTCGGGCTTATCTACACTGTCGAAGGAGAAGCAAAACCCAAAATCCCGTTCTGTGCTTATGAAGGTCTGAACTATTCCAATGTTTTTGACACAAAAACCGGCATTATACCAACCGAAAAATACAAATCGCTTAATATTCCTCAAGAACCGTTAGCCTATAATGTCAGCTACAAATTTTTGACGAACGAAAGCTTTGAAAAACTGTACAACTTCAAATTCGGGGATAAAAAATCACTTATTGACTGGTTTTGAAATTTAGAATAATTTTGATATAATAAAAACGTAAGCCGATATAGCTCAGTTGGTAGAGCAGCTCATTCGTAATGAGCAGGTCAAGGGTTCGAGCCCCTTTATCGGCTTTAACTTTAAAGATGGGAGACGGAATGTTAATGGAAACAAAAATGAATATTGACTGGGAAAATCTAGGATTTGGATATTTAAAAACAGACTACCGCTTTGTTTCAAATTACAAAGACGGCAAATGGGATGACGGGGAACTTACGACCGATGCAACAATTACATTAAATGAAAGCGCCGGCGTTTTGCAATACGCCCAAACTTGTTTTGAAGGCTTGAAAGCATATAGAACAGCAGACGGACACGTTGTGTGCTTCCGCCCGGATCTAAACGCAAAAAGAATGGCTGATTCCTGCCGCAGACTGGAAATGCCTGTTTATCCGGAAGAAAAATTCTTAGAGGCAATAGAAAAAGTTGTTAAAGCAAATATAGACTACGTTCCGCCTTATGGTACGGGTGCAACTTTATATTTAAGACCGTATATGTTCGGCAGCAACAACGTAATCGGTGTAAAACCTGCTGATGAATATCAGTTCAGAATTTTTGCAACTCCAGTTGGTCCGTATTTTAAAGGCGGCGCAAAACCGATTACCGTCCGAATTTCCGACTTTGACAGAGCTGCCCCGCACGGCACCGGTCATATAAAAGCAGGTCTGAACTACGCAATGAGTCTGCACGCTATAGTTGACGCCCATAACCACGGCTTCAACGAAAACATCTACCTTGACCCGGCAACAAGAACCAAAATCGAAGAAACCGGCGGTGCTAATATTATATTTGTAACTAAAGACAATGAAGTAATTACTCCAAAATCAAATACTATCCTGCCGTCAATAACAAGACGTTCACTGATGTACGTTGCAGAGCACTACCTAGGTCTGAAAGCAGAAGAGCGTGAAATCCGTCTTGATGAAGTAAAAGACTTTAAAGAATGTGCGCTATGCGGAACCGCCGCAGTACTTTCACCTGTCGGCAAAATCGTTGACCACGGCAAAGAAATCCTCCTGCCATCCGGCATGGAAAAAATGGGCGAAATTACCCAAAAACTATATGATACCCTAACAGGTATTCAAATGGGCAGAATAGAAGCTCCTCAAGGCTGGATTAAAGTAATCAAATAATTTGAAAACTTCATAAATTATTATTAAAAAGACGGGCTATAATAGTCTGTCTTTTTGTTTTTGTCCTGTCAGACCAAGCCATACCCATTTTTTAATGCAAAAAAAAAGAGCTTTCTGTTGGAAAAGCTCCCGGAATTTTTTACAATTCCTCGTGTAAAAGGTTAGTAGGTAGAAAGTAGAAGGTATTAAGATGTGTAAGTCTGTTTTGTATATCGTTCTTATATATCTATAAAGTAAAATTTATATCTTGAATTGCGTAATTTGAGAAATTTGTAATAAAAATTTACATTTTAATCAAAGAGGTTTATAATATAATTTTAGAGAATAAGAGAAAGGAAACTTATGAAAATAGCAATATATCCGGGGAGTTTTGACCCCATAACCAAAGGTCATCTGGACATTCTTAAAACAGGCGCCGGAATATTTGACAAGGTTATCATAGCAGTAGCGCGGAACTCGGAAAAACACGGGTTTTTGACTATAGATGAACGTGTAAAGCTGATACGTGAAAGTGTTTCAGGTTTAGATAATGTAGAAGTGGACTGCTTTGACGGATTAACCGTAAATTATGCAAAAAAATGCGGTGCACAGGTGCTTATCCGAGGGCTGCGCGCGGTTTCTGATTTTGAATACGAATTGCAGCTTTCACAAGCAAACAGCGCGCTTGATTCAGATATAAAAACAGTGTTTTTGACGACCAAACCAAAATATAACTTCATCTCTTCAAGCACAATCAGAGAAATCCTTTTGAACGGAGGAGATATCTCAAAATTTGTCCCGGAGCCTGTTTTTGAGTATTTAACCAATCGTTAAGATATTTAATTTTTGCTGAATAAAGAGACTTATATATATGTTTCAAGCAAATATTATTAAAAGACAAACATGATGTCATTCCGAACGTCGGATTGACCTCCGTGTTTCGGAATCTTACCACAGACAAGATCCTGCGGGAAACCGGACATTTTTCACAAAATCATAGATTTTGGAAAAAGTAGTCAAACAAGTTCAGGGTGACAATTTCAGCTAGTATTTGGAATTTGATATATAAGTCCCCAAATTAATTATTTGACAATTGTTTGAGGCTTATGTAGAATGTAAGTATTAAGAAAGGTATATGTGTGTAACATGCAACAAAACGGAGTATACGATTTACTAAAGTTATTGGAAATATCACTGGATGAAGGGTTTCCTATTATCCCGAGAAGATATACTATTGTTAAAACAAAAGAAATAGAAACATTAATAGACAGAATATACGCGGCATTGCCGGTGGAAGTTCAGGAAGCGCGCGCATTTTTGAGACGCCGCGAAGAACTTCAGCTGGAAGCCCAGCAAAAAGCCGAAAGAATTATAAACGACGCCCAGCTTGAAGCTGACAGAAAATTAAGCGAAGCCGACTTTATAAAAGCACTTGAAAAAGAAGGCATCAGAATAAGAACACAAGTACAGGAAGAATGCGAAGAAATTAAGCGTAAAGCAATGGAAGAAGCGGAAAATATAAGACTTCAGGCCACTGAAGAAGCTATGAAAACCCGCGAAGGCGCTGAGCTTTATGCTGAACAGGTTCTCACAAACCTAGAACGCGACCTGACTCAGCTGCAGCAAGTTGTTAAAAACGGTCAGGTTTATATGGAAAAATTAAGAGCTGATAATTACGGTTCGTATGATTATTCATCATCATACAACACTCGCGAAGCAGCTCCCAAAATGGCTGATTATAAAATAAATTAGTTTTTAATAAAATCAATTTATCCAAAAGAGTATTCGCTAACCCGTTTACTCTTTTTTTATGCATGTTTTGTGCTTATTGTTTGTTTACAATTAGTTTGCATTTTATTTTTTTTGTTTTATGATGTTAACATAAGCCGAAAAAATAGAATGTGAGAGTTTTCACATTCTATTTTAAAAAGGAGAAAAAGTAATAACAAATAAGGAATAAAAACAATGGGAATCAAAGGAAAAAATGACAGAATGGTAGTTCTTGCCTGCGAAGACTGCAAAGAAAGAAACTACACAACAGTAAAAAATAAGAAAAATACAAAAGACAGACTTGAGTTGAGCAAATACTGCCCGACTTGCAAAAAACACACCAACCATAAAGAAACTAAGTAGACGGATTTTCGGTAGGGCGCAGCGAAGCGAAGCCCGTAACATCCATTGTTCCGATTGAGCGGCGCAAATTTGATAAAATTTGCATAGCGAAAACAAGGAACAGGACAGCCGAATAATCCGTAAGACCAAATTGCCGTGAGATTCACGGTTTAAGCGTCCTTAGTTCAGTTGGTAGAACGTCGGTCTCCAAAACCGGATGTCGAGGGTTCGAGTCCTTCAGGGCGCGATTTATAAAAATAAATAAGGATTTTATACTATGATAGGCTCAGAAAATGCTACTCCGGCATGGATGGCACAAACAATTAATTCAATACAAACTTACTTCCGCGGTGTCAAAACCGAATGGGGTAAGATTAACTGGCCTGAAAGACGCCAGGTAGTTACAGAAACAGTTTTTGTTATCGCAATAGTTTTTGTATTCACCGTGGCAGTTTATTTAATGGATATAATTTTTAAAGGGTTACTCGGCTTAATTAAGTAACTAACAAAGAATAAGGTGGCTTATGACTAAAAAACAAAAATCAATGGAAGAAGAATTGAACGAAGATTTGCAGGCGGAAAGAGAAGAAGCCGAAGCAAAAGCTCAGGCTGAAGAAGAAGCTAAAAAAGCCAAGAAAAATCAAAAACGCTGGTACATCGTTCATACATATTCAGGACACGAAAACAAGGTAAAAGTAAACCTTGAAAAACGTATTGAATACATGAACATGGGCGAAAAAATCTTCAGAGTTGAAGTTCCTCAAAAAACAGTTACCCAGGTAAAATCAGGCAAGAAACAGGAAAGAGAAGAAAAAATCTTCCCCGGTTATGTGCTTGTAGAAATGATTATGGACGAGGACAGCTGGTATGTCGTAAGACACACTGCGGGTGTTACAAAATTTGTAGGTTCCGCAAAAAGACCTATCCCTGCAAAAGACAGCGAAATCAAAAAGATTATCAACCGCTCAACTTCTACAACCCAGAAAATTGAGCTTGATGTCAAAGCCGGCGACAAAGTCAGAATTATCTCCGGACCGTTCGCAGACTTCATCGCGGATATTATTGAAGTTTATCCTGACAAATATAAACTTCGCGCAAATGTTTCAATCTTCGGACGTGAAACTCCGGTTGAACTTGAATATAAACAAATCAACAAATTATAATAAATTTGACGGCAGCTTTGCAACAGCAGACTGGCTGTCAATAAAATTGTAATAAACAGTACAAAAAACGTGGAAGGGACGCCCCCGCTATAACCACAAAAGGAGAAAAAAATGGCAAAGAAAGTAGTAGGAAAAATTAAGCTTCAAATCGAAGCCGGAAAAGCAAATCCGTCACCGCCGGTTGGTCCTGCACTGGGTCAGCACGGTGTGAACATCATGGATTTCTGTAAGCAATTCAATGCTAAAACCGAATCACAAGCAGGATATATTATCCCGGTTGTTATTGATGTTTACGAAGACAGAAGTTTCACATTCGTAACAAAATCACCTCCGGCACCTGTATTGATTAAAAAAGCTTTGAACATCTCTAAAGGCTCTGCAGCTCCTAACAAAGACAAAGTTGCAGAAATCACAAGAGAACAGCTTGAAGAAATCGCAAAAATTAAAATGAACGACTTGAACGCAACAACTATGGATGCTGCAGTGAACATGATTAAAGGTTCTTGCAGAGCTATGGGCGTTACGGTAAAAGAATAATGTATGGAAGGGTCTAACCCGTTATTACCATGAAAGGAAAAATTAAAAATGGCAAAATTAACTAAAAAACAAAGAAAAATGCAGGAAATGCTGGAAGGGTTTGAACAACCGTCAACAGCAGTGAATGCAGTTAAAAAACTACAAGAAATATCAAAAGAAGTTTCAAAATTTAATGAAACAGTAGAATGCCACATGAGATTAGGTATTGACGTTCGTCAAGCTGACCAGCAAATCAGATCAACCGTCGTATTGCCGGCAGGTCTGGGTAAAGAAGTCAGAGTTTGCGTAATTGCAAAAGGTGCAAAAGTTACTGAAGCAAAAGAAGCAGGTGCAGATTTCTACGGAACCGAAGAAATTATCGACAAAATTTCAGGCGGCTGGTTTGACTTTGATACATTAATCGCAACACCTGACTGTATGGGCATGTTAGGTAAACTCGGACGTGTTTTGGGTCCTAAAGGCTTGATGCCGAACCCGAAAACCGGAACAGTTACTCTTGATATAGCTAAAGCTGTAAAAGATGCTAAAGCAGGTAAAGTTGAATTCCGTGCCGATAAACAGGGTATGATTCACTGCCCTATCGGTAAAGTTCAATTCAGCGAAGAAGATTTGCTTAAAAACTTTGCAACTCTTGCAGATGCAATTTTGAGAGCTAAACCTTCATCAGCAAAAGGTACTTTTGTTAGATCAGTTTACCTTGCAACAACAATGGGACCAGGAATTAAATTGGATCCTAAAAACCTTGCAGCAGAAGTAAAAGAAGTAATTGCGTAAATGCAAAAACTTTAAGTAAAAAAGAGGCTACTGCCAAACGGCGGTACCTCTTTTTTTACAAAGATAATTTACCCGCATAAATATAAAAACCCTTTATATTTCTTAAAAATTACCGCATAGGGTGTTCACAAAACAACTGTACTGGAGTAAAATATATACATCATGATTGTTGAGGAAAAACTATATTCTGACATCCCTCCCACAAAGTTGAGGAATAAAGAGGAGAAATTCAAACCGGCAAAGACAAATAAATTTTGGCTAATGATAGCAAGTTTGTTCTTTTTTAACATGCTTCAGAACAGATTTTACGCATTCAGATACAGCGGAGACGAAAATTATTTTAACCGTGACGAAACTGCGCCTACAATTTTGTTTGCGCCACACTGCAACTGGTGGGACGGAATTGTGCTTTACAATATTTCTCACAGAATTTGCCATAAAGAAATTCGTCTTATGGTGGAAGAACTTAACAGATTTCCTCTGCTTCGCCGCGGCGGAGCATATTCAGTATGCAAAAAATCTGCGCAGTCATCTATGCAGGCGCTTAAATACTCAGTTGATGTCATCGGGAATTTGAATAATCTGCTCTTTATATTTCCGCAGGGTATTATCAGACCGCCGCACTTCAGACCTGTAGAATTTCAAACAGGACTTGCATATATCGCCCAAAACGCAGTCAAAAAGTACGGTAAAGTTAACCTTATCCCCGTCGGGGTTGATTATACTTTCTTCCGCGACAACCGTCCTGAAGTTATGGTCAAATTTGGAGAAACTATTAAACTGACCGACGCCTCCGTAAACAGAAAAGAATATACCCATTTTCTTGCCAAAAGTCTGGAAAATGTATGCGACAGCCTTGCCGATGATATTTCCCACGGCGCAATTGATGATTACAAGATACTTTTCAAACAGCATTTAAAATGGTACAGACGTATTGAGCAACGCCTCAAACGTATCGACCTTCCTCCTGTTTCCGGAGTTTAAAAATAATACTGTTGAAAAAGGTACCCCGCGGCTATTACCGCGCTATGAAAAATGCTTTGTACTGTATAGAAAAACCGTAACAGGACAGCAGGTACCGGGCTGAAAATTACGATTGAATGGCGTTGCGGTCCAGTTCAATAATTTCTTCGTCTTCAAAGTTTATATTCTTGCCGATAGCTTTTTCCAGTGCGGCTTTTGCTGAATTATACTGATACAGTGCATTGTAATAACTTAACTGTGCCTGCTGGTAGAGAATTTGAGCATCCTTCAACTCTGTCGGACTTGCTTCGCCCACTCTGTATCTGCCGTATGAAAGCTCATAATTCTCTTTTGACTGCTTGACCTGCAGCATGGCAACCGGCATCTGGCTTTTTTTCTCTTCTAATGTCAAATAAGCGTTTTGAATTTCCAAAAATATCTGGTTTTGCGTGTTTGCGGCGTTGGCAAGCTCTTTGTCATAAAGATATCTTGCTTCTTTGATTTCGTTTCTGATTTGCATTCCGTTTATTGTCGGAAAATTCAAATATCCGCCGATATTGTAACCGTAGTTGCTGTTCCAGCTTTTGCCGCCGCGCATGTACTGACCTTCGAACGAAATTGTCGGGAAGTACGATTTTTTGGCAAGTTTAAGGGTTTGATTTGCGCTTTCTACTTTCAGTTCAGCCTGTTTAAGCTCAGGTCTGGCTTCACGCGCAATATCAATCGCCTGATTAAACGTTATATTCACAGGATGATAAACCAGCCGTTCTTCCACATTGTATTTATCAATAAACGGAACGCCCATTATATTATTCAGTTTTGCAACAGCAAGGTTAACCGCGTTGTCCGCCTGTATAAGCTGCAATTTGGCATTACTTAAATTTGTTTCTGCAATAGTCACATCAACTTTCGGATTCATGCCGATTTCGTAGAAAGCTTTTGCCTGTTCGTAGAACAGATTGAATTTATCAACAGTATCCTGTGCGACTTTCCTGCCTTCAAACGCCAGCAAAAGTGAGTAATAAGCGTCTTTTGTCTGATAAATTATATCGTTGACAATAGCTTCCAGAGAAGATTTGTAGGCTTCGTAATCCAGTTTTCTTATTGTCGCCTGATTTTGGGTAACTCCGAAGTCATAGAGCATCTGCTGGAGAGTCACCTGCCCGAGCAGATAATAATTAAACGTAAGGTTTCTGCCCAACGCGTCTGACAATTGAAGCTGTTTAATCTTTGTGTAACCTGTCTGCCAGCTTAATTGAGGGAAATAATTTGACCAGACCTGTTTAATTCTTGCGTCAGATGCAAGGATGTCCTGAAATGCAGCGTTTATCTGAGGATTGTTCCCCAGCGCTATCTCAAGACATTTGTCCAGAGTCATGTCAATATTTTTTTCAACAGAACCCTGAATCACAAAATCCGCGTCTGTGGTTTTGTTTGGCAGAACTTCTTCTGATGCGGGATATTCAGATTCGATAATTTCGTTTCCGATATCCTCTTTCAGCAGAGGCTGTACCAGTTCGTCGTCTGACAATACCGGCATGGCGCCTAACAATATTATTAAATTTGTGAGAAATATTCTTTTCAGCATATTTATTTTTCACCTTTAAAATGTATGTTGTGAGTTTTGTGTGCAATATTGATTTTCATTTCCTCAATCATAACGTAGAACGCCGGAACGAGGAAAGTACCGATAAAGGCAACCGCAATCATCCCGCCAAAAACTGTCATACCGACGGAGTGACGGCTTGCGGCACCTGCGCCTTCCGCAAACACCAGAGGCAAAAGCCCGAGGATGAATGCGATGTTTGTCATCATAACCGCCCTGAAACGGAGCTTGGCAGCCTGCAATGCCGCATCTCTAATTGCCATGCCGGCTTCGTGAGCGTCTTTTGCAAACTCAATAATCAAAATTGCCTGCTTTGTACTCAAACCGATTAACATAACAAGTCCGATTTGTGAGTACAGGTCAAGCGAGTAGCCGGAAACATACTGGAAGAACAACGCTCCGACAAGTGCTATCGGCGAAATCAAAAGTACTGCAATCGGCAGCATCCAGCTTTCATATAATCCGACAAGGAATAAGTATATGAAAACTAACGACATAGCAAGTATCGGGCCGATTTGCCCTTGCGATTCGTGTTCCTGGAGCGAACTTCCTGACCACGAGTAGCCCATATCGCGAGGAAGAACCTCCGCTGACAATTTTTCCATTGAAGCCATTGCCTGTCCGGAACTTACACCCTGAGCAGCCATACCGTTGATTGTTATTGCAGGGTACATGTTAAATCTTGTTCTGGTATAAGGTCCGACAATATTTTCTATCTTAACAACGGCAGACAGCGGAACCATAGTACCTGATTTGTTTTTTACGTAAATTTTATCTATATCAGAAGGTCTTGCACGAAAGTCGGATTCAGACTGCATATAGACCCTGTAAACACGCCCGTACTTGTTAAAGTCGTTTATGTAATATTTTCCGAAATATCCTGAAAGCGCGCTGTAAATTTCTGAAATATCAACACCCTGCGCCATTGCCTTGCTTGTATCAATGTTCAAAAGCAGCTGCGGCAGGTTTGCGCTGTATGAGGTGTAAACCATTGAAAAATCAGGGTTTTTATTTGCTGCAGCCATGAGTTTAACAGCCTCGTCATAAAGTTCCTGCGCATTTCTGTTGCCTTTATCCAGAAGCTGGTATTCAAACCCGCCGAACATACCCAGACCAGAAATCGAAGGCGGTGCAAACGACGCAATTGTTGCTGACGGATATGTTGAAAAATCGTTCTGAATTTTTTTCAAAATATACTGCATCTGCAATTCTTTTTTCTTACGATGCGACCACTCGTCGAGTTCTGATACAATAAGGGCAGTATTTTCACCAGAATAACCAACGAGAGTGATTGTATTTGCGACCCCCGGAATACTCATCAAGCGGTCTTCAATTTCCCTTGCAACGTCATCCGTTCTGGAGGCGGATGAGCCGTCAGGAAGTTGAATTTGAGTAAAGACAGCACCTTTATCTTCCGTCGGCAAAAATCCGGTCGGTATCAGCTTAAACATCAAAAGTACAAAAAGTACAATTCCTAAAAAAGTCAGGAGGGTAATTTTTGCTGAATTTATAAATATGGAAGCACCCGCAAGATACTTATCTCTTATGCTGTTGAACCAGTCATCAAAAGCCTGAATAAATTTGAAATCGGCTTTTTCGGAACCTGGTTTAAGAATCATCGCGCACAGAGCCGGCGCAAGCGTCAGCGCAACAAGTGTCGACAACCCGATTGATGTTGCAATACACAGGGCAAATTGTCTGAACATCTGCCCTGTAATCCCTGACATGAAAGATACAGGAACAAATACCGCCATCAATACGAGTGACGTTGCCATAACCGCGCCGAATACTTCCTCCATAGTAACTTCGGTTGCTTCTCTTGGTGCTTTACCTTCCTGAATATGGCGCTGGGTATTTTCAAGTACAACAATCGCGTCGTCAACAACCAGCCCGACTGCAAGGACAAGACCGAACAATATCAGGAGGTTTATGGAAAATCCGAGTATATTCATAAATATAAATACACCGATGAGCGAAACAGGAATTGCGCAGAAAGGAATCAAAGCCGCGCGCCCGCTGCCTAAGAACATATAAGTTACAATACCGACAAGCACAATTGCAAGCCCGATAGCGTTGATAACTTCCTTGATAGACTCACGTACAAATTCAGTCTCGTCGCGCTGGATTTTGTATTCAATACCTTGCGGAAAACCTTTGCTCAACTCTTTCATTTTTTTCTGAATTTTATTAGAAAGGTCAACGGCGTTAGCTTCCGGCAGCTGGCTGACAGAGATAATCGCGGAATTTTTGCCGCCTATACGTGAAAAGTATGAATAACTTTCCGCACCGAGTTCCACACGTGCAATATCTTTCAGCTTAATTTGCGAACCGTCCGGTTTTGAACGGACAACAATATTTTCAAACTCACTGACGTCTTCAAGTCTGCCGCGTGTTCTCATTGTAAGTTTTATCAGCTGTTTTTCTTTCATAGGTTCAACACCGAGGTCGCCCGCCGGCGCCTGTGTGTTTTGATTTTGAACAGCAGCACTCACTTCGTTAACGGAAATCCCCAGGTTAGCCATTTTTGTTGCATCAAGCCAAATTCTCATTGAATAATCAGATGAGCCGAATACCATAACCTGCCCGACACCCTTAATACGCGCAAGTTCATCCTTGATATAAATAGACGCGTAGTTTGCGATGAATAAGTTGTCATACGTTCCGCTCGGTGAGTTGACGGAAATCATCATCAGCCCCGGACCGCCTGTTGTTTTTCTTACAGTAAGCCCGTACCGTCTGACATCCTCCGGAAGCCTCGGAGTAACCAGCTGCAGCTGGTTTTGGACGTTTACAACCGCCATATCCGGGTCAGAACCGATTGCAAAATACAGGGTCAATTTATAAGAACCGTTCTGGGAGGTTGACGACATATATATCATATCTTCAACCCCGTTCAATTGTGCCTCAACCGGTGCGGCTACAGTGGATTCAACTACGTCTGAACTCGCACCGGCATACGTCGCTGATACTACAACCTGCGGAGGGGTAATCGACGGGTATTCTTCAAGAGGTAATGTATTTATCATAAGCATTCCCGCCAGCATAATTACCAGCGAGATTACTATTGCAAGTTTCGGTTTATTTATAAATAAGTTCCCTGCCATTTATTATTTATCCTTTTTGTCTGTATTTTCGATTTCTTTATGTTTAATTTTTGCCATTTCTTCTTTTGTTTTAAGGGTGACGGGTTTGCCCGGAGTAACTTTTTGCAGACCGTCAGTGATAACCATATCACCAGGTTTAAGCCCGCTGTTTACAACCCAATATTCGCCGTCCTGCTCGCCCGTTTTTATATACACAAGGTCAGGAATATCATTTTCATCAAGTTTATAGACATATTTGCCTGCCTGATTTTCCTGAACAGCTGTCTGGTGAACAACCGGTACATTCACGGGTTTGTTGGAATATAATTTTATTGTGACAAATTCACCATGAAGCAGCTGGTTGTTAGGGTTCTGGAAAGTTGCCCTCATTGTAACCGTACCGGTGGACTGGTCAATTTTGTTATCGTGAAAATCCTGTATACCCGTGAGGTCATATTTCATTCCGCTGTTAAAGGTGAGTTCGACTTTTCTGTTAGTGTTAGCCTCCTTGTCAGCCTGTGCAAGCATGTTATAGTCGTTTGAATCCAGGGGGAATGTGACATATATCGGATTTGTACTGTAAATTGTTGTCAAAGGTCCTGATGACGGTGTAACATAGTTTCCGACTGTCACTGTAATGATACCTATTCTGCCGTCAACAGGTGATTTCACGGTGGTGTAACCCAGATTGCGCTGGGCATCACCGTAAGCTGCTTGTGCTGACGCCAATTGTGCTTTCAGAGCATCGCGCTGGGAGAGAAGATTATCATACTGGGATTTTGCTATGTAATCTTTTTTAACAAGTTCGGAGGCTCTTGCAAGCTGCTTTTCCGCGTAAGTCAATTGTGAGCGGATATTTTCCACATTAGCTTTTGCAACTTTTGCGGCGTTTGAAAATTCCGTAGGCTCTATCAAGAATAATGTCTGACCGGCTTTTACAAAGTCGCCTTCTTTAAAATAGCTTTTTTCTAAATAGCCTGAAATACGCGCAAGGACATTAACCTGATATTTGGAAGTTACTCGCCCCGGGGCTTCAAATGTTCTGATAATCGAATGCTCTTCAACCGGTTCAGCAACTACATCCGGAGCCGGTTTTGACATCGCAAGTTTTATTTTCATAGTCTGGCTGTATTTCGAAAATCCAAGGCGGAAACCGATTGCAGCTATTATTATAGCCAAAGTTATTATAACTATTTTTTTCATTGTCTCTCCCTGTCTGTATATTAAAATTTATATATATAATTATATTAGAAATTGTGTTGTATTTGCAACAAAAAATTTAACATAATTAAATATTTGTGTCAATAAAATCAACATAATATAGGACGACAGGGGAAATATTTTTTACTAACCGTCAGACAGAAGGAATGAGCAGTAAAAAAGCAGCAAGAAAACTCCTGCTGCTTTGTATGTTTACAAGGCTGTTAATATGCTATTCAAAATCAGCTGTTTTGTTGTATAAGACGGCGTAAAGTTCAGCAATAGACATATCGCCGTTGTCGCGGATAAATTTGGTTACGTCAAAGCCTGCCAGATATTGTGCAAGTTTTGCTGCAACTTCAGGAGGTGCAGAGGCAATTTTGTCCTGAATATAGCGCTCTACAGTATCCTGAACTTCGTCTTTTGTCAATGCTGATGAAGATTTTGAAAATTCGGCTTTGTCTGACTCGCCTTTTTCCAGCGGATTTTTCACTGCTTTTTCGCCGGTTTGTTCTTCTTTTACTTCTTTTTCGTCTTCTTCTTCAACTTTTGCCGATGTTACAAAAGGGTTTGAGTTTACATTTGAAATTTCCATATATCCGTCCTTTCTTAAAACATGTTTCATGTTTAATGACGGAATTTTTACGCTGAAACTTTAAAAATTTCAGGCTAATATTAATTTTTATTTCACTATACCTTCTGTCTCATTGTACATTATCATGTAAAAATCAGAACTTGTGATATTAGGATTGCGTTTCATAAACTTTTGCACATCAAATTTTGAAAGATACTTGTCCAATTTTTGGCAGATTTTTTCGTTATCTGAATGCTCTGATTTAAGGTTTGATATGTAGTTATTAACCAGATATTTTATATCATCCTCCGTCAAAAGCGGCAGACCGCCTATTCTGACTTCATCTTGCTCTTCCTGTTCAAGATATTTTTTCTCCGGCTCTTTTTTCTCCTGCTGGTGTTCTTTTTTGCCCTGGTCAGAAGATGTCGAAGATTCTATTTTTCTGCCAAAAGGATTGTTGACCGAATTAAACATTTTTTGGATGCCTCATGGTTATTAACACTCATGTATATAACGGCATTTCCGGCAAAAAACTTTAATTTATCCTGCATTTGGTGTAGATACTCTCCCTTATCTGACTAGGTGCGGCTGTCAAAAAAAATTCTCAAGACCTAAGAAAAACTCAAAGCCTGATAAATCCTGCGGGATTATTTTATGAAATATATTTGCATATAAAAGTTAATTATATTATTATCAATTACAACGGAGATAATATGGATTTAATAAAACGAAACCTGCTTGATAACATTGACGGCGATTACCAGAAATTTTCAGAAAAAATTATCCCTAATGTTCATAATATTAAGGGTATCAGACTTCCAATTCTCAAAAAAATTGCTAAAGAAATATACAGAAACGGCAACTATGAGGATTTTATAAATTCAACTTCCGCAGATTTTATGGAAGAGACAATGCTGCGCGGAATTGTTATCGGTATGATTAAAGATTCACCGGAAAAAATTCTCGGGTATGTAAAAAATTATATCCCGCAAATTAATAACTGGGCTCTGTGCGATACTTTTTGCAACGGATTGAAATTCACAAATAAAAACAAAGAGCTCGTCTGGGATTTTATTCAACCCTACCTCAAGTCAAATAGAGAATATGACATCCGGTTCGGAGTTGTGATGATTCTGTCTTATTATATCCGGGAAGATTACCTTGATGAAATTTTTCGTATATTTGAAAATATCACTCACGAAGGATATTATGTAAGAATGGGAGTTGCCTGGGCTGTATCAATCTGCTATATAAAATTCCCTGAAAAAACTCTCCAATTTCTTAAAACCTGCACCCTTGACGATTGGACATATAACAAAACCATTCAAAAAATTATCGACTCATACAGGGTCAGTAATGAAGAAAAAGAAGTTTTAAAAACAATGAAACGCAAGGTTGTTAAAAAATGAACATAGAATCAGAAAAAAAGTTAGCGGCAGGATTATCTATCGTTTCTAACTCAACAATCATTATTTTAAAACTTATCGCCGGTTTTGTCTCAGGCAGTATAAGTGTAATTTCGGAAGCAATTCACTCTATGAGTGATTTGCTGGCGTCTTTTTTGACCTTTTTCTCTGTCCTTAAATCCGCTAAGCCTGCCGACAGCGACCACCCTTACGGTCACGGGAAATACGAAGATATGTCCGGATTTCTGGAAGGTATTTTGATTATTCTTGCGGCTGTTTACATCATATACGAGGCTGTTCAAAAATTATATCTAAATAAATCACCGGAAATTGAAACCCTCCCAGGCATAATTGTTATGATTGCCGCTGTAGTTGCAAATTTTTTTGTCAGCAAATATTTATTCCACGTGGCTAAAAAATCCGACTCGCTTTCACTGCTCGCTGATGCAGAACATCTGAACACAGATATACTCTCTTCTGCCGGCGTTCTGGCAGGTCTGGTTTTGATAAAGATAACCGGTCTCCATATATTAGACTCCGTTATCGCAATTCTCGTGGCAGCGTTTATTATGCGGACAGGCTTTTTTATCACCAAAAAAGCTCTGAATAATCTTTTAGACGGCTCACTTCCTGAGGAAAATATTGAAACTATAGAGAATGTTCTTGATGAATTTGTTAAATTGAAAAAAATTGCAGGGTATAAAAATTTAAAATCCCGCAGAGCCGGTCCTAAAAAAAATATTGAAATAACATTATTTTTCAGTAATGACATGAAAATCTATGACTGCCATAAAATTTGTGATGAAATTGAAGACGCCATAGATTCAAAACTCGGCGGAAATACGGTTGTATTTATCCACGCAGAACCTGAAGCTTATTGTCACAGATGTTCTAAGAAGTCTTATCATCGGGCAGTGTGATACCCCAAACATCAGCTCTGTCGTCAAGAAATTTTTTCAATTCAGCCGGTGTAATTTTGCCGTCATTGTTCATATCAAACGGTCTGTTCGAGCGGTAATATTTTGCTGTTTTAGGATTAAATTTTGATGCAAGAACAGGTTTATCAGCATAGCCCGGCAGGAAAAATAATGCATATAATTTTCCAGACTCTATCTTTTCATTTGCGCTCATACCGGCTATCCGTTTAGCATTCATAATATATGCCTCAATATACGGCAGCTGTTTTTCTCTTGATAATTGAGCAAAACGGTTTAGTGACATAGATGTATTAACTTCTATATCAAGATTTTTCCGTTTAACATTCTGCAAACTGTCCGCGAGAGTAACATGCGACATTTGTCCTATACCGCGGAAAGAACCATTCTTTGCACGCGGATTAAATTTCGATTCCTGATACAGAACTATTGATAAATATACAGGGTCACAATTTACTCTTTTAGCAATTGCAACGATTTCTTCATAAAATTTATCAGAAACACCTTTTGCAACAGGCGACCACATATCCTTTAATTTTTTAACTTCTTTCGCGCTTTGGTCTTGTTCTGCGGCTGCTGCAGGCTCACTGTGTTTTTCAATCCCTAAGCCTTTGATTACTCCGGATTTTTCGGCCTCACCGGTTAAACCGCTTCTTAGCGCGGCTTCTTCATTTGCGCTTAATCCTGTTTTGCTGCTACTGTCCGTAGAACCCGCTGAGTCTGTTGTGCCTGATAATAAATTTCCTGTATTTTCTATTCTGAACATTTACGTAAACCCTTTCACAATTTAGTTTACGGAATATTTTTGCCGAAACTTTAGGGTTTATTAAGAAATATGACAAGCAGGATAGACTTTTCTGATATCTTTGCCGGCGAGAAGCGAAATATCTGCATAAACAGCAGTTTCTTCATCTTTTGCATCACCGAGCACCCTGCCCCAGGGGTCTGAAATCATGGAGTTTCCGATAGAATAGAGATAGGGATAACTTTTGCCAAAAAGATTTGAGGTCACGAAATACACAAGATTTTCCGTTGCTCTTGTGATATTCATGGCACGCCAGGTGTTTATAAATGAGGCTTTGTCTTCATCGCTGAGGCTTGCCGGATAGCTGAATGCCGAAGGTGACACGATAATTTCCGCCCCGCCCTGCGCAAGTTTACGGTGATGAAGAGGGTAGCGGATGTCAAAACAAATGCTCAAACCTACACGAGCAAAATCCAAATCCAGAATAACTTCTTCACTGCCGGGTGTAAGTGCTTTATCTTCCGTGCCGCCCATATATGCAAACAGGTGAATTTTTCTGTACTTGCCGACAGTTTTACCCTCACGGTCAAGCACATACATAGTATTATAAAGCTTATCACCGTCTTTCTCTACAACAGTTCCGGAGATTATGTTTGTTTTGTATTTTTTAGCCAGAAGAGAAATTGCTTTAACAGTTTCGCCGCCGTCAGCCGGCTCTGTATCAGTGTACATTTCATCACAAATTCCCGTTGAAAAAAATTCCGGCAGGACTACTAAATCCAATTCTTTGTCAGAATTTGCCGCAAGCATTTCCGTAACTTTCAAAATATTAGCTTTTTTATTCCCAGGAATTTGTTTGTACTGTAAAGTTAAAATACCTGCCATATTTCCCTCCTGTATTTTTCACAAATTATATCATGAAAAGCCCTTTTTTATGATATATTTTTGCTATGAACAACAAGTCCGTAAAAATTCTTGATTGTACTTTGCGCGACGGCGGGTATGTGAATGATTGGAACTTTGGAGCTGATAATATAAAAAGTATTATCAGCGGGCTTGACCTTGCAGGGGTCGATTTTATTGAATGCGGATTTATGCGGGACGGGGAAGATAGCAGTGAAAAAAGTCTTTACGGAAGGCTGGAAAATCTTACCTCGATTATACCGCCTGGTGCCGTACGGGAAAGACTTGTTGCAATGATTGATTACGGAGAGTTTGAACCTGCAAATCTTCCTGAAAAAAATGAGAATTCTATATTTGGCTTCCGGATAATTTTCAAGAAAAAATATCTTGAGGAGGCGCTTGATGCTGCGTGTCAAATTCAGGCAAAAGGCTACAATATTTTCATCAACCCAACTTTTATTAACCAGTACACAAAAGAGGAATTTGCAGATGTTATAGCACGGGTAAACCGGATAAATCCTTATGCATTTTCTATTGTGGATTCAATGGGAGTTATGGATACTCGCAGCGCAAAAGAATTTTTTGAACTTGCGGACAGCCGGCTGAATAAAAATATCACCCTGTGTTTTCATTCCCACAACAATTTGCAGCTGTCGTTTGCCAATGCGCTGGAGCTGATAAATTTGAAAAGCGGCCGCAGCGTCATTATTGATTCAAGCCTTTTTGGAATGGGGCGCGGGGCAGGAAATATCAAGACAGAATTTTTGATAAATTATCTGAACGAACACAGAAAAAGTCATTATAAACTTTTGCCGGCGCTTTCTTTAATACATAATATTGTGAACAAATTTTTTGAACGGAAACCGTGGGGCTACAGCGTGCCGTATTACCTTGCGGCACAAAACTTCTGCCATCCGAACTACGCTTCTTTTTTGATAGAGAAAAAATTGGAATTTGACGTGATTGATAAAATTCTGAAACAAATTCCGGAGTCCGGCAAAACCTGTTTTGACAAAAAATTGATAGAAAACTTGTATAACAAGACGGTTGGGGTTCCGGCATGCTGAAACTTTACGAAAAATATCTTGAAGTAATAGACGAATACTTGAAAAAATGTTTTGAAGAGCAGAAAGCATTCATCCACTGCAAAGAAGGCTGTACAGACTGCTGTGAAACAGGGGAATATCCGTTTTCCAGACTGGAAATGGAATATTTAATGGACGGGTTTGTAAAGCTGCCGGGCGAAATTCAGCGGACAATTAAAAACAATATTTCCGACCTGCTAAAACAAAAAACTGTGACGGGAAAATTTATGCACAGGTGTCCGTTTTTGTTGAACGGAAGATGTGCGCTTTATGAACGGCGCGGGATAATATGCAGGACATTCGGGTTAGCTGCGTTTGACGAAGTTGACGGACAAAGAGCGGTTAGACTGCCGGAATGCAGCAAGATAGGATTAAATTATTCAGAAATTTACGACCCGGAAAGCGGATATGTGGATATGAAAAAATACCGTGAAATTACGGGGGCTGGTTTTGCGGCGCATCCGTTTGACCTAAAATACATGGCACAAGAGTTAACCCGCGGAGTGTCAGGGATAGAATTCGGCGAAATCCGCCCCATGCTGGATTGGTTCATATCAAAATAAAGGCATTGTCGGGCAAGTATGCCCAACCGACATAAACACCTGCGCGTAAGCGCTAAAGAAATATGTGGGCACGCGTCCGCTTTGCCCACCCTATAACTCTGACAGACTTAGCATTGCTCCCCACCCTAGCCCTCCCCGACCCGGGGAGGGAATAAAGTCATTAAGCTCTTACGGGCACAGTAAAAGCCGTCGATTAAAAGACTTTTAAAGTTTCTTGAATATCTTCGAAAGGCGACTTTTTGAAAGATGAATAGTCCTATTGATGCAAACGTAACGTTTGCCAAACATCATGTTTGCCCCCTTATTATTTTTATATATTCATGTTAAAATGGTTTTATGAAACAAAAACCGATAGTAGCAATAGTCGGACGCCCGAATGTCGGAAAGTCAACCCTTGTGAACCGTCTTATTGGTCACAGAAATTCCATTGTTGACGACCGCCCAGGCGTTACCAGAGACAGAATATATTTTGACGTGGAATGGCAGAACAAACTATTCACCGTAATCGACACGGGCGGAATTGTCCCGGGTGATGAAGATGAAATTATGCTCTCAATCTATGATCAAGCTAAAATAGCTTGTGATGAAGCCGATAAAATTATCTTTGTAGTCGACGGCAAAGACGGGGTTCATCCTGTAGATGAAGATATTGCAAATATTCTCCGCCAGTCTGACAAGCCTGTTTTTATTGCTGTGAATAAACTGGATAATCCGGAATCACTTGCAATGATGAATGATTTTTATTCACTCGCTCTCGGTGAACTCGTCGGGATTTCGGCTCTCCACGGAAGCGGCGGTGTAGGCGACTTGCTGGATCTGGTGACTTCTGATTTTGAAATTACAGAAGAAGATACCCCCGAAAATACCATCAAAATCGCCATAGTCGGACGCCCGAATGCCGGAAAATCCTCTATTGTAAATGCGCTTTTGAATGAAGACAGGGTAATAGTTTCCGATATTTCAGGCACAACCCGCGACAGTATCGACAGCAAAATTAAATACCACGGTCAGGATTTTGTGATTGTAGACACAGCTGGAATCCGGAAAAAAGCAAAAGTCGAATATGGCGTTGAAAAATTCGCAGTCGACCGCGCTATCCGCTCTATCAAAGACTGTGATGTTGCTGTTCTTGTGATTGACGCAACACAGGGAATTTCCGATCAGGACAAAAAGATTTCATCTATTATTACGGAAGCCGGCAAAGGCTTGATTGTCGCAGTCAACAAGTGGGATTTGATTGAGGATAAAAAATCCAATACGATTAATCAGTTTGATTTAAAACTTTCTAATGACATTCCGTTTTTGGACTTCGCGCCCAAAATCTACATAAGCGCAGTCACGAAACAACGGCTTAACCAAATTTTTGAAAAGGCTGTGGAAGTTTACGAGCAATGCACAAAACGCGTTTCGACCGGTTTGTTGAACAAAGTTATCAACGAAGCTTACGTTCTTAACCCGCCGCAAAGCGTTAAAAATGCACGGCTCAAAATTCTTTATACAACCCAAATTACAACCCAGCCGCCGTCTTTTGTCCTGTTTGTTAACAATGAAGAACTGATGAAAGACCATTACAAACGCTATATAGAAAATAAACTCCGTGAAGCTTTCGGCTTCTTCGGCACTCCTATCAGAATATCAGTCCGCTCTCGCGGCGATAAAAATAAAAAATAAGCATAATAAAAAACCGGCAAAAGTGGATTTTTTGCCGGCTTTACTTTAAAAAGATTTAAAGTAAAGAGGTGATGTGATTACATATATTTAATTTTGTGTACGGAGTTTTCTTTTTTTAAATTTTGCTTCCGGTTGCTTTATACAGACCAATTGCGTCTACCATAAATTCAACCTTGTTTTGCGCAAGTTGTTTGTCCATATCAAGGAGATTTTCCTGTTTTTGGATTAAATCAAGTTTGGAAATTGTTCCCTGATTAAATTTTGCCTGTGAATAAGCAAAATCTTTTGCTTCTAAATCTCTTTGTTTTTGGACTTTATCGAGTTTGTCTTTATCCATTTTCACGCACAAAAGGGCGTCGTTGACTTCCTGAATTGCGGTGAGGTTTGTTTTGTAGTACTGTTGCAAAACGCGTTCATAGCTGTATTTTTTAATTTTTAAATTAGCCATTCTTGATCCGCCTGTGAACAACGGCCAGAAAAGTCCGCCCCCGAGAGCCATCAACGCATTCCGTGTTGTGAACACGCTGCCTAAATCGTTTGCGTTAAAGAACATCAAGCCGCCGAGGTTGATTGACGGGAGGAATTCTTTACGCGCAACCCTGACATCTATACCGGCTTTTTCAACCATTTTTTCAGCTTTCAGGTAATCCGGTCTCTGGACAATGACTTCTGTCGCAATAGATTCCGGTACTGTTACATCGCAGTTCAGGCTGTCAAAAGATGCTCTCTGTAAAGAGGACGCATTTTCAGGGCTTTCGCCAATCAAAACACAAAGCTGATTTAAAAGTTTGTCGCGCTGTTTGGTGAGCTCAACCAGCGATGTCATGCCTTCTACATATTCCTTATTGGCTCTGACTACATCCGCTGTTGAAACAAGCCCCTCTTGATTGCTCAACTGCATAAGTTCATAAATATTTTTTCTTATATCAACAATTTGCTGCTGAATTTCAATTGTCTTGTCGAGGTTAACAATGTTCAAATAAGTAGTTCCGACAGCAGACGCAATTGCGATATATGCTGCGCGTTCATCAAACTTTGAACCTTCGTAAAGTTTCTTTACAGATTTTGTTTTATCTCTGTTTTTCAAGAAAATATCGACTTCGTAAGAAGCAAATCCCGGAACGGCAAAAGACCAGTCACTGTCTGTTGTGCCAGGCATTTTTGCGTACCCGGGGAAAAATCCTGCGCCGATTTGAGGCAATTCATTTGCAAACTGTGCTCTTGTCTGTTGGTAGTATTCCTGAACCGCAAGTGATGCTGCTTTCAGGTCATAGTTATTTTCAATCGCTTTATTTATATAACCTGTCAAAATACTGTCGTTAAATCTGTTCCACCAATCCATGTTTGTATATTCATATTTATATGACGGGTCATATTTTTTATCTTTTTTAACCATGCTCTTGAATTCATGCGGGGCTTTCGGGGTTGTATCCTCTTTTGCAAGTGTCACTAAAGTTCCGCAATTCATGTTCAAAATCCCTGCTAATAGTGCTATTGTAATTATCTTTTTCAATTTTTCTTTTCCTCTATTAAAACTACTTGCATTTCTATAATTAGTATGTTAGCATAATATTGTTGTAAATGCAACATATTTTTTTTACAACATAATATTAAAATAATAAAGGGAATTAGAAAACATGCCAAAATGTGTGCATTACACAGATACGCTGAATTATGAAATCGAACAGGTAGCAAGACTTTTGCGGTTGATAAGCGTTAGAGTTTTTGAACAGCTGGAAATAGATGTAACACCGGATGAGTATGTTGCACTTGATACAATTTTATGTAATTCAGGTATTTGCCAACGGGATCTTGCCAAGCTGATTCTCAAAGACAGGGCAAATACGGGCAGAATTTTAGATTCGCTTGAAGAGAAAGGACTTATTACAAGATTTATTGATACAAAAAATAACAGGCTTGTAAAAAAAATGGGGCTGACAGAAAGCGGCGTCAAAAAAATTCATCAGATTAACAAAAAAATAGAAGGTTTTATAAATTCGTCAAAACGCAGGCTTACAGATGAAGAATTAGAAAATATTCATAGTTCTCTAAAAAAATTACGCTGTAATCTGCAAGAAATTTTTGACATGAATATATAATAAATATAGAGATATAAAAGAGGTTAAAAAATGGAAGAAAAAATGGAAACGCAAGAACACACAGAAGAGTCCAAACAGGATAAGAAGAAAAAATTAAACAAGCCGACAATGATTGGGATAATCCTGCTTGCCGCACTGGGAGTCGGGTATTTTGTACATCAGGCATTAATATATCAGTCAACAGATGACGCTTATGTGGAAACAACGACAGTATCAGTTGCCCCGCGTGTAAGCGGACAGATTGTTGAGGTTATGATAACAGATAACCAGCCTGTTGAAGAAGGCGACGAGATTGCAAAAATTGATGACACAGATTATAAAGTTGCGCTGGATTCAGCCAAAGCCAGATACGAAAGAATTCTCCTTGACCAGGAAAATGCCAAAGCAAATTACAACGCAATGCAGTCAGCAATTGACAGTGCAAAGGCTGATTTAGACAGATACAAAAATCTTTACGCAGCAGGAGCAGTCTCAAAACAGGCGCTTGATAACGCACAGACAAAATACGATTCAGCTGTTGCAAATTTAACAAGCGCTGACCAGGCATTGTTATCAAAAGATAACAACAAAGTTGCAGACGCTGATTTGAAAGCTGCAAAAGCTGCAATGGAGCAGGCTGAACTGAATCTTTCATACACAACGATTAAAGCACCTCAAGCCGGCACTATAGCATCAAGAAGAGTTGAACGCGGTATGTATGTAAACGTAGGTTCACCGCTTTGTACAATAGTTCCGCACAATGTCTGGGTTGTTGCAAACTTTAAAGAAAACCAGCTTAGACACATGAAACCGGGTCAGCCTGTTGATATTAAAGTTGATACTTACCCGAACAAAGTATTTAAAGGCGAAATCGACAGTATACAAAGAAGTTCAGGCGCAAAAGCAAGTTTGTTCCCGCCGGAAAACGCAGTCGGTTCATTCGTAAAAATCGTACAGCGTGTTCCTGTAAAAATTGTATTCACTGAAGAAATTGATCCGAATGAATATAATATTGTACCGGGTATGTCTGTAGTTCCGAAAGTAAGAGTTAAGTAGGATTTAAATATAATAAATTAAGCTAAATTAGTGAATAGTCCGATATTAATGCCTCAGGCAGAAAAGATGAATCTCCTTTTCGACACGGGCTGTTCACTATTTGGCTATAGAAAAATATTAAAAAGGTTAGAAAAATGTCAAACACAGCAGTAACAACAGAACAAGAATGGAAACCGTCCGGAAACCCGTGGTTATTAATATTACCTGTAATGCTTGCAACATTTATGTACGCTTTGGATGAAACGGTTGCAAACGTAGCACTGCCGCACATTGCGGGTTCGTATTCCGTCAGCAGCCAGGAATCCATCTGGGTATTAACAAGCTACCTGATGGCAAGCAGTATTGTAATCCCGATGATAGATTATTTTTGTAAGGTACTGGGGCGGCGAAATTATTTTATTCTGAGTGTTTTTGTTTTTACAATTGCATCGTTCATGTGCGGGGTGTCAAATTCTATCGGCATGATAGTAATTGCGCGTGCACTGCAAGGGTTTGGCGGGGGCTGTTTAATCCCGCTTTCACAGGCGATAACTATGGAGAGTTTTAAAGGCGAAGCGTTGAATAAAGCAATGGCAGTATTCGGACTTGTTGTAGTTGTTGCGCCTATATTAGGACCGGTAATGGGCGGTTGGATTACTGACAACTGGGCTTGGCCATGGATTTTCTTCATCAATGTCCCGTTCGGGCTTATTGTAATTTTACTTGCAAAAAAATACCTGGAAGATCCGCCTTATGCAAGACGCCAAAAGGGAACAACCCTTGATAAATGGGGCTTTTTCTGGCTTTGCGTATGGCTTGTACCTTTGCAGGTTGTGTTTGATAAAGGTAATGACAAAGACTGGTTCGGGTCAACTTTCATCTGCTGGTTAACAGCTATTGCAGTAATCGGCGGGATTTCATTCTTCATATCACAGGTAATGAACAAAAAAGACAACGCCTTCATCAGGTTTGAAGTATTGAAAGATAAGAACTTTGTATTCGGTACAATAATGCTTATTATGTCAAACGCAATACTGCTGGCTTCATTAGCGATTTTGCCGCAGATGCTGCAATATTTGCTTGGATATGACGCATTCACAAGCGGGTTATCAATTATGCCGCGCGGCGTCGGGGCGTTATTGTCATTATTAATATTCGGAGCAATCGGCGGAAGAATTCCTTATAAAATATATGCGGTCGTCGGATTTTTCTGTTTGGGATTAGGCGGATGGATGCTTGGGCATTTAAACCTTGAAATATCACAGATGAACATTGTCATCCCGAACTTTATCTTCGGTATCGGACTGGTATTTTCAATGATGCCGCTGGTTACACTGTCCTGCATAACTCTAAGAAACGAACAGATGACAAACGCATCAGGGTTTCAAAACCTGTTAAAGACAATCGGAGGTTCAATCGGAACATCACTGGTTGCAACATTTATCTCAAGATTTTCCCAAATGCACCAGTATATGATGGTAAAATCACTGACGCCGACAAACAACATTTATGCAGAAAGATTAAGCGCCTATGCCGGGACATTCACACAGTATGTCAGCGACACCTTTACCGGAATGTATATGGCACAGACGACGCTGTACAACCAGATGCTCCAGCAGTGTAAACTCTGGGCATATATGGATACCTTCAGAATATTTGCGGTCGGATGTTTTATCCTGATACCGCTGCTTTTCATCCTGAAAGGCGAAAACAGGGGAACGTAATATTTGGGGTTAGTTGTTCAGGCTGTGAATAGGAGCAGGAATTCTGCCGCCGCGGCGTACAAAATTTGTTGATGAAAGTTTATTCACAGGAATAACCGGCGCTTCCCCGAGCAGTCCGCCGTAATAAATTTTATCACCGACACCTTTTCCTATAACCGGTATAACCCTGACGGCAGTCGTTTTTTTGTTAATCATACCGATAGCCATCTCATCTGCAATCATGCCGGCAATAGTGTCAACCGGCGTATCTCCAGGAATTGCAATCATATCAAGCCCGACAGAACAAACAGATGTCATCGCTTCTAATTTGTCAAAAGTTAAATGCCCGAGAGTTGCAGCCTCAATCATGCCGGCGTCTTCCGAGACCGGAATAAAAGCACCGGAAAGCCCTCCGACGTGTGAGCTTGCCATTATGCCGCCTTTTTTGACCGCATCGTTAAGCATGGCAAGCGCCGCAGTAGTTCCGTGTGCACCTGCGTGCTCCAGCCCCATAGCCTGAAAAATTCCGGCAACGCTGTCTCCCTCTGCCGGTGTCGGCGCAAGCGACAAATCAATTACACCAAACGGGATATCAAGTCTTTTTGCAAGTTTCCGCCCGACAAGTTCACCAGTCGTTGTGATTTTATATGCAATTTTTTTAATTGTATTAGCAAGTTCGCTCATATCAGCGTCAAACCCGAGTTCCTCAATCGCAGCTCTTACTACGCCCGGCCCTGAAACGCCGACGTTTAGAGCACATTCAGGCTCTCCCACCCCGCAAAATGCGCCCGCCATAAACGGATTATCACTTGCCGAATTACAAAAACATACAAGTTTTGCCGCACCGATACAATCGCGGTCTTTTGTCAGTTCTGCAGCTTTTTTAACCGTCTCTGCCATCTTCAAAACCGCATCCATATTGATACCGGCTTTTGAAGACGCTAAGTTTATTGAAGAACAAAGGCATTCTGTTTCTGCCAGAGCCTGCGGAATACTCTCCATCAAAAGCCTGTCACCTCTTGTGAACCCTTTTTCTACTAACGCCGAAAATCCGCCGATAAAGTTCACACCGACTTCACGGGCTGCTCTGTCCAATGTTTTAGCTATTTTTACGTAATCAGGGTTTGTGCATGCCTCCCCTATCATTGAAACAGGGGTCACTGCTATTCTTTTATTGATAATCGGGATTGAATAGTCGTTTTCTAAATCGTTTGCATATTCAACCAGATTTTTTGCATATTTTGTTATTTTATTATAAATCTTGTCACACACAACGTCGATATCTTCCGCGGCACAGTCTCTCAGGCTCAACGCCAGCGTAACCGTCCTGATATCAAGGTTATGGAGCTTAATCATATTTATTGTTTCAAGTATGGAATTTTTATCTATCATTCAAAAACACCGCCAAATGTCATACCAAAAATTCTTGAAATATTTTTAGGTTTAACTACAAGTTTAAGTTCAACACGTCTGCTCTTGTCAAAATCCTCTTTTCCGTCAACAAGTATCGGGTCGGAAAAACTTCTGCCTTCAACAACCAGCATCTTTCTTAACTGCGGGCTGAACTCTTTATTAAAATTTGTTTTAAACATGTATTCCGCAACAGCATTGGCACGTTTTGTACTCAAATCCATGTTTTTTACAAATTGTTCATCTTCTGTTTTTAAACCTGCAAAAGTTTGGGAATCAGTATGCCCCTGGATTACAATATTTCTCACTGTATCTTTCAGAATTTCGTGTGTGAATATTGTGTTGATGTAAATCGGAGAAAATTTGTCGAGATAAGCCTTTCCTTTAGGAGAAAGCGTCCAGCTGTTAACTTCAAACAATTGGAGGTTAGAAATTTTAACCTGACCAGTGAGTTTGTCCACATCTGCATCAATTCCGGCTTTCTGGAGACGCTCAGCGAGCTGTTCGGTTGCTTTCATCTGGTTCTGCTGCATCTCAATGGTTTCCTGCGTAAAACCTGTCATCGCAAGTACAAACAGCGTCATGAATACAATCGCCAGACCTAACATCAAGTCGGACATGGTGGTCCAGAATACGTTTTCTTCAACTTCGCCGGAATGCCCTTTTTTTGCCATCATTCCCATAGTCAGTCACACTCCTTAGAATAATTCATCCACAGCATCGGATCTGCCGCTGTTTTTAGCTACTTCTTTCATCTGCTTGTTCAGCTGGTTAAGACCAAAAATCAGGTTTTCAAGATACGGAACGAGGTTGCTTGCGATACCTGAATTAAAGGCAACCTTAAAGTTATTTGGCAAGGTTGTAATCATATTTGTAATAGAGTTGTTCTGAATTTTTGTTTCTCTCAAAAGCTCAAACAAGAATTTTTCAGATGAAATATTGTCAAACAATTTGCCCATAACATCCTGACATTTGTGCAGGTTTCTTAAAACAATGTTGTTATAGAGCATTTTTTCAGTCAAAATGAAGATAAGTGAAGCACCTACCGCAAATACTGATACAAGAGCTGCAACCTGCATGGATGCCATCAAGCCCGCAACTGAAGTAAGAATTTTTTCCTGAGAGGAGAAGTCCAATTTACCGAACGCAATTGCAATGTTCAAGAATGTAAATAACGGACCGAAACCTGTCAGTACTGTCGGAACCGCGCTTAAAAATTTGCTGTTATATTTGCCTGTGACAAGAAACTCTTCACTGAAAAAATAGAGCGGGTCAACGGTTGTTTGAATATTCTGCACGGTGGAAGATACTTCCTTATAAGTCAGGTCATTATCTTTTGTTTTCAATGCTACTGATTCGGAGAAAACAAGGGTATTTTTAAACTCCAGCCATGCCGATGATACATAAGGATTCATGCTCATCCACTCATCAATTTCCTTGAATCTGAAGTTCAAATCCGTTTTTTTAAATCTGCATATAAATGCAAAAAAGATTTTCAGGTTTTTCCCTACATACATATACCTGTTAATACAGAAACACACTGAAAATACGAACGTGAATAATACGATGAGAATCGGAATATCCGTAAATATATGTAATAAATCCATAAGTTTCTATCTCCACCTTTTTAATCAAGATTATATCATAAGCATAATATTAGGGCAAAGATAGTTTTTTTGTAACAAATTGTAAAAACAAACCCAAAATCTCTAAAGTTTTTAACAAAAAACACCGTATAGAAATTTGTAAGGTTAGTTTTTAAAAGGAGCTTTAGAAAAAAATGAGAAACAATTATTATTACAGTTTTTGGCCGGGAACATACAGCTTTAAGGATGAAATTGCATTGTTTATACTTGCAATCCGTGACAAACTTGATGAAGTTTTGAAAAAGATTGACGAATCTGAAACTACTATCGAACAATAGCTGTTGATTTAGGATATGAAATAAAAAAAAGCTATGTACTTTGAGGTGCATAGCTGTTGATTAGGGATATGTGTATCTTAGTCTCTAAGGAGTATGGTTTTATATTATCAGACCAAATTTAAAATGAAATCATACGTTTTAACGATGTTTTAATTTTGTTAAATATTGTAAAAAAATTACTACTAAAGTAACAAATTTTTCTGTTTTGGGTTTATAATTCATGCAAAGCACAAATTTAAAAGGGTGAAAGATGAGAATAACTCCTGTAAACAGTTATACAAATCGCACAAATAAATTACAAAATTCAGACAAAATATCAGAGAAAAAGCATGTAACATTCGGTTTTGGAGAAGATTACGGCGGCGACCCGTTTCCCATGCCTGAATGCGACGGTGACGGCGACGGTGCAAGCTTTGGAAGAATAATAAAAGACGCACTGCTTGTTTTCTTTGCTCCTATTACTCTGCCGATTATTACATACAGAATTCATCTCAAAGACAAAAAAGAAGATGAAATGTATCGCAGAATGCTTGATTTTAAGGTAGATGACGACGGCAACGAAATTAAGCCGGAAGATAAAGACGCCGAAAAAAGAAGAAATGCCGGCTAATTACAAAAACGGTGACTTATATAGTTTTTTGTCAGGCACTGCCTGACCTACAGTAACAGCTGCGCGTAAGCAAAAATAATGTTTGCGGTCGCGCTAAACTTGTTTAAAACTCCTTCCCCAAGTCGGGAAAGGATGGGATGGGGAGCAACAGGTCCAGCCATCGTAAAGTCCAGCGTTAGCTTTTCACACTGCAAGATCCTGAACAGCTTGAAAATCTCGTTTTTCAAAAATTAAAAACGGATTTTCTACGCTTTCAGGATGACAGCAAACATTATGTTTGCATCATTACTATTTCCGCAAACTGAAGTACCGCCTTTTGAAGATGTTCAAAAAATTTTAGTAATTCTTTTTACAGTCGGCTTTTGTCGCGTCCGTAAAAGCTTAATGACTTTATTCCCTCCCCGGGTCGGGGAGGGCTAGGGTGGGGAGCAAACATGAAAGTTTGTCCTCTCACCCGGCACTACGTGCCACCCTCTCCAAATCGGGAGAGGGGAGAATATTGAAAAGCTCTTACGGGCGTTATAAAAGCCGTCTATTAAAAAACTTTTAAAGTTTCTTGAATATCTTTAAAAAGGCGGTATTTCAGTCTGTAGAAAGAATAGTGATGCAAACGTAACGTTTGCCCCCTCACCCGAATCCGTAGCTCACTTACGTTTCGCACGGCTTCTCCCTCTCCAAATCAGGAGAGGGGAAAAGAGACAGGCAGTGCCAGACCGTTCACTTAACACTTGGTCACCTGGTCACTTAATTGCTATTCACTATTCACTAAAAAAAAGAGATTCTTCGCCCTCTCACAAAACCAGACATTTAGTCAGGTTTTGTGAGGCAGAGTGCTCAGAATGAGGTATTTTTATAGCACCGGTGGAGTTTGCTATATATGTCCCCCAAAACGGAAGTTTACAGACTTCCGTTTTTTATGCTAAAATTTAAGATATAAGTAATTTTAAAGGGATAAAATAATGTTTGACAGTTTGAGTGATAAACTCCGGAGTATAATAAGCAAAACAAGAAACACAGAATTAACACAAGAAAATATGCAGGAGGCACTCAGAGAAATCCGCCGCGCATTATTGGAAGCGGATGTAAACCTGCGTGTTGTAAAATCTTTTATTTCATCAATAAAAGACAAAGCCGAAGGCGAAAATGTTCTGCAAGGGGTAGACCCTTCCCAGCAGCTTGTCAAAATTGTCCATGACGAACTGGTTGAACTTTTGGGGAAAGAATTAAAGCCTCTCAACTTTGACGGTCATCCGAATATTATAATGATGCTCGGTCTGCAAGGTTCCGGTAAAACAACATCCAGCGCAAAACTTGCGGTCAAATTGAAAAACGAAAAACGCAATCCGCTGCTTGTTGCCTGTGACGTTTACAGACCTGCCGCAATTACGCAGCTGCAAACACTCGGACAGGAAATCGGTGTTGACGTTTTCACAATTCCGGAATGCAAAGATGTTCAAAATATTGTCCAAAACGCCATAACTTACGCAAATGAAAAAGGATTTAACACAATCATTCTGGATACAGCCGGACGCTTGCAGATTGATACCGAAATGATGGCGGAACTTTTGATAATCGACAGAGTTTTCCAGCCGCAGGAAAAACTTCTTGTGGTTGACGCAATGACCGGTCAGGAAGCTGTTAATGTGGCTGAAAATTTTGACGCTCAGATAGGCTTAACCGGACTTGTACTTACAAAACTTGACGGTGATTCAAGAGGCGGCGCAGCTCTGAGTATTGCATACTGCACCGGCAAGCCGATTAAACTCACAGGCACAGGTGAAAAATTAAACGCACTTGAAAACTTTTATCCAGAACGTATGGCAACCAGAATTCTGGGGATGGGGGATATTGTTTCACTTGTAGAACGTGCGCAGGAAGTTTTTGACGAAAAACAGGCAAAAGAACTGGAAGAAAAAATGGCAAAAGCTGAATTTTCTTTCAACGACTTTTTAAAAATGCAAAAACAAATGCAAATGTTCGGCTCAATGGGAAACCTTCTCGGGATGATACCCGGGCTGAATATCGGCAAAGATGACCGGGACAAAATTTCTCACGAGGGCGAAAAACAATTCAAACGGATAGAAGTTTTTATCCAGAGTATGACCCCTGCGGAACGAGCCAACCCTGCCTTACTCAATTCAAGCCGTAAAAAACGTATAGCAAAAGGCTGCGGTATGGAGCTTTCGGAAATCAACGCATTTGTCAAACAGTTTGAACAAATGCGTATGATGATGAAAGGCATGCACGAAATGAAAGGTATGTTTTCACATCTGGGCAAGAGCGGCGGCAATCCTCTCGGAGGCTTGGGCGGTTTTGGCAAAGGATTCGGCGGGGGCAAACCCGACTTCAAAACAATGAAAAAAGCCATGTCCATGGTCAGAAAATTCAAATAACAACAATCGGTTGTTCTGCCTGTACAATAAATATGACACACGCCGGTTAAATTTTATGCAAAAGATACCCGGGTCCGCGTTCGGCTTAACATTATTGCACTTTTTTATTTTTTATTGTAAAATTTCTTTACTGTAAATAGTTTATCGCGGAGGTATTATGGCTCAACAATTTACATCACAGAATATAAAAAAAAGAACAGCTGTTCTTGTATTCTTGAAAGGCTCAACCGCTCCTCTCGTGCTTTATGTTGATGCACCGCAGGAGTTGTACGCGGAAGTCCTGAATCTTATGAAAAGCCCTTCACCTGTAATGGTGGAAAAAGAGACTTCAGGGCCGCTGAAAAAAGTCTGCTTTATCTCAAATCAGGTTGCAGCAGTAGCATTGCAGGAAGAACAGTATATTCAGTAACCGTCAGGCAGGTTCTCCGTATGTATAAAGTCAGTATTGAAGATCTGGAAAATTCAGGCGATAAATCGTTAAATATAACTTTTGATGATTATATCGAAGAAATCAATTGCGTCACACCGGTTCAGGCGGCAATAACCCTTAAATCACTCGGTGAATTTATAGAAGCAAAGGGTCACGTATCAGGCGTTGTCAAGCTTGAATGTGATTTGTGCCTGAAAGAATTTGATTACAGCCTTGATTTTGATATTGATGAACTTTATGCAAAGAATTCTCTTCTTGACGAATACGGACAAGAGCTGGAACTGAAAGACGGACAGTTCGTTACTGATTTGAACGGCGCAGATGAAATTGATATTTATGACTTATTGTATCAATCTGTAATATTAAATTTACCAAATAAAAAAGTTTGTGGTATAAATTGTAATGGGGACAATTTTCTCAAAGAAGAAAATTTATCCGACCCGCGACTGGATGTCTTTAAAAACATCAAAGTAGAACCGAAAAATAAGTAGTACACAAGGAAATAAAAAGGAAAAAAGAAATGGCAGTACCAAAGAAAAGAACAGGACATTCCGCACAAGGACACAGAAGAAGCAACTGGAAAGCAACAAAACCGGAAACAACAAAATGCCCGAATTGCGGAGAAACAGTATTAACACATACAGTATGCACATCTTGCGGATATTATAAAGGCGAACCTGTCCGCTTGAAAGACAAAGAAGCCGCAGCTGTAACAGAAAAACCTGCTAAAAAAGCAGCTAAAAAAGCAGAAGCTCCGAAAGCTGAAGAAGTAAAAGCAGAAGTTAAAACAGAAGAAACAAAAGTTGAAGAAACTAAAACAGAAGAAGTAAAAGCTGAAACTCCGGCAGAAACAACAGAAGAAGTTAAAGAAGAAGCCGCAGCAGAAGAAAAAACTTCCGAAGAAAAAGCTGAATAAATAAAACACTGATACTATTTGCCGGAATACAATCCGGCAAATAGTAAAGGGATAAAAAAGTAAGAGAAGACTTTGTGAGAGGGTAAAATGACAAGAATAGCTATAGATGCAATGGGCGGAGATCACGCACCGCATGAGATTGTCGCAGGCGCCGTATGGGCAGCACAAGAGTACGGTGTTGCATTAGAGTTAGTCGGCAAACAGGACAGAATAGAACAGGAACTTGACAGAATAGCTCAAGAGGGAATAATGTCCGATTGCGGAACAGGCGGCCGCCAGAGACGTGTCAAAATTGATTTGTCCAAATTGGATATTAAAGTTACCCACGCCTCTGAAATCATAGAAATGGGCGAGGCTCCAGGACAAGCTATCCGTAAAAAGAAAAAATCATCTATAGTTCTTGCAGTAGACGCTGTAGCCCGCGGGAGTTCCGATGCGGTTGTAGCTGCAGGTTCAACCGGTGCTGCAATGGCGTCCAGCCTTTTTGGTCTGGGCAGACTTCCGGGAATTGACAGACCTGCTATCGCTGTTACTTTACCTACAATGAAAAGACCTATCGTTGTTATCGACGCCGGTGCAAACAGTAATTGTACTCCTGAAATGCTTTACCAGTTTGCTGTTATGGGACAAACTTTTTCTAAAAACGTTCTCGGTATTGAAAAACCGCGTGTCGGGGTATTGAATATCGGAGAAGAAGCCGGAAAAGGCAACGAACTTGCTCAGGCTACTTATAAATTGCTTGAAGAGCATCAGGAAAAAATCCACTTTGTCGGTAATATTGAAGGAAAAGAGATTTTCCTGAGTGTTTGTGATGTTGTGGTATGTGACGGTTTTGTAGGGAACGTTGCCCTGAAAATTACTGAAGGAACATCATCAATGCTCTTCAGAATGCTTAAAAACGAGTTTAAATCCGACCTTGCAGGCAAGATTATCGGTCTGATGTCCAAACCGTTTATGAAAAGAATTTACAGAAAAATTAATTATGAAGAATTTGGCGGCGCACTCCTTTTAGGAGTCAAGGGGATTACGGTAATTTCCCACGGCAGAAGCAAGGCGTATGCTATTAAGAATGCCGTAAGAGTTGCAAAAGATGCCGTTGAAACAGGCGTAAACGAAAAAATAGCTAAGTTTTATGAGGAGTAATAGATGGCTGAAAACATGATTCCGTTAAGAATTGCCGGTGTAGGGTACAGCTTACCTGAAACTGTTGTTACAAATGATGATTTGACAAAATTGTATGATACATCTGACGAGTGGATTTTCACACGTACGGGGATAAAAGAAAGACGTGTATGTTCAGGTAATGAAGATGCCATAGAACTGGGCTTGAAAGCAGCACAAAATGCACTGGAAAAATCAGGCATCAAACCGGAAGAATTGGATTTAATTATAGCGGCATCATCTGCACCTCCGCAGTTGTATCCTGCAATTGCCTGCCATATACAGGCACGCCTGGGGATAGAAACGGATATTCCGGCATTTGACATCACAGCGGCATGCTCCGGATTGATTTACGGCTTGCAAGTTGCTAAAGGATTTATAAATTCAGGGATTTACAAAAACATTCTGATTGTCGCAACTGACAACAACACAAGATATCTAGACTGGTCAGACAGAGGCACCTCCATTCTGTTTGGAGACGGCGCAGGCGCTATGGTTGTAACTGTTGCGGAAGACGGTATTGACGATGTTCTTGCAATAGATATTAAAGCAAAAGGCTCTATCGGTGAATATATTTATAAAGACAACGTCGGACAAAACTGCCCGCTGGCAGAACCTTGCCCTGAACATGACGGATTTATACACATGAACGGTAAAGAGGTTTACAAATTTGTTGTAAGAATTCTTCCGCCGTATATTGAAGAAATTATTGAAAAAGCCGGCTTGAAAGCAGAAGATATTGAATATCTAATTCCGCACCAGGCCAATTTGAGAATTATTCAAGCTGTTCAGGAAAGACTTCAATACTCAGATGAAAAAGTAATTACAAATATCAAGTATTACGGCAACACATCCGCCGCATCAGTACCGATTGCGCTGGCAGAAGGCGTTGAAAAAGGTACTGTTAAACTCGGTAATGACGCTAAGGCAATACTTTGCGGATTTGGTGCCGGCATGACCTGGGGTGCTGCTATCATCAGACTGAGAGAAGGTATTTGCTAAAAAGTTAAAAAGACGTTAGGACGATAAGACGTTAAGCCCGTTTCTTTAATCTGTCACCCTGAACTTGTTTAAACCACCTTCCCCGGCTTGGGGATGCGAATTTGCGGACTATATAGGAGAGGGAATTATTTTGTCATTCTGAGCGTTAGTTTATGTAGGTCAGGCATTGCCTGACAGCATTACTAAATTAAAAAAGAGATTCTTCACCCCTGAATGGATATCGGGTTCAGAATGACAGCTGGTGGACACGCGTGCGCTTTGCCCACCATATAGCTCTGATTAGTAAATCCGAACTACAGTAACAGCGGCATTGTTGGGCAAGTATGCCCAACAATGCCCTCGACGATAATTCATGGGTGAAGACTCTCTTTAATTTAGATTCTTCGCTTTGCTCAGAATGACGAATTACAGTCAGTCAGGATCTGGTATTTCACTTAATCACTTGATCACACCATTGACTATAAAACTATTCTCGCATAGACAAACCCGTAATCATCAGAGACTGCTCCGCCAATTGTTATATCACTTTTCTTTACTTTCATTGTTTTTTCAAAATTGATTAGCATGCCGTCACCTTCCCACACGGAAGCATTTATCTTCAAGCCTTTTGCTCTATATGACGCACCGATACCGCTCACGTCCTTTGACGCCTTGGCTTCTACTGAAAGATTTCCAAGCCCTGTGTCATAATTATAATTGACAACCGCCGCAGCTACGGAATGTTTATGCTCCACGCCCGCCCGAATTGTAGAATCTTTTGTTTTGTATTCTATTCCCAAATCCTGCTTTCGGGGTCCTATATCTGTATAAATCGAGGTGTTTTTGCTCTTAGTAATCGGTTTTTCAAGTCGAAAGTAAGTACCTTTAAAATCACAGCCGACGTCATTAAAAAGATTATTTCCTTTTTGTTTTTGAGTTAATGGAAGAGGCTCATTTGATGCAGGTGTAACGGTCTTTTTATCTTTATTTGAGAAAGTATTTTTCAACCCGTCGACAATATTATCCCCCAAATCACGCGCAAAAGTTTCAACTCTGCTTAATTCAGCGCTATATTCATTTTTAGCATCATTAAGCAAAACATCATCGCCATCACGGCTCTTCAAAATGTCTATGAAACTGTCTAAGTCTCCAGGCATAGCTATTCCTCGATTATATATTATATATATAAAAACATTTCGACTTAAAAAATTGCCCTGTAGAGAGAATAACATCTTGCAATGGCAAAAAAATTCTTCGCAGATATCTAAAATACACTGCGAAGAATTTCTTTATAATAGCTGTTTTATTATTTAACCTCTTTAATAACAAGAGTAGCGTTCTGACCGCCAAAACCGAAAGAGTTGCTTAATGCCGCATGAACATCAGCCTTAACGGCTTTATGCGGAACATAATTCAGATTAGCAACATTTTCATCCTGATTATCAAGGTTGATAGTCGGCGGAACAATATGTTCATTAATCGTTTTGACGCAAACAATTGCTTCAATAGCACCGGTTGCCCCCAGAATATGCCCGTGCATACTCTTAGTTGAACTTACCAACAGAGTCGGGTTTTTGTCCAAATCGCCAAATACATTTGCAACAGCCTTAGATTCCGCAATATCACCAAGTCCGGTACTTGTACCGTGGGTGTTGATATATTGAATATCTTCCGGCTTCATTCCGGCATCTTTTAGTGCAAATTCCATTGATTTGGTGGCACCCTTACCTTCCGGACACGGTGCTACAACGTCATAAGCATCAGCTGTCTGACCGTAGCCGACGATTTCAGCATAAATTTTTGCACCGCGTTTTACTGCGTGTTCGTATTCTTCAAGAACCAGCACTCCGGCGCCTTCTGACATAACAAAACCGTCTCTGTCTTTGTCATAAGGACGGGAAGCTTTTGTCGGTTCATCATTACGTTTTGATAAAGTTCTTGCACTTGAAAATGCTCCGACACCAACATCGCATATAGTAGCTTCGCAGCCGCCGGCAAGGATTACATCCGCATCGCCGTACTGAATAGAGCGGAAAGCGTCGCCGATTGAGTGTGAACCTGTTGCACAGGCTGATACTACAACTTTATTAAGCCCTTTGCAGCCGTATTTGATAGAAATTCTGCCTGACGGCATGTTTACAATCATCATTGGGATAGTAAACGGTGAACATTTGTTTGGACCTTTTTCAAGAATTCTTACGTGATTTTCTTCAAAAGTTTTATAACCGCCGGCAGCAGAGCTGACTATAACTCCGACTCTATAAGGGTCTTCTTTTTCCATATCCAGTTTGGAATCTTTTACGGCCTCATCTGCCGCAACCATTGCAAACTGAATAAATCTGTCCATTTTCTTAGCTTCTTTAGCATCAAGGTAATCTTCCGGATTAAAATCTTTTACTTCGCCAGAAATTTTTACAACGTGTTTAGAAACATCAATTGCCTCTGTTGTGCTTATTCCGCTTTTACCTTGTATCAGGCTGGACCATAACTTTTCAACACCGACTCCGAATGGTGTAACTGCACCCATACCTGTGATTACTACTCGTCTTTTACTCATCTCTTTACCTTTTTATACTATCCTGATAAATTTACGAGGGCGAAAAAAATATTATTTTTGCACCCTCGCAAGTTTTTATAAATGTTTATTTGTTAAAAACAAATATCAGTAATGACTACGAATGTGCGTCGATATAATCTACAGCGTCTTTAACTGTTTGGATTTTTTCAGCATCTTCGTCAGGAATTTCGCATCCGAATTCTTCTTCGAAAGCCATTACCAATTCAACTGTATCTAATGAATCAGCACCCAAGTCAGCTGTGAAGCTAGCTTCAGGAGTTACTAATGCTTCATCTACGCTTAATTGGTCAACAACAACTTTTTTTACTTTGTCAAATGTACTCATTTTTTTTTCCTCATTTATTGTATTACTACACTATTTTAAGTCGCTCGCTCGCTTTAAACGGGATTAGTTTTTTACACTTTTCTCCCTCACTCGCTTTTACTCTAAAATAATTATACCCAGTTAATTTTTTTTTGCAAGAATTTTACATTCCTGAGCGCATATTGTTAAAAATCTTAACTTTTTTCAGGCACAATAATTTTTGTTCGGAAAGATTACAACATCAAGCCGCCTGCAACTTCGATAGCCTGACCGGTAACGTAGTCGGTATCAAGAGCAAGGAATTTAACAACTTTTGCAATATCTTCCGGAGTGCCGAGTCTTTTCATCGGAATAGCTTTCAGATATTCATCAATATTAGCCAAATCGTGAGTCATTGCGGTTTGGATAAAGCCCGGGCATACTGCGTTAACTCTGATACCGCGAGAGCCGAATTCTTTTGCAAGAGTTTGTGTCAAACCGATAAGACCTGCTTTAGATGCTGAATAGTTTGCTTGACCTGCATTACCGTGGCGGCCGACTATGCTTGACATATTGATGATAGAACCTTGACGGGCTTTCATCATATATTTGATAACAGCATGGGTTACGCAATATGCTGATGTCAGGTTAATTTTAATAACTCTTTCCCATTGTTCCATATCCATTCTTACAAAAAGACCGTCTTTAGTGATACCGGCATTGTTGAGAAGGATATCAATTTTGCCGTGTTCGGCAATCATTTTGTCAACATTTTCCTGCACTGCTTTGTCATCAGAAACATCAAAGCTGTAGAAGTATGCGTTTGCTCCGCAAGCTTTAATTTCGTCTAACGCCGGTTGAGCTTTTTCCGCGTCGCAAATATCATTGATAATAATGTCGCAGCCTGCTTTTGCAAGTTCCAATGCGCAAGCCAGACCAATTCCGCGGGAACCCCCTGTTACTAATGCAATTTTTCTTTCTGTCATTAAATTTCTCCTTATTTTATTTTTTGTTGGGCTGGTAAGCCCAACCTACATTAACTTATTATTTTTGTCAGGCGATGCCTGACCTACATTCTGTCGGATTGGTAAATCCGATCTACATTAACATCTGCGCTATGCGCTGCGTTTTTTTATTTTTTGTCGGGCTGGTATGCCCGATCTGCATTAACTTAATTTTTGTCAGGCGATGCCTGACCTACATTAACTGTGTATTTTTTATTTTCTGCCGGGCTGGTAAGCCCGACCTACGCTAACATCCATGCCATGCTCTACATTTTTATTTCGTCAGGCGGGACCAAACCGGCCGGGGGAATTACACCCCTGCCATTTGCTCTTTCAATGCGGTCAAAGCTGCATCCAAAGAAGCTTTATCAAACACATTATAAACGGCTGCATCCGGTGCTATTTTCTTGTTCAAACCGGCAAGAACCTTGCCCGGTCCGATTTCAATGAATGTGTCAACACCATCTGCTGCCATTTTTTGAATTGTTTGAGTCCAATAAACTGATGAACAAATCTGTTTTGGCATTTTACGTCTGAAATCTTCAGCGCTCACCGTAACTTCCGCATCAACGTTTGTGATTACAGGAACGGAAGCGTCATTTAATTCAAGCGATGAAGCAAATTCCGTAAATCCTTCGCTTGCTTTTTCCATAAACTTAGAATGGAATGCGCCTGATACAGCAAGCGGAACAACTCTTCTCACACCGTTTGCAAGCATATAATCTCCGGCAGCCTTGACTGCTTTTTCATCTCCTGTGATTACAACCTGAGCCGGTGAATTGTAATTTGCGACATCAACATAGCCGGCTTTTGAACCTTCTGCCAAACCTGCTTTCAACTGGTCTTCCGTTGCGTTCAAAATCGCTGCCATAGCACCGCCGGTTGCTGATTCGTTCATCAGGTCAGCTCTTTTTTGAATTGCTTTCAGCGCTGTATCCAGTGACATTACACCTGATGCGTACATTGCACAGTATTCACCGAGGCTGTGTCCTGCTGTATATGCCGGCTGAATATCAAGTTCTGTTCTCAAAGCTTCTAATGCCGCAATTGACATCGTAACAATACATGGCTGTGTATTAACAGTCTGCTTCAATGCGTCTTCAGGGCCGTCAAAACATAAGCCCGTAATGCTTTTTCCCAGCACACTGTCTGCAGTATCAAATACAGACTTCGCGCTTTCGTAATTTTCATACAAATCTTTTCCCATGCCGACAGATTGTGAACCCTGTCCGGGAAATAAAAATGCAATCTTTTTTGTCATATCCATATCCCTCAATTAGCTCTCTTAACTGCTTATAGGTTAATTATACAATAAACACGCCAAATGTAAACCAATTCGCTTTGAAATTTACATTGCATTTTACACTAAAAAAGCTGGAATTGTCACCCTGAAGGCATTGTTGGGCAAGTATGCCCAACCGACATAAACACCTGCGCGTAAGCGCTAAAGAAATATGTGGGCACGCTTTCGCTTTGCCCACCCTATAACTCTATTTCCGCAAACTGAAGTACCGCCTTTTGTTGATGTTCAAAAAATTTTAGTAATTCTTTTTACAATCGGCTTTTGTCGCGTCCGTAAAAGCTTGATGACTTTATTCCCTCCCCAGGTCGGGGAGGGCTAGGGTGGGGAGCAATTTATAATAAAAAATTATCTGTACATCGCATGTTCAAAAAGATGGTACACGTCATTTCTGTATTTTTGTGCTGCCCATTCCGTATTAAATATCCCGTCCCAATGTCGTTCACATTCTGTCCACGCGTCTGAACCCCGCATCTCTTTTACCCGTTCCATTTGCTCGTGGGTGTTTGTGTAATTTGAAAGCGGTAAAATGTCATTTATCTGCATATATGTCGGAAGTTTATCCGCAATGTGATCGTATCCGAACAGGCAGTTGGCTATCCTGTTTAATCGCTGTTCATACCAGATATTTCCGTAATCGTTGTCGTTGGATACCTCCGGCCCGCCGGCGTAATCACGGTTGCTTTTTTGTTTTCTGGACTCCCATAACACACTCCCGAAATCATCAGCCTGTCCCCAGTGCGTTCCCGCTGTCATTCCCATTTCTTTGTATGCGTATTCGTCGTTGCATTTTTCACCGATGAACGCGATGTCACCTCTGCCGGTTTCTCGTCTGATTGCTTCCGTTATTCTTTGCATCTGGCAAAAATCAGGCAATGCCCCAACGCCGCAATATCCGTTATAATCAACAACGTGCTTTGCACTGTCAAAATATATTGCGTCAAATCCAAGTTCAACAAGATTTTTGCAGGCATCTATGTATGCTCTTTCGTCTTTCCACCAATCAAATCCACGGCCTTGTACCTGCAATTGTCCCGCAGATAACGGCATTCTCGCGCCCGTCTTAAACCCCATAAGATGCGCCAAATCATTAAACGCTTTTACCTGCTCATCCTCGCCCATTTTGCAATATAACCCCGGAGATGTCAGATTGCGGCTGATTCCTGTGTGCAAGTTTGCTGTGTATAATCCGTTACCGTCCATATACCCGTCACCGTATGTACTCGGAAAAACCTGCGATAGCAGAATACAATTTGCAAAACTCCTCGGAGAAGTCGGTATCGCAGGTAAAAGTTTCATCACCTGAAACAATCCTTCAGATACCCTGCCGTTTTCGTATTTGGCAATTGCCCGCGGGTTAATTTCTATGTAATTTGCATGCCGGCCCCATTTGTCACCGTAATTTGGTGAATATATGCAAGGCGGTATCCCCGGATATTGATATGGGGGTTTGACAAGCGTCAGAATTGACTGCATTGCCTGCTCCGGTGTACGCTTTAAAAGGTCATTCGGAGAAGCATTCACCCACTTTTTATAGCCTACCTGATACAGATGTTCATTTGTCCAGTTGTCTTCGTAAACATCATTTCTGCCTGTCAAATTCCAAAAAAGTTTCTTGGCAGGCTGCTGGTCGCCGTAATAACCCTTAAAAGATATCCCCGTTTTATTCAGCATTGCCTGATAGTTGGCAAACGTGCCGTAATTCGGGTTTGTCATGTGTGTGTTACGCTGTGAATCAATTTTTTTGTTATCTTTTTTGTAGGATTGCAGAAAATTGTTCGGGGTAACATTATTATATTTTATTGTCTGAATTTTCATCTTGTTAATTTTAAAATCTGTGAAAAAAATTTTTTGTTAGTTTGAACGAAAAACAGGGAAATATCCTGTTTTTCGTTACAAAAATTAACTAACCAATGACCGGCGCAGTAAAAGTTCTTGCAGCAAGGTCTTTGTCAAGCATCAGGAGTGCTTTTGAATCATCTTTGATAAGTTTTAAAGTAGCCAAAACATCGCCCACAGTGGCTTCTTCTTCAACTTGTTCTTTGAGATACCAGTCGAGGAAAGAAAGTGCTGCTCTGTCTTTAACTTCGTCTGCTACATCCATAAGGGCATTAATTCTTGAAGTAACAAATTCTTCGTGTTTCAAAACTTCTTCAAAGCAATGCAAAGGTGATGACCAGTTTGTAACAGGTTTATCAATAGCTTCAAGTTCAACGTGTCCGCCGCGCTGGTGTACGTAATCGAACATACCCATAGCGTGAGCGTGTTCTTCCTGAACCTGAACAGTGAACCAGTTTACAAAACCTTTTAAATTTAATCTTTCAAAATAAGCCTGCATAGCAAGATACAGATATTCTGAATAAAGTTCTTTGTTGATTTGATCATTGAAAGCTTTTTCTAATTTTTCGTTAATCATAATACTCTCCTTTTAGCAAAACAAGTTTAGCACGTAAAAAAAGATATACAAGAGTGAGATAGAGGGATTTATATATATGTTTCCACCAAATATTATTAAAAGATAAGCATAATGTCATTCCGAACGTTGGATTGACCTCCGTGTTTCGGAATCTTACCACCGGCAAGACCCTGCGGGAAACCGGACATTTTTCACAAAATCAAAGATTTTGGAAAAAGTAGTCAAACAAGTTCAGGATCTTACCGTGTGAAAAGCCAACGCAGGACTTTACGATGGCTGGACCTGTTGCTCCCCATCCCAGCCTGTCTTGAATTTGCTTCCCCAAGCCGGGGAAGGAGGTTTAAACAAGTTCAGGGTGACAGATTGATGAAATGAACTTAACGTCTTATTGTCCTATAGTCCTAATGTCTTTAATACCTCGTCATTCTGAACCCGGTGACAATTCAGGGGTGAAGAATCTCTTTTTATTGGGATTCTTCGGGCAAAAGCCCTCAGAATGACGGGATTTTATAGTATTTGAGGAATTTATTATATAAGTTTCTGAAATTTAGTATTTACAGTAAAAAATTTTTATGTTAGGATTTTTGAGTAACGATTAAATAATTTGACAAGTCGATGTGGCAAGGACTCCGTTTTTTGATTGAGTATCAAAAAAATGGAGGGTACGAGCAAAGCGAGTACATCCGCCACGAACGGTTAATCAAAACAGTGAAAATTTAATAAAAATTTATGTCGATGTGGCACTCTGCCGACGAGGAGGTGACTAAATGTCACGTCCGAGGAGAGGAAGCGAAGCTTTTCCGCCACAAACGGACTTTCAGTTATGTGACAATTTAATATTTTTTGACAAGTCGATGTGGCAAGGACTCCGTTTTTTTGATTGAGTATCAAAAAAATGGAGGGTACGAGCAAAGCGAGTACATCCGCCACGAACGGTTAATCAAAACAGTGAAAATTTAATAAAAATTTATGTCGATGTGGCGGAATCGGTATACGCGCACGTTTGAGGGGCGTGTGGAGAAATCCTTGGGGGTTCAAGTCCCCCCATCGACAATTAAAAAGAGAGTAACAAAAGTTACTCTCTTTTTAATATGCTTGAATGGTGAAGGCTTTAATCGGTCAATAGCGGGTTCAGCGGATTTGCGCAGTGGCTTACCGTACATCGCTAGTCCGGGCTATTTTAATAAAACTCTTTTTATTATTCTCTGTAATTTCGGCGGAAGTTTTCTAAATATTCTTTTTAAAATATTTGGCCGCAGTTTTAGATATTTTTCACACAACTGCGATAATCTCTTTTTACTAGCTACAACATCTTTAAAAAATTCCTCTCGTCTCGGGTGCGGAATTGATGACGATATTATAGTTATGTTATTTCTGATAATAACTTCCGCAGGAACTTCCTCCGAATAAATTTGATCTGTGCTAATTAATTCTTTAAAATATTTTTGTCCCTTTGCGGAATTAAGTAATACTGCCGAAATGCCCTTTTTATCGTTTAAAGAACTATCATAATCTTCTACGCCCCAAAAATCACCCATTGTTATGTCCGCTGTACGTGGGATTTTATTAAATTTACATTGCAGACAGCTGTCATTTATTGACAAATTATGCAAATATAACTGCTGAAAATCATCTTCCGTTTTATGTAAGTGATAACTCGCATTCGTCGTTGTAATTGTCACAAAAAAGCCGTAACCCCAGCCGAAATTTTTATCACGCATGTTGAGTCCTGTCAGTCTGCCGTTATCCTTAATTTTTTTTAGGATTTCTTTTTTATACATTTCAAAAACTCTTCTTGACGACACACCATGGCATATCAAATCAATAGTAAGCAAATTCTCCCACTCTTTGCCCAAATAAGATTTTAATCCTGCAATTTGACAGGGAGAGCCTGTGTATAATACCGGCTTGCCGGTAGTTAAGGCATTTTTTACAGCTCTGAATGTATATTTTGTGTCGCTTTGGACATATTTTGAGCCTTGCATTTTTTCAATATCTTTTAAGTCATACGCAGCATCATGGCAGACTTTTAAACTGCTGTCATAAACCGCACCAAATACTGCACCGCCTTTTTCTATAATATATTTTGCAAAAGCAGGAAAAACTCCTCCAGATGACGAACGCATCCGTACTTCATTATTCTGATTAATAAAAGCAAAAGCTTGCGGTGATTCAAAATTATCTGATTGAAAATTCAGAAGAGGACAAACTTTTTTGCACAAACCGCACTCTGTACAGCGAGTTGTGTCTACAAAAGGTTTTAGAAAACCTTTTTCGTCTTCTTGCATAATCACTGCATCATGCGGACAAATATTTGCACAAGCACCGCATCCTGTACATAATTTAATGTCGTTTAAAAATTCCAATTATCTGTTTGCTCCAGTAAATAAGTAGTTTCCACGAGTATTTTGCCGCGTACACCGGTAATATACAAAATATTCGCCAGCGTACTTTTTTGAGTTGAAATTTTATAGTAGCTTCGTCACGAACTCTTAACAATTCTGTTTCTAAAAAATTGCGCCGTACTGCGATTTTTTCATTATTAATTTTCACAGGAGTATTCAGCGCTGTTTTCAAAACCTCAATACCTTTTTCAGCTTCTCGTGCAATTTTTTCATTCACACATTCGTAATCTACGTTAAAAATACAATTTTTGCGAAGAATTTCATCATAAGATTGTATGCTTTCATCTTTAATCCCCAGCATCTCAAATATTGATTCAAATCTGGCACCTCCGCGGGTTTTATTAGACAAACAGATAAACGGTTTGTTAAAGATAATTGCAAAGCAGACTCCGTGAAAAGAATCAGTAAGCAAAATTTTGCAATTTTTAATTGCAGCCAGCCAGTTTTCAACCGGAAGACCGCTGCCGGACAATTCAACGCATTCTGAATTGTATTTGTCAGAAAGATATTGACAGGCATTTGAATATCCTTCCGGTTTGTCAAGAACATAGCTTACAAGCTTACCTGTGTAATCCACAGTTGAATTTTTAATTAAATCTTCATAGCAGGATTTGTCAAGAATAAAAACGGGGTCAATAACCCATTGTGCGTCAATTCCGAAGACATCGCGGCAGATTTCCACTCCGGATTTTTCCCGAACAGAAACAAAATCAAATGAACGCAAAGAAAGGCACATCTTTGCGATAACATCTCCCGGAGTTTCTTCTAAAAATTTCGTTTTGTTAAGCCCGAAACTTGCGGCAAACGCCAGCTTTTTAAATTCAGGTTTTACAAAATCGAGCAAATATTCCTGCATTTTATCGTCAGTATAGCGGGGTCTGAAAATCTGATCCGAACCTGCAATAAAAATTTGAGAACTGTCATTCAGCAAATTAACAGCTGAAGGCTTATCGGAATTAATTTTTAAATACTTTTTAAAAAATTTTACAACGGAGGTATTTTTGTACGCCTTTGCATCTAAATCAATACGATTATTGACCAATTCCGCATCAAAACCGAGTTTTTCTAAAACACGCTGTAAAGCAAAGGCTGTCATATTTGCGCCATAATTTTTTGTAGCATGCCAGAAATTAAGATTATATATCTTTTTTGCGTCCATACTGCGTATAATTCCCGGATATTGATTACAACTAATTGTAATTATACCTCAAGCAAACTGTATTTACTTGCTTAAATTATCGGGGATTTTTTATCATCTTTTAGAAATAGCGGAATATACTTTTGCAAAGCTGCATTAACTTTTTCAACAAGCAGCGGATTGTTACTCTGGCGCCTGCTGTCATAAGTTTTGGTAGTAGCTGACCCAAAATCGGTTTTTACAGCTTGTTCATACTTAAAATATGTCGGATTAGTTTGATTAACATAAATTTTGTCAATAACTTTGCCTTTGTCAAGTTCTAATAATAATAAATTTTCACTGTTGTAAACCGGTTTCAAGGTAATTGTAGAGCCATAAATATCTTTCTGAGAAAATTCAGGAAAACTCTTGCGGGATTTTTTCGCTTTAATATTTGCCCAGGTGTTATTTATTAAATCAGTAGCTTTTGAAATCAATCTTTTTGACTGTAGTTGAATATCCGGCGAAGCTACATTAATCATCTTAACGGTATCATCAACAACTTTTTTTCTTCTGCCGTTAAAGTTCAAAGACGGTGAAGAATTTTGATTAAAATTTAGTGGCGAAATTGTTATCATATTATAAACCTCCATTGTGCATATACAATTAACAACGCTGAAAAAATTTTTTGCTATATAACTCCAAAAAAATTCAAATTGTTTATAGCCTAATCCGGAACGGGAAAACTTGTTAAGCTGTGCTTATCCAAACAAAAATATTTTGATAAATTAAAATTTACTACAGCATATCCATTTTTGTTAAGATTTGTTAACAACAGTTTTTATTTATATACCGTTATTCCAACCGTTTGAACTATAAATTCCTGATACGAAAAGCAATTATAGAAAAAAAAGATACTTTATATTTTTAAAGGGAATAATTATAGGGAAAGTACAGGAAAAGATTTATGGGAATAGCACATCAATTATCTGTTGAACTATTTGGCATTGGCGGAAGAGCTATGCTGAAAAGGCTTGTAGGCTTAAATCCAAAACCTCAAGCCTACAAAGATTACAGAAGGATTATGACACATTTCCAAAAAGAAATTAATAAGACTTCCTGTACGAAAATAGATATTGCTAAAACATACGAAGAAACAGCAGCCTCACATGGTTTTCAGCGTGAGACATTAGAAACTTTACAAAATGTAGAATTCATAGAAAAATTTCATAAACTGCTTATTTCAAAAGGTTATGAAAAACCTGCAGAGCTGGTATTTATGGAATATAGGCTGCCCAGCGGCTCCGGTCTGTTAGGAGAGGCCTTTAATAATTCTATGATTTATAATCCGCGCAGTATAAAAAATCTTGATTTTAGAGTCCCCATACACGAAACAGGACATTTAATGCACAAAAAAGGCGGTATATTAACACTTTATAAAAATGATTACTGGCAATCATTGGGAAATTTTCTTCACAAATTAGGACTTTTTAAAAACAAAACATTTAACCATTTAAACAAAAAGGAACAGGAAATTTTAGCAAAAGATTTACAACGAGCCTGGGATGAGGGTTTCTTTACACATAATCCCGCGAAAGCAAGCATAGAAGAAAGATTGTCAGTATGTAAAACAGAAGCAGAAAAAACAAAATTAAAACGTGAATTAAATAAATTATACAAAGACTTTCGAAAAAATCCGGTTGAGTATTATATGCCCAATATGCTATCGAATGAATTAGAATTTGTTGCAGATTATTTCCATCTGGCAGCGAGAGGTTTTAAATTTTCACCAGAAATAACTTCTAAATACAAAAAATTTGGCGGCCCGGAAATTAAAGAAATAATAACAAAACAAGATTTGGATGAATTAGAAAAATTAAGAAAAAGAATTTCAAAGAAGAGTTTATCCGATTATGGCTACACAATGGAGGCTTAAAAAAAAGTTTCTATAATACTTTCAAAAGGCACAACTTCAGTTTATGTAGGTCAGGCATTGCCTGACAATAATACTGAACCAGGAGAGGGGAGAATATTGAAAAGCTCTTACGGGCGTTACAAAAGCCGACTTTTCAAAGACTTTTAAAGTTTCTTGAATAACTCCAAAAGGCGGTGTTTCAGTCTGTGTAAAGAATAATGATGCAAACGTAACGTTTGCCAAACGTTACGTTTGATTGAGTTCAGCAAATTTCGCCGCCATCGTCGGATTGTTTTTAGTCAGGCGTTTTATGCTTAAATCCTCCGCTTTGTTGTTCGCAAGCCTTAAATTATTTTCGGACGAAAGCAGCGCTTCTTTTGTCTTTTGCAAGTGCTCGATTGTTTTGTCTATTTCTTCTATTGCCTTGTGGAATTTCTCGCTTGCAAGCCGGAAGTTTCTTGAAAATTTGTCTTTAAAATCGTTCATTTCCGCTTCAAAATTTGAAATATCTATATTCTGTGCCTTTATCATTGCAAGCTCGTTTCTGTATTCAAGTGAATTGAGTGCAGCATTCCGAAGCAGGGTTATTATCGGGATAAAAAACTGCGGACGGATAACGTACATCTTTGCAAAATGGTGCGACATATCCACTATCCCTGTGTTATATAGTTCGTTTTCAGGCTCGAGTAAAGAGACTAAAACAGCATATTCGCATTTCTTTTCTCTTCGGTCTTTGTCGAGTTCTTTTAAGAAATCCGTGTTTTTCTTCTTGGTCGAAGTTGTGTCGGTTTCGTTTTTCATCTCAAACATAATCGAGATAAACTCGCCGCCGTCAGGGTCATAGTCTCTATAGATATAATCCCCTTTGCTTCCGGATTTTGCGTCGTTGTCTTTTTCAAAGTAGGCCTTCTGAAATCCGGTCGCCCTGAGGCGGTTAAACTCTGTTTCGCAGTGCTGTTCAAGGCTTTCGCCCACCATTTTTGTCGAAAGTTTCAGTTTGTAATCTTTTAGGCGCGAAATTTCTTCTTCCTTAAATCTTATCTCTGTTTCGTATTTTTCCTTTAAAGATTGTTCTTTCAGCTGAAATTCTTTTTCCGTCAAATCCTTTTCGCCTGAAAGTTTTGTAATTTTGTTATCTTTTTCGGCAAGTTCGGTGTTCATTTTTGTGACGAGTTTGTTAATCTCAAGTTCTTTATCTTTGTTGAAGGAGTCAAGTTTGTTTTTGAGTTCCGTAATCTCCCTGTCTTTTTCGGCTGCAGTTTCGTTTACGGCGGATTTTTTCGCCATCTGTTCGGTTTCAATTTCGGATTTAAGTTTTGCAATTTCGGCTTCTTTTTTGTTCAATTTTTCGTTAAAATCTTTCTCCGCCTCAAGCTTTGCAAGCTGGACAGCGCTTTCTTTTTCCGCTTCAAACTGTGATTCTCTGGATTGAATTTCTTTAGAAAATTCTTTATCTCTGACCTGTTTCACAATTGCGGCATAACCCGATTCATCCACCTGAAAAACTTCGCCGCACTTTGGGCATTTTATTTCCTGCATTATCTTAACTCCTTGTCAAAATACTTTTAGATTTATTATAGCATTCAATCAGCAGAAAATAAACTGCAAGTCAATATATCAGAGACACTTTTTTAGTTTTTGCACCATATCACGCAGAATTTTTAGAGTATCAGGGTTTGGCTGCGTGAGAAGTTTTGTTATATTTTCTTCAAAGTTTTCCGGCAGAATTTTGCAATGTTCAAGCGCATATTTTACAAGTTTTTTCTCACCCGGATGCAGCAGCCCGTTCATCGCAAAAATTATATCAAAATAACTCGCCATAAAAGCTGCAATCCTGTGATTAACACTGTTTAAATCGTTTCTCAAAATAGCTTTTTCTATTTGTTCATAATACGATGCAAAAGGTTTGTCTTTTAAAAGCATCATATTTCTTTTTATTATATTTTGTTTTAATTCATCGGGATAAGGTGTTGCCAGCCGGTCTTTTAAACCTTGAAGCCAGCCTTCGCGGTCATAAAAAATTTTGCAATTTTTTATTGTGAACAAAAAACATGTAGTATAGCCGTTTGATGGATAATGTTTTTCCCAGACATTTTCAACGATATCTTCAATCCATTTTTTATCCATAAACATGACATCCAGCTGACGGTTCATATTGTCGACGAAAAATTCATCGCCCGCGCCAAAATATTCGCAGCCTGCTTCGTATTTTGTAGAATATTTTTTTATCAATTGTAATCTTTTTTCAACAGGGATTTCATTTTCAACAAAAACATAAGTATCAATATCGGATTGGCTGTCAGCGGTTTGCGCTGTTTGAGAGCCGCCAACTGCAACGGCAACAGTCTGCTGGAATTTCTTATACTCTTCAACAATCAAATCAAATGTTTTATCCATCAAAAACCTTTCAACCACCGGTACAAAATAATAAAACTTCATGCCGGCTTTTTTATTTTAGATTACAACACGTCTCAAAGCAAATATCTTAACATAAAGAGTAATAGATTTTTATAAGTAGTTATGATAAGATTGAGCAAAAGGAACGGGGTATGAAAAAAGAAATTGATGCTAATGAGTTATTTGAATTAATTAAAAAATTTATACATATTTCAATTAATAGTATTGCAGGTTCCAAACCTGGTGAATTTTCTAAAAATTATCGAAACACAAAGATTAAAGTTTCATTCTATTCAATGCACGGAGGTAATTCCAAGTTTCAAAATGCTCCGACATTTACATTTTTAAATTACGGACAAAAAGTTACGCATGGAATTTATCCGATAATTCATTTAAACAGAAAAGACCCTGTAGATAATTTTACAATAGCTTACGGCATATCAGAGAAAACTCAACCGGAAATTTTATGGAGCAGCTCTACACTAAAAAACCTTGAATCTAATGGGAGTAAATCTCTTTATTACACTTATGTTCAAACTGTCAAATCAGAGGACGACATCAACGCTAATAAAGACGAGATTATAAAAACAATTAACGAAATGATTGACAATTATCACAAAACATTTAATGGAGAAATTCAAATGCCAGAAGAACCCGCAACAGACAAACCTAAATTCCCGCTAAACCAAATCTTGTACGGGCCGCCCGGTACCGGCAAAACGTATAATACCGTGCTTAAAGCTATGTCTATTATTAAGGGGGAAAATTATGATGATGTTGATGAAACAACTTATCAAAATCTCAAAAACGAATTTGATAAACTAAAAAGAGAACACCGGATTGAATTTGTTACGTTTCATCAATCATATTCCTATGAAGAATTTGTTGAAGGGATTAAACCCGATTTGGATAAGGATAATTTGATTTACCGCAAATCCGAAGGCATTTTCAAAAAAATATGTAAAAATGCGTCTAAAAATTTGTACAAGTTAAAAACTAATGAAACAATTAATACCATCTCTTTTAAAGATGTAATGGATGCTTTTAAAGAAAAATATCCTGAAGGTTCTAACCTTCTTAATCTGTTAAATATTTCATACGATGATAACAATTTTATATTTCATTTTGGTCGTCAGGAACAAGATAGAAAAATTGATTTATCCAAAATTGAACAACTCTTTAATCAAAATAAACATTATAATACTTCTATTGAGTTTAACAAAGATTATGAGGGGAATACATCATTAAAAGGTTATTATCATAATTTTTACAAAGAATTACTAAATATTAAAAATACTTTAGAAGATGAACAGCAATTGTCTGTTGAAAATAATAATGAATACATAATTGATGAAAATGCACCAAAGTATGTTTTAATTATAGATGAAATTAACCGTGGCAATATCTCAAAAATTTTCGGAGAATTAATTACATTAATTGAATCTGACAAAAGAAAAGGTGCACAATATGAATTAAAAGTGTCACTGCCATATTCATCCGATGACGAATTATTCGGCGTACCCAAGAATCTTTACATTATCGGCACAATGAACACCTCCGACCGCTCTATTGCGTCAATTGATATCGCACTGCGCCGCAGATTTAAGTTTGTCGAAATGATGCCAAAACCTGAAAAATTGGTCGATAAAAACAACCAGCCTCTTACTGTAGATGGCATAAATCTTCAAAATATTTTAAAAACTTTGAACGACAGAATATCTTATCTCTTAGACAGAGACCACCAGATCGGACACAGCTATTTTATGAACTGGACAAACTATGATGATATTACTACATTCAAAGATGTCTGGTTTGATTCGATTCTGCCACTGCTGAATGAATATTTCTATTCAGATTGGGACAAACTACAGGCAATTCTTGGTGCTGCCGAAAATGAAAATACGTTCATAATAAAAATACCCAGACCGGAACTGCCATATTCAAATAACTGTGCTGATGAAGAATGTCATTATGATTTTTCAAAAAAAGAAAATACCTCTAATGAACAATTCAAAAAAATGTTGGAAAAAGCAAATCTTATTGCCGGTATAAAAAATGACTAAACCTGTTCCTATCAAAGAATATTCAAAAAAAGAAATACCAAAAGAATTTAATTTAGCAGGATTGAATAACTATTTAAAATGCCAAAATTTAAGTCAGGCATTAAAAGTTCTGCCCGACGGCGTTCAGTCAAAATCCTGGGTAGGGGTGATTAAATACAAAAATCTCCATCTGGAAATTTTACCTAAATTGATTTCAAAAAACGCTAATGACGGAAGTGACATTATTGATAAGAAGGAACGGCGCAAAATCTTAAAAAATCTGATTTTTATGCTCTCTTTTACAAAAAAACTCGACATAAAAACCGGCGATGTCGCAAAATTGTCTGATGAAAAAAATCCGTTTCTTGAAATACTAATAAGAGAATATGCTCTGTCTTTATTTAATGCCTTGAAAAAATTCACACCCAAAAGGTATATCCGCGAAGAGGATAATTTGAACTTCTTGAAAGGTAAAATTAAATTCGCAGAAAATATTCGTTATAACCACACAAATCAGGCAAAGTTTTATTGCGAATATGATGAATTTTCCGAAAATAACCTCTTAAATCAGCTGTTTTTATTTGTATCAACCTGTCTATACAATATTTCCGGCAGCAGTTTCAACAAAAAAATTCTCAAATCAATTCTGAATTATTATACTGAAATTAACCTTGTAAGGTTTGACAAATTCAAGGTTCAAAAAATAAAACTTCTTCGCAGTCAGGAACTTTTTAAAAAACCTTTTAAGCTGGCAAAAATGTTTGTCGAACAAACAAGCGTTGATTTGTCAAAAAACAAGTTTGAAAATATTACGCTCGTCTGGGATATGAACAAATTGTTTGAAGAATTTATCTTTGAACTGATAAAAAAATGCAAAGCGGAACATAACTCCGGCTGGAAACTGACAGCCCAAAAAGGACGCCGCCTTCTGGTTAACGATTCTAGCAAAAAACGAAACACTTTTATTGATATTTTGATTGAAAATGATAACGGAAAAATTGTTCTTGATACAAAATATAAAAAATTTGAAACTGTTAATGATTTTTCAAATGAAGATGTGTTTCAGGTTTCAACCTATTGCCTAATCCATAACGCACACAGGGCAATCCTTCTGTACCCTCAATGGAAGGATACAAAACCCGATACAGAGTTTTCTTTAAATGTAGAAAGACCAAAAGATGACCGACGAAAGAATGACTATAAAATTTATTTTAAAACAATCAATCTCAATCTGGACAATATGAAAAAAAATCTCCATGATATACAAGATGAAATAATCAGTATTTTAAATATTTAATATAAAAAAACGGGTCAGACTTTTTTATCCGACCCGATTTTTTTATTTAAACAAATTATATGCTCTGCTTCGCTGTGCAGCGTCAGACCATCGCCGGTTTAAATAATACCCTGCTGCTCCATTGCTTTTGCCAGTTTTGTGAATGAAGCAATATTTGCACCGGCTACATAGTTATTGCCGAGATTGTATTTTTCAGCAGAGGTTTTGCAGGCTTTGAAGATGTTAACCATTATATTTTCAAGCATTTTATCAACATCTTCAAACGTCAGGTAATATCTCATGCTGTTCTGGCTCATTTCGATAGCTGATGTTGCAACCCCGCCGGCGTTTGCAGCTTTCGCAGGCCCGACAAGCACTTTGTGTGCAAGGAAATATTCCGTTGCTTCTTTTGTACAAGGCATATTGGCACCTTCTGCAACAGCCATTACGCCGTTTGCCGTAAGCTTTTTGGCGTCTTCCAGCGTAATTTCATTTTGGGTTGCGCAAGGCAGAGCAATGTCTGTTTTTATGTTCCAGATAGGAGATTCAGCCCCTGTTCTTTCAAAATATTTAGTTTCTGCGTATTTTTGCAGGTAATCTTTAATTCTGCCTCGTTTTACTTCCTTGATTTCTTTTATTGTTTCAATGTTAAGTCCGTCAGGATGATAGATACAGCCGTTGGAATCACTCATTGCAACAACGTTTGCGCCCATCATTTCAGCTTTTTCTGCGGCATATATTGCGACATTGCCTGAGCCGGAAATTGTTACGGTTTTGCCGGATAAGCACTGGTAGTTGTTTGCGTTCAGCATTTCTCTCAAAAAGTATATCAAACCGTAGCCGGTAGCTTCTTTTCTCACAAGCGAGCCGCCGTATTCAAGCCCTTTACCTGTAATTACACCGGCTTCATAGCAGTTTCTGATACGTCTGTATTGCCCGTAAAGATAACCTATTTCTCTTGCTCCGACCCCGATATCGCCTGCCGGAACGTCAACATCCGGACCGATGTGCCGCTGGAGTTCCGTCATAAAGCTCTGGCAAAATCTCATAATTTCATTGTCGGATTTTCCTTTAGGGTCAAAGTCGCTTCCGCCTTTTGCTCCGCCTATAGGCAGTCCCGTCAGAGCATTTTTAAATATCTGTTCAAATGCTAAAAATTTCATTATGCTGATATTTACACTGGGGTCAAATCTCAAGCCGCCCTTATACGGACCGATTAGTCCGTTGAACTGTACCCTGAATCCGCGGTTAACTCTTGTTTTGCCGCTGTCGTCAACCCAGGGCACTCTGAATGCAATTATTCTTTCCGGTTCCGTAAATCTCTCCAAAAGCGCTATATTTTCAAACTCCGGATGCTCGTTTACTACCGGCTCTATTGTCGTTAAAACCTCATCTACTGCCTGAAAAAATTCAGGTTCATTCGGATTTTTCTCCTTTGTTTCTTTCAATACTCTTTCCAAATATGCATTCATAATTTTACCTTACTTTCTTTTTGTACACTTTATAATAGCATATTTTTTAAAGTTTTGCAAAATAACAATTGAAAAAATATTTAAGATAGTGTATCATGTACACAAGGTTTTAACATTTAACAAATTGTATCTGTAATGACAGGGGGTAAAAAGTGTTTCAGCAATTAGAAAAATTTCAATTGGCAATATTAGGTCTTTTATTGGCAATAGCGCTTGTTTGGGGTGCAAAGAGCATAACGTCGTCCGTTCCGAAAGACGGAATTTCCGTAACAGGTTCAGCTTATCAGATTGTTAAATCGGATTCCGCAAGGCTGGAATTTCAGATTACCGCAAAACAGCCTACCAAAGCAGCCGGTTATGCGCTTGTGCAAAAACAACTGCCGGAAGTTCTCGCATTTGTTAAATCTAAAGGTATAGAAGACAAAGATATTGAAGTTCAGGCATATAACGGCTACTATTCTTACAAAACAAACGCAAACGGTATGTCGACCAATGTTGTGGATTCTTTCAACATATCTCTGCCGGTTGTTGTCAAATCCAATGACGTTGAAAAAATTAAAACAATTTCAACCGAAATTCAGACTCTCTTGAACAAAGGCATTGATATTAACGTCTATAGACCGGAATATTTTTATTCAAATCTTGCGGATTTAAAAGTATCACTTCTTCAAGAGGCAACAAAAGACGCAAAACAGCGTGCAGCTGCTATGTTGAAAGCTACAAACAACAGAGTAGGAAAAATTCAATCAGTCAGAATGGGTGTATTCCAAATTACTCCGGTTGATTCAACAAATGTTTCGGATATGGGGATAAGCGATACCTCTACAATTGACAAAAAAGTAACTTCTGTTGCAAACGTTGTGTTCCAAATTAAATAATAAGGAGAAATAATTTTTATGAAAAAAATAATTATAAGCGGGGTTATTCTCACACTTTCTGCTCTTTCTGCACAGGCAGTTCCAGATGGTATGCCGAATTTTGGGGCAGGCAATTTTAACCCGACAATGGCTCCGGGTGCTTTTGGCGCTTACGAAATGCAGTTGATGAAAGACCAGCGCCAGCGTCAATATATTGATGAAGATTTTAAACTTTATCAGAAAAAGAAAAAATTGGAAGAAACCGGCGAAGTTGACACTGATATTATTAATGATGAACGTCTTGATTTGCAGTCAGGCTCCGGCGACAACAATACTTTTATCAAACGAGTCAGAAACAGAAGCAAATCCAATCCTGATTATGTAAAAAATAACGGAAAAGTTATAGTAAAAGAAGAGCGAGACCCTAATGCAAGAGAAATAAAGGTACGCGAGGAATCCGCCGCAGCCGAAACAAATACTGAAAACTCAACAACACCGGTATTCCAAAGAAAACAGACAGATTCGACAGCAGCCGAAAAGCCTGTCTCTGATATTACAGAAACAACAACTCCTTCTGCAGCGACACCGGAACAAACTGACGGGTCAACCCCTCCGGCAGCACCTGATGCTGATGCAAAACCGCAAATAAAAGAAGATTCGCTTTCATCTTCTTCAACCTACAACAAGCCGCTGATTAAACAGCAAAAAGCAAAACCATGGCTTGACGAAATTTCACCGGATGCGCCAACCGTTGAACCCGCGTCTTTTGAAAATAATTTTGATGCAAATTAATATAAGATTACGGCAATTGAGCCTAAAATTATGACAAAAGCACCTGTTAATTTTTTTAGCAGGTGCTTTTCTTTGAATATTTTATACCCTAAAATTACGTTCAGCAGAATGGAAAGCTGAAATAAAGAAAGCGCATAGCCGACGTTGATTTTTAAAAATGTATAGGCTGTCGTTACCATAACTAACGCAAAACAAATTGCGGTCGATAAATACCAGAGTCTGTGGTCAGGCATAATTTTTGATATTTTACCCAACTTAACCCCCTTGAATTTCAGTATCATGAAGGAAAAAAGCGCACCGAATATGCAGGTGCTGATACACGAAGCCGCAACGGAGCTCACGAGGATTACTTTTTTGATAAAAACAGCCTCAATCGCTGTCAGAAAAAGTGCGTAAAATCTGTATCGGATATCCTTCCGTTTAAAAAGTGCAATCGAAAATTTCTCATCAACGGTATCAAATACAAGATAACTGCCGGCAATGATTAACCCTACGCCTAAAAGTCCGGTTAAAGAGGGCATTTCTTTGAGAAAAATCATTCCGCCCAAAAGCCCGATGACTGATTTGTATGCGTTAATCGGACCGAGTACGGAAAGTTCGCCTTTTTCAAGCGCTTTTATCAAAAAAGCATTGCCCGCTGCGCCGAATATCCCGCCTAAAATTGAATATATCCAAAAGTCCGCAGTGAAAATCGCACCGGATAAGCTGCCCAAAAACGGAAGGCAAAATACCGTCAAGATTATATAAGTTACAAAATTCACGCAGTAAGGTGATTCATTTTCCGCAGTTAATTTTTTTTGAAACACATTGGAAAATGAGTTTGACAGTATTCTCAAAATTACTGCGGTTATTATTGTCAGATTTTGCAAAGTTTATTCCTGATTATTTTTCTGTTTTTTCTGCCATTTTTTAACTTTTACGGTCGGCACAACAGACATACCCGGAACTATATTATAGCCCGAAATATCTTCCGTGAAAACAATTTTTACAGGAACTCTCTGAACAATTTTTACATAGCTTCCTACAGCATTTTCGGGAGGGAAAAGGCTTGATTTTGCGCCGGTGGCTCTTTGTATGCTGTCGATTTTTCCTTTGAATTTTTTACCGGGATAGGTGTCTATTTTTATCATAACAGGTTCATCTTTTTGCATGTGGGTTAACTGGATTTCTTTATAATTTGCAACCACCCAGACTTTTTCCGGAACTATAGACAAAATCGGCTGTGCCACCTGAACATAATTCCCCTGTTCAACACTTCTTGCTGTAACTTTTCCGGCTTGCGGGGCTTTTATTTGGGTATAGGAAAGATTTAATTCAGCCTGCTCAACTTCCGCTTCCAGACGTTTAATTTCCGCCTCTATGGCTTCTGTTTTGGCTTTTTGGGATTTTAAGACAGCTTCTGCAGCTTTGAGGTGTTCCTGGGAAGCATTCAGGTTTGCCTGCGCAACAGTGAGTTCTGTATTGCTTTTGTCAAACTCCTGTTTTGAAGCAATTCCGGCTTTGTACATATCGGTGTATCTTTTGTGGTCTTTTTGTGCAAAGTCGTATTTTGATTTGGCGGATTCAATGTTTTCCGTTGACTGTTGAACGTTTGATTGGCTTTCTTCAATCTGGCGTTCCGTGATGTTCAGATTTGCTTTTGCCTCATCAAGTTTTGCCTGAGTCTGCTTTAATTTGACTTCATAATCCGTCGGGTCTATAACTGCGATAAGCTGATTTTCAACAACTTCATCGTTATCATCAACAAGCAGTTTTACAACAGGACCTGCAACACGCGGGGCTACAGAAATTATGTGCCCTTCAACAAAAGCGTCGTCCGTCGTCTGGTAATACGTTGAGCGTATTGCCCAGAATATTCCAAGCAAAACGAGTATTACTGCCGTTATTGTCGGGATTATAACCCTTTTTTTCTGATATTCGTGTCTGCTTTTTTTAGCTCTTATTTTAGAAATTTTAGATTTTTGGGGTTGATTATTATTTTCTTCTTCTGCCATATTGTCCTCTTTTATAATAATTTTATATTTGTATATTTACTTTATCTTTTAAATTTTCCGTTATTTTTTCCAGAGTTTTGCTGCACTGGAGGATTTCTTCTTCCGTCAAACCCTCAATACAGTCCGCCCAGGTTTTCAGGATAACGGGTTTTGTTTCTTCATAAATTTTTTTGCCTTTTTCGGTTATGTATATTTTGTAAATCTTTCGTCCGTTAACGTCTGCTTTTTTAGTTATACAGCCGAGGTTTTCGAGTATATTCAAAATCCTTGTTACGTTACAGCGGTCTTTCAGAGTTATTGCTGAAATCTGCCGCTGATACAGGGCGTCATTATTGATTAAAACTTCCAGAACCGTATATTGTTCAGGGGTTACAGGACACGAATTTGCATTCAGCTGCTGGATTGCATGTATTTTTGACAAAATCCCTACTTTCGCAAGATTATAGCCTATTTTTGTCTGTTGTAAAATTTCCTTTTGCATATATTCTGCCCTTGTGTTATCATGATAACACAATAAAAAATTAATTGTAAACAGCCGGAGAAAAAATTTTATATGAAAAAGTTAAGTTTATTACTATTTATCCTTTTACTCCTTATTGCTTTGCCTGCAAACGCAAAGAGACACGAAGATAACACTTACAAAATGGCATATATAAATTTAGATTGGTGGGAAAAATACAGAGACCCTATTTTGCGTGAATATATGCTGAAAATCTATAATGACAACCCCGATATAAAAATAGCGGCCATAAAAACTGAGCAGAGCAATCAGGTTGTCAAAATGTCACTGGGGCAGGAGCTTCCGCAAATCGGTTTCAACCCGAATATTTCAAGAGAATTTGCATCAAGTGATGTTTATTTCGGAAATGTGATTATCCCGAATTATACCCAGAGCAGATTTTTGCTGCCGCTTACAATGAGTTACGAGGTTGACATCTGGGGTAAAAACAGACAAGTGACAAAAAGTTTTTCCAAAGAACTGGAGATGGAAAAACAAAATGAGCGTGCAGCTTATATCCTTGTCACATCAGCATTTGCGTCTGATTATTTTAACCTTGTAAAAGTAGATGCTATTTTGAAAAATCAACAAAGGCTCGTTGAACTTCAAAAAAATATAGTTGATTTTACGGAGAAAAAATATAACTCAGGACTCTGTCCTGTCACGGTACTCCTTGAAGAAAAACAGCTTTTGACGAATTTTGAAGAACAGTTGAACAGCCTGAAAGAAAAACAAGATGTCCTTGAAAACCAACTGTACGTCTACCTCGGAGACAGAACAAACCATAATATCAAAAGGGCATCTTACGCGGATTTGTATCCGGTCACAGTGCCGGAAAGTATTGATTCTACCGCGATAAAATACCGCCCAGACATGATTAGAACAGAAAAATATCTGGAAAAAACAGGTCTGCTGGTAAAGGTTGCGCGCAAGGAATTTTTGCCGAGCTTTACATTATACGGGCAGGTCGGATTCAACGCGTACCAGCTGAACAAAATATTTACACACCACACGTTTCTTTCAAACATCGGTGTTATGCCGAATATTGACCTGTTCACCGGCGGAAGGAAAATGGCTCATTTCAGATACAGCAAACTGGAATATCAAAAGGCGCTTCAATATTATGAAAAAACTGTTTTGACCTCAATACAGGAGCTGAATGATTCCCTGGTGAGCGCCAAAACAACAGACAAAAACCGTAAAATATCAGATGAGCGATATGAAATTGAACAGCAAAAATTTGAACTGGCGGAGAGAAAACAAAATATAGGCGCCTCCGGCAATATTGAACTGATGAAAGCAGAAGAGCGTTTGCTGGAAAGTGAAAACTCCAAAATTTCGGGACGGATAAATTACCTGATATCCACGATAAATTTGTACAAAGCAGTCGGCGGGCTGGATTACAATAAGCTCGATGAAAGCGGCAGCAACAACGATGTCTGATTGCAAAAGACACGGCAGGAAAACCGGATTATAGCCGTATTGCTATAGCATTTATCTCGTTTGTGATATAATATTAAAATGAACTATTCACCGTTCTTTTTCGTTATAAATTATGTATAAAAAGGAGAAGAAAATGAAAAGAATTTTATCAATATTTTTTATATTTGCCATGTTTATTGCAACCGGTATAAAAGCTTTGGCAGACGAAGCTAACGAGGCGCTGGCATTTTTCAACAGATATGTTGAAGCCGCAAATTCCTATAGCCCGACAATTACAAAAATGTATTCCCCGAGTGCAAAAATTATTAGACAGGTAATCAAACCAGACGGAACACTGGTTGACCTGAACACAGATACAAACACTTATATTACACAGATGAAACTCGGACAGGCAACCGCAAAATTGAGAAAATACAAAAATACATACAGAAAAATTACGGTATCTAAATCCGGCACCGGTTACAAAATCAGCTCAGAACGCCAGCCGACCGGCGAAACTTACTGGCTCAAAACTTACATGATTGTCAACAAACAGCCGGACGGAAACTGGTTAATCACAGAAGAAATGATGCAGACAAAAGTTCAGGCACTCTTAAAATACGCAAAATAAGTTCATAATTTCTAAAAAGGTATTAATTTTGGTATAATAAAAAGCACGGAAAGCTTTGCCGTAAAATTGATACCTTTTTTATAACTTTTAATTAACCGGCAAAACAAAACAGCAGGAAACAAACACATGAACAAATTCAGATTTTTAACATCCGGCGAGAGCCACGGGAAATGCTTAACTGCAATAATAGAGGGTCTGCCTTCGGGCTTGAATATTGACGAAAATTTTATTAATGAAGAACTAAAAAGACGCCAAGAAGGTTACGGACGCGGCGGCAGGATGAAAATAGAAAGTGATACCGTGGAAATCACGTCAGGCGTAAGATTTGGCAAGACAACCGGTGCACCTGTCTGTCTTGTAATCAGAAACAAAGATTTTTCCAACTGGGAAAAAATTATGAGCACATCACCGGCTGATGAAACTGACGAAAAATCTTTCACAACAGTACGCCCCGGGCACGCGGATTATGCCGGAAGCGTTAAATACAACCATAAAGATTTGAGAAATGTTCTGGAGCGTTCAAGCGCCCGTAAAACCGCAATAGAAGTGGCAGTTGGTGCAGTTGCAAAGTTATTGTTAAAAGAGTTTGGCATCCACGGGCATTCATATATTATCCAGATAGGCAAAGGGCTTGTGGAAGAGGATTTTCACCGCGAAATTGACAACGCCAAAAACAACGGCGACACCATTGGCGGAAAATTTGAAGTAGTTTACGAAAATATTCCTATAGGATTAGGGTCATTTGTTCACTGGGACAGAAAGCTTGACGGCAGACTTGCGCAGGCTGTCATGAGTATTCCCGCGGTAAAGGTTGTTGAAATAGGTACAAACCCGTTAGGGATTAAGGGAAGCCAGTACCACGACGAGATTTATCTTGAAAACGGAGAGGTAAAACACAGAACAAACAACGCCGGCGGGATAGAAGGCGGAATGTCAAACGGCGAAAATATTATTGTTAAAGCTGTAATGAAACCTATTCCGACACTTAGAAAGCCTTTAAAATCCATTGACATAAAAGATATGACTGAATCCGAAGCGCATTTTGAGCGTTCAGACACATGCGCGGTGGAGGCCTGCGCTGTAGTTGCAGAAAGCCGTGTTGCGTGGATATTGGCAGATGAGTTACTCACAAAATTCGGCGGTGACAGCATTGAAGAAATCCACACAATCCGGCAGGGATAATGTTTTCTTTTTGAGCCCACAAATGGCTATCGGATTCAGAATAACAGGGCAAACATGATGTTTGGCAAACATAATGTTTGCTGTCATCCTGAAAGCGTAGAAAATCCGTTTTTTTGAAAACGAGACTTTCAAGCTGTTCAGGATCTTGCCGTGCGGAAAGCCAACGCAGGACTTTACGATGGCTGGACCTGTTGCTCCCCATCCCAGCCTTCCCCAAGCCGGGGAAGGAGGTTTAAACAAGTTCAGGGTGACAATAAGAAAAAAAGGAAGTTTCAGAAACGTAGTTTCTGAGACTCGTTTCTTTTGGTCGCGTTTTTCTCTTTCTTTGGTTCTGTTTCCAGTTTTGCAGTTTTGTTTAATTTATTGCTATTTTTTCATTACATAGTGATGCAAACGTAACGTTTGCATCATGTTTTTGCTCTTGTAAATTTCAATCCGCCATCATTACAATCCACAACGATTGTATCCCCTTGCGAAAATTCGTGCGCAATAATTTTCATGGATAACGGTATCTCTAAAAGTTTCCTCATCACTCGTTTGAGCGGTCTGGCTCCGTATAACGGTTCGTAACCTTCTTTGGCTATGTATTCTTTGGCGCTGTCTGCCACTTCCAGCGTAAGTTTTTGTTCTGCCATTCGTGCTTTGAGCGCCGCAAGCTGTATATCTACAATATTTTTCAGCTGCTCGATTTTCAGCGGGTTAAATTGTATAATCTCATCTATCCTGTTGATAAATTCCGGTTTGAATTTGCTTCTCAACACACATTTAACCTGCTGCTCCTTATCGCTTTCAGTCAATTCTCCATTCAAAAGAATATCGCTTGCAAGATTGCTGGTCATAATTATTACGGTATTTTTAAAATCAATCAGATGCCCCTGTCCGTCTGTAAGCCTGCCGTCATCAAACATTTGGAGCATGATATTAAAAATATCAGGATGCGCCTTTTCCGCTTCATCAAAAAGTACGACGGAATAAGGTTTTCGGCGTACGGCTTCCGTGAGCTGCCCGCCCTCTTCGTAGCCGACATACCCCGGGGCTGAACCCACAAGCCGCGATACATTCTGTTTTTCCATAAATTCACTCATATCAATCCTTATAAGCGAATCTTCGTCGCTAAACATAAATTCCGCAAGCGCTTTGGCAAGCTCTGTTTTGCCCACTCCTGTCGGTCCAAGAAAAAGAAATGTTCCTATCGGTCGTTTGGGGTCATTCAATCCCGAACGTCCAAGCCTTATGGCGTCAGCAATCTTTTTAACTGCTTCCTCCTGACCTACAACCCGTTTTTTCAGGTGGTCTTCCATGTGAACAAGTTTTTGTGATTCGTCTTCCAGCAGGCTTGTCACAGGAATTCCTGTTGCTTTTGAGATAATTTCCGAGATATCTTCTCCGTCGATTTCCTCTTTGATAAGACGTGTTTTTGACGACTTTAACTGTATTGCCTCAAGTTTCTTTTGTGTTTCCGCCATCTGTGCGTAACGTTTTTCAATATTTATATCAGGAGAAGAATTTTTTTTGTTCAATTCCAGCTGCGCTTTTATTGCCGCCATATTCTTTTTCAAAATTCTTGTTGTTTCTATGAGTTTCTTTTCCTGCTGCCAGCGTGTTTTTAACTTATTAATTTTTGCGTCAATCACTTCAATTTTTTTAAGAATTTTTTGGATTTTAGCATCAGCCTCTTTTGTATTTTCTTTTTTCAGTGCGCCTTTTTCGATTTCAAGCTGCATTTTTTCTCTGATGAAAACATCAATTTCTTCGGGCATGGTGTCTATTGCAATCCTCAAAGATGAAGCGGCTTCGTCAATAAGATCAATGGCTTTATCCGGCAGCGAACGGTCTGTAATATATCTGTCAGATAATTTTACTGCCTGAACAATTGCGTCATCAAGAATTTTCACCCCGTGGTAAGCTTCGTACTTATCTTTTAAGCCGCGCAGAATACTTATCGTTGTTTCAACAGATGGCTCTTCCGCAACAACCGGCTGAAAACGGCGTTCAAGAGCTTTGTCTTTTTCTATATATTTTCTGTATTCGTCAGTTGTGGTGGCACCGATGACGCGGACATTTCCGCGTGCAAGCATTGGTTTGAGAAGATTTCCTGCGTCTACGGAGCCTTCCGAGGCACCAAGACCCATTATTGTATGGATTTCGTCTATAAACAGCATTAAATCTTCACAGTGCTCTTCAATTTCTTTTAAGACGCCTTTGAGGCGGTCTTCAAATTCTCCTCTGTAAGACGCACCCGCCATCAGCGCGCCAAGGTCAAGCTCCATTATCCGGTCATTTTTAAGACTTTCGGGGACATCTCCGCAGGCTATTCTCTGGGCAAGCCCTTCGATTATAGCGGTTTTGCCGACGCCGGGTTCGCCTATAATTATCGGATTGTTTTTAGAGCGGCGGTTCAAAATTTGTATCACGCGGCGGATTTCGTCATCACGTCCGATGACCGGGTCAAGTTTGTTTTGTTTGGCTTTTTCTGTTATGTCTGCCGTAAACTTTTCAAGCGGGGTTTGTGTTTTTTGTTCAGGGGCTGACACGATTGGCTGTGCTTCGCCGGCAGCAGGCTGTGCCGTTGTTTCCGGCAGCGTTGATGTTGTTATGTCAACGGTCGTGATGTTTTTTATCACGCTGATTAGTTTTTCATAGAGGTCTTTTCGGGAAATTTTATTTTTTTCAAAAAGATAAATTATCACCCCGCTGTCTATTTTCAAAAGCGCAAGCAGAAGATGTTCTATGCTTATCAAAGAATCGTTCGTCATCCTTGCTTCATCACGGGCGATTTCAAGTAGTTTTACGGTATTTTTGGAAAGCGGCAGGTCACGGTAATTGCCCAGCGGTTTGCAGCCCCGTTTTGTGATAAACCCATCGAGCTGCTGTGAAAGTGAGGGATTGTCCAGTCCTATTTTAGAGAGCAAAATTTTTGGCAAATCATTTTTATCATACATCAATGCCAGCAAAATCTGTTCGGGTTCTACCATCATGTAGTTTCTTGCATTTGCAATTGATTTGGCGGAGTTGATAATCGCCTGCGTGTGTTCCGTTAATTCCATATAAAATTCCTTTTTAAAGTTATCATATTAAATTCCGGAGAAAAAGCAATCCTACAGGCATTTGAGTTTTTGGCGGAAATGGTATATAATACCTCTATGAACGAAAAAGCTAAAAAAGAACTGGAAAGACTTTTAAACGGTAACAAAAATTTTGTAAACGGCACGCCGACCGCAAAGAACATGTGTCTTGAGACATTGAAAAAATTTGCATTCCATCAGGAGCCGCGGGCTGTAATTCTTAGTTGTTCAGATTCGCGTGTAGTACCGGAGATAATTTTTGACTGCGGAATAGGCGAACTTTTTGTCGTAAGGGTTGCGGGTATAACCGCCGGGCCGAACGTAATCGAGAGTATTGAATACGCCGTGAAAAAACTAGAAGTTCCGCTGCTTGTTCTTCTCGGGCATGATGACTGCGGTGTTATGAAGTATGCAAAAGACCATTATCCGGAAGAAACCGATGATTTTAAATCTATAATCAGCTGTGTGTATCCGGTTCTGGATAAAAAAGAAGATATAACCTGCCATAACTATTTTGCGCAGCAGCATACATTGTGGGTGGAAGAAGTTCTGCTTGAAAAATCAAAAATTATCAAAACAGCTGTTGATAACGATAAATTGTACATAGCAAAATGCCATCTTGACCACTCAACCGGCATTGTGAGTGAAATTGATTAGACATTAAAAACGGCGGCAGGCATCTTGTCTGCTCTTTTTTAGGGAGAAGCGGCGGAGAGAATTTGTGTCATGCCGGCGCGCGGGTCATTTGTCCTGTTTCAGCAAATAACGCGCACATTAACGGTAAAGGATTAATTTTACGGTTTTTGGGCATTAATTTTTGCGCGGGCTATCAGGTTTGTCGGCATATTTTTCTGCTCATGATTGTATCTGTATTGCGTAAATGCCCTGGATACCCCGGCTACAAACATTCCCATAAACAACATTCCGAATAAGAACGGCACTCCTGCGATTAAGGCTTTTTGCCTGCAAAGTTTAGCAAATTCTGTTTCAACCGTGGTTTTGTTCTTTTCTGCCAGTTTTTGTGCAAGTTCCGGCAGGTTTTTGTAGTCAGGAACTTTTAAATCGTTTGTTATTGTGTCTTTAAAACTGTCTTTCTTACGCAAAATCTTTTTGAATGCACGTTCAAACATCTCGCTGCCGGTTACTACATAAAATCCGACCAGCGGAAATCTGAATAATGTTTCCAGGAAATTTTGTTTACCTCTGTCAGCCGATGAGCCGAAATATCCGGCGCCGCCGAGCAATACACAAGATGTCAACTGCCCGTGGCTTAAACTCAATTTGCCGTTATCATCACGAAAATCAAGACTGAAATATTTATTCACTGCAGCAGCTTTTTTCTTATTATTTTTGAAGAATACGCTGCCCGGTGTGAGTATAATATCGCTGAGTTTTTGAAGGGCATTTGAGCTTTTTCCTCTTTTGACAAGCAGAAGCGACGTCAGCAAACATCCGCCAAAGGCAGCGGCTGCGCCGAGCATGTTGTTTATTGCGTGGCGTTTTACTTTTTCTTGTCTTGCGCGCTCTTCTATTTTCTTTTTGTCTTTGTTCAGGTTCGCAATATTATTAAAATCAGCCTGATGAAATACCTTTAATGTAAATAAATTCTTTAAATAGCACAAAGAGTATTCAGCAAGCGGAATTATCAGACAGCTTGCGGCGATTGCGGCTTTTATGGGTTTAATCTCTTTTAATTTTTCAGCGGAAATTGACGCGTCTTTGTTAAGCTCTGTCATCGGGGTTGAAATTTTTTGTCTTGCCGCCGCATCCAGCCCGCGCTCATATAAAGGTCTGAAAAAACCGTTGCCTAAGAGTTTTGGCGTGTAATAAACAAGTACGCTCTCTCCGACTTCCTGAAATGAATTTTCGCTCAAATCAGCAAAACTCCGCGCAAATGTCGCTTTAGGTATAAGATTAGTCACTGTATCTTGCACAAAACGTACATGCGACAATGATTCTGACTGCTCCTGTTTTGCCAGAAATTTCGTCGTATTTCTCAAAATTTTGTTAGGTAAAGTATTGATTAAATTGTTTATCTGCATTTTTTTCGTAACCTCATTAAATATTTGAATTTCCTAAAAAAACAGCCCGCTCGGACTCTCTCGAACAGGCTATTTTATTGTTGTGTATGTTTTATTCAAATATTTAACGCCAACAAAACGTGCCTGCTCTTTTTTGCAGCCACCACCAGTTTTGTGTTTTGTTTTGTTGGATGTAATTCATATTCGACTAATTTTTTCCTTTTTCAAATATATAATAACATGAACATAAAAATTTTTGCGCAATTTTTTAAATTTTATGAATAGCGGAGCATAAATCCAGCCGCGTCTTTTTCCCGAACAAATAAAATTTGACTTTTGTTTGTCCGGCATGGGCTTTTCTACATCATCTTGAGTATATTGGAAGTTTTTCCTCTTTTTAAATGATGTTACTCTTTCTATATTGTATAGAATAGTAATATGTTAATTATTGAACAATATTTTGGGTAAATTAATGGATCAGAGTTTTGATTTTACATCTTACAATAATATTAAAAGACTCCCTCCCGAAGAGTTGGAAAAACTCTGGCAAGAGTATTTTCAAGACAAAAACAACAAAACATTGCGGGATACTCTTATTGTTCAGTATATTTATCTGATACGTTACGTTGTCGGACGTGTCAAAATTACTCTGCCGGCAACGATATCAATAGAAGATATAGCCGGATACGGTGTAGAAGGGCTTATAAATGCGGTTGAAAGATTTTCTCCGCAGAAAAATACAAGGTTTGAAACCTACGCTCTCATCAGAATCCGCGGCACTATCCTGGATAAAATCAGAGCGGAAGATTTTCTCCCGCGCAGCGTCAGAAAGAAAATTAAAGATATTAAAGACGCTCAGGAACTCTTAAAACAACAGCTGGGCAGAGTCCCGACAACTTCCGAAGTGGCAGAGTATATGGATATGGATCCTGAAAAAATAACGCAGCTTCTCTCGGAAGATACGGTCATGACTTCTATATATGACAAACGCGGCAATGCTGACGACAGCGTCGAAATTATTGATACTATTGAAGATACTCATAAACTCACCCCGCATGAAGAAGTTGAAGAAAAAAATGTTAAATCAGAGCTGGAAAAAGCACTGAAAAGACTCCCAGAGCGCGAAAGAATTATAATGGTTCTCTACTATCAGGAAAATATGACCCTCAAAGAAATCGGTGCAACAATTAATATGTCGGAATCCCGTGTCTGCCAGCTCCACGCACAGGGTATTATGAAGTTGAAAAATATCCTCAGCGAAACAAGAGCCTCCAGACTCCGCCAGAGTATCATTGTCTAGTGTTTTTGGCATAATCTAAAAATACAAAATCTATCCGGTTGTTTATGTGTAATTTTTTGTCAACATTATCAACGGATGGCATGTATTCTCCAAACCCGAGCGTAAACAACCGGTTAGGTGCAATTCCGCCGTATTTTATAAAGTATTTTGTTATATTTCCGGCTCTCAATAGCGACAGTTCCCAATCGTATTCATAAGGCTTTCCGTCAAAGTTGTTGTTTTCGGTATGCCCTTCTATAACACATCTGGTCTTTGTTCGCTGTAATATTACCAGAAAGTCATCAAGTATTTGTGTGCCGGAAAGTTTTATCTTTGTGCTGCCCCGATTAAATAAATACCGCTCATCAACGCTCACAATCAGCCCTCGCGGAACTTTTGTGAACCTCATAATATTTGAATATCCGGCGTTCTTCTTTAAATACTCTTCTATAAATTGTGCGTTTTCCGTGTACGTTTTTTCGGTCTTGATAATTCTTACATCACTGTAGCCCGGGGTCAGAATTACCGTCAGCAGCAGTAAAAAAATCCGGATGAATTTTCGTTTCACTATCGCACCTCAAAATTATACACGTATTATTAGTGTATTATTAACCGGAAGTGCTCATATCTCCATTCCCTGACAAGTTATGGTTTTAATATTGAAAGTACATAATTGTCGTTAAAATATTTATTGGCACAATTTTGGATTTGTTCCGGAGTGACTGTTTGTATGCGTTCTTTAGCCTTTGCATTGAAGTCAAACCCGAGCCCCAGTGCCGCATAATGCGCAGAAAGCGCCGCCTGCTGGTTGTTGTTTTCCTGTAAAAATGCCCATTTGCCAAGCAGGTTATTTCTTGCATTTTCAATTTCTTCTTCTGTCACAGGAATTGTTTTTATTTTGTCGATTTCTTCTTTGAAGCCTTTCAGGGAAACTTCAATATTTTTCGGCTCGGTTGCAATGTATATTGAAAAGTTGCCGGCAAATTTAAGCGGCTCATAGGAGCTTCTCACAACATAGGCAAGCCCCTTTTTGTCACGGAGTTCAAGGAATAATCTTGAAGACAGTCCGCTCGCGCCTAAAATTACATTCAGCAATAGTAATGCAGGGTAATCTTCGCTTTCAAATGTAGGGACAAACCATCCTTGTACAATATGCGCCTGATTCAAATCCGGTTTTATAATGTCATTTTCTTTTTTATGTTCAAGTGACGGCGAGGTTAATCCTATTTTTTCATCTTTTGAATTTTCGATATCACCGAGTTTTTCATTTACTGTGCTGTAAACTTCTTCAAAAGGGATATCCCCGACAAATGAGATTACCTTTTTGCTGTTGGATAGAATTTTTTTGTAGGCGGTTATGACGTCATCTTTTTTGATATTATCAATGTTTTCAAGGATTTTGGTGAATGTGTGTCCGTAATAATGCCCTTCATAGAGGTTTTTGTAGTAATTTTCAAGCACTTTTGTTCTTGAAGAATCCAATTCGGCGATAATTTCCCCTCTCATCTTTTCACGTTCTTTGTCAAAATCGTCAAAGGTAACGTTTTTAACAATATCTGCAAGAATTTCAACTGCTTTTTGAAAATCCTCGTTGAGCGCGACAAACTTAAATCTCAAATAATCGTGTCTTAATTCAACTATCAGTTCAATTGCGTATTTGTCCAGTTCTTCCGAGAGTTCTTCCGCAGTGTAAGTCGTTGTGCCCTGCATTGCTAACCTGCTCATCAAAGAATGTACGCCCGGAATGTTTTCAGCTTCGTTAATCGAAAAATTCATACATAATGCTGCTCTTGGTGTATCTGAATTATTTTTGTATGAAAATTCAATGTTGTTATTAAGATTAGAAATTTTTATGCCCATATAAAATTATCGCTCCCAATTAGAAATTATAACGTTATATTAACACATCGCTCTAAAAAAAACAATTTTGTTACCAATGGATAATATAAGTCTATTAACCGGTAATGTTGACTTTGAAAAAAATATCATTAAATAAAAAAACAAAAAGTCATACAAACGTATGAATTTTGCCAAAAATATTAATCCCGGGCTTGGTTTATACCGTTTGTACGATTAGGAAAGTAGTAGAGGTACGACAATGAAGATAAACGGCGGAATCCGATATGTAGAAAAAGGAATAACAGCATCGCTGAGGGCAATGCACGTTCAGACTGAACTTATCGGGATGACAAATGAAAACATAAACGGGTTTGATAAAATAGGTTATCAAAGAAAAGAACCTGTGGTATCGTCATTGACGGAGTTTATCGGCGTACACGGGCTTTCGCAGACAATAGATGACAAGGTCGGTCGTATAGCGCTTTCTGATAACCCGCTGGATTTGGCAATAGCGACAAAGGGTTATTTTCAAACACTTACTCCTGACGGTGTAAGGCTTACCCGTGACGGGCGATTCAAGATAGATAAAGAGGGAAATCTCCTGACACTTGAAGACCATCAGGTTCTGGCAAACACTGGCATGCCGATAAAATTACCATACGTTCCGGAAAAATTGTCAGACATAAAAGTCAGTGAAAACGGGCTTGTCAGTGTAATGAATCCTGCGGACGGCAAACTTCAAAAAGCCGGTTACATCGGTGTCGTCGACAGCAACGGCATGCTGCTGATGGAGCCGCAGGTAAAACAAGGTTACAACGAATATTCAAACGTTGCACTCCAAAATGAATTTATCGGTATGATGCCGATTATCAGAAACTTTGAAGCGAATAGGCAGATTTTCATGATTCAAAACCAAAATCTGCAAAAAGTAATATCCCAACTGGGTTCAGTATCATAATATTTGAATAAATGAGGTATTAGATTATGTACAGTATGCAAGGAATAGTCAGAAGAAGCATAGACAACGCAATCAATCAGTTTGAACGACTCGGGCGCGTCGGCAACAATCTTGCGAACTTTAACACAAGAGGCTACAAGACCGTAAACTTTGAACAGATGCTTCACGAAGACGGATATCTGACAGGCGCAATCAGAACGGATTACAAACAGGGTTCAATCCAGATAACCAGCAATCCGTATGATGTTGCAATTGACGGGGTCGGATTTATTCCGGTATTTTCACCGTCAGGCGAAGTTGCATATACCCGTGACGGCGCGTTTAAACAGGGACGTGACGGCTACCTTGTGACAAACGATGACTGGATAGTCGGCAACGGGATAAAAATTCCGACAAACTGTTACAAATTTGATATAAAACCAAACGGTGAAGTAATTGCCTACAGTGCAGTAGACGACGCAAACCCGAAAGTTTTGGGGAACATTCCGCTGGTAAGATTTGAAAATCCGCAGGGGCTTGAACAATACGGCAGAAACAAACTCATCCCGACAGAAGATGCCGGAAAAGCTATTCTGGTAAAAGACCACGACTGTTTCCGCCAGAATAATCTGGAAAATTCAAACACCAGCATCTATAACGGAGTTACGGACATGCTGAGATTAAACGCCTCTATGCTTGCAAGTACAAGGATGATAAAAGTTGTCGATGACATGTACAACAAGGCAATCAATATCAGAGAATAGGTAAGGGAGGTTTAGAACAAAATGTTTACGTCATTGGACAATATGGGTAAAGTAACCTTGATGATGGATTTGATAGCCCAGAGACAGCGCGCGTTGGGTGCAAACCTCGCAAACGTGGATACTCCGGGGTATGTCAGACGCGACATCAATTTCGGGGATTACCTGAACTCGATGAACAGCCCTCTGGAAACCAAATTATCCGAAGCTCTGGGGCCTTCCGGTGTAATTGAAGAAAGACGCTATGAAGAAATCGACCCTGCGCAGGAGTTGATGAAAATTCAACAAAACTCTATATTGTACACAATGGCGACAAGAAGAATGACAAACATTGTGACAGAAATGAAAACAGTAATAAACGTCGGTAAATAATAACAACAAATAAAAAGACAGGAGCAAAACAATGTCAATAATGGAATCAATGAATATCGGATCACACGCCCTGAAAGCACACGGGCTGCGTCTGGATATTCACGCAAAAAACATAGCGAACGTGGACACCCCGAATTATGTAAGGCGAATTCCTGTATTGAATGCAACAGAGGACATTTCATTCCACGGCTTGATGAACGCAATGAAAGAGGACGTCTTTGGGGTTGGAACACTTCCCTATGTACAGGGCGGCGTAGTGTTCAACGGCTGTGTTGAAGATCCGACTCTTGGTGATAAAATTTACAAACCCGGACACCCGGACGCTGATGCTGAAGGTTACATCAGAGCGTCAAACGTAAACGCCATGGTTGATATGGCAGATGCTATTATGGCACAGAGAGCTTACGAGGCGAACCTTGCGGTCATAAATATTTCAAAATCCATGGCGCAAAGAGCCTTAGAAATCGGTAAATAATGAATAGTTGAGTAAATTCCGGACAACAGCAAACATAATCTATGCACGCTAATCTATTGCATAATTTTGCAATATACTGTATAATTCATAGGACAAGAGGAATTTAATACTTAAAAACTACTAGATTTCTTTTCAAAGATACTTTAAAACGGAGAAGAACTATGTACCAAGACGAAAAATTAGTCTGTGAAGACTGTGGAAAAGAATTCATCTTTGCAGCCGGCGAACAAGAGTTTTATGCACAAAAAGGTCTCGTAAACAAGCCTAAAAGATGTCCTGATTGCCGTAAAGCACGCAGACAAAAAAACAGAAACAAAAGAAAATTTTATGATGCCGTATGCACAAAATGCGGTGCTAAAACCCAGGTTCCTTTTAAACCGGCTCCCGGAAAAGAAGTCTATTGCAAAGATTGCTTTGCTCAAGTTAATGCGACGGCAGGCGTTTAAAGTCTTATATCATAAATATAACCGCTTTATAAAAGGAGATGATTTGATTTCATCTCCTTTTATTGTGCTATGCAGTTATTCAAATATTCAATGGTGCTTATTTTTTCATCGTAAAGATATTTGATGAAACTCAAATATGCCGCATCATAAGATGTTATAATCAAATTTATTTCAAAGCCGTCTGTGCAGAACGGCTCATAATCATATACAACGTAACTGTTGTATTTACTTTTCCATTCCTTTCGTTCAATGTGGCTGTTGTTTTCTTCGACTATGTCTTCAAGCCAGGCTACCATATTTTTATTTACATTTTTCATTTCCATTCGGTTATATTTACCGCAATCGTGACAGTTGTTTCCCATAATCATTAGTAAATACTCCAAAAATATCTCTATATAAGAATTGTAAATGTTTTTGGAGCATAAATAATCCCCTTTAGGGATAGAAATGATATAGTATAATTTGCTAATTTCCTAATAAAATTTTGTAACTTTCAGGTAATCTGCAATCAGCTTTCGGGATACACAGAACCCCGTATTTTTCCGCAATCAGCCTGATGTTATAGGTCGCAGATATAATTATTATTCTCGTATTGAGGTATTCTTTGAATGATTGGATTTGTCTGATAAGCCATTCGCCTGCATAAAACGGCGCAAAATCCGTTTCCATCTGCATATCTGTCAGGATTATGTCAAAAGGTTCGTCAATATTTAGGAAAACGCAGTCATATCCTTCTCTTGCAGAGTTTGCTGTTGTGATTTCCACATCATCTCCGAAAAGTTCAAGGACAATTTTTTGATGGTATTCAACCCATTTTTGCGAATCATCAACTATCAGTATTTTTTTCATAAGTTTATTATACCAGATAAAAAGACAGGATTACAGTATCCTGCCTTTTTTAGTCGGGTAATGTATATTGCATTAAAACTATTCGTCTTCTGCCGGAATTGTGATAACCAGAGCGTCGCCGATTTTTTCTTTCTGCATGTCTGAAAGGTTAACATTTCCGTCAAAAGAGTAATTTTGCATGAATTTATAAATAGCTTCGCCCCTTCTGCCGTTTTTAACTCCGGCTGCGTTTATGCTCAGGGTATCGCCGTTTACCTTTACTTCAACATTCTTTTCGTCGTTGTCAAAAGGTTTCAGGTCAATGATAATCTTGTAGGCATCGGGTGTTCTTTCCATGTGAGTAATTTCACCGGCTTTTTTCTCAAGGAGAAAATCTTTTTTCATGTGTTTTTGGAAAGCACGCTGCATATTACGTTCCTGATTCATCATTGCGTGTTCCATTTTGCGGATTTGGTAAGCCGGGTCGTATAATCTTTTAAAATGCCAGTCTGAAACCGCATAAAATGCACAAAATGCCCCTAAGAATACTAACAAAGCGGTTATAAGATGTCTCATTACGTGATGGTTACACAAAAAACAGTCATCGTCGTGTCTTTTTTCGTACCTTTCTTCTCTCGTATTTTCGTCCATTACAAACTCCTTTCTTATGATATGATTATTTTAGAGCAATCAATTTAAAAAAGTCCATAGCCAGGCAGGGTAATTTATTATATAACAAATGCCACAGAATAAGGAGCTTATAGCAAATTCCACCCAAAATTCTTAAAAACGCGTCATACTGAGCGTTAGCGAAGTATCTAAATAAAAAAGATTCTTCGGATTAAAGTCCTCAGAATGACGGACTTTTATAGTATTAGTGGAATTTGCTTATATACATTCCCCGAATAATTTATTGCAAAAGTTTTTAAAAGATGTTATAATGTATAATAAAGGTACTTTTTATATGTGGAGTATAAACAATGGCTAAAGTTTTAGTTACAATGCCCGATGAATTTTTAAACAAAGTAGACAGCATTGCTGAAACAGAACAGAGAACAAGAAGCGAACTCATCAGAGAAGCTTTGAGAACTTATTTCAGACGTGTGTCAATGCAGCAGACCCAAAGAGCTGCGGCAGATGCACAAATTCTTGATGATTTAATCGGTTAATCAAAGATTTACCTCTCTGATGAAGGTTTCAACCCATTTGACAAGCGTTGCGATGTCGTATGGTTTCGGAATGTATAAATCCGCGCCGGAATTTAATATAAGCTCTTTATCATGAATTATTGAAGTCATGATAAATTTGGTGTTTCTGTAATTTTCAAAAGCTTTTAATTTTTTGCAAATCTCAATGCCGGCAAGTTCATCTGCGCTGCCGGCGTCCAGTATAACAACAGCCGGAGTAAATTTTTCTGCGGTTTTGATATCCGAGAATGTTTGCGGCTCATACCCTTGAATATTTAAAATGGTATTCAACAACAGGGTCATAGAGTCATCAGGCTCCATGATGAGAATTTTTTTATTGAAAACATCTTTTGCAACGGCATTTTGGGCTGAAATTTTAGGTCGTTCCATCAGATAATTTGATTTTGTCGGGAGGTCTGCCATGTTGTGAATTTGAACAAGAGCGTTCAACAAGAGGTTTGCATCTTTGTATTTGATAAATTTATTTGTCACAACCCCGATAGTTGTATGGACAAAGTTTGCGCGTCTGCCAGCCACCTCATCGCCGCTCAGGATAATATAACCCCGCTTGTTATCAGGGATTGAGTAGAACTTTGACCTGACGGAATCAAAGGCAAAAGTCAAAAAGTTTGCGATTTTTTCAGCTTTCAGACTGTCTGTGATTATCAGGAATTCATTTTCCGAAATCTCACCGAGGTAATCAGTTTCGTTCAGGGCGGAATTTATGATTGCGACATACGTCTGGATTAGTTTATCCGCGGCAAGTTCGGTGTAGTTTTCTTTGTAGCTTTCGTAATTTTCAATGCTCAACAGCAGACATGCCCAGTCGGAATTTGTGTGCAGAATACGTTTGATTGCACGCATTGAATAGTTTTTATTCGGAAGCAGCTTTTTAAAGTTTAAGTTGGATTCAAATTCACGTCTGAGGTGTGCGAATATACGCATAACAAATTCTTCCGGGTTTACAGGTTCTGATATAAAATCATCAGCGCCGTTTTGCAGAACTTTTAATTTGTCCTCAAGCTCTGCGGATTTTGACATGCCAATGATAATCGGGCGGGTGTTGTAGGTTATTGCTCTTATTTTTTTGCAGTAATCAGAGAGGTCATTATCTATGCTGTCAGAGATTAAAATCAAGTCGGGTTCTTTGTCCTGAATGGTTTTCATCGCAGAAATCAGGTCTTTTGTTACAATGACAATATTCCCTGCGCCTGCGAGCAGTTTTTTATACTTTGTCGAAAGTTCTTTTCTTTTGTCGATTATGAGAGTTACTGACTGCATATTGCCCTCGCATAATCTTCCACGTTGCCGACAGGCAGCAGGACTTCAAAAGTTGTTTTATTATTTTCTGATTTTACGGAAATTTTTCCGTGCATTTTTTCTACAATATTTTTTGTAATATACAGCCCGAGTCCGCTTCCTTGAACTTTTCTGGTGAGCGGGTTATCTATTCTTGAAAATTTTGTAAAAATTTTGTCGTAATCTTTTTTATCAATCCCGACGCCGGTATCAGTGACTTTTATTGCAATATGGTGCGGTATTGAAGCAGGTGTAACACTGATGAACACGGTAGAGTTGTCATCAGAGTATTTTGCTGCATTTTCTGTCAAGTTTGTCATTACCTGCTGGAATTTGTCGCGGTCTGTGAATATAGGCGGGATATTTTTGTGAAAATCCAATTCAAAATTGTGATTTTTATACTGATTTTTCACGATAGAAATTATCTGCTCTATCAGCGGTTTCAAGTTAGTTTCTTTGTAGACAAAATTATCTTTTGCTGTTTGGAGCTTTGTGACGGAGAGCATATTTTCAACAAGGTTAATCAGCCTGTTGGATTGTTCCTCAATAATTTTGAGGAATTTTTTTTTGCTCTCATCATCAATTTTATCCCAGGATTGCAGCATTGTTTGGGAAAACCCTCTGATAGAGGTGAGCGGTGTCCGCAATTCGTGGCTCACTGTTGAAATAAAATCTTCATAGTTTTGCTCAGTTATATCCATATTCTTATTATAACAGATTTTTTATATGTTTTAGGATTTATTAATCTTTTGTTTAGAATTAGCGCAAAATTTCACAAAAAAAAGCCGTCTTGTAAGAAGAACGGCTACCAGACTTGGGGAGGAGGTATGAAAAACTGAACGTTTTTCATATCTATATTATTTATGTCGGCTGACAGTATTCAAAACTTTTACAATAAAAGAAAATCTCCTCCAAATGGAGGAGACTTTGTATGTTGTTACGATTTTAATTTAAAGTATTCTTAAAGAACATTCATTTCTTTTTCAAACCCGAACAAAGAGCTGACGGATTCATCATCATGAATTCTGGAAATAGCCTGTCCTAATAGCGGCGCAACAGAGAGTTGTCTGATATTAGGCGGCATTTTGTCCATATCAAGCGGGATAGTATTAGTCACGATACATTCTTTGATAGGAGCATCAGCGAGTCTTTGGAGAGCCGGACCGGAGAAAACCGGGTGAGCGGCACATACATAAACATCTTTTGCGCCTTCGCGTTTAAGAAGTTTAGCTGCCTCGCATATTGTGCCTGCTGTATCAATGATATCGTCAAACATAACGCACACTTTGTCTCTGACTTCGCCGATAACGTGAGAGGCAATAGCTTCGTTATGTTTATCGCGACGTTTGTCGATGATGGCAAGTGAGCAGCCAATTGCTTTGGCAAAATGTCTTGTGCGTTGCACCCCTCCTGTATCAGGGCTTACAGCAACCATATCCTCAGGGTTTATATCAAGATTTTTAATATAATTAACCAGAATAGGAGTTGCAAAAATGTGGTCAACGAGGATGTTAAAGAAGCCCTGGATTTGACCTGTATGTAAGTCCATAGCAAGAACTCTTGTTGCACCGGCTGTTGTGAGCAAATCAGCAACGAGTTTAGCTGTGATAGCTTCTCTGCCGGAGGTTTTTCTGTCCTGTCTTGCGTAACCGTAGTACGGAATAACTGCCGTAATAGTTTTAGCGCTTGCACGTTTAAAGGCATCTATTATGATAAGCAGTTCCATAAGGTTTTCATTAACAGGATTGCAAAGCGGCTGGATAATAAAAACATCGTCACCGCGGACGCTTTCTTGAACTTGGACATAAATTTCGCCGTCAGCGAAATTTTTTATAACCATCGGACCGATAGAGGTACCGAGGTAATCGGCAATTTCCTGAGCCAGTTTTGAGTTGGCGCGTCCCGCAAACAATCTGATGTCATGAGTAGGGTTGATTGCCCTATCTAACTGCGGGAAAGTCATTTCTACAACCATTCTGTTGAATCCTTTCTGTATCTTTTTCATGTTAATTATAGAACGTTGAGGGTATTACATCAATATTTCTTTAAGTTATATTAATGTAACGGGATATATTGATAAAAAATGAACAAAAAATTTTTTGCCTCAAAATAAAATAAATTCAAGGAATGGAATTATAGTCAAAACCCTTTACGCCGCAATATTTATTCTTCGTTAAAATCCTTCTTTTGCAGCGCCGGTAAGAATAATAACCTATTTAATAACTTCTATAAACTCATAATCATTCAGATAAGGCATGTGAGCTTCTGTAATCAGTTCTCCCGGCAGAAGAATTGCAATACCAGGCGGGCATTCCGCGATTACTTCCGCAGAAATTCTGCCGATTGCCTGCGATTTTGGAATAGTTTCTTTATCCGAATAAAATGCTTCTCTTAGACTCATTTCGATTATCGGGGTCAGCATAGGCATGTGTTTTTTATTTTCCAGATGACAAATATCAGAATAATGAGTCTTGTCAATCGTTTTTAATGAATCAACCAGATACTGAATATCGGAGCGCTTGTTGCCAATGTTTGACAGGAGAAGCAAACCGGCGTCAGATGCGCTTTCCACTTCAATATTAAAATCAATTTCCAGAATAGATTCCAAACGCTTGCCAGACAGACCGTCAGCTTTAATAAACACTTTTGTAATATCTGTTTTGTAGCCGAAATCAGGTTTAAGATGGTGGATATGTTCCATCTTGTCGATTTCACGGCGGAGGAATTTAGCATTTGCAACGGCGCGGGCAAGTTGTTTTCTGCCTCTGGGGCTTTCAAGATTTGCGCGAGCAGCGTCAAGGCTTGCCAGAAGCATCAAAGACGGGCTGGTTGTGTGTAAAAGTTTCAGAGCTTTTTCAACCGCGTCAGCATCAAGCATTGAATCGTGCGCGATATGAAGCATTGAACTCTGGCTCATAGAACCGCCCGTTTTGTGAAGTGAATGAACAACCGCGTCAGCGCCTAAGTGCAAGGCTGACGTCGGCAGGTGGTCATTAAAATTCCACAAACAAGCGTGCGCCTCATCAACAATAAGCGGAACGCCGTATTTTTTACAAATAGCTGAAATTGATTTAACATCCGACACAACGCCTTCATAGGTCGGGTTTGTAATCCATACCATTGCGACGTCATCGTGTGTTTTGAGCATTTCATCGACTGATTCCGGGCTGACGTTACCCCAGATACCCCAGTCTTCAAACCTGTTCGGGATAAGCCAAAGCGGTTCTGCGCCGGAGATAATCATGCCGGTCAAAACAGAGCGGTGGCAGTTGCGGTTTGTGATAATTTTTTGACCTTTCTTTGTCAAACCCATTGCAAGAGCAAGGTTTCCGGCTGTAGAGCCGTTCAAAAGAAAGAATGTTTTTTTAGCGCCAAAAGCTTTTGCCGCCAATTCCTGCGCTTCTTTTATCGGGCCTGTTGCAGGGTGAAGTGTACCAAGATTATCAAATTCATCGGTCGTATCTACGCAAAGCGCTTTGCGCCCTATCAGGCTTTTAAATTCCGGCAATGCACCGTTCCCTTTTGTATGTCCGGGGATGTGGAACTGATAGGTAGGGTTTTCATAAGCTTTTTTCAGGGCTTCTACTATCGGGGCAGCAACTTTTGTTGACTGTTTTCTTTTAGTTATTGTTCTTGTTACACTTGTCATAATTATAATATACAATAAAAAAATTATGAATTTCAAGTGTTTTTATGATATAGTTAATATTTGTGAACCGTATTTTTGGAATAGCAGTTTTAATATGTATGCTAATGCTTTCCCCGCCGGCATTTGCCATCTCTACAGGGGATAAAATTAAGGCGGTTGAAATCCCTAACCAACAGCAGGATGTTGTTGAACTGGATATTTCAAAATCAGATTCAAAGCCTGAAAAACCTAAGACCGATTTATACGAAAATGACCGCGCGCTTGATAACGTTGATGTCGAGTTTTCTATGTTTGACAACCTGATTGACAAAGACAAAGACAGCGATCATCCTTTCAAAATTGAAGAGGAATCGCTTTTCGGGCGTATTTACAAAAAAGAATTAACCAGAACCTCTATTCCTTCATATCTTTTGCAGGATGAATTGACCTTTAAATATAAGAACGGGCCTGTGGACAAGGTACAATTTTACGGCGCATTTCAGGGAAATTTTAACAGTCTGTTTACCACGTCGGATTATGATACGGAATATGATTTGAATGTGCTGGAAGCCGGCGTTATCGGAGATTTTAAAGACAAAAACACTGATTTTAAAATGCAGTTAAATTTTAAAAACTCCGAATACTACACATTTTTACAAGGGCTTGTGACAGACGCTTACATAATGAACACATACATTCCGCATCACAAGATAATCGTTGGTAATTCACGCAATCAGGTTGGTGTAGACGGCGGTGCAAGCACTTATACCCTGCCTTTTGCTTTCCGTTCGCAAATCGCCAGAAACTTCGGTAACACGCGTGCATTAGGGCTTCGTGTAGTCGGGAATTATGACCTTGCAGACTATAGTTTAGCCTTGAACACATCCGACAGATTTTTCAGGACATTTTTCGCAGGCCCGGAATTTACCGGCTGGGTAAACCTGAAACCGCTTGGCAAAACTGACGGCAAATACGGCAACCTCGTAATCGGCGGCGGCTTAAACGCCGGGCATAACAATATTGACTACGTTGTCGGAGGCGCTTATATCGGTTATTCATACAAAAAATTTGCGGCAAATTTTGAATATTCCATAGCCGACGGCTACAACGGACGAGTGACAAGCACTGATAAAGCAAGCGGGTTTTATACAACAATTTCCTACAGAATTACGCAGAAACTTCACGTACTTGCAAGGTTTGACCAGTTTGACCCCAATAGAGACATCTCCGGCGACCTGAAACGGGAATACACCGCAGGTCTGAATTACTTTATAAAAGGTCAGGCGCTCAGGCTTATCCTAAACTATGTCTTCTGCCAGAACGAAAACACCGAAGACAGCCACAGAATTATTCTCGGTACGCAAATTGTTCTGTAATGTGTAAACATTTGTAACAATTCTTTGAAATATACCCCAGAAAGTCAAATAAATCAGCATAAAATGCCGATATATGAATTAACGTACTGATTTTAACGAAAGGAACAGCTAATCCTATGGGAATGGCAGCATCTCAGGCAAGACTCCTGAGTATAACCACCAGATTAACTAATAACGAATTCCGTTCGCAAATGGTTGCGAACAGTAAAGTTCGCCTTGCAAACGAAACGCAGGCGGCAAGTGATGAGTATATGGAAGCTTTGAATGCGACAAAATTACAGTACGTTTATTATGATGCAAACGGGAAACAAACACTTTATGACTTGACGGCTAGTACACTGCTGTACTATCAGCCGCTTAAAAATCAGTACGCGTTAGTAAACAGAGCCGGGCAGACAATGGTTAACCACGGTGATGCAACAACTTTCCAACAGGCGAACAACCGTGATGAATTTTTAGTGTTGAACAACTGTGCAAAAATGATTGAGAAAGAAATAGTTGACCCTGAATGGCTTGCAGATTGGAAGTCAAGAGAACCAAAAAAAGAAGATTTTACTACGGAGAAAGAGATAAATACTGAAACAAATGAGCTTTATGAAGCTTTTATGCGAGAAGCAAGTAGCTGTTACTCTTTATCAAAGCAGGGTAAAAACTGCTATATGCACGTTTTGGCAAGTATGCTCGGGCCTGGTATACACGAAACAAGTACCAAAGAAAAATTTGAAGTAACAAGCGGCGGCGATTGGCACTGGTCACACGACAAACACCCGATGCCTACAGTTGCAGCCGGAATTCATGACGCACAATGCTGTAGTGAACCTGGATGTCCCCACGCTGGCAAAAGCGTATATCAAGCGGCAGTAGATTTATTATGGAAAGCTCATTTTACACATACAGACGGTGATTCATACGGTGGCGATATTGATACTCCGGAAGAAGAAGCTCTGGTACAGGAATTTTTCCACCTAATTGACCACGACTTGAAACAGGCGAAAAAAGAGATAATAGAAGTTTTTGATGAAAAAGGTTATAATGACGCGCTTATAAAGTGGGAGAATGAAACCCCGCAGATGAAAACAATTACCGATATAGAAATCACAGACCCTGACAAGGCTGAATGGTACACAAACCTCTGGTACCGCATGAACGGCGCCGTGTTTGACGAAGAATTTATGCAGAGTGCCACAGACCCTGACTTTAACGACCATAGTTATTTGAACGAAAAATACTTTGAAAAAACAAAAGAAGAAGAGCAAAGCTGGGTTGAATTTGACGAAGTTTTGATAAACAGCCCTGAATGGCTGAAATTTGCGCTGGAATCCGGTGAATTAACGCTGGAAAAAGTCGTGTTCAACGAAGACTACGACACCACTACAGAACTCGAAAACAAAACCTGGCAGGCTACAACTTGGTCTTCAACCTCTGACATTGTTGAAGTCACAGACCAGCTTGCGATTACAAAAGCGGAAGTCAAATACGAACAGGCACTGAGAGATATTCAGGCTAAAGACAAAGAATACGACAATGATATCAAAAAATTAGACACAGAGCATAATGCCTTGCAGACGGAATACGATTCAATCAAGGGCGTACTTGATAAGAACATGGAACGCTCCTTCAAAGCCTTCTCATAGGCAAACATGATGTTTGCTGTCATCCTGAAAGCGTAGAAAATCCGTTTTTATTAAAACGAGATTTTCAAGCTGTTCAGGATCTTGCCGTGCAGAAAATCTTGCCAACACTCCTCAAGTTTATGTAGGTCAGGCAATGCCTGACAGTAAGACCTCACCCCTGCCCCTGTCTTGAATTTGCTTCATTTGTGTGGCGACACCCCCACCCAGCCTCCCCCTTGACGGGTATTGTTACCATACTATTGCTAATAAAAGAGTTATAGGGTGGGCAAAGCGTACGCGTGCCCACCAAATTTGTCATGACCGTAAGAGCTTAGCAGTTTTAATTCCTCCCCCCACGCGAAGCAGTTACTGTAGGTCAGGCAATGCCTGACAGTAAGACCTCACCCCTGCCCCTGCCCTACTAAGATTGAAAAACTCTTACGGGCGTACTAAAAGCCGCCTGTTAAAAGTATTTCAAAATCTCTTGAGCATTTTCAAAAGGCGACTTTTTAAAAGTTGAATAGTCCTATTGATACAAACGTTACGTTTGCCAAACATAATATTTGTTCCCCACCCTTGCCCTCCCCGACCTGGGGAGGGTACAAAGTGCATTGTTGGGCGAAAGAGTTATAGGGTGGGCAAAGCGAACGCGTGCCCACCAACTTTGTTATACCCGTAAGAGCTTAGCAGTTTTAATTCCTCCCCCCACATTGTGTGGGGGAGGTTAGGTGGGGGGGCAAGGCGAGAACCATTATGTTTGCTGTTCATTTCTTTCTCTTTTATTGCGAGTAAAAGAGCAAACGTAACGTTTGCATCAACAAGTATGAAAAAACAGTAATAAAATAAACAAAACTGCAAAACTTGAAACAGAACCAAAGAAAGAGAAAAACGCGACTAAAAGAAACGAGTCATCAGAAACTACGTTTCTGATAACTTTCTTTTTTCTTATTGTCACCCTGAACTTGGTTCAGGGTCTTAGCTTGTGAAGAGCTGGCAAGATTTTCCGCATGGCAAGATCCTGAACAGCTTGAAAATCACGTTTTTCAAAAAACGGATTTTCTACGCTTTCAGGATGACAGTAAACATCATGTTTGTTCCCCACCCTAGCCCTCCCCGACCTGGGGAGGGTACAAAGTGCATTGTTGGGCGAAAGAGTTATAGGTATGTCGGTTGGGCATACTTGCCCAACAATACCCAGCCCTCTCCTGGTTCAGGAGAGGGCTGAAACGAACTTAACGTCCTATCGTCTTTAGAGTGACTTAATCTCTTCTTTTGTGATAGCAAAAAACAGAGGAGAAATGTTTTTTGAGGACGATAGCGCGAACGCAGTGAGTCGCGTGTTCCGAAAAAAATTTTTCTCCTCTGTTTTTTTATTACTGTTTGCTATAGTGACTTAATCTCTTTTTTAACCTTAGGCTTGTCGGAGTTTTTGGAATCAGAGCCGAGCATGAAGCGGAAGCCGCCTGTGAGAGCAACACCGTTTCTGCCGCCGTTACGAATCATAGCTTGCAAGAACGCTGTGAACTTGTCAGCCCAGTTACGTTGAACACCAACACCGTATTCGACGTAAGGTTTAACGCTCATTTCAGGAAGCTTAACGTTATTGGCAGTAACCTTAGATTCATTCATTAAGTTCCAAACCATACCGACAGAAGCGTATGGCTGCCAACCGCCCTTGAGGTTCGCAATGAAACGAACACTAGGGTTTAATTGAATAGTGTGTAACGGGTCACTTTCTATGCTGACCCCTGCAGCGTTCTTGTAATCAAAGGTATTAACGAAAGTATAAGACAAGAACATAATCGGCTGGATGATGAACTTACCGTCTTTAAATTCAAAGTTGTACCCTGTTTTAGACCCAACACCAGCAAGAAGAGAAGTATAATCTTCTTTACCGTACATAGTGTGAGATTCACCAACAGAAGCACCAGCTGATGCGGTGATGGCAGTCCAGAAGTTACCTTTGTAGAAAGTTTCGGTGAAACCTAATAAGCCGCCGTTCATAGTAGTATCAACACCGCTATAGTTTAAAGAAGAACCCATATAGCCTGCATAACCAGTGAAGACTCTGCTCCAACCGTTTTTCATTTCTTTGAAATCACCGTCAAAGCCAACAAGAGAACCATAAGTGATGGCGTCAACTTTAGGCCCGTTTTTAATGTTCATGGTTTCAAAAGTGGTATACGGTCTGAACCAAACGCCTTTGTTATGTAAGTTATCAGCGTATGACGGCAAATTATCGTTGAAGTCAGTACTTAATGCATATTTGTTAGCATTGATTTTAGCGTAACGCTCCATAGATGGTAATTGAGTGAAGGCGTCAGCATGTTCGAAGACGTATTTGAACGCTTCGTTCATAGCAGCTTGACCTGCAGCAAGATTACCGACCGGAGTGGTTAAGACAGCTGGGTTGAACGCATCAGACGGGTTGCCTGTGGTTCCGCCACCTGTAGGCGGAATTGGTAAATTAGGTTCGTCCGGTTCATCTGGTTCGTCAGGCAGGATAATGTCGCCTTTGGCAAAGACAAAGTAACCGCCGTCGCCTTTACCGTCGTATTGATTGTCTTTGTCGTAGATAACATTGTATTTGTATATAGGTGTGTAAGCAGTTGTTTGGAAGCTGTCGGGAAGATCCCCTGTGCCACCTGAGACCGCGTTAACAACGTTGTTTTTCAGGTCAGGTTCAGCGAAATAGACAGCGGTGACAGATTCACCCTGAACAGCGTCAGACAAAAGATTCATGCCGATGACATTCAGGTTTCCGTTGTGTGCCCCGTAGGAGCCTGCAGTAAGCCTATCCATTTCTTTGTTAGCTAAATCGACATCTGCGACGAAGTTAGTATCACCGGCAAGAGTAAAACTATTTACATCGTAGATATGTACCGAATCATTAATAGTATTTAAAGTAGTATTAGCCACAGTGAGATTACTGTTTCTGATATCGTTAAACATGTAGAAAGTGGTATTATCTTTATTATCGCCAGTAATATTAACAGTATAACCGTCAACACCGTCAATATTATCAGCCATAACAATGCTACCGTTATTTTTCAGATTGAAGTTTAAAGCAGCATCAGCCGCATCGAGATAGATAGCATTATCATCTCTGGTAGTGTTACCAGAAGCGTCTGTAGTTTCAGTATAGTTACCTGAGAAAATATTTTGTGCGTTATCAGCGATAATATTCAGGTCTTTTGTAGAATAAATAGCGCCGCCTTTAGCAACTCCGTTAGTTGATTGTGCATAGTTGTCAATAAATGAAGAATTAATTATTCCTCCTATAATTGTATTGTCATTATCTTTTGCCCCTATGGTGCCGTTGTTATAAATCGCCCCGCCGTAGCTGCTGGCAGAGTTTCCAATAAAGTCACCGGTGATATCTCCGATTGTGCCGCTGTTGTTATAAATCGCCCCGCCGTAGATGCGGGCAGAGTTACCAATAAAATCACCTGTGATATCGCCTATGGTGCCGCCGTTATAAATCGTCCCGCCGGAGTTGGCAGAGTTCCCAATAAAATCGCCAGTGATATCTCCGATGGTGCTGGTATCGTTATAAATCGCCCCGCCGTAGTTGCGGCCAGAGTTTCCAATAAAGTTACCGGTGATATCTCCGATGGTGCTGCTGGTGTCGTTATAAATCGCCCCGCCATAGCTGCTGGCAGAGTTTCCAATAAAGTCACCGGTGATATCTTCGATGGTGCCGCTGTTCCTATTATTAATCGCCCCGCCGGAGTTGCGGGCAGAGTTTCCAATAAAGTCACCGGTGATATCTCCGATGGTGCCTCTGTTATTCTCAATCGCCCCGCCGTAGAGGCTGGCAGAGTTTCCAATGAAGTCACCGGTGATATCTCTGATGGTGCCTCTGCTATTTTCAATCGCCCCGCCGGAGCTGTTGGCAGAGTTTCCAATAAAGTTGCCTGTAATGTTGCCGATGGTACTGTCTTCGTTATAAATTGCCCCGCCGTCGCTGTTGGCAGAGTTTCCAATAAAGTTTCCGGTGATATCTCCGATGGTGCTGCTGTCGAAGTCGTTAGAAATCGCCCCGCCGTCGCTGTTGGCAGAGTTTCCAATAAAATCACCGGTGATATCTCCGATGGTGCCGCTGTTATCAATCGCCCCGCCGGAGTAGCGAGTCGAATTCCCAATAAAATCACCGGTGATATTGCCAATTATAGCATAGAAGTTAAAAATCGCCCCGCCAGTATTGTCGCTTGAATTTCCAATAAAGTCCCCAGTGATATCTCCGATGGTGGCGCTGTTGTTATTATTAATCGCCCCGCCACCGTCTCCGGCAGAATTTCCAATAAAGTCACCGGTGATATCTCCGATGGTGCCGCTGCTGTTATCAATCGCCCCGCTGCTGCTGGCAGAGTTTCCAATAAAGTCACCGGTGATATTGCCAATTGTACCATGGTAGTTATAAATCGCACCACCACGACCATCAACAGCAGAATTTCCAATAAAATTACCTGTGATATCGCCGATGGTCTCTCTGTTATAAATCGCCCCGCCACCGTCTCCGGCAGAATTTCCAATAAAGTCACCAGTGATGTTGCCGATAGTGCTGCCCTCGTTACGGATCGCACCACCATGGTCTCCGGCAGAATTCCCAATAAAATCACCTGTGATATCGCCAATTGTGCCAACGTTATAAATCGCCCCGCCGTTGCTGGCAGAGTTTCCAATAAAGTCACCTGTGATATTGCCAATTGTTCTGCTGATGTAGTTATAAATAGCCCCACCGTACTTGGCAGAGTTTCCAATAAAGTTACTTGTGATATTGCCGATGGTGCCTCTGTTATAAATTGCCCCGCCGTACTCGTCGGTAGAATTACCGATAAAATTGCTAGTTATGTCACCATAATCAGTCCCGCTATCAACGGTTATTCTTTGGGAAGTATTAGTATTGTCATAAAGCACATTAATAATAACATCTTTGACAGGAGAGTTTTGGAGCGTAATGGTGTATTTTTGATTGCCCTCGCCGTAAGTTGTCTGCTTTAAATTCCACTGGTAATAAACCGGGGAAGCTTCCTTAAAAACGACTTCCTTGTACTGAACATCGGGCAGTCTGTCTGCCTCTGCCACTTCTTTGCCAGTCACAGGGTCGTAGTAATGCGTAACCGGCTTGAGCTCGTATTTTGTGATAATGTTGTCACCCGCAGGTGCTGCGCCGTCCGCCCCTGCAGGAACTTCCGTCAAAGTATAAGCGCTTTCGGGCGCTAAAATAGAGCCGCTTTCTACAAGGTTCCCCTCGTCATCATATTCTGTTTGCGGGATTTGTACATTATTTTCGTGCAAATAGTCCAAAAGCGGCTTATCCAACGGAACTTCGCTCAAATCAACGTCTTCCAGCTGCACAGCAGCCCCGGTCATAACGCCTTGTTCGCTGGTGGCGTCAGGTTTGAGTGTTGCACCTTTCCCTCGCCATACGGGATACAAGTTCGAACCGGCGAGGTACGAGCCGTGTGAGACTGTATGCCGCCCCAAGTCAGCTGAGGGATTAATTACTATTTCTTCCCCTCTACCTTTGGGAGAGGGGTTAGGGGTGAGGGGGCGGCTTTCTTCGGTGTTTGTGTTTACCCCCCACCTAACCTCCCCCGCAAGTGGGGAGGAACTTGTAGAATCACCAATTACCGGTGCGGCACCAAGCAAAAGAGCCGCTAAAAGCGCTCCGGAAGCGGGTAAGTACCCCCCCCCCGAACTGAAAGTGCTGATTTATCAAGGGTTTCGGCGTTTGAGTTTTTTACCGTTTTAGAATCCATAGCAAATATCTCCTTTTTGTTCAAAGATATATATCCCCGGGTGCGGCTGTGCAAATCTTGAATAAATAATATGTGCACCCTATATTCATATTATATACCATTTTAAATAAAATTTCAAGTGTTTAGCGCAACATTTTTACAATTGTTTACAATTGGCATTTAAAAGGCTTGATACAAGCGGGTTTTATTTTTGGGATTTTTGAAGGCAGTTTTTAGAATGAAAAATTATTTTGTTACAAAAGTTTACAGAAAAAGGACGTTAAGACGATAAGTCCGTTTCATTAATCTGTCACCCTGAATTTGTTTAAACCTTCTTCCCCGGCTTGGGGAAGCGAATTCAAGACAGGCAGGGATGGGGACCAACAGAGTTATAGGGAGGGCAAAGCGAACGCGTGCCCACCAGTCGACTATATATATTCTTTAAGGGCTGTCATTCTGAGGGCTTTAGCCCGAAGAATCTCAATTAAAAAAGAGATTCTTCACCCCCTGAATTGCCATCGGGTTCAGAATGACGGTAAGACCTCACCCCTGCCCCTCTCCTAATTTAGGAGAGGGTGAAATGAACTTATCGTCCTAACGTCTTAACGTCTTAGCGTCATTTTTAAACAGATTTTCTACGCTTTCAGGATGACAGAAAGACCTCACCCTGCCCTAAGGGAGACACCCCCACCCAGCCTCCCCGTCAAGGGGGAGGAGTTAGTAATAGCCGGCAAATCCGCTCTCCTAATTTAGGAGAGGGAAGAATATTGAAAAGCTCTAACGGGCGAAATAAAAGCCGGATTTTCAAAGACTTTTAAAGTTTCTTGAACATCTTCAAAAGGCGATTTTTTGAAAGTTGAATAGTACTATTGATGCAAACGTAACGTTTGCTCCCCACCCTAGCCCTCCCCGACCTGGGGAGGGTACAAAGTTTATGTAGGTCAGGCATTGCCTGACATTAACACCTCACCCCTGCTCCTCTCCAAAAATAATGTTCTAAGCGCAGGCTAACTAAAATATCTTAATATTTCGCAATATCTTTTTCTATTACAACTTAACATTTCTTCACGCAAGACTTGTTTACACTTTAGCATTTCTTAACATATTATCTTTTCTCTAAAAATTCATTGCGCAAATATTTTGTTAAGAAATGAAAATATGCCCTCCCTTCGTAGAAATGGTTAAAAAATTTTAAGATACTCATTTTTTAAAACATTATATTTGTACAAAGCATTGCTGTTTGCGGTAAATCTTTTTTTTAATATAATTATTAATATGAAATATAAAGAGAATGTAAGAAATTTTTGTATAATAGCCCACATTGACCACGGAAAATCAACACTAGCCGACAGATTACTGGAATTTACCGGAACAGTCGCACAGCGTGATATGCAGGATCAAATTCTTGATTCAATGGATATTGAACGCGAACGCGGGATTACTATCAAACTGAACGCCGCAAGAATGAATTACAAATCCAAAAACGGCAAAGATTATATCCTTAATCTTATTGATACTCCGGGGCATGTGGATTTTTCTTACGAAGTCTCACGCTCGCTTGCAGCCTGCGAGGGCGCTCTGTTAATTGTTGACGCTACTCAGGGCGTTGAAGCCCAAACCCTCGCCAATGTCTATATGGCTATTGAACAAAACCTTGAAATTATTCCCGTTATTAACAAAATTGACCTGCCGTCAGCTGATGTTGAACGTGTTAAACACGAAATAGAAGAAATTTTAGGGATAGATGCCTCAATGGCAATCCCTGTCAGCGCAAAAGCAGGCATTGGGATTGAAGATGTTCTGGAAGCTGTTGTTGATTTTGTGCCGCCGCCTGTTGATACAACTGACAAACCCCTTCGTGCACTTGTGTTTGACAGCGCCTATGACCAGTACTTAGGCACACTGTGCTTTTTCAAAATTATCGACGGCAAAATGAAACTCGGTGAACATATTAAGTTTATGGCATCCGGCAAAGAATACGAAATTGTTGAACTCGGCTACCTAACGCCGACAAGAGTTCAGGTGGAAGAACTTGTCTGCGGCGATGTAGGTTATTTTGCCGGCTCCATTAAAGAATTGACACGGTTTGTCGGAGATACAATCACCGATGTCGACCAACCCGCGGCAGAACCGCTTCCAGGGTACAAAGAAGCTCTCCCTATGGTTTTTTCCGGAATGTATCCTGTAGATAACGATGATTACCACGACCTCAAAGAAGCGCTGGAAAAGCTTAAACTAAATGACAGCAGTATAACCTTTGAACCTGAAACTTCAAGCGCATTAGGATTCGGCTTCCGCTGCGGATTTTTGGGAATGCTGCACATGGAAATTGCCCAGGAAAGACTGGAGCGTGAATATAACCTTGCGCTTGTTACAACCGCACCTTCCGTTGTCTACAGGGTTCACAAAACCAACGGCGAAGTCGTTGAAATTGACAACCCCGCAAACCTCCCGCCGGCCCAGGTCAGAGATTTTATTGAAGAACCATACGTCAGAGTACAAATTATTACCCCGAACGATTTTGTCGGAACCCTGATGGATTTGTGCCAGACCAAACGCGGTATCTTCCACAACATGACTTATCTCGACAAAGTCCGCGCCTCGCTGGATTACGAAATTCCGCTCAGCGAAGTTATCACTGATTTTTATGACCAGCTTAAATCACGTTCAAAAGGTTACGCCAGTCTTGATTATGAGTTCAGCGACTACAAACGCTCAAAACTCGTTAAACTGGATATTATGCTCGCCGGCGAAGTTGTTGACGCTCTATCTGTCATCTGCCACGAAGACAGCGCTTACTACATCGGCCAAAAGTTAACCAATAAATTAAAAGAAATTATCCCGCGGCAGCTGTTTGAAGTTCCTATCCAGGCAGCTATCGGAGGACGCGTTATCGCCCGAACTAACATAAAAGCAATGCGCAAAAATGTTCTTGATAAATGCTACGGCGGAGATATTTCCCGTAAACGCAAGCTGCTTGAAAAACAAAAGAAAGGTAAAAAACGAATGAAATCCGTCGGACGTGTTGAAGTTCCGCAGGAAGCTTTTATGGCTGTATTGAGCCTCGATGACGATTAAACCTTATATTTTAATATTAATTCTACTCTTCTCTTTACTTTTAATTTTTTCAGTACCGCGCTTACATGTGCTTTTACTGTGTGCTGCGTTACTACCATAAGTTCCGCTATTTCACGGTTTGTTTTCCCCTCAAGTAAATAATTAAAGACTTTGTATTCTTTTTTGGTCAAAACCTCTATTACTTCTTCTAAGTCCATATATCTTAATCTTTCAGGTTTTAGTTTGTTATTTTTCTCTTCTTTCTTTTTTATCTATTAATAATAATATTATTATTCAAATCCATTCCGGCAGGCTATTACCCTAATGGGTAAATTATCTTACCCTTAGGTCTACTATATTAAAGCCTTTTCGCCGGTTGTCTTTTTACAAACCCCCATTAATTCCCGCTTTTTATAATTTGTAAACAAATGTAAATAAAATATAAAAAATATATATGATTTGAGCAATTTTTATATCTGAAAATACTTTATATAAATACGAGTATAAAAAACACATTTTAAAAAGGATAGAGAAAATCAATAACTATGTAAATTAATGTTACAAAAATCAAAAAAAATAGTCTTTTTATTAAAGATTATTATAAAAAATACCGATAAATAGAATGTGAGTAAATTAAAAACGGAGAAAAGAAATGGGCGACAACAAAATTAATCCATTTATTACAGGACAAACACAAGGTTACACAGTAAAAACCAAAAAATCAGAAGTAACCGAACAGACAGCACCGAAAGAAACTGTTGATGTAAAAGAAAATCCGGCAGCAGGCAATGAACCGAAAGTTGCAATGACTGACAGTGAACTAATCAGCGCATATTTTGGTTTTAGTTCATCAAAAGGGGTGGCATTAGACCCTGAATTTGCTTCCGTATTAGGTGAAGTTTTGACAGACAAAGAATTAGCCGGCGTAAAAAGATATAACGCTGTCGCTAACGAAAACAGAATTACAGCAGCAATCAGCGAATTTGAATCATTTGTACCGGTATCTGCAGCAGATCAGGAAGACGCATTTGAAGCAGCACTTGCAAATGTAAATCCGAAATTTGTTACACCGGAAATCAGAGCAAGAATTGCAGATAGTATGCCTGAAATTGAAGATCAATTAAATCCGTTTTTCACATAGAACTTATAAATAAACATTTACTCACACATAATCAGGGCTGAGATAAAACTTCAGCCTTTTTTATTTGCCCAAAAAGTATTATAATCTGGATATGAACGTGCAAATTTTGTCGGAATATCTGGAATATTTGGAGGTAGAAAAGGGTCTGAGTGAAAACACGCTTGAGGCATACAGGCGTGATTTGACGGATTTTTTGGAATTTTGCGGGGCTGATATCCGCGAAATTCAGCGCAGCCACCTGAACGGATACATAAGAAATTTGCGGGAAAAGGAGTATTCCTCAACGAGTGTAATGCGAAAGATAGCGTCATTGAGGGGATTTTTTAAATGGCTGTGCGCGTCGGAGATTTGCAGAACAAACCCGACCTTAACGCTTGAGCAGCCTAAGGTTCCGAAAAGACTGCCAAAAGTCATGACCATACAGGAAATAGAAGCTATATTAAATGATAACCTTAACAAAATCGAGCGAGTAATAGTAGAACTGCTGTACGGGTGCGGATTGAGGGTATCAGAACTTGTCAATTTAAATATAAATGACTTTGACTTAAAGGCAAAATACCTTCAGACAACGGGGAAGGGTTCCAAGGACAGAATAGTACCGCTGGGAAGCAAAGCAATTACGGCAATAAAAAACTATCTGCCGGAGCGGGATTACACTATAAAAAAACACCGGATTGACACAAAAAAGTTGTTAGTAAACGAACAAGGCAGGGTTTTAACAAGGCAGGACGTGTACAATTTTATAAGAGGACAAGGCGAAAAGATACACAAACACATCTCTCCGCACACCCTAAGGCACAGTTTTGCAACACACCTTTTAGAAAACGGAGCAGACCTGCGGATAGTACAGGAACTTTTAGGGCACAGTGATGTTGCAACGACGCAGCTGTACACACACATAAGCAAAAAACGGTTAAAAGAGGTATATTTTGCAATCAATAATGAGTCATGATAGTATAAGGCTATGCTAGAGTTATACGTAAGCGGAACAGAACAAAATTCGGGAAAAACGTTTATCACAGCCGGTCTTGCAGCCACAATGCAGTGTTTAGGATATTCTACCAGTGTTTACAAGCCAGTTCAGACAAATGCAATAGAGAAAAACGGATTTATACAGGCGCCGGATTTGGCTTACGTAAAATTCATAGACCCGTATATAAAAACCTATTTCAGCTATTTATTTCCGCAAAAAGCGGTACCTGTGCTGGCTGCAGGAAGCAGCGGAGTGACGATAGAGCGGGAAAAGATAATCCAGGATTACGAGCAAATTTTTCACGAGAGCGAGTGTATAATAACAGACGGCAGCCAGGGGTTAGCGGCGCCGCTGACGGGGAGTTTGCTGGAGGCAGACATTGTCAAATCGCTTGGGGTACCTGTATTGCTAGTAGTATCGCCTGAAAAAACAACCGTGAACAACATAATAATGACGTTAAACTTTGCCAAAAGCCGGGACATAGCAGTCAGAGGGGTAATTTTAAACGAATATCCAGATGACAGTGCGGATTTAAACATAAAGAACCTGCCCAGACTGGTAGAGGAATACACAGACGCGAAGGTACTGGGGATATTACAGCACATAGAGAACTTAAAGAACATCAGACCGGACGATTTAATAACGAACATCTTGTACGGGATAGACGTAGAGAGCGTCTTCAACATCAAGATAGCTAAACTAAGCATGTAAAACACGTGCTTGCATCAACGGGAGTAATTAGTCGGCCGGTGGGCACGCGTTCGCTTTGCCCACCTATAACTAAAAAATACAGAATGCTGTCAGGCAATGCCTGACCTACATAAACTCAATAATGCACTTTGTACCCTCCCCAGGTCGGGGAGGGCAAGGGTGGGGGCAAACGTAACGTTTGCATCAATAGGACTATTCATCTTTCAAAAAGTCGCCTTTTGAAGATGTGCAAGAAATTTTGAAAGTCTTTTAACAGGCGGCTTTTAGTGCGCCCGTAAGAGCTTTTCAATATTCTTCCCTCTCCTAATCTAGGAGAGGGGGTGGGGGTGAGGTCTTAATGTCATCCTGAAAGCGTAGAAAATCCGTTTTTCAAAAAAAACGTGATTTTCAAGCTGTTCAGGATCTTGCCATGCGGAAAATCTTGCCAGCACTTTACGAACTAAGACCCTGAAATAAATTCAGGGTGACAATAAGTAGGTCAGGCAATGCCTGACCTACAGAAACTTTGTACCCTCCCCAGGTCGGGGTACTGTTACCATACTATTGCTAATAAAAGGAAAAAGATGTATAATAAAGAGTAGGAGGAAAAGAGAAATGGCA
>CALUQN010000001.1 GCA_944322945.1 Candidatus Gastranaerophilales bacterium | reverse complement strand
ACTGGGACCGGAGGGATTCGAACCCACGACCAAGGGATTATGAGTCCCCTGCGCTACCGCTGCGCCACAGTCCCAGAATAAATCTGTGAATTGGGAGTAATTTGTGGCGGCGGTAGCGGCGCTACCTTCCCTCTCCTCAAACGTGACATTTAGTCACGTTCTCGTCGGCAGAGTGCCACTTCCCAGTGTATTTAGTTGTCAATCTAACATATTTCAGCACTGCGTGCAGTTGTTTCTGTAGGTCAGGCACTGCCTGACATTTTTTACGCTGACGCGTGTATGTATGTGTAGGTTGGGCTTACCAGCCCAACAGAAAATTCACTTTTTAAATCTATCATTAAAAATATAAAAAATCAAGTGTATTTATTTGGGATTTATATCGCAGTTTACACTAAATTAAAAAATCCCGTTAATAATTATTTACATTGACATACGGGAACTAATCTTCATCTTTAAAATAATACAGTTTCTCAACAGCTTTGGCAAAATCAGACAGAGTATCATCTCTGTTAATACTTATTTCTTCAGAAAAATCTTTTACTTCGTCTTTGTAAAATTCTGCAAATCTCTCTCTAAAAGAATAACTATCTGAACATTCTTGTCGTATTTCAAAATATGTATCTATCGTTTTAATAATGGCTTTCTTATTTTTGGCACTTTTACTACAGTTATATTTATTATCTTTCCCTATCCTTTTAAAACCACATCTTTTCACAATGAAATACTCTGTAGCCGCCGCTACAAAGACACGTTTCTGCTTTATAGTTTCAGTGTCATAGTGTAAGCCGTATAAGGTGAATATATCCTGATATAAATCTTCGCATTTGGGGTGTGTAGCAATAACTTCCGTTATAAACTCACAGCATGTTTTAATAATACCTCTCTTGATTTCAATTATATTTCTAGTATATCCCAAGTAGAATTTCCTTCCTTGTTATCCTTGTATTTGTAAGGTTTTGCAATAACCAAATAAGTGCATCTATTGGTTCCATTTTTCTTGTATTATACCTGAAAGTTGTTTCATTTGCATAATTTTGCGTATGCTTTTTAGAAACATGTATATATGTTTCTATTGTTCTGCTAAGTGTAGCCCAAACACTTTCTATTGTATTTGTATGTACATTTTTATCATCTTTACTCACATAATTTCCTTTACTATGAACGACATTAGCCTGATTATAAAGATGAGGAACCTTTTGGTAACTTGGATTGTCGTCACTATACAAGGTTGAACCGTGTTCAACATGTCTGAGAATGCCGGCAATTAAAGTACTATCTGTCTTATCAGGAATTAAGCAGATAACAGCATCTCCACCGCGTTCTACAAATCCTTGTAACAGAGTTTTATTTTGGAATATACCCTTTTCTCTTGCTTCCAATTTTTTATTATAGTGCATATTTTTCAGAGAGCCGCCTGCATAATACTCGTCAACTTCAACAGTTCCGCTTAATTCTTGATGATTTTCTTTACTCATAGCATTTCTTATTTTATGTAACATATTCCAGGCTGCTGTGTATGAAATACCATAATCTCTCATAACAGTAGTAGCAGCTAAACCGCTCTTATCTGAATTTTCACGGAAGATTACTTCAAACCAGGTAGTTAAATCTATTTTTGTACCTTGAAATAGTGTTCCTGTAAGAATATTAAATTCCTTACCGGTATTTTTACATTTGTACCAACCATCTTTACACTTGTATACCTTAGAAGTTTTATCATAAGGGCTAACAGGTTCATTTCTCCAAATAAGTTCTTCCAGGAATCTTATGCAATCTTCATTTGTTTTAAAGATTGCCCTCAAATCTTTAAGGCTTTTAAAATTTTTACATAAAGTACTTTCTATATTCATCGCTATGCATATATAAAGTTCTTCAGCATTGTTGAAATTGACTTTTTGTAAAAATTTGTTAAATTTCTTCTTTATTAACCTGTTGGGAATTGCTTTAGAGCCGCTGTACAAATCAGCTATTTTAATTGGATATGAAATTTTTGTACAACTGCTGTTTCTCAATCCTGCCTCTTAAATACCTGTATTCCATCCTCAAAAAATGGCACGAGAACTAAACTCATCATAATGATGAATTTATTCTTAACTTATATGTCTATAGTGAGCCCTTACAGGTTGCTATTGGACGATATCGGGGGATTTATATTCATTTTTTAGGGTGAACAGTTTCTATTCTACACTATGGTACTGAAAATCGTCAACTAAATGGCTGCCTGGTGTTTTTGTTTGAAATAAAAATGAGGCTGTTATATTTTTCTTTGAATTGGATAAATGATACGGGGGAAAGAAGATGGCACTTTCAGACACATTCACTACTTTAGGTAATACAATTATAAATCTTGTTAATTCAAGAACAGCACATAAACAAAACCAGTTAATTGCAGGGGATGGTATTCAGATTACGGAGAATACAGAAGAAAAGAATGCTGATATTTGTATTCATCCTGATATTGAAGCAGCATTTCAGAGTGTTATTGATGAAATTGAAGCAGAACTTCCCCCAACAGTATTATTACTGGAGAGTATTGCGAGTGGTGGGTCTATACCGCCAGAAAAACCATTTATTGTTAGCACAAATCTGACTGAAATACCTGATTATACCTTTAGTAGTCCGTCACCTTATTATCAACTTCTACAAGATAATACCTACGTAATTTCTGCGGACTTAGGTAATTTACAGAGTATTGGTGATAGTGGCTTAGGTAGGGTATTCTGGGGTTGTAAGAATTTAACTTCGGTTAATTTAAGTAAACTTACAAGTGCCAATGGTTTAACCAATGCGTTTACTGCTTGTACATCTTTAACATCCGTTGATTTAAGTAATGTTACAAGTGTTGATATTGGCGGTTTAACCAATGCGTTCTATGGTTGTACGAGTTTAACTTCTATTGATTTAAGTAATGTTACAAGTATTGGTACAAGAGGCTTAACCCATACGTTCTATGGTTGTTCCAATTTAACTTTTGTTAATTTTAGTAGCTTACAAAGTATTGGTAGCAATAGCTTTTTCAATGCATTCCGTAGCTGTATAAATTTAACTTCTGTTGATTTATCCAACGTTGTTAGTATTGAAGACGACGGATTGAACGAAGCGTTCTCTGGTTGTACAAGTTTAACTTCAGTTGATTTAAATAATTTACAGAGTATTGGCGACAGTGGCTTAGACGGTGCGTTCGAGTATTGTACTAATTTAACTTCAATTTCATTCCCTGCACTGAACAGTAACTCATTCGGTTTATACAGAAACCAATTCAGTATTATGTTATACGGTGTAACAGGATGTACAGTTCACTTCCCGTCTAATTTAGAATCAGTCATTGGTTCGTGGTATGATGTTACGTCAGGGTTTGGTGGAACAAATACATCGGTATTATTTGATTTACCTGCAACTACATAAATTTTACTTATTCATAAACCTGCTTGTTAATTTCAGTGCATCATAATAATTTTGCAATTCTTTTTCTGATTTCGCAGAGTTTAATATTTTTAAAGATTTTCCATATAACGGAGAGTATATAATAGCATTCTCCGTTTGTGTTTCCGAATCTATATCCTGTAAATTAAAGTTAAGAATATCTGAAAGTTTTTTCAGTGTATTATATGACGGTGTGTGAACTCCGTTTTCAATTTTAGATAAATGTTTCGCATCAATGTTAGTAAGTTCTGCAAGTCTTTCTTATATAAAGTTATTGTAATAAATTTGTCTGATTTTTAAATGTATTGTATCATACAAAATATGGCTGTAAATAAGAAAACAATTACTGATTTTGAAGTAACTGACAGAGAGTTAAAAATCGCATATAAAAAGTATCGTGATATTTATAATGTTTCAAGAGACTTGGACATTATCTTTAGTATTGCATTAAGAGATAAAAATAGGTTTCCCTCTATTAATTTAGGTGGAGGTGACATAACTTATGAACACTATATTGAAAGATGGATAAAATCATATTCAGATGCAGAAAATAATCTTCCCAGTAAGCATACTGCTAATCCAAAATCTTCTTGTTCCGACCCCGCCATAAAGAAACTTGTAGAAATAGTAACTGGGGCAAACGAAAGTGAGTCAAATGCTCAAGAACGTCATCACAACTTATTCATGTCGGCAGAAAATATACAAGGTGATTTGTTAGAAGAATATATTGCAATCAATGTTCGTCAATTCGGTTGGTTATGGTGCAAAGGTAATATACTAAGAGCCATTGATTTTTGTAGTGAAGATGGTTCTGTATACCTCCAAGTTAAAAACAAAAATAACACTGAAAACAGTTCAAGTAGTGCTATCAGAGAAGGGACTGAAATTAAAAAATGGTATAGGCTTGGCACAAGTAAACAAGGAGGAATCTGTTTTCCAGCTTATAAATGGGAAAGTCTAAACGAAATTATAAATGCAAATAATTCTTCTTCCAATAAATGTAATTTATCAGAAGATGCATATATTAGATTCATAACTGAAGTTGCAACTGTGAACAAGCAAATAGTTTCTGACTTGTAGTTTTTGCTTTCTTTATCTTCTCTATTCTACTTCTAATGTCTTTTTCCCAAAAAACTTCATCTGTTAATTTATATCGTGAATAAGGGAAATTAAATATCATATATTTATTACCTGCCATATCATCAAGAATAGTCCGACCTATAGCTTCTCCTAACTTTATTGGAACGGCATTTCCTATCTGTTTATATTGGTCAAGAATAGAACCACAAATTTTCCAGTCATTAGGAAATTCTTGTATACTTGCGTATTCTTCAACACTCAAAGGTCTGTCTTCAACTGGATGAGCAAGGTCAGTTGCTGGCATTGTGGGATTTGTAACAAGTGTTGGCGAAGGTTTGCTAAACGATAATCTTCGTAAGAACCCTGTTTTACCACCACCTAATTGAAGTTTTTTACCCATTGCTTCAACTTGTATCTCGGGAGGTAAATCTTTCCAATACTGTCCTTCTTTAAGCATACGATAGTATTTTAATCTTTTTTCCGGAAATTCTATATAGTGGTGTTGTGTTCCTTTTGGAATATTACTTAGTGCATTATGCAGAGTTTTCCAAGGCGCAAGACCATACATTTCGTTATTTGAGTTTGTAGGTTTCAAATATGATACTTTATCCTTCCCTAATTTTGCAATTATAACAACACGTTCTCTTATTTGTGGAGCTCCAAAGTTTGCAGCATTATACAAATTAAATGAAACACTGTAGCCAAAACTTCTTAACTTATCAAGAATGATAAGCATTGCACCACCTTTAATTGGTTGTTCAATGTCTTTATAAGGATACTCCGCAGATAATAAACCTCTTACATTTTCAATTACAACATAAGTGGGCTTTATTTCACCTACAATATCTAAATATTTTAAGAATACATTACCTCTTGAATCATTAAACCCCAATCGGTTACCAGCTGTACTAAATGCTTGACAAGGTGGACCACCAAATATAACATCAACTTTTCTGCCTTTGGGCACTCCAGCATATTCCAAAATTTCTTTTGCCGTATATTTTTCTATATCTCCAATTAAAGCCATTTCTGGTTCATTTGTAGCAATGGTAAGTCGGCAAGCCTTATTAAATTCACACGCAAGCATAGCTCTAATTCCAACATTTTTCATTCCTATATCCAAGCCCATTGCCCCTGAAAAGAAACTTAAAGCAATTATATCTGGAATATCTTTTGATAATCTTTTGTGGTCATCTGGTTCAATAACTATATTGTTGTCTTTAATGTACTGTTTTAGGTCACTATTATCAATAAGCCACTGTGAACCTATCATAGTAGCTTTTAAGCGACCTTCTCTTATAAGGCTTCTTATATATTGTGTTGTTACTTTTAACTTTTTAGCAATATCATTAACGGTTAATAATTCATTTATTGTCATTGGTTTTATCCTTTTTCTTTTTCGAAACTTTTTATAGACCCATTATAATATAAAAAAGAGATTAATAAAATCGTTTAGAAATATTTAATGCTAGTTAGATTTATCCAGAGACAAAACACCATCAACAGTATCATATACCATGAATACTGTTAAGAACAACATAAATAAAATTATAGAACTAAGTATGTAATCCCAAATTGTATTTTCACAAAATCCCTTAATGATACAGAAAATAATTGCTACTATAACCATACATGTCATAACTACTGCATTTTGCTTTACTTCGGCTTTCGCTATTTTCAATACCTTATCCTCGCCAAGTATTTTTTCAAACTTTCTAAGTTCATAATACAAAACGGGAATAATTCCTATGTTTATAGCAAAGATAGTTCCCAAGAGTTGAATTAAAGTAGTACCAACAAAAGCATTAAAATCTACATGGTTATTTACAAATGCAAAATACCCAATGCCAGCAGATAATAATGTACACGTTAATATGCTAAGAATTGCTTTCATTATCAAGTCCTAATTTATCTAAAACAGAATTTAATGCCTTCACTGATTTAGTTACATCTGATGAATTTATTTCTATTTCTTCGATGTTTATTTCTTTAGATTTTATTTGTTCATTTTTTTCAGAACTATATATAATCTTTTTATGAGCACCCTTTAATACTATTGTACTTTGCCCCTGTTGGGCTAATTCCAATGTTGATTTTAAATCTTCATCATCTCGTTTAAAACATAAATTTCCATCTTTATTTGTTATTGTCTCTATAACCTCTGTTGCATTTGTTTGCTCTTTTATATGAGCTAATCTTTCATTAAGATTTTTAGTACTATCACCAATGCCTAAAAAGTTTGGCATTTTATAATTAATAACCAGTTCTTTTATATCATCACGGTTAGAGTAGTCCCAAAAAGTCATTGAATTTTCTAATACTTTTGAAAAAGAGGCATTAAACACGGAGTGTATTGCTTTTAATTCCTCATTTAATTTACAAGCAAGGCAGTTGTTAAGAAAATTTAAACTCTTGTCATTTTTCTTACGAGAGTTTTGTTGAAATATAAATAACTGAGAGTTTTCACCCTTAATAGCACCTTTATTTATAATAACCATTTGAGGTACCCAATTTGGATGTTTACAAGGCTCTATATTATCAGGGTCTTCCAATATTTCTATATTTCGTTTTGTAAAGATTAAACCATAAATATAGTTACCACTTTTAGCCTTAAACTTGTATTTATATTCTGTATTTTTGCTGCTGACAAAGTCCATGTCATTTGAAAATAATTCTTCTATTAATTCTGTGCGTGTCTTTTGTGGCAATAAACTTGTTTGCCTATTTTCTGTTAATATGAGTCTAAAATATTCTAGTTTGATGTTATCCATAGAAGCCTCAAATTAACAATAATACAAACTTTTTGATTTTTCAACGTAAATTTGCTGATTCTAAAAACTATAACTTATACTCGAAATATAAGAAATTCTCACCATAGATAAAGAAATTTCAACGACAGAACAAGAGTATAACGCATACAAATATTTAACAAATTTACTCTGTCCGAATTGACATATCCAAATTGTAAAATATCACCAGTTACTAATCGGACTGATATTTATTGTATTTTGCTGGAAGATTAAATGAAATAAAAACAGGCAGCAATAGACTCTTCTATTACTGCCCTTCTGTTGAAAATTTATCTTTTTGGGGCAATCCTTAGTGCTTCAAACTTCTTCTGCATAGTCGGATTATTCTTAGTAAGTTTCTTAATTGTTAAATCTTCCGCTTTGTTATTTGCTAACCGCAGATTGTTTTCAGAAGATAACAACGCTTCTTTAGTTTTTTGTAAACGTTCTATTGTTTTATCAATCTCATCTATAGCAATTTTAAACTTCTTACTTGCCTGCTCGTAATTCTTTGAAAACTTCTCTTTAAAATCATTCATGGCTGCTTCAAAGTTCGCTACATCTATATTCTGTGCTCTCACTACAGCAAGTTCCTTCCTGTATTCTAAAGAGTTCAACGCTGCATTTCTTAAAACCGTGATTATCGGAATAAAAAATTGCGGTCGTATTACATACATTTTCTCGTAATAATGCGACATCTCTACAATTCCGTTGTTATACAACTCATTCTCAGGCTCAAGCATTGAAACAAGAACAGCATACTCACACTTTTTCTCACGGCGGTCTTTATCCAGTTCTTTTAAGAAATCAGTATTTTTCTTCTTTGTAGAAGTAGTATCAGCTTCGTTTTTCATCTCAAACATTATTGAGATAAATTCATTACCGTCAGTATCATAATCCCTGTAAATATAATCACCCTTACTGCCTGATTTAACCTCATTATCTTTTTCAAAATAAGCAGCTTTAAATCCTGTAGCACGCAACTTTTCAAACTCAATCTCACAGTGCTGTTCAAGACTTTCTCCTACCATTTTTGTAGATAATTTCAGCTTGTAATCTTTTAAACGTTCAATTTCATCATTCTTAAATTTTATCTCTGTTTCATATTTTTCTTTAAGACTCTGTTCACGCAGTTTATACTCTTTTTCAGCAAGCTCGCTTTCATTAGTAATCTTTAAGATAAACTTTTCCTGAGCAGTAAGTTTATTATTCATATCCACCACAATATTTGCAATTTCACGCTCTTTGTCTTTATTGAAAGTTTCTAACCTGTATTTAAGTTCATTAACTTCACTGTCCTTTTCTGAAATAATTTTGTTAATCTCAGCCTGATTTGCTATTTGAGCGGATTTTATCTCTGATTTTAATTGTATTATTTCAGCTTTTTTAGCGTTTATTTCCCTGTCAAAAGTTTTCTCCATTTCAAGTCTGGCAGATATAAGCAGGTTCTGTTTATCTTTTTCAAATTGAGCTTCTTTGTCCTTTAAATCTTTTTGAAACTCTTTGTTTCTAACCTGTTTAACAATAGCAGTATAAAGAGTTTCATCTGCCTGAAAAATTTCTCCGCATTTCGGACATTTAATTTCGTTGTTCATTTTTTCATCCTTTCGTTTTCTTTGTGTCTACTTTTTAGGTACCTAGATGACTCATCTAAGTTTTGGATGAAAAAATTTTTGACAGGAAAATGAAAGAGTGAAAAATGATACTAACAGGGTTGAAATAATTGCTACGTATGCTTTTTAACCCTGTTTAGTGTAAACTGCGATATAAGTCCCATTTATTTGGGATTTGTATATATGTTTCCACCAAATATTATTAAAAGATAAGCATAATGTCATTACGAATGTCGGATTGACCTCCGTGTTTCGGAATCTTACCACTATAGCGATTTACATACACTTTTCACAATATAAGACCCTGCGGGAAACCGGACATTTTTCACAAAATCAAAGATTTTGGAAAAAGTAGTCAACCAAGTTCAGGGTGACAATTTTTGCTATTATTAGTGGAATTTGATATATAACTCCCATACATCCCCCCTTGAAAGTTTTTTGTTTTTTATGTACAATATATATCAAAATAAGTAGAGTATAGGAGCAAATATAAATAATGTTTGAACGTTTTACGGAAAAGGCTATCAAGGTCATTATGCTGGCTCAAGAAGAAGCCAGACGCTTGGGACATAATTTCGTAGGGACAGAACAGGTTCTATTAGGGCTCATTGGAGAAGGAACCGGCGTTGCCGCTAAAACCCTTAAATCTATGGGCGTAACACTGAAAGATGCCAGAGCTGAAGTAGAAAAAATTATCGGCCGCGGCTCAGGTTTTGTCGCTGTTGAAATCCCTTTTACCCCCCGTGCTAAAAGAGTTTTGGAATTGTCATGGGATGAAGCCAGACAATTAGGTCATAATTATATAGGTACAGAACACTTACTCCTCGGACTTATCCGCGAAGGCGAAGGTGTTGCTGCCAGGGTTCTGGAAAATCTCGGCGTTGATTTGAACAAGATTAGAAGTAATGTAGTCAAGATGCTCGGCGAATCAAAGCCGTCTGTATCTTCCGGTTCATCTTCATCATCATCTTCTTCATCGTCATCATCTTCCGGCGGAAAAACAAAAACCCCAAGCCTCGACGAGTTTGGCAGAGATTTGACCCTCGCGGCACAGGAACTCCGACTTGATCCTGTTGTCGGCAGAGAAAAAGAAATTGAACGCGTTATTCAAATTCTTGCAAGACGTACAAAAAATAACCCGGTGCTTATAGGTGAACCAGGCGTTGGTAAGACAGCTGTGGCTGAAGGACTTGCTATAAGAATTGTTAATGCGGAAGTTCCGGATATTCTTGACGGTAAAAAAGTTATCCAGCTTGATATGGGGCTCCTAGTAGCCGGTACTAAATACCGCGGTGAGTTTGAAGAACGCTTGAAAAAAATTATGGACGAAATCAGACAAGCCGGTAATATCATCCTTGTAATTGATGAAATGCACACACTTATCGGTGCAGGTGCCGCAGAAGGTGCAATTGACGCGGCAAATATTCTGAAACCGGCGCTTTCAAGAGGCGAAATTCAGGTTATTGGCGCAACAACTCTTGATGAATATAGAAAATATGTCGAAAAGGATTCCGCTCTTGAAAGACGTTTCCAATCCGTAATAATTGACGAGCCGTCTATTGATGAATCTATCGAAATTATCAAAGGTCTGCGTCCAAAATATGAAGAACACCACTCTCTGAATATTTCTGACGAAGCTATTGTCGCCGCAGTTAAATTGTCAAGCAAATATATCACGGATAGATTTCTGCCGGATAAGGCAATTGACGTACTTGATGAAGCCAGTTCTAAAGTCCGCCTGAAAGTTTCTACACTTTCACCGGAAGGCAAAGAACTTGAAAAAGAACTTCGCGCTCTTATTAAAGACAAGGAAGACGCTATCAGAAATCAGGAATTTGAACGCGCATCACAATTAAGAGATGAAGAAGCTGACCTGAAAGACCGAATCAGAGAAATGTCCGTAAGATGGAAAGAAGAACACGAAGCGAACAGACCGACGGTCACAGCTGAAAATATTGCTGAAGTTATTGCCACAATGACAGGCGTTCCGGTAACTAAACTGACCGAAGGCGAAAGTGAAAGACTTCTTAAACTGGAAGAAACTCTTCACAAACGTGTAGTTGGTCAGCACGATGCTGTAGTAGCTATTTCTAAAGCTATCAGACGTGCAAGAGTCGGCTTAAAAAGTCCGAACAGACCTATCGGAAGCTTTATCTTTGCCGGTCCTACCGGTGTTGGTAAAACCGAGCTTGCAAAAGCCCTCGCAGAAGCTGTGTTCGGCTCCGAAGATAATATGATAAGAGTTGACATGTCTGAATTTATGGAAAAACATTCGACTGCAAAACTCATCGGTTCACCTCCGGGATATGTCGGCTACGATGACGGCGGGCACCTTACTGAACTCATCAGAAAGAAACCTTATTCCGTTGTTTTGTTTGACGAAATTGAAAAAGCTCACCCTGATGTGTTTAACATCATGCTGCAAATCCTTGATGATGGCAGATTGACTGATGCTAAAGGTCGCCACATCAATTTCAAAAACACTATCATTATCATGACTTCAAACGTTGGTGCAAGCATGATTACAACAACTTCAAAACTCGGTTTCTCAACTGCTGATGATGAATCAAAAGACAAATACGAAAAACTTAAAGAAACAGTTACGGAAGAAATGAAAAAAGCTTTTAGACCTGAATTTCTTAACCGTATTGATGAAACAATCGTATTCTCTCATCTGAGCAAGGAAGAAATCAGACAAATTGTTGATTTAATGCTGAAAGACCTATTCAAACGTCTTGAAGAAAAGAACCTGTCTGTTGAGGTTACGGATGAAGTTAAAGATCATCTGGCAAAAGACGGATATTCAGAAGCTTACGGTGCAAGACCGCTGAGAAGATTAATCCAGCGTAAGATTGAAGATAATCTTGCAGAAGAAATTCTCTCCGGCAAATACTCGCAGGGCGACACAATCAGACTGACGCTTGTAGATGACAAGATTACGTTTGAAAAAGCCGCTAAGAAAAAATCTAAAAAAGATGATACTGCGGAACAACCGGAAGAAAATCCCCAGCCGGATGAACAGGAAATTCAACAATAAACAATAATAATTTAAAAAGCCCTGATATTCAATCAGGGCTTTTTAGTGCACAAATAAAAAATTTTAAATGATAAATCAGACAAATTCGTAGATTACTCGTCGTTCAGAGGCTTTATCCGAATTTATTTATCTTTATTAGGGCTTTCGTATTCAATCCCCATATCTTTGAGTGTTTTGATGAAGTTTTGAGCGCAGATTTTTTGAGCTTCCGGGGGCACTATTCTCAAAATTTCAACTGTCTTTGAGATAACAGGGTCTTTATCATACCAGCGATTGTTAGCATTTACAGGTTTAACCATTGCGTAGAATTTATCGACAGTTTCTTTAGAAACTTTTTCTTCAATCTTTTGCAAAAATATTTCAGCTTGAGCATGCAACTCTGTCTGGTAATTTCTTAAAAGCTCAATTACCTCTAATAGCAGTGGATCGTGATCATACCATCGTTTATAAGTAGGATTCATTCCTAGTACCCTCCGTTAGGTCAACAGGAGAAATTATTTCATCATCTTTTCTCTCTATCTTCGCTCCTAACAATCTTAGCTTAACTTCAAAATTTTCGTATCCTCTATCTATATGATGTAATTTTTCAATAACAGAATTGCCTTCAGCCATAAGAGCAGCGACGACCAGAGAAGCGCCGGCTCTCAGGTCACTTGCGGTCAGAGTCGCGCCGGTTAATTTTTTAACACCTTTAATAATCGCGTGATTTCTGTCCTGATGGATGTCAGCCCCCATTCTTCTCAAATCTGGCACCTGCATAAATCTGTTTTCATACAGGCTTTCCGTGATAATCCCGACACCGTTTGCAGTTGTCAAAAGAGCCATAGCCATTGATTGCAAATCTGTAGGGAAACCCGGGTAAGGCTGGGTAACAAAATTTATCGAATTCAAACGGTTTTTGCAGCTGACCTCAAGCGTTGTCGGGTCGACAAGCTTGATATTCGCACCCATTTTTAAGAGTTTATCCGTGAAAAACGTCAGGTGAGCAGGGAATACATTTTTAATAACTGCTTTACCTTTTGTGGCAATAATAGCAGCCATAAATGTACCAGCTTCAATTCTGTCAGGAATTGTCGTGTATTCAATCGGGTGAAGGTCAGCCTGTTTTACACCGTTGATAACGAGTTCTGATGTACCTGCCCCGATAACATCTGCGCCCATGGCATTCAAAAAGTTTGCAAGATCAACAATTTCAGGTTCCTGCGCGGCGTTTTGAATTCTGGTAGAGCCTTCCGCTAGTACTGCAGCAAGCATAAGGTTTTCCGTTGCACCCACTGACGGCAGATCCAAATAAATATCAGTACCGACAAGCTTGTTTGCCTTGGCGTGAACATAACCGTTTTCAATTTTTATTTTTGCTCCTAGAGCTTCCAGCCCCTTAATATGGAAATCAACCCGTCTTTCACCGATAGCGCAGCCGCCCGGAAGGGCAACTATAGCTTCTTTGCATCTGGTTACCAGCGCACCCAAAATAATGAATGACGCACGCATTTTACTTACAAGTTCATATTTCGCTGTAACGCTTGTAATATCGGTTGCATCTATCGTCAATGACTTTTCTGTTTTATTGTAAGCAGTCTTAGCACCTAATTGCTCAATTACGCTCAACATAATCTCAACATCAGTCAAATCCGGAACATTATATATCTTAGTCTCACCTTTTGCCAATATAGCAGCAGCCATAAGCTTTAAAACAGAGTTTTTAGCTCCGCCTATTGATACTTCGCCTTTTAAAGGGGTTCCGCCTTTTATATAAAATTTTTCAGACACTTGTCCTCCTGAAAAAAATCACTATATACAATCATCTCTCTATATAATAATACAACCAGCAGTCGTTATTGTAAATAAATTAAAAATTGTAACAAGTTAAAATCTTTACAAACTTAATAAAATTTTGAAAATGTATTGACAAAATCAAAATAATATGTTATAATATACATAAAGGAGGCGATAAAATGTTTGATGAAGAAAATTTAAACGGCGAATGCCGTGAACACGGGGAAGCTTGTAACCACGAGGGACACTGCGGGCACAATGGGGAACACCACTGCCACGGCGGAGGCAAAGGGCATTGTCACGGGGGCGGATGTCACGGAAAAGGCGGCTGGGGCGGAAGAAGAGAAAACGCCGGAAGGAAATGTGAAAATCCGCGGATACCTTTTAACAGACGGCTAAGTGAAGAATCCATAAACAAGCTAAAAGAATACGCTGCAGCCAACGGCATAACAGAAACAGAAGCACTGGAACGGGCAATTCAAGCTCTTTAAAAATTATCAGAGGGGGAAAGTTTCCCCCTCTTCTGATATAACAGAAGGAATTATTCTGTCACACTGAACACGTTTGACTACTTTTTCCAAAATATATAATTTTGTGAAAAATGTCCTGTTTTGTGAGAGGGTGAAGAATCTCAATAAAAAGAGATTCTTCACCCCTGATTTGTTATCGGGTTCAGAATGACTCTACCTCTTTCCCCTCGCCCCTATGGGGGAGAGGGAGATGCCGTGCGAAACGTTAGTGAGCTACGGATTCGGGTGAGGGGGGGGGGCAATAATTAACGGCTCATACCTCACCCCTACCCTCTCTTGGTTCAGGAGAGGGGTGAATATTAAAAAATTCTTATGGGCGTACTAAAAGCCGCTGTTAAAAGAGTTTTAAAGTTTCTTGCATATCAACAAAAGTCGGCTCTTCAGTCTGTGGAAATAGTAACGATGCAAACATAATGTTTGCTAATTTTTTTTTACATGATAATATTGTACTGTTGATTATTTTGGGAAAGAGGTAATTTATGCTTTGTAAAACAGATGACAAAAAAAAGGTTAAAACTATTCAAAAAGCGCTTAAAGCGTTAAACAAAAAGAATTTTGCACTCATTATGCACGGCGGCAGCTTCCCCGCTGTTGACGGCGAAAATACCGGTTTTGGGACTATTAATTCTAATGGAGGTCGTGAAATTATTGATTTTGCGTCCGGAATTTTTAACGCTATCCAGCTTGGACCTGCTGGTAAAACTAAGGGCTGCGACGCTTCTCCTTATACCGGTACTATTTTTTCCGGCAATCCGCTTTTTATTGATCTTAAACAGTTAACAACACCTGAATGGCACTGCATTCTCTCTTCAGAAACTTTTGACGATATTGTCGCTAACAATCCCAATAAATATACAAGCAAAACTGCCTACGCATACATTTATCAGAAACAGGCAGAGGCGCTTACTGAAGCCTGGCAGAACTTCAAGGCAAAACCTGATAAGAAACTTTTGAAAGAATTTCAGGAATATAAAATCCGTAACGATTTCTGGCTCGACAAAGACAGCCTCTATGAAGCTCTGTCCATCGAACACGGTAACGATTACTGGCCGCTTTGGGATTCCGAAACCGACAAAAATCTTTTCAATCCTAAATCTATTGAAGAAAAAATGGAATTTGCAAAACGCATAGATGAAATTTCCAAAAAATACGAAGATGATATTGAAAAATACAAGTTTATCCAGTTTATCCTGTATAAACAGAATGAAAAAACAAGAGAATATGCGCTTGAACACGGTATAAAAATGATTGCAGACCGTCAGGTAGCATTTTCTGACAGAGATACCTGGGCTTACCAATCACTGTTTTTGGACGGCTGGATGCTTGGCTGCCCTCCTGATTATTTTTCAAAAGACGGTCAGGCGTGGGGATTCCCGGTTATGAATCCTGAAACTATGTACAATGCTGACGGTTCTTTAGGTGAAGGCGGTCAGCTGATGAAACAGCTTTACAAAAAAATGTTCCGCGAAAACCCGGGAGGCGTCAGAATTGACCATATTGTCGGACTAATTGACCCGTGGGTCTACAAAGCAGGCAAAAAACCGAAAGTGGAAGAAGGCGCCGGCAGATTGTATTCATCTCCGGAACACCCGTTCCTGAAACAGTTTGCTATTGCGAAACTTACAGATTTGGACGAAACTCTCGAACCTGACAAAGAAAAACGCGTAAAATCACTGACTAAAGCTCAAATAAGAGAATACGGCAGATTGATAGAAAAAATCGTCATCGCTGCTGCAGAAGAAGAAGGTCTTGATAAAAATGCTATTGTCTGCGAAGACCTCGGAACTTTGACTAATCCTGTTGCAGCTGTTATGAAAGAATACAAGCTGCAAGGTATGCGCCTCACTCAATTTGTAGTACCGGAAAAGCCGGAACACCCTTACCGCTGCTGCAATATTGAAAAAAATGTCTGGGCAATGGTCGGCACTCACGACAACGAACCTATCAAAATGTGGGCACAATCTATGATTCATACACACGAAGGTTACCTGCACGCAAAAAATCTCGTTGATGATTTGTTCGCTGAATGTGAAAACAAAGATGACATTATCGTCAGATTGACTGATGATGTTGACTTTTTGACTGAAACAAAATTAGTTGAAATCTTTGCTTCTAAAGCTGAAAATATCCAGATTTTCTTCACAGACTTCTTCCAAATTTGTGATGTATACAACAGACCAGGCACATCAGGAGATCAGAATTGGTCTTTGAGACTCCCTGATAATTACAAAACGCTCACTCCAATTAATCTTGCAAATATTCTGAAACTTGCTATAATAGCAAGAGGAAGTGAATTTTCTCAAAAAAATTCAAAACTCATTGAAGATTTAGAGGAACTCTGCAAGTAGTGAAAAAACTGTTAATAACAGCTTTTATATTAGCATTCGGACTGACATCTTTCGCCGCAGCGGAAGATGTCACGACGGAAGCTAAATTGTATTACAACCTCGGGGTTGACCATTACAAGGTCGGACTGTACGACAAATCAATGGAAGCTTTCAGAAAAGCTATTGAGCTAGACCCAAACTACACTGATGCTTATTTTAATCTCGGGTCAATTTTAGAGTATTTGCAGCAGTATGACGCCGCACTTTCGACTTTTAAACAAATTATAGTAAGAAATCCTAATGACTATGAAGCTACGTATAAAGCTGCTTATTTGAGCGCAAAATTAAAACAAATTGATAATGCAAAGTCGTATCTTTCTATCATCCCGCCCAATGCACCTATTTACCAGAAAGCACAAGAGTTAGCCTACACTCTTAATTCTGATATGCAGACAATAAAAGCAGACCAGCTGAAAGCGGATTCTGAGACGGCAAAACCGGGGATTTACGAAGAAATTACAAGCCCGACAGGGATTACTACTGATAAAGAGGGGAACCTCTATGTTGCAGGTTTTTCCGATAACATTGTATATAAGATTACAAACGACGGCAGACGGCTGGTTTTTCTGAAAGATTCCCGACTCAATGGTCCGATTGGTATGGCAAGCGACTCTGATGACAATATTTATATCGCAAACTATAATAACAATAATGTACTAAAAGTCGGCAAAAACGGTTATGTTTCGGTACTTTTAGGGAATGTTCAAAAACCTTACGGACTTCATATCGGCGGAAATATTTTGTACATATCATCCCAAGGCTCAAATTCTATCATTAAATATAAGATTGCCGAATAATATGGCAGCCTGTTTGCGGTAAAGTTTTTCATATCTTTACGTAAATTTTACGCTGAGTAAAAAAACTGAGGCTATCACGCCAGCTACGTTTTTAGGAAATATATAGCAAATTCTACAGATGACATAAAAAACCGTCATTCTGAGGGCAGTAATCCCGAAGAATCTTTTTTATAGGATACTTCGCTAACGCTCAGTATGACGGAGTTTTAAAAAATTTTAGTGAAATTTGCTATATAACGTCCTATTTTATGTGTTGAAAATATGTGTTGATGTTTTAATTGTCAGCGTTTTTGTAGAGGGAACGGAGTTTCCAGTTTATGCGGAATGGACCGTATTCAGGTTCAAGAACAATCTTGCCGGTTGTATCGGCAGCGCCCCATTTTTTGTTTGTTTTGAATTTTATATATCCGTAAACGCTCATTGTTATATTATCGTATTTTGAAGCTATAATTGAATTTCCGGTATCAGACATAACGCCCCATTTGTCTTGATATTTAACCTTGAATAACTCATCCCCGAGGGTTTCGACATCCTGATATCTGAATGGAACAATCAAAACGTTTGAAGAATTAATAACTCCGCAAGCATTATTGTTGCAAGCTTTGAAGAAATTATCTCTCAAATCGTCAAGCTTTTTGTATTGCGGATATATTAAAACTTTTGCACTGTCATCGGTAAGCCCGTATTTCCAATCCTGACTTATAAGGTAATAGTCGGAATTTAGTTCACGGATTGATGTATACACAGCCGGCAAAACTGCTTTCCCTTTGAGGTTAATCAGTCCGTATCTGCCATTATTTGCCTGAACTTTTATAAACTCTTCGTTAAAAGATTCAATATTTTTGTATGTCGGTTTTACAAGGATATTGCCGGCCGTATCTTTAAAACCCCAGAGGTTGTTTTCTTTGTAACCTGTAATATCTGCGTAGTAGTTATAAACCGTGTCATCATAGCGAGGAGTTTTTCCGGAAACAAGATTTGTCGGAGTCGGCTCTGAAGATGCTTTCATTGCATCGTTTGCAATAAGTGTTGAAACAACTGCCGCAGTACCGGCTGCATTTGCAGCTTCATTTGCGTAAACATTTGCACTACCGGCAATAAACGCTAGTAAAGCCATAGCAATAACTAAATTCTTTTTCATAATCCATTTCTCCTAAATTTTTTTAAACCCGGGCAGTTTTGTTAAACAACTGCCCGAGTTTTTATGTAAGTATTTTAAGCACTAACCATATTTTTTGCAAAAGAAACAGCGCTTCTTGCTTTGATTTCTTCATCAATTTTATTGATAAATTCATCAACGCTCATAGTTCCTACCTGTCCGATGCCTCTGGCGCGTACAGAAAGCGCATTAGCTTCAATTTCCTTGTCGCCTATGACAACAACGTAAGGAATTTTCTTATCCTGCAAGCTTTCTCTGATTTTGTAATTCATACTTTCGGAACGATCGTCAAGTTTTACACGGATACCTGCTGCACGCATTTTTTTGTAAACTTCTTCCGCGAAGTCTTCGTGCTTTTCATTGCTGATAGGAACGATAGCAACCTGAGTCGGCGCAAGCCATGTCGGGAAAGCTCCCGCATAGTGCTCTATCAAAATTCCGTGGAAACGTTCCATGGAACCGAATATTACACGGTGAAGCATAACAGGTGTCTTCATAGAGCCGTCTCTATCCTGATATTTGATACCGAAACGTTCCGGCAGGTTGAAGTCTAACTGAATTGTAGCACACTGCCAAGTTCTGCCGATAGCATCTTTAACTTTAAAGTCAATTTTCGGACCGTAGAAGGCGCCGTCGCCTTCATTTATGTCATATTTCATACCGCGTCTGTCCATTGCTTCTTTCAAGCCGGCTTCTGCTCTGTTCCAGTTTTCAATTTCACCGACAAAGCTTTCCGGACGGGTAGAAAGTTCAACTTCAAAGTCCATATTGAACATCTTCATAGTATCAGCAACAAAGTCAATAATTTCATTGATTTCATCAACAAGCTGCTCAGGAGTACAGAATACGTGAGCATCATCTTGTGTAAACCCTTGTACGCGTGTAAGTCCGGAGAGTGCTCCTGATTTTTCTTTTCTGTATACTGTTCCGAGTTCCGCCATTCTCAAAGGCAGTGAACGGTATGAATAACGGTTTGCCTGATAAATCAAAATATGGAACGGACAGTTCATCGGTTTCAGGATAAATTGCTCGTCACTGTCTTCATCTTTTTCTATAAAGAACATATTATCCCTGTAGTGATCAGCGTGGCCTGAGATTTCCCAGAGTTTTGATTTTGCAATATGCGGAGTGTTTACAATAACATAACCGCGTTTTCTGTGCTCAGTTCTCCAGTAATTTTCAATTTCTTCTCTGACTATTGCAAGATTCGGATGCCAGAGAACAAGCCCGCCGCCAAGTTCCTCTCTGGTTGAAAACAGGTCGAGCTTGGCGCCTAATTTTCTGTGATCACGTTTTTCTGCTTCTTCTAAAAAGTTAAGGTAATCTGCCAAATCTTCTTTTGTCCAAAATGCAGTTGCATATATACGCTGGAGCATTTTGTTCTTTTCATTGCCTCTCCAGTAGGCGCCTGCGACTTTAAGAAGCTTAATTGCGTTTCCCTTAATATATGAAGTATTCGGAATGTGCGGTCCGGCACAAAGGTCATTGAAAAGCACATTGCCGTCTTTATCTTTTGTCAAATACAAAGTAGGATTGTCATTTCTGTGTTCTTCAAGCAGTTCAGCCTTGTAGATTTCTCCTTGGGATTTAAACTCTGCAATTTGAGCATCAACATCTTTAATCTCAAATCTTTCAAAAGTCAGATTTTGCTTGATGATATTTTTCATCTCTTCTTCGATTTTAGCTAAATCTTCTTCAGTAAAAGCGTGACCGTCAGTCAGGTCAAAATCATAGTAAAAGCCTGTGTCAGTTGATGGTCCGATAGCTAACTTTGCATTCGGGAACAATTTTTGCACAGCTTGAGCCATAATGTGCGAAGTTGAGTGACGGAGCACTCCTAAAGTTGATTCATTTTTTTCCATTTTATCCTCTTCTGTCCTTTGGGTTATCTGCCTCTGTGAAAATGTATAACAACACTCATACAATTACATCAGCACCCGGGGTGGACCCCCCAAACTGCTATAATTATTTTATATCACCAGTAGTCTGTAATTACAAGTTATTTCTACGGTAAATTTTTCCAGTATGAATCATCAGAAATTGCTTTTGCAGTACAAGCAATACCGTTTATATCACTTTCACCGAATGGATCGCAGTACCCATCATCTTCCAGATAATCAGTTCCGTCTGCACCCATTGGCAGCAGACGCCCATTTTCCATAAGCTGGAAAGTGAATAAATCAACACCCCAAATATTAGGTTTTCTTGCTTTTCCGTTCACATCTATACTTATATAAATTGTAGGAGGCTCTTTATTTTCTATTGCAATCAACATCCCGTTTGCAAGTACAAATTGTCCGTCATCTAAAAATTTAGTGTAAATATTAGCAGATTTACTAAAAGTCATGTAATCTTCATCATAATCACTTGGATTGTTTTTGCTGTTTTCAGTTGTGATAAAAACTGTGTTGTCAACACAATCCTGATAATTTCCGCCTTTGTTTGATAGTTTAAAATAATCTCTGAAAACAGATGTAAACTGTCTGCTTGCATAATCTCCTGAACGGGTTGAAAGTTCATCGGCCTGCATTTTTGTGATAGCAGCACTTATCAATGCATATCCTGTTTTCAGACCGGCTCTGCACTCTTGATTGCGACTGTTGTTTACAAGTGTAGGCAGAGTCATGGCTGCAACTACCCCGATTATTCCAAGTGTTATTAAAACTTCAGCTAATGTAAAAGCTCTTTTATTTTTCATTTTTTATTCTCATTTTAACCTGTTTTATTATTATAAAATACTTTTCTAAGAATAAACACCCTGTATTTATATTAATTTTTTTTAAAACAATGCTTTTTTCCTGAAGTTGTGTTATTTTTGTTGTAATATATTTATATCACTAACAAGAAAAGAGGTATAAAATGAATAGTGTAGTACTTGTTGGCAGAGTCGGACGGGATGCGGAAATCAAATATTTTGAATCCGGCAAAGTAAAGGCAAATTTTTCAGTAGCCGTTAACAGATGGGATTCCAAGACAAAGTCTGAAGTTGCTGATTGGTTTAATATAGATGTATGGGATAAACAGGCAGAATTTGCCGGAGAATATGTAAAGAAAGGCATACAAGTCGCAATAGACGGCAGAATTGCCCAGAACAAATGGACTGATAAAGTAACCGGTTCTGATAGAGAAAATTTTCTTGTTGTAGCTAACAGCATCCGTCTGTTAGGCTCAAAAAGAGACGCTGAAGTTTTATGATGATTAATTCAAACACAACATGTATTATTGCAGACGATTTAACCGGTGCAAACGATACAGCTTTACAATTTTATCTAAAAGGTGCAAATTGCCAGATACTTCTGGAAGACACTTCTGATGAACCGCTGAATTTTAAAGGCACTCAGGTGTGGGCGATTTCTACTGAGACTAGAAACCTGGATGCTGATGAAGCTATTCATAAAGTTGCTGACTCGACACGCAGATTTATAGAAATGATTAAACCTGATTATTTCTTTAAAAAAATTGACTCAACATTGCGCGGGAATATTGCAGTTGAAGTATTGACAGTTCTTGAAACCATAGGCATGGATGCGGCTATAATGGTTCCTGCTTTTCCACAGGAAGGACGTGTTACAATAGGCGGATACCACCTTTTGAAAGGTATTCCTATTGAAAGAACAGAAATGGCAAGAGACCCGCACTCACCTATTTTTGAATCACATATTCCGACTCTGATGGCATATCAGCTTGGTGAAGAACGCGCTGATTTAGTCGGCTCGGTTGAACTCAAAACAGTTATGAAGGGAGCCGGTCCTATTGTTAAAAGACTCAAAGAGCTCATTGAAGCCGGCAGAAAAATTATTGTAATGGATGCTGTATCTACAGTTGACATTGAACAAATAATCCTTGCGATGTCAAAACTGGAATACAATATTCTGCCTGTAGGAGCTGCGGCGCTCGCTCATGAACTTTGCGAATACTGGTATGCGGATTCTGAGCTCCAGCACATTAACAAAACCATTCCGTCTCTGCCTAAACTCGTGGTTTCCGGCAGCGCCACAAATATTACGGCAAAACAAATTGAAAAACTTGAACAATGTGACGAATACGATGATAATACTCTTTTTGTAAAACTGGATTTAAAAACTATTGTGGCCGGCGTTCAGGATGAGCTTGTCAACCGTATAGTCCAAAATTTAGGGACAAATAATATTGTCGTCGTACACACCTCAAATTTACTTCAAGATTTTGACGGATTTTCTGAAGACTCTCTAAATGCAGAATTAACTAAATCAGGACTTGCAAATGTAATAACTGATTTTCTTTCCGAGTTGACAAAACGTGTTCTTGAAAACAAGGAAGCAATTTTAATAACGCTTGGAGGCGAAACCTCCTATAAATGCTGCCGTGCAATAGGTGCAAGTCAATTGCAGCTTATCGACGAAGTCGCTCCAGCTATCGCACTTTGTCTGGATCACGAAGCTCACTGGATTGTCACAAAATCCGGCAACCTCGGCGGGATAAATATGCTTGTGGATATACTAAATTACTTTGAAAATCATGAATAATAACGACGATATGAATGAAAAAATTGTAATAACAACAGGTGACCCGAACGGTATAGGTGCGGAAGTCACCATAAAAGCTTTGAACAAGTTAGGGCTGCCTCAAGAGCAGGTTGTGCTGGTGTCTAATAAAAAAATTCTTGATTACTACGGCACGATTGATACTAATTATGAAATTGTTGAAATTCCGTTTGATACTGAGGTTACGCCAGGGAAAACAACAAAAGAATCCGGAGAATTTGTTTTTCAAACACTGAAAAAAGCCGCCGAACTCCGCCCGAAAGCTATTGTAACGGCTCCGATTTCTAAGTTTGCACTCCACCTTGCCGGTCATTTTTATAACGGACAGACAGAAGTTCTCCAGAGATTTCTCTCGCACGACAAACAGCATGCGGAAATGCTTTTTCTCGCAAATGATTTTCGGGTGCTGCTTTTGACCCGGCATTGCGCAATGAAAGAAATTAAATTCACGAAAAAAGATGTAGTGAATAAAGTTGAATTGCTGAACGATTTTTTTGTAAACCGTTTGAATATTCCAAATCCCAAATTTGCACTTTGCGGATACAACCCGCACGCAGGAGAGGACGGGGTACTAGGAACTGAAGAACGTGAAATCCTTAATCCTGCCTGCCTTGAGCTGATTTCAAAAGGCATTGATATTACACCGCCGCAGCCGGCTGATACATTATTTTACAGCGCAGCTCAAGCATATTACAAACCTCATAAAGTGCCGTTTGACTGTTACATCGCTGTTTATCACGATCAGGGGCTTATCCCGATAAAAACCGTTGCCGGAATCAGAACTGTCAACATGACAATCGGATTAGATATCATAAGAACTTCCCCTGGACATGGTACTGCTTTTGATATAGCAGGACAGCACATTGCTGATGAAAGCGGTATGATTGCGGCAATTAAAGCGGTTTTGTAAGGAACTTTTATAGCAAATTTCACAAAAATAATATTTTATCTTAAATAAAATCGCGCAGGATTTAGGCTTATGTGCTAGTCCGGCGCGATTTATTCAGTTATTTTTATGTACTTGTCTATGCAGTCTGAATCAAGGGATAAAGGCACCCCATCAGGAATTTTAAACAAGCCCTATAGATTTGTGTTTTTCGTAAATGCTTTCTGCCATGATATCAAGTTTTTTGAAGTCTTCTTCGGTCGGTTTACCCTTAACCTGAAGCGGTTCTATCAAATCCAGCTTCAAAGGTGCAAGCAGATCTGCTATAACGTCAAACAATTTGCCGCCCCAGCCGTAAGAACCTAGGAGAGTTGCAAATTTTGCTTTAGGTCTCAATACAGCTGCGAGATATGCAACATTAACAGCCATAGGGTGCGGGCCTGCAAGTACCATTGATGTACCCATTGCAATTGTTGCTGCATCTACAAGCTCCATTGCAAGATCACCCAAATCATCGTCCACAATATCAAATTTGAAGGTTTTTACGCCTTTTGCTTCTAATTTTTCCGCAAGGTAATCTATCATTTCTTTAGTGCTGTTGTACATAGAAACATACGGCATTACAACAAGGTTTTTAGGTTCATCTGATGTCCAGTCGGCATAAGCATCCAGAATATAATCCGGATTTTTATGAACAGGACCGTGGCTTGGCAAAATCATATCAACATTCATGTCCTGAATCATTTTGGTATAACGTTTGCACATCATTCTGAACGGCATCATAATTTCCGCATAATAACGTTTTGCACTCTTGTAAAGCTCGCTGCTTTCTTGCGCAAATACATCAGAGAAAGTGTAATGCGCACCTAAAAAGTCACAGGTACAAATAACGTTATCTTCTTTTATGTAAGTAAACATAGTATCAGGCCAGTGGACACCCGGAGCGAAAATAAATTTCAAAGTTTTGTCGCCCAATGACACTTCTTCTCCGTCAGCAATGACTCTAATTTTTTCTGCAGGTACGTGGAGCATTGATTTGATGTTTTCAGCACATTTAGGGTTGGTCAAAACCATTGCGTTCGGATATTTTTCCAACAGCGCCGGTATTGAACCCGAGTGATCCTGTTCCCCGTGGTTTGCAACTATATAATCAACTTTTCCTATTTGATTTTCAACAAGACGTTTGATGTATTCTGTTGTTTTAGGCGGATACATTGTGTCTATGATTGCTGTTTTTTCGCTTCCTTTAACAAGATAAGAATTGTAGCTTGTACCGTGTTCCAGCGGAATAAGTTCATCAAATATACGTCTGTCGCAGTCGTTTAATCCGCAGTAGTAAATGTTATTTTTAATTTCTTGAAATTTCATAATTAATACTCCTTTGCTTATTTATATTATCTCGGTCTTTTAAAAAAGAAAACATCCTCATTTTCGCATACAGGACAAAAATCTGGGCGTTCTGTCTGTCGAAGTGCACATCCGCATACGGAACATTCCCAGTCAAATGTTCCGTCACTGTTGGGGTCTACTGTATTGCTCCGAGAGAGGGCTAATTTTTTCAGCGTATTTTCGTGTTCTTTTTCTATATCCGATATAAGTCTAAAAAGTTCCGCTATATGTTCATAGCCCTCTTCTCTGGCAATCCTTGCAAACTCGGGATACTGGACGGAGCCTTCCTCTTTTTCTATTGACAGAGAGTGCTCAATAGTTTTGCCGACCTCAGGGTATTTACCTTCACAAAACCATTTCATCCAAATTTTGGCGTGCTCTTTTTCGTTATCAGCCGCTTGCTGAAAAAATCGGGAAACCGCTTCTTCGCCTTGCTGCTTTGCCAGCTGTGCGAATATCCGGTATTTGGTATACGTAACAGCTTCCTCTATAAAAGCGTGCCTTAAATTTTTCTTAGTCTCGGAATTATTAAATCCGTCCATTGTACATCCCTCTTTTTTGTCTTAGTAATTTTTTGCTTTTATATAGAAATAAGCTTTTGGGTGCTTGCAGACCGGACACAATTCCGGTGCAGTTTCACTTTCGTAAGTATGTCCGCAGTTGCTGCATTCCCAGATTACTTTTTCAGTTTTTTCGAAAACTGTACCGTTTTTCACGGCCGCCAAAAGTTTTCGGTATCTTTCTTCGTGTTCTTTTTCTATTTTGCCTACAAGCTCAAAAAGTGCTGCAATTGTGTCAAAGCCTTCGTCCTTAGCGTCGCGGGCAAATCTTGCATACATATCAGTCCATTCATAATTTTCTCCGGCTGCTGCGTCTTCAAGATTTTTAATCGTTTCCGGAACAGAGCCATCGTGCAGAAGTTTGAACCAGATTTTAGCATGTTCTTTTTCGTTATTGGCTGTCTCTTCGAAAATTTTGCTTATTTGAACGTAGCCGTCTTTCTTTGCCTGCGAAGCGTAGTATGTGTATTTATTCCGCGCCTGGGATTCCCCTGCAAATGCTTCCATAAGATTTTTTTCGGTTTTTGAACCTTTTAATTCCATTTATAAACTCCTTTTTATTCAGCTTCAAACATATCTTTACCTACGCCGCACAAAGGGCAAGTGTAGTCATCAGGCAAATTTTCAAATTCTACTGCGTTGTTTTCTTCCGGATCATAAACATATCCGCAGACTGTACATACATACTTTTTCATTGTGTTACCTCCTTTTCTTTCTTATTTTACTTTTTACAATCATTACACAGCCCGTGGAAAATTACATCGTGTGACTGTATAACAAATCCCGTTTTTTCTTCTGTGTTTTTTACAATATCTCCGGCAACATCTGCAGGAATGTCAAACACTCTTTTGCACTCCGTACAAATAAAATGATAGTGCTCGTGAATATTGTGGTCATAGTGAGCTGAATTTTCAAGCCCTTCTATTTTTTTTATTTTTCCTGCTTCTGTCAGCTGATTTAGATTTCTGTAAAGAGTCGCAAGACTCACCGATTTATCCGTCTTTCTCATTATATCATAAATGTATTCGGCTGTCGGATGAACAACATTTTCCCGTAATGTTTGCAGCACTGTTTCTCTTTGCTTTGAATAATTCATTGACTAACCTCTTTTTATGATTACAATTCACAGTTTATTATATTTGAGAATTATTGTCAAGTTTGGCGTAAAGCTAGACTACATCTTGCAAAATAGCTACTGATTTAAACTTTTTAGGTGAATGCGCCGAAATATAGGTTTTCAAAAGTTCAAAAGAAACCAGGCAGATTTTTTCATTGGCAATGTCTTCATACTCGGACTTTTCGTCAAGAGAAGAAAGAACCAGTGAACGCAGAAAATTTCGTAGTTTATAGTGCATAATTGAATGAATATGGTGCTCAATGTTGCACTCATCACAGATAATTCCTCCGTGTTTTTGTGAAAAATACATATTTTTATCGCCTATTGCGCAGCCGCAAAGCAGACAACGGTCAAGCTCTATGCCGAAACCTGAAATTTGCATCATTTGCAGCTGGAATTTTATAACTGAAATAAGAATTTCTATTTTTGAATTCGCGTCAGAAATTTTTTCAAGCACTTTATATAAAAGGTTGTAAATATCAGCTGCACAAGGATCATCTTCTACACCAAAATTACTTACAATTTCCGAGACATACATTGAGTAAAAAATTTTGTCCATATTTTCGCGGGTTTTTCTGAAAGTATTTAAAGCTTCTGCCTGACAGATTGTGTCCAGATTTCTTCCTTTATGGAGCATAAGTTTGTTGGCAACAAGCATGTCCATCCTTGCCCCGAGTTTGCTTTTAGTTTTTTTTACTCCTTTAGCGACACCTTTAATCAAGCCTCTGTCTTTGGAATACATGACAATAATTTTGTCGGATTCTGAAAGGTTGTACGACTTGAGGTTAATCGCGTCAGTTACGAAATTCTCCATCCCTTATTTAGCCTTTAGCTGTCCCGTGGAACACCCCGCGGAACATTTGTTGTAATTCATTTTTGTTATCTGAGTACATCAGAGCGGTTTCTTCTGTTATGAAATCTCTTTCATACAGTTTATACAAAGACATATTCATTGTAATCATACTGTTAAAACCGCCTTTTTTAACGAGCTCATAAATTTCTTCGAGCTGATCTTTTTCAATAAAGTCTTTGACCGTCGGTGTCACAATAAGAACCTCGCAAGCCGGAACACGACCGGAGCCGCTGGCTACAGGTACAAGTTTTTGTGCGACAGTACCCCGTAAAATCTGCGCCAGCTGCTGACGAACATATACTCTATCGGACGGTTCAAACATGTTTATAATTCTATTTACTGTTTGGACAGCATCGTTTGTGTGAATGGTAGCGAACACAAGGTGTCCGGTCTCTGCAGCTTTAAGTGCTGATGTAATGGTATCTTTATCACGGATTTCGCCAATAAATACAACGTCAGGATCCTGACGAAGGGCGTACTTGATACCGTCAGGGAATGACGGGGTATCAATAAGAATTTGACGCTGCGAAACTATGGATTTTTTATTTGAAAAGATAAACTCAACAGGGTCTTCAATTGTAATAATGTGTTTCTGGTAATTTGAATTGATATAATCAATCAAAGACGCGATGGTTGTAGATTTGCCTGAGCCGGTCGGACCTGTGATAAGTACAAGCCCGTTGTTGAGGGTCGAAAATTGTTCAATAGACTGAGGCAGATTTAATTCAGTAACTTTTTTGATTTCATAAGGTATAGTTCTTATAACAAGTGCAGACTTGCCGAGGCAGCGGCTCAAATTTACCCTGAAACGAGCTACGCCCTTGATTTCGTAAGCAAAGTCCAAATCAAAGAGCGCATTAATTTTCCCTTTTGAGTGTTTTGGAATTAGAATATCGTAAGCATCAAGAATATCATCCTCTGTCAACGGCGGCATGTCAATTTTGATAATTCTGCCGTCTTTACGAATTGCAGGTCTCTCATCTACTGCAAGGTGAACATCGGAAGCCGCAATTGCAACGGCTTTTTTCAAAAAACTTACTATATCAAATTTAGTTGTTTCGCCCATACTATCCTCTTCTTACTAATGATTGAATTATACCATTATTTCAATGATAAGACAATAAACTGCCAAAAAACTCATAGAGATAGTGTATTTTTAGATGTAACAAAATTGTAACATCCGAATTAAAAAAGTAAATTTCGTTGAAAGCGGATACTTTATATAAATGTAAGGGAAATTAAAAAGGGAAATAATACAACGGGAAAAATCACTTCAGTTTATTAATATTTAATATAAACGGGAATGAGAAAAAAGATTTTTTTTATACTCTCTCTCTTAATATCCTCGTGTTTATTTAATGTTGCCATCTTAATTCTTGGCAACTTTTTTTTGCCCAAATTACCGAGCCCGTATAAATTTTGATTTTGCATCCGCGTTCTGCTAGGGACTTATGCAGCAAATTCCACAAAAATAATTCAAAACTGTGTCATACTGAGCGTTAGCGAAGTATCTAAATAAAATAGATTCGTACGCCTAAAGCCCTCAGAATGACGTATTTTTATAGTACCGGTGGAATTTGCTATTAAATCCCATAAATTCTATCAATAAATTGAAAAAAATCCGTTCCAAACTGAAACGGATTTTTATATGATATTTGTTTATTGATTTCAAATTAATAAATGTAGCAGAGTACTTCACCGCCAAGGTTTTCCTTACGTGCTTTTCTGTCTGTCAGCAAGCCTTTGCTTGTAGATACAATTGCTACACCCATACCACCTAATACTTGCGGCAAGTTTTTAGCTTTGCAGTAAGTTCTCAAACCAGGTTTTGATACTCTTTTCAAACTTGTAATTACAGGTTTGTGTTTTTCGTCGTATTTTAATTCAATTTCAAGAACTTTGAATTTGCCGACTTCTTTCACTGTATAATCAGTGATGAAACCTTCTTCTTTTAATAATTTTGCCAGCTCAACTTTTAATTTTGAAGCCGGAATTTCAACGCTCGGGTGTGACACCATATTTGCGTTTCTGATTCTTGTTAGCATATCTGCTATCGGATCTGTATTCATAATTTATTTTCCTTTTCAACTTATGCCGAATATTTTCGGCGCTACTTACTAAATTTTATTGTCCGGTTCGGCTCTTTTTTGCCGCCTGAACATATTTCTAGCAGTTTAGCAAGTCAATAAAGGTTATAACTGGGTATAATTCTTTATAGTCTTGCTTTTCACAACATTTTAGCAACTAGTTGTACTACCAGCTTGCTTTTGTTACGCCCGGCAGCAACCCTTGGTGAGCCATTTTTCTCAAACAAATTCTGCAAAGACCGAAATCTCTGTGGAACCCGTGAGGTCTGCCGCAAATGCTGCATCTGTTATGAAGTCTTACTGTCGGGTATTTGCCCTTTGCAGCAAGCATTCTTCTTTTTTCTTCTTTGTTTATCATCGCTTTTTTAGCCATGAATTTCTCCTTTGTGTTTTGTTTGTTTACTTATAATTAAGACGCATTTTCACGTCTTTTGTTCTATTTGTTCATTCCTTTGAAAGGCATTCCGAGAAGTCTCAATAATTCTCTTGCTTCATCATCTGTATTTGCAGTTGTAATGATTGAAACATTCATACCTTTTACCAAATCAACTTCTTCATAAGTGATTTCAGGGAAGAGAGCTTGTTCTTTCAAGCCAAGAGTGTAGTTGCCGCGTCCGTCAAAGCTCTTTGCACTGATACCGCGGAAGTCACGGATACGAGGAAGAACTACTGTGATTAACTTTTGAAGAAAATCATACATTCTTTCGCCGCGCAATGTAACCATTGCACCTACAGGCATCCCTTCTCTCAATTTGTAAGAAGCGATTGATTTTTTAGCTTTTGTAATTACAGCCTTTTGACCTGCAATTTTTGTCAATTGAGCTTCAATTGATTCAGCAATTTTTGTATTGTGTGAAGCTTCACCAACACCCATGTTCAATACGATTTTGTGTAATTGTGGGATTTGGTGATCATTTGTGTAACCAAACTTCTCTTTCAATGCTGCTTTTACTTCTTCATTGTATTTTGATCTTAAATTTTTAGTTAATGTCATTTTTCTTTTTCCTTATCTTAGGATGATTGGCGCCAAACCACCTGGTTTGCGTTATACATCCAACTGTTCACCGCATTTTTTGCAAACACGAACTTTTTTGCCGTCTACAACATCGTGTTTGATTCTGGTTGGTTTTTCACAAGCCGGGCATACAATCATAACATTTGAAGCGTCAACAGGAGCTTCAAGTTTGATTAAGCCGCCTTGGATACCAGCCATTGGTTGAGGTTTTTGTGCTTTGGTAACCATATTTGCGCCTTCAACGATAACTTTAGATTCTGAAGGTATTGCTTTTTTTACGTTACCGATTTTTCCTTTATCTTTGCCTGCTGTCAGGATAACTCTGTCACCTGCTTTTACATGCAAATTTTTCTTTTTTTTGTCTGCCATTTTATTTCTCCATTTTTCATACGTAACCGATTTTGCAACCGGGCGTATATTGTATTAGCTTTTTGGTTTATCTCATTTGTGAGTGCTAGATAACTTCCGGTGCAAGAGAAACAATCTTCATATAGCCTTTGTCTCTCAATTCACGGGCTACAGGTCCGAATACACGTGTTCCGCGCGGGTTGCCGTCTTTGTTGATAATTACTGCAGCGTTTTCATCAAATCTGATTACAGAACCGTCTTCACGTTTGATATCGTGTTTTGTTCTTACTACTACTGCTTTTACAACTTCACCGGCTTTTACTGCCTGATTCGGGGCTGCTGATTTTACGGATGCGACGATTTCATCGCCAACTGCCGCAAATTTTTTGTTAGAGCTGCCCATTACACGGATACACAATAATTCTTTTGCGCCTGTGTTATCTGCTACTTCTAATCTGGTTTCTTGTTGTATCATTTTATTTTTCCTTTGTTTTTAAGTATTTCTACTAAATTTCAGACCTCTCATTACTCGTTTGGTAATGTTGTCTCTTTTGTTTCAATGATTATTAACGAGCCTTTTCAACTACTTCCAATAATGTCCAGCGTTTGTCACCTGAAATCGGTCTTGACTCAATGATTCTTACGATATCACCTTCGTTGCAAACGTTGTTTTCATCGTGTGCTTTGTAGTTTTTGTTAGATTCGATAATCTTTTTGTATTTTGGATGTGGTTCATAATCAGCTACTTTTACAACAATAGTTTTATCCATTTTGTTACTGATTACAATTCCTTGTTTTTCTTTCTTAGGCATTTTGTACCTCTTTTTCTTTTATTACTGTTTTTGCCTGAGCTACTAATCTTTTTGTTTTAGAAATCAACGCTGTGTTTTCTAATTTATGAGTTGCAAGCTGCAATCTGTATTCCATCAATTGCTTCTTCCAATCCAAAATAAGACTTTGGAGCTCGTCAATTGTTTTTTCTCGCATTTCACTTAATTTCATTTTATGTTTTCCTTTTTCTTGTTCTTTTGCTGCACAGAATTTTTATTCTGAAGCAAAACAGCATTATGCTTCGACTTTTGCTTTTTCAACTATCTTAACTTTGATAGGAAGTTTTTGAGCTGCAAGTTCCAAAGCGTGGACTGCAACACCTCTGTCAAAGTAATCAAGTTCAAAAAGTAATCTGTTCGGTTTAACAACCGCTACCCAGTATTCCAGGTTACCTTTACCTGAACCCATACGAGTTTCAGCAGGTTTTGCAGTAATCGGCTTATCCGGGAAAATTTTAATCCATACGTTACCGCCACGTTTGATTTCACGTGTCATAGCACGACGTGCAGCTTCTATCTGACGGCTTGTAATCCAGCCGGGTTCAAGAGCTTGAAGTGCATATTGACCAAATTCGAACTTGGTACCTCTTGTTTCAGTACCTTTCATTCTTCCTTTCATCATTTTGCGGTATTTTGTTTTTTTAGGCTGTAACATTATTATTTGCTCCTATTATTTTTATACCTTTATTTCTTTGCTCAAAACTATTCGGCTTGTGTTGTTTCTACCGCTCTGCGTTTCGGACGTCTCATTCCTTTTTCAGAGTTATCTTTTGAGCTTTTTGCTTTGATGTTTTGGTCTGCTTTTTCGCCCGGCATCAATGTGCCTTTGAAAATCCAAACTTTAACACCGATTTTACCCATTATAGTATCTGCTTCTGTGAAACCGTAATCTACGTCTGCTCTTAATGTTTGAAGAGGAATTCTTCCTTCTTTTGCCCATTCTGAACGCGCAATTTCAGCTCCGCCCAAACGTCCTGATACCATAACTTTTATACCTTGAGCACCGGCTCTCATTGTACGCTGCATTGCTTGTTTCATTGCTCTTCTGAACGCTACACGTTTTTCCAGTTGTTGAGCAATTGCTTCTGCTACGAGTTGTGCATCCGCATCAATTCTTGCTACTTCTACAACGTTTATTATAACCGGTTTTCCGATGTATTTTGATACATCCTGTCTCAATTCGTCAATACCTTGTCCGCCTCTGCCTACTACAATACCAGGCTTAGCTGTTACAACGGTTATCGTAATATTTTGTGCTTTTCTTGCTATTTTAATTTTTGATACGCCTGCTGCGTATAATTTTTTCTTAACGAATTTTCTGATTTTAGCATCTTCTGCTACAAATTGACCGTAATCTCTAATCTTAGCAAACCATGTGCTTGCCCAAGGTTGGATTATGCCTACTCTAAATCCGGTTGGATGTGTTTTTTGTCCCATTTTTTATACCTTTTGTTTTTTGCTACTACTTTTTAACAATATCGCTGACTTTTAATGTCAGGTGAGATGTACGTTTAAGTCTTTTATAAATACGACCTTGTGCTCTTGGTTTTCCTCTTTTGAATGTTGCACTTTCGTCAGCGAAAATTTCTGAAATTTTCAAAACATCAGCTGACACGCCGTATTTTTCCTGTGCGTTTGCAACAGCGGCTTTCAGATTCTTTTCAACCACTCTTGCGGCAAAGTATGGCATAAAACGCAGCATATCTTGAGCTTCAAGAACACTTTTGCCTCTGACTTCGTTGATTACTCTGCGAAGTTTTCTTGCTGTCATTCTTATATCTGTTTGTCTTGATTTAGCTTCCATTTTTACTTTCCTTATGTTTTATTTCTTTTGCTTGAAATCCTGAAAAGTTTCAGGAAAAGCTTCCATCTGCCTCACGGCGCAGGTCGCTTATTTTCTTTTTGCGGTCTTATCAGAACCTGCGTGTCCTTTGAATAATCTTGTCGGTGCAAACTCACCCAATTTGTGACCAATCATTTGCTCTGTTACATATACAGGAACGTGAGTTTTCCCGTTGTGTACAGCAATGGTATGTCCTAACATATCAGGGATAACCATTGATGCTCTTGACCAAGTCTTTATCACTTTATGTTCAGAGTTCGCATTCATTTTTTCAATTTTCTTTTGTAGAGATTCTTCTACATATGGACCTTTTTTTAATGAACGTGCCATTAATTTCTCCTTTTAATTGCTTTGTTTTTGTATTTATGAAAGGCTTGCTCGTTCTTAATTTCGGATTTCGGGAGGTACGCAGGGCACCTGCCCGATTTCCTTAACTAACTTGCCTTATTTTTTTCTTCTTCTGACGATTAATTTATCAGAATATTTATTAACTTTTCTGGTCTTTTGACCGAGAGCCGGTTTACCCCAAGGTGTTTTAGGGTTGCCGCCCGGACCTGTTTTACCTTCACCACCACCGTGAGGGTGATCGCAAGGGTTCATTGTAACACCGCGGACTGTAGGTCTGATACCCAGGTAACGTTTTCTGCCGGCTTTACCGATTGAAAGGTTTTTAAATTCAGCGTTGCCTAATGTACCAATTGTTGCCATACATTCTTTTCTTACCATTCTCATTTCTGATGAAGGAAGTTTGATTGTAACGTAATTGCCTTCTTTAGCCATTACTTGAGCGGCATTACCAGCTGCTCTGACCATAACGCCGCCGCGGCCAGGTCTGAGTTCTATGTTGTGAACGATTGTACCTAACGGAATCAAATCTAAAGGAAGTGCGTTACCTACCTGAACCGGTGCATCCGGTCCTGATACGATAACATCACCTACGTTAAGTCCTTCCGGTGTAAGGATATATCTCTTTTCACCATCTGCATAGAATACCAGTGAAATTCTAACGTTTCTGTTCGGATCGTATTCGATTGTTTTTACTGTTGCCGGTACGCCGAATTTGTCACGTTTGAAATCTATTATACGGTATGTTCTTTTTACACCGCCTCCTTTGTGACGGCATGTAATTCTACCGGTATTGTTTCTGCCGGCAGTTCTTTTTAATGACTTTAACAATGATTTTTCAGGAGTTGTACAAGTGACTTCCTGATAATCACTCTTTGTCATACCTCTTTGTCCCGGAGATGTCGGATTAATTTTTCTTATTGCCATTTTTATTTTCTCCTTTAGTTGGCTTTTTTGTTGTGTCTTTCGGGACTTATGCCTTTCGCCCCGTTTGTCTGCTGCCGGCGAATTTTACGCTGCCGGCGGGTATCCGGGATTGTAGCATCCCGATTTTGCTTAAACTCCGATTAATTCTTCAATCGGGTCGCCTTCGATTGTTACGATGGCTTTTTTGCTTGAATCAGTTCTGCCGAATTTATATCCCATTCTTTTTTCATGAGACGGCATGTAAACTGTTCTTACTTTTTTAACTTTTCTTCCCGGAAATGCGAGTTCAACAGCTTTTGCGATTTCAATTTTTGTTGCATTTTGCTGAACTTCAAATGTGTATTGTCCGAGAGTTGTTGCGCCTACTGATTTTTCAGTAATGATAGGCTTTTTAATTATGTCGTATAATTTTTCTGTGTTACTCATTATTGCAGCCTTTCTGTTATTTCATTAACAGCAGATTCGGTAATGATTACAGAATCAGCTTCCAGTAAATCTTTCACATTCAAGTTTGACGGGAGAAGCAATTTAACGCTCGGGATGTTTCTTGCAGCGAGTTCAAGGTAATTGTTTTCTGCTGCTTTAGTGTCGGCAACGATTAATGTTTTGCCGGAAACATTCAAAGCTTTCAATGCGCTTACCATCAATTTTGTTTTTGGTTCAGTAATTGTTGAGAAGTCTTTTACTACAACCAATTGGTCTTGTCTTGCTGATAATGCTGATTTAAGAGCCAATTTTCTTGCTTTTTGAGGCATGTTGAAGCTGTAATCTCTCGGTTTTGGTCCAAAGATTACGCCGCCGCCTGCAAACAACGGTGAACGAAGTGAACCGGCTCTTGCGCGGCCTGTTCCTTTTTGTTTCCACGGTTTTCTGCCGCCGCCTGATACTTCTGCTCTTGTTTTTGCGCAAGCAGAACCCTGACGAGCGTTGTTAAGTTGTCTTCTCAAAGCCAAATGCATTACGTGCAAATTCGGTTCAACACCAAAAACGTTTTCGTTTAAAGTGATTTCGCCTAATTTTTCACCTTTTGTATTTAAAATTTCTTTTGACATTTTTGTTTTCCCTTTTATTCTTACTACTGCCTGTTACCCCTTACGGTTTTGCCGTTTTATATGGCAACTCGGGATTTTTAAAACTTTTCTGTTTGTTGTTCTTATTTATCCTTATAGATTGGGGAACCCCCTCACCCGCATTTCTAAACTCACATTGTTCGTTAAGAAATGCTTCCCTCTCCCGCTAGGGGCGAGGGCTGGACATTTTAGTTCCATTTTGTTCTTGTCGGAACTATTGTAACAAGTCTGCCTTCGCAGCCGGGTACTGAACCTTTAATAAGAACTAAGCTGTTTGCTGCGTCAACTTTGACCAATTTCAATTTAGAAATTGTAACTCTTTCGTTGCCCATGTTACCTGCCATTCTTTTGCCTTTGATAACACGGCTCGGAGTTGTACCTGCACCGATTGAACCAGGTTCTCTGTGGTTTTTAGAACCGTGTGCCATCGGGCCTCTTCCAAAGTTCCATCTTTTTACTGTACCCTGGAAGCCTTTACCTATTGATTTTCCGGTTACGTCAACTTTTTCTACATTATCTAAAACTGATAATTCGATTTTGTCGCCGACTTTGTAATCTTGAGGATTGTCAACTCTGAATTCTTGAAGATGTCTGTAATTTTCAAGATTATTTTTCTTAAAGTGACCGATTTGAGCTTTTGTAAGATGTTTTTCTTTTGCAGCTACTGTACCTACCTGAATAGCATTGTATCCGTCGGTTTCGACTGTTTTTACCTGAGTAACAACAATCGGGTCTACTTTAATAACAGTTACGGGTATTGCCAAACCTTGTTCATCAAAGATTTGAGTCATTCCCAGTTTTTTTCCTATTACACCTAGTGTCATATTCTACCTTTCTAGCTCGCCCTACTTGATGCGGACACTCTCCGCCTCTGTTTCGGGTTTGCATTTTCACTTGCGAGCGCTACGTGCTTGCGTTGTCCTTTTACCTTTAGGGGACTTTCACCCCTCATACCGCTTTAGGGTATGTCGTAGATCACATTATATATGCATAATGCTTATTAAATTTTCATCTTTTCCGGTTCGAAATTACAATTTAACTTCGATATCTACACCGGCAGGTAAATCTAATCTACTTAACTCTTCAGTTGTCTGTTGAGTCGGATCGTATATATCAATTATACGTTTGTGTGTTCTGAGTTCAAAGTGCTCACGGGATTTTTTATCTACGTGAGGTGAACGAAGAACGCAATATATACGTCTTTTTGTAGGTAAAGGAATCGGGCCTGCAACTGTTGCGTCAGTTCTTTTTGCTGTTTCTACGATTTTGTCTGAAGATACGTCAATAAGTTTGTGGTCGTATGCTTTCAAACAAACTCTGATTCTTTGTCTTTTTGTGCTTGCCATTTTTATTCCTTTTCTTTTTGTATAACTACACTTAAAAGAATACCGGCATCTGATGCCGTTTCCTGCTTGAATTTCGCTATTCTTTTAATATTTCGGATATTCGAATTCACTATATTTCAAGCATAACAATACTAAAATAAACAAATTTACCTGTCAACACTATATTTTAACTATTGTATACTTTTTGTAACATGTATTTGTAAATTTTTATTACGATTTGGCAATTTTGTTTTTCTAGAAATTTTAATTAAATTATAGAATAAATTATGTAACAAGAAACGAGGATGTAGTGACTGAGCTTTCAATCAATTCAAAAAACACAGGTATAACTTTTGCACTTGCTGATTATGCAAAAACAGTAAACGGCGGAAAAGCTGTTAAACTGACAAAAAAACAGTGGGCGGAAGTTATGGCAAAAGTAGCTGAACTGAACAGTAAAAGAGCCAGCGACAACAAAATATTCACCGGAGGCACTAACTTTAACGGTCCTGCCAACAAAAACTTTATTGTCAAAGGTGACAAAATAAATTTCACGGAAGAAGAATTACAGATACTCCTGAATGAGATGGGAATTGACAACATCAAGGGATTGAGTATCGAAAGAAACAACGGGACACAGGAACTTCCGCCGCTGCTTGACACTCCGCCCGCAATTGATGTGCAGGAAACCGATCTTTCGGCTCTCGCATTAAAAGGAAATAATATCTTTGGACAGACAGTGACTACACCGCCTGCAGCTGCGATAAGCATAAATTACACACTAACCCCTGCAGAAGGCAAAAAAAATACAGGGACACCTGCAGCACTGAATACTCACACGGACGCACCTGAAACACCAACCGCTGCAAGCGAAGAAGTCCCCGCAGCTCAATTGCCGGAAGGAGAGAATCCGGCACCACCGGTCACAACTATTGATGAAACGCTTTCTCCGGCTAAAGGTAAAAAAACTGCAAGTCAGCCGGATGAGCTTATACAGCAAAGCCTGCCAGAAACACCGCTTGAAGCTTCAACAGAAGTAAAACCGCCGGAAAAACAAACTCCTGTAACGGAAGAAATTATCACGCAAACAAATACCCAAAACGTACCTGTAACAGATGCAGAAGAGGAAACGCAAACCGGACAAACCAATAATGATTTCAGAGCATTGCTCAACAATTCAGGTGCTACAGGAGATACCGATCAAGAAACGGAAATAAACCCCGGCTCTGCAATTCCAAGAGCTTTTGCCAAAAGAAACAACCTTACCCTCCAAAATGATACCGCTTACGATAACACCAGAGAAATAACGTTTGAAATTTCTACCAAGGATTTTGACATCAAAGATATCAAAGATAGCGGCAAAAAAGTTTCAGAAATCGGCAACATATACGCTCAGCTTGAAGTATTTAACAAAAAAAGAGAACTTATTGCACGAAAAATTGACGGCAAATACATGATAGGAAACGAATTTGTTTCTGAAGAAAAATTCAATAAATATGCAGAAAGAAAAGGGCGGACAGTCACACAGAAAATACACCTGCCCAAATTAAACTTTGATACGAGAAAAGCGCTTTTAGATGTTATGCCAAAGTTTTCAGTCTCGCAAACAGAAATTGAGTTAGAACCAATTCCGGTAAAAACACCAGAGCTGCCGTTTGATGTAGATGGCACGCCTGTCAGCACACGAAATCAAAAAATTCACAGCTACGTAAAAGCCGCGTCAGAAAAATACGGCGTACCGGAAGAACTGATTCTTGCGGTAATACAAAAAGAATCCGGATTTCGAAATAACCTGACTTCACACAAAGGAGCTATGGGATTGATGCAGCTCATGCCGGCAACCGCCAGAGGGCTGGGGATTAAAAATCCGTGGGATCCAAAACAGAACATAGAAGGCGGCGCCAGAATGCTGAAGACACTAATTGACCACTATGACGGTGATGTTATGCTGGCACTTGCCGGGTATAACTACGGAATTAGCAATGTTAACAAAAGACTCAAAGGAAAAACTGTAAAAGATATTAATGCAATATATAACAGTCTGCCTACAGAAACACGTAACTATGTTAAAACAGTTTACTCAAATTATATGGCAACCAGGGCACAAGCTTAACAAAAAAGACTGCTTTTTAAGCAGTCTTTTTTGTAATTTATACCTACATAAGAGTTATTTATTTTTCTTATTTTTGGGATTACATTTTTCACATTTGCCGCAATCGCAAGCATCGTTTTCAAATTCATCCTCATCATCTGAATCATCGTCTGAATCATCTTCACCGGAAACTTCTTCTTCATCAGCGTTTTCATCAGATTCGCCAGTTTCCTCTTCATCAATATCAGTCTGGGCATCTGCTTCTTCTTCGCTTTCTGTTTCTGCATTATCCGCGGATTCTTCGATTTCTGACTCTTCTTTTGCACGCAAAACAGGAATTGAAAGCATCAGTGCCATCTGATCGCCTTCTTGTTCCAGATTAAGTTCAAGAGCTTCCTTGTCCATTTCAACATATTTAGAGAGAAGTTCAATAAGTTCTTTTCTCATTTTTTCCATCAATTCAGGTGTAAGATTTGTTCTGTCTTGCATTAATACAACGCGCAGACGGTTGCGTGCAACATCTTTTGAACTTTCTTCCTCTGCTTCGGTGCGGCGGAAAAATCCGATTACTTTATTATAGAATTCTGCAAAAATATCTTTCATCTTACTTCTCCTTTCCGACTAAGCCTGAAAAGAACTTTTTCACTTTTGCCATAACACCTGTCTCTTCTTCAAGGTTAAGGAAAGGAACATCTTCGCCCATTATTCTTCTTGCAACATTGTTGTATGCTTTGCCGGCAAGTGATTTTTCATCATTGACAATAGGTTCGCCCTTGTTTGTTGAGGTAATTATACCGGTATCCTCCGGAATTATACCGATTAAATCCGCTGACAAAATTTCAACTACGTCATCCACACTCATCATATCGTTGGATTTGATAAGATTAGGACGAACTCTGTTTATGAGAAGTTTATATGATTTAATTTCTTCTTTTGCTTCCAAAAGCCCGATAATTCTATCAGCATCACGGACTGCTGACATTTCCGGAGTCGTGACAACAATAGCTTCTGAGGCTCCTGCAACTGCATTCTGGAATCCCTGTTCTATACCTGCCGGGCAGTCTACAAGAATAAAATCATAATCTTTTTGCAATTTTTCACAAATCTCTTTCAGTTGTTCTTCTGTCACCGCTGATTTATCTCTTGTTTGCGCTGCAGCGAGCAGGCAGAGGTTAGGATTTTTCTTATCTTTTACAAGTGCTTGTTTAAGCTTGCACCTGCCTTCAACAACATCTACTATTGTATATACGATTCTGTTTTCCAAACCGAGCAGCAGGTCAAGATTTCTTAATCCCAAGTCTGTATCAATCATAACAACTTTTTTACCCGCGCGGGCTAAAGCTGTTCCTATGTTGGCATTGGTGGTTGTCTTACCGACACCGCCTTTACCGGAAGTAATTACGATTACTCGACCACTCATGGTATCTCCTTTTTGTCTTATGCTTCATGTATTTTATGTATCAATATTTGTTTTCTGAATACTCTGGCTTCTTCCGGAGTAAACGTATCAGATTTTTGAACGAACGGAATATTTACGCTGTCAGGACGTCTTGCAAAAACATCCCCGATACGTAATTGTATAGCATTCATTTTTAAGGCTCTGATTTTGGTATATAAATTTCCTTCGCAGCCGGCATGCGCTATTCCGCCTAAAATTCCCCAGACTGTAATATCGCCTTTGGCGATAATTTCGGAACCCGGGTTAACATCTCCGACAATAACGAGGTTGCCGTCAGACTTTATGCTTTGTCCGGAGCGGATGTTTCTCTGTATGTAAAGCGTCGGTAATTTTTCGGTTTCTTTGGATTTTTCCAAATATTCCTGAAGCTCTTTTTCCAACTCTTTCATTGTTTCATCATCTGCGCTGCTTTTTGCTTCCGTGACTTCTTTTGTCTCAAAATTCTGCTCGTCAGAAAAATCGGAATCTCCGAAAATTTTATCCAGCGCCTTTTCAAGTTCCGGGTTCACAGGCTCTTCCTTTGCTGCTTCCGCAAAATCCGGCACCGGAATTTCGTTTTCCAATTCTGCAACTTCAATGCCCAGCTCTTCAGCAGCCTGTCTTGTAATATCAGAATTTGAAGTTATACATTCAAGTTCAAATTCCATTGATTCAACGAGAGCTTTTATGCTGATAAGCTGTGTTTTTTCAACAGCGTTGTCACCGAATTTGAGGCATACACCTTTGCCCTTTGCTTCCGGAATATCAAGTATTCGGCTAAGTTCATATATCATATCGGCGGTGCGTCTTGAATTACTCAAATCTACAATAAAGCCGTTTTCTACATATCCCATTTCCATTTTAATCCCTTCCGAAAAAATTTCATCTTAATGGGATAATACATGAAAAATTTTCAGACTGCAACGGAATATTTAGAATTGTAATGTTAACTTTTAAGCAAAATACATGTCGCTTACTTGTTTTCTTTCTACACGCTGCGCGAGTTCTTCTTTTGTAATTTTGCCGTCATTATTCAAATCAAGTCCTTTGTTCCAGCTGTAATATTTTTCTCCGCGCTGTGCAAGTACACTGCGATTTGCACGTGCGGGAAGATATGTGAGAGCATAAAGTTCCCCGGCATCGAGTTTTTCTTTGCTGCCAAATCTTATCCTTTTGGCATTTGCAAGATATTTTTCAACATAATCCAGTTGATCTATTGCAGACATATTTTGCAATTCATCTACAGTTGTGCCGAGTTCTCTTGCCGTTGACGGCATAAATTGGATTAAACCTGTTGCACGGCTTCTTTTATTACGAGCTCTGGGATTCAGCCCTGATTCTGAATTCATCAGACCTATCAAATCTTTATAATTACAATTAAGTCTTTTGGCAACTTCTTTTACTTTTTTCAAAAAATCATCACCTAATTCTGCGCGCACAGCGGAATTTTTTACGCGTTTTGATTTTATTTCCTCTGCCGCTTTACGCTGTATGTCAACTTCATCCGCAACCGGCATTTCCAAAAGCGGAATTTTCGCATTCATCAAAGCCGCACGCTGCGAGTCTATTACATCCTTAAACGGATTATACATTTCTACAGGCACCGGCGGCAACGGCTCAAATTGCGGACTCGTTGTATTCGCTCTGTCCCAATTATTAAGGAATGCTCTAAAATCAATCGTCATCAAATTTTCCCCATTAATCTATTACCATATATCCTTATATATATAAAGTGCCTGAAAATTTAAAAATTGACTTTGTGTTAAAAAATATTAACAAATACGCCGGCAGGGTTAATATAAATCTACATGTTTGTTATAAAATTAAAACAGCTAGGGTAAGAGATTAATTATGTTTAACGAAACAAAAACACACGAAATCACAGTCGACGTAGTTATTTTAACGATTATCAACAATGCAATTCAAGTGCTTTTGGTAAAACGTACAAACGAACCTTTTAAAGACAAATGGGCAATCCCGGGAGGTTATGTAAGATTATCCGAAAACCTTGACCAGGCAGCTCTTAGAGTTCTGAAAGAACGTACAAATGTTGATAACATTTATCTTGAACAGCTGTACACTTTCGGCGACCCGCTAAGACACCCGAATGCAAGAGTTATAACCTGCGCTTACTTTGCACTGGTACGGGCTGAAGATATTAAAATCGTTTCAACACCGGAACTCGGATGGCATAAAGTTTCCGACCTGCCGCCTCTTGCGTTTGACCACAAAGAAATTATTCAGTATTCTCTCAAACGTACAAGAGAAAGATTGGAAATCTGCCCTGTTGCTTACCAGCTATTAAACGAAAAATTTACCCTCACTGAAATGCAAAAATCTTACGAATTAATTATGGGTAAAAAGCTTGACAAACGCAACTTCAGGAAGAAAGCTCTCAGTACCGAAGGTCTGATTGAGCTTGATGAATATACAAAATCCTCATCAAAAAGACCTGCAAGATTGTACACTTTTGAAAATATCCGTTTAAATTCTAAAAGAGCGCATTTTATTTCAAACAAAAAGGAGAAAAAATTATAATGTTAACATTTATTTGGATATTACAAATAGTATCAGCTATTTTGCTTGTAGTTCTCATTCTGCTGCACTCTCCGAAAGGTGACGGCATCGCTGGAATGGGCGGAACTTCACAAATTTTTGCTTCTCAAAAATCAGCTGAAAAAGGTTTGAATAAATTAACCGGCATTATTGCAGGAATTTTTCTTATCTGCACATTCCTTTTAGGTTTTGTATTTACAAAATAGCGGGGCTGATTGATGCCTGAGAGTGAAATATTTTCAAGAAACGAAATGTTCTGGGGAAAAGACAGCCAGAACATTTTGGCATGCAGGCATGCTGCGGTGTTCGGACTTGGCGGAGTCGGAGGATATTGTGCAGAAGCACTTGCAAGAGCAGGCGTCGGACATCTTACTATTATTGATTTTGATGAAGTCTCAACATCCAATATCAACCGGCAGATTATAGCGCTGAATTCCACTGTCGGAAAGAAAAAATCTCTGCTCTTTGCAGAAAGACTCCGGGATATTAATCCTGAAATAAATTTGAATGTTTTTGATGAATTTTATGTAGATGATTTTGACTGGAAAGGGATTGATTTTGCCGCGGATGCTATTGATACAATGCGGTCAAAAATTTCTCTGTTAGAAAACTGCGTAAAAAGAAATATACCCGTTATAAGTTCAATGGGCGCCGGAAACAGAATGGACCCTACTCAGCTCTACATCTGTGATATAAAAGACATTGAAAATAAAAACGCGCCGTTTGTCTCAAACATAATTTACCAGCTTTCAAAACGCGGGATAACAGAGGGTATAACAGTAGTTGCAAGCCGAGAAAAACCATTCTGCCGTGAAAAAATTACCGGCGAAGAAAAAGTTATTCTAAAAAACGGAGAAGAAATCGAATTTAACAAAATAACGCCTGCATCAACACCGTTTGTTGCAAGTACTGCCGGAATTTATATGGCATACCATATAGTTAATGAATTTATCAAAAGGGGGAAGTAATGAATATACTTGTCACAGGGGCATCAAAAGGTATAGGCAGAGCAATTGCAGAAGAGCTGCAAACCTGCGGAAATGTTTATGTCACTGCAAGAAACACAAAGGCACTGGAAAGTTTGAATGTACAAGGGTTTTGCACATGTGACCTCAGAGAAGATATTACACCTCTGATTGAATTTATAAAATCAAAAGAGATTGATGTACTGGTAAACAATGCGGGCGAATATATTTACGGCGCAATAGATTCCGTTGATTTTGATAAGATTAATCATCTTTACAATACAAATCTAATCGCACCTACCAAACTAATTGCGGCAGCGGTAACTAATATGAAAGAAAAAAAATGGGGACGAATTATAAACATAGGTTCAATCTCCGGAGTTATGGGAGAGGCGCATGCCGGCATTTATTCAGCAAGCAAAGCCGGACTTCTGGGGCTCACCAAAGCATTAGCGCTGGAACTTGCAGAGTTTAACATTACCGTTAATACCATAAACCCCGGGTGGGTCGAAACCGGGCTCGGAATGAATTCTATTGAAGAAAGCGACTTTTCAAAGGAAGAAATTATTGAATGTATTCCGCAGAGACGTTTTGTCAAACCTGAGGAAGTTGCAAAACTTGTCAAATACCTGATAACAGATGATGCAAAAGGCATTACAGGTCAGGGGATAAATCTTTGCGCAGGGTTAAGCGTCGGGATATAAACGCAAACATGATGAGGGAACAGTGACTAAGTGACTAAGTGACTAGACATTTACATTAATCTGGCATTCTGAACCCGATAGCCATACTGGGGTGAAGAATCTAATTAAAAAGAGATTCTTCGCTGACGCTCAGAATGACGTATTTTTGTCAGGCAGTGCAAGACCTACTGTAACTTAATTATTCTATTCGGCAGAGAGCACAGAATAACACCCCCTATAGAATACAGAAAAGTTATTTGAGGACGATAGCGCGAACATAGTGAGTCGCGTGTTCCGAAAATAATTTTTCTGTATTCTATTGCTACAAACAGAACAGTCGGGCAGTGCCTGACCTACAGTAACACCTGCGCGTCAGCGCTAAAGAGATTTGTGGAAATTATCAATTACATTACAGAAAATACGCGTAAGCGCTAAGACTTGATCACTTGGTCACCTGCTCATTTCATCACTTTTCTTGATGCAAACATTATGTTTGCTAACCCTGAAAATTATAGACAGTACCTGTGCAAATTACTACGCCGTTTCTGACAATTTCTATCTTTTGCGGATTATTTTTCTGCTGCAAAAATCTCTGTTCTTCCTGCTGTGTATGGGTAGTATTATCAAAAACCACTATCCCGCTTGTATTTGGTTTATTTTGTGAACTTACTGAAAACATCTGGCAAATACTGCTGCTTTGCATACCTTCCAGAAAATGTTCGCCGATTTTGCCGTATTCTTTTCCGTTTATGCGTATTACGTCGCCGCTATGAATTTCATATTGTTCAATATTGACATTGCCTTTGCTATCCAAAATTCTGTTATTATAGCCGCCGGATTTCAACCAGCCTTCTAATGACGAATCCAGAAGCTTTTCATTAGCGCCAAGTTCTTTCATTGAATGATTATAAATTTTATAATCCTCAAGTTTTCCGGCATCAATCAATTTTGCAGTAGTTTGAATTGCCTGTTTTTCACAGTTGTATTCTTCTTCTACCGATGAAAACGGTGATTTATTCATGCAATGCAAACTTTCATGAATTAAAACTTTTACCATATCAGTTGTATTTGCTGAACCATTTGCAGTATTAACAATAATTTTTCCGTTTTGTATATCTGCACGTGCCGCTCCGAAAGGTTCATCCGCAAATTCTATCTTTGCAAGATAAGTTTTAACCTCATCCGGTAAACCTGAAGAGTCAAAGTTTTCAAGAATAATCTTCACTGCATCCTGTGCTGCCTGCTGTACCGGAACAGCATTTCCTGATACCGGCTGGCTGTCGTTTTGAGAAACGGGCTGATTGCCGGTTAAATTAAGCCCCATATTATTGTAAACTTCAGAGGTATTGATAACCGGCTGCTGGAATTTTACACCAAGCATATTAGCTAGAAATTTTCCGAATGAGCTGCCCCAAAACGGAGTTGGCTGCATCATATATAAGTTATCCGGCATCAAATTGCCACCCGCCAGCGGCTGCGGATTAAAATTAAAAAACATTGGCGTAAAACTGCCTGTAGCAAATTGAGGCTGCTGCTGATATTGAAATTGCCATAACGGATAATTATAACCGCTGCCGACTTGCCATTGCGTCATATACTCTGCTCCTTATGTTTACTATATATATAAAGTAAATACAACGAAAAAAAGTGTTACGCGGCATCCTATCCTATCCTATCCTATCCTATCCTATCCTATCCTATAAGGGATTATGACAGGGTTTCAGGCTTTTTAAAAACATATTTACATTTTGTTACATTTGGTTTATTTTTCGTAGATATGAAGTAATGTATCGCTATGCTTCATAGCTACTCTGTCTGCCAATTCTTCAGGTGATGTTGCATGCGTTTTAAGGCTTACAGACCCACGGTCTACACCACCGTTAAATAAATTGCGGACTTTATCCCAAAATTTAACAGGTTGAATATTATCAACTGTCAAAGCATATTGAACTCTGTCTTTGTTCTTGCTGCTCCAGAATGTATCAACGGACAATCTGCCGCTGTATTTTTCTCCGAACTTTTTCACTGCAGGGGCATTCACCAGTGATTTATAAATTTGACCTGTTACTTCATCTTCACAATAAAAACGACCAAATGATTGCTGATTACTTCTAACTTGTTGTACTTGCATAATTTTATCCTTTCATAATAATTTGGGGTAACAAAAACATTATATAACAAAATAATTCAAAACAACTAAATAATTTTATTTGCTATATCCTGCGCGGAAATTTTTAAACAATCGAGAGATTTGCAGGTTGTTTTTCTGCGCTCCCAGAGGCATGGTTTCAAAGGGCAGTTGTCGTCAGCTTTTACCGGAATAACCAAATCTGACTGCGGGATTAATTTTTTGTCATCTGTCGGTCCGAAAATTACAAAAGTTTTAGTTTTCATGGCAACAGCGACATGCAACGGTGCAGAATCAGAGCAGACAAAAGTTTCTGCTTTGCCTATCAGTTCTGCCAAATCTTTCAGGCTTTTAGTTTTGCCGTAATAATTTTCAAAATTTTCGGCATCTGCCGGCACCGTAGAAAGAATTTTTTCAATACATTCTCTGTCATCAGGCCCGCCTGCCAGCATAACTTTTTTACCTTTTTTAATCAAAAGATTAACGACCTCTGCCCACACGTCAGCGCCAACAGTTTTTATCATTCCTTTTTGAACGCTCAATTTGCTGACCCCCGGGTGAATCAAAACTGAATCAGGAATTTTTTCCTGCGGAGGAACATTAATTTCAGGCAAATAAGTCTTATGAGAAGTCACAGGTGTCACAAGGTCGTGATACATTGCGCACGCGTACTGATTTTTGTTCAATGGAACAGCTTTGGTGAGTAAAACTTCACTCAATTTTCCGGAATTGTACCCGTAGCGTTCTTCAATTCCTGTAAGCCGTAAAATTACACTGATAAATTTGTTAGACCCTGCTGATATAACCATATCAAACTTGCCGCGGCGCGCAAAGAATATCAGTTTCAAAAGTTCCGTGTATTTTTTTCTGCCTTTAACATCAACCAGAAAAACCTCATCAATAATATCCGTCAAATCTTTTACGCTCTTGCTTCTCGGCTCCAGAGCAAGCGTAATATGAGAGGTCGGAAATTCTTTTTTCAGAGAAATTAACGCAGGCAGAAAAAATATCTCATCACCTATACCGCCAAAATTCATTGCTAAAATTTTTTTCTCGCTATTCATAGCTCTTATTATATATCAAAAATTTTATAGTATAATCAAAATATGGTAAACAAAGTAACGACTGCAACTGTTATAGGTCTGGAAGCTTACAAGACGGATGTGGAAACTGATATCGTAAATTCACTTCCCGCAATGGTAATTGTCGGACTTCCGGACATTGCGATTAATGAAGCAAAATCACGGGTTCGCTCTGCGATAAAAAATTCCAATTACACATTCCCGTCAAAAAAAATTATCACAAACCTTGCGCCGGCTGACTTGAAAAAAGAAGGTACAGGGTTTGACCTGCCGATTGCCGTCGGAATTTTAATAGAAGAATGCACAATTGATGCTGAAAAAGTTAAAGATTACGCTTTTTTGGGCGAGCTCTCACTTGACGGAACACTGCGCCCGATTACCGGAATTTTGCCGCTCGTTGTCGGGCTGAAAGATTTTGGAGTCCAAAACGTAATTGTACCGAAAGATAACGCAAAAGAAGCCGCTCTTGTCACAGGTATTAACATCTACGGCGCCGAACATCTCACTGATGTAGTCAATCATTTTATTGAAGCACCTATTCCGCAAACCAAAGTGGATATTGATGAATACCTGAAAACCGGCGAAAATTCTGACTATCCGTACGATTTCAAAGACGTAAAAGGGCAGCAAAAAGCAAAACGCGCCATGGAAATAGCCGCAGCGGGCGCGCATAATTTGCTTATGATAGGTTCTCCCGGCTCCGGCAAAACCCTTATGGCAAAATGTTTTGCCTCAATACTGCCGCCTCTGGAGCTCTCGGAAGCGCTTGAACTTACTCGGATTTACAGTATTGCAGGAATGCTGCCGGCAGACAAACCGCTTATGACACAAAGACCTTTCCGACCGGTTCACCATACAGCCTCGGCTGTCGGAATTATCGGCGGCGGCACAACTCCAAAACCGGGGGAAATCACTCTTGCTCACCGCGGTGTACTCTTCCTTGATGAAATGGTTGAATTTCCGCGCAATGTTCTGGAAGTGCTAAGGCAGCCCATTGAAGACGGCGAAATTGTCATCTCCAGAAGCAAACACTCCGTCAAATATCCGGCTAAATTTATGCTGCTCGGTGCGATGAATCCCTGTCCGTGCGGATTTTTAGGCGACAAAGAAAAACAATGCACCTGCTCGCAATTCCAAATTGACAGATACCTCAGCAAACTTTCCGGCCCGCTTTTAGACAGGATTGATTTGCAAATTGATGTTCCGCGCCTCACTGCTGATGAACTATTAAATACTAATGCGCCGGCTGAAACTTCCGCTGACGTACGTAAACGCGTGATCAATGCTCGTAAAATTCAATATGAGCGCTACAAAAATGATGGCATTCTCACAAATTCCGAATTAACATCGAAACTAATAAAAAAATACTGCCAGCTGGATGCAAAATCTCAGGAAATGCTCAAAATTGCCTCGGTCAAATACCAGCTCTCCGGCAGACGATATGACCGAGTCTTAAAACTTTCACGTACAATTGCCGACCTTGACGGCTCTGAAAATATTACCCAGAACCATCTGATGCAGGCGCTTCAGTACAGAATGTTTGACAAAGATGCGCTGGAGGCAAACACATAAAAAAAAGTACAAACATCTGTTATTTGTACTTTTTTTATTTTCTGTTTTCTTTATTTTATCGACTATGCCATAATATCAAATTTCATTTCCGGAGCATCGTCTACATATTTTACATCCGGATCGATTTCTTTCAGCACTCTGCCGATAAAATTGTCTGCACTTTTGTCTTTGCCGACTACAAGCAGTCCTTTTTTGTCAAAACCCACAGCTGCCTGTGCTCCGCTGATTTTTTCGCGCAACACTGATGCGGTTTCTTTTCCGAATCCTTTTACTTCAAAATAATCATTTAATGGTTTCAAATAAGTGTTCAATGGTTTTCTTGAAGAGTAAGGGATAATTGATGAGGTAAATTGGGGTTGTGAATTGTTGTTGCTAATACTGTTCATTTATTTCTCCTTTTTTCATTACTACTTACCAGTCCTTATATTATCGCTTATTCAGCTTTTTCACTTTTAATTTTTGTCTTTTAGATGGCGCTTTTTCTTGTCAACGCATCTTTTTTTTCATTACTACTTACTAACTTTCGTTTTGTCGCTTTTGTAGTTTTTTGGGCTTTCTTTTTTTGTCTTTTAAGTTGCGCTTTTTCTTGTCAACGCATCTCTTTTTTTCGTTACTACTTACCAGTTTTCATATTATCGCTTTTTGAGGATTTTGCTTTTTCCTTTTTGTCTTACACATATTTTCAAGCGTGTAGTAAAAGTAAAACACAAACAAAATTTTTTTTGCTAGCTGAAATTTAATCAATTAAATTAAATAATCCGGCAGCAATCCCCGCAAGAGCAGATACCCCCAGATAAAACATAGGGGAACGCTTTTCCGCCATTCCTGCAATGAATAACCCGACAAGCAGCACCATCCCGAGCATATTAATATCCTGAATAAACATCTCAATTCCTACAGCTGCCAGCAATCCGCAGCCTGTCGGCTTCAGCATATAAATAATAGATCGCACGTACTTATTCGTTCTGAATTTATCCAGAAGTCTGTATATAATCAAAATCAAAACAAAAGACGGTAAAATCACTGCTGTAGTGGCGATTAACGAACCCAAAACACCTGATGTGACAAATCCCGCAAAAGTTGCAACGTTAACGCCGACAGGCCCAGGTGTAACCGACGACACTGCTATCATGTTGGTTAACTGGTCTACCGTATACCAGCCTTTATTCTCCGCAATATGGTAAAGAAATGGTAACGTTGCATACCCGCCGCCGTATGAAAATAATCCGATATGAAAAAATTCTTTAAACAATTCCCAATAAATCATTTTTCAACCCCGTCTTCTGCACGGCGTGCGGCTTTTATTTGCCTGTATTTTTCATAAATTATTCCAAAAATAATTGCGGCTATAATTAAATAAGCAGGTGATACCTTAAACCCGGCTGACAGAAAAAATGCAACAAAAAATACTACACAGGTAAAATTATCAACAATGCTTTTTCCCCACATTTCTTTAACAGCAAGAAACAACAGCATAATTACACCGATGCCGACACCCCAGAAAAGACTCTGGACAAAATGATAAGCAACAAGCTGCTCCAAAATTTTTGCAAGCAGAACAATTGATATAAAAGCCGGAGTAATCATGCCGGCTGCAGCTGCTATTGCACCCTTTGTTCCGCACAATTTACACCCGACAAATATGGAAGTATTTGCTGCTATAATTCCTGGAACACTTTGCCCCAGCGCGTAATACTCGCACAACTCATCAAAATCGACCCAGTCTCTTTTTACACACAACTCTTCCTGCAACAACGGCAAGATTACATACCCGCCGCCAAGCAGCAAAGTTCCTACTTTAAAAAAAGTCTTAAATATATTGTAAAAAGATTTTTCCATTTGATTACTTATTCAATGTAGCCTTCAAACGAGCCATTGCACGGGCAACAGCGGCTTCCGCACGCTTGGCATCAATATTTGCGTCAGCATCTGCAAGTCTGGCTTTTGCACGGGCTAGCGCTTCTTTTGCGCGGGCAACATCAATTTCAGAACCGGCTTCGGCTGTATTGGTCAGAATTATGCCTTCATCATCTTTGAACTGCAAGACACCGCCCATTGTTGTAAACGACTGCGTTTTGTTATCTTTTACAACACGCGTAACTCCGATATCAAGCGCTGACATTACAGGAACGTGACCTTTCAAGATACCAAACTCACCATCTACACCTTTGGTGTAGATTTCGTCTACATCTTCATCAAATACAACCCGTTCATGAGTAATTATTTTCAAATGCATAAGTCTATTCCTTTAATGTCTTAGCTTTTTCAACGGCTTCTTCAATAGTTCCCACCATATAGAAAGCTTGTTCCGGCAAATCATCGTGTTTGCCTTCAATAATTTCTTTAAAGCCTTTGATTGTATCTTCAAGTTTTACATACTTGCCGGAAATACCTGAGAACTGTTCAGCAACAAAGAACGGCTGAGATAAGAATCTCTGGATTTTTCTTGCTCTGTTAACAGTTTCTTTATCTTCGTCAGAAAGCTCATCCATACCTAGAATTGCAATGATATCCTGCAATTCTTTATATTTTTGAAGAATTTCAAGAACTTTTCTTGTAACTTCATAGTGTTCTTCGCCGATAATATGCGGATCAAGTGCTCTTGAGCTTGATTCCAACGGGTCAACCGCCGGATAAATACCGAGAGCCGCAATATTTCTTGACAATACCGTTGAGGCGTCAAGGTGGGAGAATGTTGTTGCAGGTGCCGGGTCTGTCAAGTCATCTGCCGGAACGTAAATAGCTTGAACTGATGTGATTGATCCGTCTTTTGTTGATGTAATTCTTTCCTGCAATTCACCCATTTCAGTAGCCAGAGTCGGCTGGTAGCCAACCGCTGACGGCATACGTCCAAGCAGAGCGGAAACTTCTGAACCTGCCTGCGTAAATCTGAATATGTTATCAATAAATAACAATACGTCTTGTTTTGAATAATCTCTGAAATATTCAGCCGCTGTCAATGCTGAAAGACCAACTCTCATACGGGCTCCCGGCGGCTCATTCATCTGACCGTAAATCAATGCTACTTTATCAATAACGTTAGATTCTTTCATTTCATTCCATAGGTCATTACCTTCACGGGTTCTTTCTCCGACACCGCCGAATACTGAAACACCGCTGTGTTCCATCGCAATGTTGTGAATAAGTTCCATAATCAAAACTGTTTTACCAACACCGGCACCGCCGAACAAACCGATTTTACCACCTTTCTGATATGGTTGTAAAAGGTCGATTGCCTTGATACCTGTTTCCAAAATTTCAATATTTGTATTCTGGTCTGTAAGCTTAGGTGATTCTCTGTGGATTGGGAGGTAAGTTTCAGCTTCAACAGGACCCATTTCATCTACCGGCTGACCGATTACGTTAAGAATTCTGCCTAAAATCGGTTTACCTACAGGAATTTTAATAGGTTCATTTGTATTAACAACTTTCATGCCTCTTTTCAAACCATCTGTTGAAGACATCGCAACCGTTCTTACTTTGTTTGAACCCAGCATTTGCTGAACTTCCGCAACAACTACGGTTCCGTCTTCTCTGGTAATATTTAAAGCAGTATAAATTTCCGGCAATTCGCCTGATTGAAATTCTACGTCAATAACCGGACCGATAATTTTAGTGATTAATCCCTCATTCTTTAATAAAGTTTCCATTGCAATCTCTCCTTTACTAAAACAATTATATACCAAGGGAAAAATTTTCGCAATTTTGTAAAAATATTCTAAGGAACAGGGTCGTAACCGCCTTCATTTAGAGGATGACAGCGGCAGATACGTTTGAAGCCAAGCCAGCCCCCTTTAAAAAATCCGTATTTTATAATTGCCTGTTTAGTATACTCAGAACACGTCGGATAAAACCGGCACACTTTCGGCGTGTATTTTGAAATTTTTTGATAACAGTTTATTAAAAATATTGCCGAAAATTTTAGCAAATTTGCACCTCACGTCATGCCTGCGATTTATGATAATAAATTATACATAAAAAAGCTTTCACAACAATGAACCTCCCTTAGCCGCGATGTTAAACATGTTTAAGAAAAATTTCCGGCGCATCCTTTGGCTGGATTTCTTTTTCACCTATAAATAATCTGTCACCCGGTGCAATAGAAATTTTCTCAAAAGCATTTTTTAGGGTAGCGAGACTGTTAACGGCTCTTTGCGGACTGTTGGCAGTTTTTCTGTATTCCGTACAGATTGTCCAGGTATCGTTTTTAGTATCGTAGTGATAATGCGTTTGACTGTCTTCAAACCTGTGGATACAAAACTCCGACAAATTCTGAACTCTTTCCTTTATCATATCTCTAAACTTGTAAAACAGCGCCACGGAAAAGGGATTTTCATCAAGACGCTTGCCGCCTATAACAAGTCCTCTTTCCGGATTTTTTACAAACCTGATTAAAGAGATAACATTGTCGTTTGCCTTCTTTTGTGTAAGCTTGTCATCCCAAAAATGAAACCCTTCGCCCTCGCCAGTCGACTGTTTGGTAAGTCCGCCGCCAGTACAGGTTCTTATATCAAGTGAATAAAATTCATCAGCTTTCAAAATATTAGGAGTGTCGTGGTAGTACAAAATGGCATTCTTTTTCTCCATTTTGGAAAAAACTTTCCACGGCACAAAGCGGATATTTGAGGTAAACGAGACATTGTTGTTTTGCATACAACTATAAAACCAAAACATACAAAAAATTGCTATTTTGATTTTTTGTGATGAAAATATTCAACAATACCGATATGGGCAGCAGTCAAAACTCCTGCGGCATAAGCCAGATACTTGTGCAGTGGAATATTTTTCTTAGAAGCCGCTATTGCGCTGCCGGCTGCAAGTGCCGTTGCGCCATAACCCGTAATCTGAACATAATTTACACGCTTTTTGTGCGGCAAATTTTGGTTTTGTACAGGTAATGCTTGAGTTACGGCAGGTATTGTCATCTCTTTTTGCTCCTTTATGATTTTAAAATTACCACGCCGAATTATTTTTTGCAATATAATATTAATATGATAAAAGCAGATTTACATATACACAGTAGCTATTCTGACGGAAGCGATTCGCTTGAAAAATTAGTTGAAAATATCAAAGCGGAAAACCTTGATATTTTTGCGTTGACAGACCACGATTTGATTGAAGGATGCAAAGATATCCGGGGACTTATTCCCGAGAATATACAATTTATCCCGGGGGTTGAACTCACCTGTAAAGCAAGGGGCTGCAAATGCCACATCCTTGGATACAACTATAATCCTGATGACACCGGATTGAATTCACTTATAGCGCACGGAAAACTTCTGCGCAGAAACAAACTTGAAAAAAGAATTGCCTACCTGAAAGATGTTTGGAATATCACACTCACAGAAGAGGAACTCGACTGGCTTTATTCAAGAAGAAGCGTCGTAAAAATCCACCTTGCGAATATACTAGTTAATCGCGGACTATCTGCCAACAACATTGATGCTATGAAGAAATACCTTGACGGCTGCAAAACAGGCAATTCCCGTTTTGACGGAGATGAAGCAATTCAAACAATAAAATCCGCTGGCGGTATCGCAGTCTGGGCACACCCGCTCGGCGGAGAGGGAGAAGTTCATCTTACAAAAGAGGAGTTTCTGCCGCGGCTTGAAACTTTAATCCAATGCGGAATTCAAGGACTTGAATGCTATTATTCAAGATATACAAAAGAAGAATCCGAATTTCTGGTGCAATGTGCACACAGATACAACCTGCTCACAACCGGCGGAAGCGACTACCATGGCTCAAACAAAGACGTTAAACTCGCTCAATTAAACATTGCAAACACACCTGTAGATGCAGAACTTTTTACACTCTTACATAAAATAGAAAGGGGCTCTTCGCCCCTTTCCATTCTGTGATGAACTAAAAGTCAGTATTTTTAACTGATGTATATATAAAGTAAATAAATATAGTATAATTGCTCAATATCCGTAAATTTGTTACATTTCGCTACAATTCTTTATTTTTGGACGTGCTTAATGAATAATATTGTTATTATGCACATTTTTTAAAGGGGAAATTTATGAAGAAATTTTTTATAATCACTGGGGTAATACTGGGTCTAATACTGGTATCCTTTTATGCTGCGTTCATATTTGTATTACCTGAAAAAATCGATTTGAATATATACAAAGCTCAAATACAAAAACTTGCAAAAGAATATGCACATTTGACGCTGGATTATAAAGATATGCAAGTAATCACAACTCCGGCACTGGAAGCCGGAGTAAAAATAGAGGATATAAGCATAAAGCTGCCGGACGGTTCAGACCTGCTGACCACTGACGAATTAAAAACAAAAATTTCACTGCCTAATCTTTTGTTTTTGACTGTCAGAGTGTCTGAAGTTGCAATAACGAATCCAAAAGTTAATGTAGAAATTACCCCTGATGGTTCGCAGTACAAATTGATGAATGTTGTTGAACATATTATCAACGAACAGAAACAAAAGCAGGAGACAACCCCGCCGGTTGAAACAGAAAACAGCTGGTTTAACCCTGCGTGGATAAAAATTAAAGTGCCGAATATCAAGATTGCGGACTACACCGTTCTTATAAACGATTTAAAATCAAAACATTACCTTAAATTAAGAGGTGATGAATTAAAAGGCTCATTTAATAATATGAAGACATTTAGAGTCAGAACAGCTGCGGAATTTTTAAGCGATGAAAATGTTAATATTACTGCGAAAATTGATTTGGATTCATTTATTCCTCCGGCAAGAGAACTGGATGAAGAAGACGATCCGGATTACCGCGCGGATATGGGATTTGTGAACCCTGTACTTCTATACAGAGATTATGACCTGAAAACTGATGTAAATGCAAAAATTAAAGCTCGTCAGCATAACGACGGAAGACTTTCACTGCACGGGTTTGCTAATGTGGAAAATCTTACAATGAATATTTCCGGTTATACATTACCTAAGAGCTTTTTCAGAATAAAATTAAAAAACGATTCTGCCGATGTGGATACAAACTTATACATTGCGCACGACAGAAATATAACCGTAACAGGTAATGTCAACTACAGCAGACATCCGAGGGTGAATGTAGATATTAACAGCAAAAAAATCTACTTTAATGATTTGATTGTTTTGACAAAAGCTTTTATGGACACCCTGCATATCAAAAATGACCTTGCATATATGAAAGGGAACGGATATTTAGCCATCCATACAAAAATCAAAACAAACTTCAAAAAACTAAAATCCAACGGAGCTGTTATAGTTCGAGACGGCGCAATAATAAACAACAAAATCGGGCTTTTGTTCAAAGACATAAACGCCAACGTAATCTTTAGAAACAAAACGCTTGAACTTGTTGATACCCACCTGTTTGTAAACGATTCAATTTTAAAAGCAGACGGTAAAATTGATGAAAAATCAGTTGCGGACATTTCTTTGTATGCGGAAAAACTTCCGCTTGCAGGTCTGTTTGCGGCATTTGCGCCTGTAGAAGCAAAAAGAGCTTACAGTCTAAACTCCGGGACACTTTTCCTTGATGCTAAAATTACCGGAGAACTGAAAAAAGCCGTATCAAATATTAAACTCGGAGTTGCAAATTTCAACGCCGCAACAAAAGATAACAGTCTGAGAGTTTCTAACGGAAAACTTGACGCGGAAATTGTCAGCGATTTCAAAACACTTAGCGGCAAAATAACAAACGAAGGTCTGAATATTTTGCTTCCGCAGACAAACTCAAGCATTTCAAATTCCAAACTCAGCGTTTTGATTGACGAAGAAAATATCACACTCAATCCGCTTACCGTAAAAATAAATAAATCATCCGCAATTGACCTTTCCGGAGCAATTGCGCAATATCTGAAAAATCCGTATATAACCCTTGATGCTTCCGGCAAATTATATGCACTTGATCTGAAACAAATACTCGGGAAAGCCGCAGCTCCGTTTATCAGTGCAAACGGAATGCTCCCGGTCAGGTTTAGCCTTAGCGGGAACACAGACCGCCAGGATATGATTTGCCAGATTAAAGCTGACAGATTGAATTATATAACCCCGTTTGATATTCAATCAATTAACGGAAAACAAAGTATTTTACAGACAAAAATCACCTTTAAAGGCGACAGATTAAATATTAAAGATACAGGATTGTTTGTAAAAACACTGCCGAGCGTGTTTGGGGATGACTTTGACGCAAATATTGCAGATACTGAAAAAGTAGCGGTTGTATCAGGTACAATCACAAAACTCGACACTCCGGAACCATTTATCAATCAAATCAATATCAACATCCCGCAGAATTTGAAAGTACATATCTGTGCGTTTAAAGATTCCATGCTGGATTTTGGGGGCAACTTACTAATTTACGGGCAATCCATTGCTCCCAAATACACCGGCGGATTTTTCGTAAGAGATATGATAATCCCTGAATTACTCACCGCTTTGAAAAATTTTGAACTAAACTTTTCATCACACAGTCTTATGCTAACGATACAGGATTTGCTCCTGAACGGCTCTGACATTCAGGTTACGGCAGACGCAAGCCTTGCACCGTCAAGAATTTTCACGGTGAATAATTTACGCGTCACATCAGCTAACTTTGATGTGCCAAAACTTATGCGTGTAAGTGATGCCGCAATGAAATACGCTCCGCCTTCAAGCGGAAACTCTGAACCTGCGGATATTCCTGTTGCTGTCAGAAACGGTTCAATCGAATTTTCACATATATCATCCCCGCCAATTGTATTGAATAATACAACAGGCAGAATTTCATTAAGAGATAACATTTTTTATCTGAATAACCTGTTAACCAACACCATCGGCGGAACAGTCCGCGGGGATGTATCCGCAAACCTATTGACAATGCTTTTAAGAGCACAGGTTCAGGGTACAAACTTTGACGTCGCAAGAACCTTCCTGGAACTGATGAACATGAAAGACACCCTCTCAGGGACAATGGCATTCCGTACTGATTTGACAATCAACGGTGCAGCTAAAGCCCAGGCAGAACAGATGAAAGGTATTAACGGAACAGTTGATTTTGAAATACTTAACGGGCAGCTCGGACCTTTCGGCAGACTGGAAAACCTCATACTTGCAGAAAACATTCGTGAATCCGAATTTTTCCAAACCGCACTCGGCGGCGTAATTGATTCGATTACATCAATTGAAACCTCCCACTTTGACAGACTTAACGGTCATATCATAATGGATAACGGCACAGCAAGCCTCAAGCCGATAACTTCAAGCGGCAAAATTATGTGTATGCTGATAGACGGTGAGATGAATCTTTTGACCAATATCGCGGATATGAAACTCCGCGCAAGGTTAGGCTCACAAATATCAAATATGCTCGGACCGATTGCGGCGGTTAACCCGATAAACCTTGTAAAAGCAACACCCGGATTGAATGTTGCCGCTGCTAAAATGTTTGCTATCTTCTGCGAACAAATCACAAAAGAAGAACTCGCTGCAATACCGGAATTTGGCAAAGAGTTCAATGCGATGAGCACAACAAACTTTCAGGTAGTACTTCAAGGAGATACCGCAAAACCTTTGTCTTTGATTAAATCATTCAAATGGCTTGCGACATCACAGGATATCTCAAATGCAGAAAATTTTGTAAGCACACTGCCGCCTACAGATCCGGAAAATCCAAACGCTACACTTGAAGAATTGCTTGCGGCACAGGCTGAAGCCGAACGTATCGCAAACGAAAATATTTTCCAAAAAGCAGTCAGAAAAACCGGCGAGTTTTTCGTAAATTTCAAAAAAGATAAAAAAGAAAAATAATTAATAAAAAAATGAACAATTTGTTCAACTTTTTCGTTATATAAATGAAAAGGGTTTGTAGAGAATTAAGAAGAAAGGAAAGTTGCATGATTAAAAAACTTTTATCACTCCTTATCGCAGCAGGTGTTCTGTTTGCCGGCATCGGATTGACAACGGAATGTACAGCGGCTCCGCATCAAGACAAGGATAGACCCTTGCACCACAGATTATTTAAAAAAGATACAAAACCGAAACCAAAACACAAAAAGAAAGCGGTCAAGAAAAAACGACCAGCTAAAAAGTTCGACTTCTTTAAGAAAAAATCACAAAAGCCCAAGGTGAAAAAACACCATAAAAAATCAAAATTTCAATTCAAGAAAAAAAAGAATACAACAAAAAAGAAAATAAAATTCTTCCAAAAAAATAAGAAAAAACAAATCAAAAAACACGAAAACCATCAAAAGCAAATCCACAAAACCAAAGTAAAAAAGGAACGTAAAAACACACATCGTTTCAGATTTTTCAGAAAGAAATAACACTTACTTTTAACCACACCTTGAATACGGTGTGGTTTTCATTATATAATTGCGCCAAGGGATGAACAAGGAGAGTCCTACCAATGAAAAAAGTTAAAATAACCGTACTAAAAAAGACATTTGATGAAGAACTGGCAAAAGAATACGGAGCTGACGGTCTTGGTGCCTGCCCGATGCTAAAAACAGGTCAGGTATTTTATGCAGATTATGCAAAACCTGAAGGCTTTTGCGATGAAGCCTGGAAAGCAATCTATCAATATGTATTTGCTCTCGCCCACGGTGCAGGAAATGATGTATTCTATTACGGGGATTGGATAAGAAAACCAGGAATAGCAATTTGCAGCTGCAACGACGGTCTAAGACCGGTTATATTCAAACTGGAAGCCACAGACGAAATTTCAAAAATCGACTATACGCCGGTAAAAGAATAATAACCTAACTAGGCAACAAATCTCTTATTTATCGCATCATTTTTGTTATAATTCGGATCTGCAGTATAGTTTGCAAATTCCGAAGCATTTGCATCTTTATTCACTGTTCCTTGAGAACGATGTTCCCACCAGTCACCAAAGAATAATATCTCATCATCAGAATCAAGAGTATATCCATACCCGTAAGATTGACCTTTCCAACCCCAATCGTCAGGATCTGTAGCATCAAATCCTCCCCAGTTCAGAGGATAATTAAGGTCATCAGCGATGACTTCACCCATAAGGTACGCAATACACTCGTTTGGAATATGCAATGAGTGTGAAAACTCGTGCATAACTGTTGCCAGCATATATTTATGAGCATAACCTGAATTAATAAAGCTGTCTAAAGAATCAGTCGTGAAACACATTTGCCTGTTGTAGTGCCTATCATAATCACTATTTACAAATTTAAAATATCGGCCTTGTATTATAACATCATAATCAGATGAATTAGTCTCAACGGCGGCTCTTTTAGTTCCATCCCCCATTTGCAGTTCATACATTGCAGTGTAATAACCGTAATAAGCGCCGTAGTCTACATTTTGCCCATAAGTATCTTCAATATTAATGACTAAGTCACAGTTTTTCATAGCATTTCTCAGTTGCAGGAGAGCCGTCAATTTAACTTCCTGATGACCGGATGCTAAGCCTGAAGCTACACGGGTGTCATAATTTGCAATTAAATCATCCAGAAAGGCAATAACTCCTTCAAATGCCTTTACAACGGCATCTTTATATTGCTGTGCAGTTTTACCGCTGGCATAAGTCTTGTTGTAATCGCCTCGGTTAACAGCATCTGTAACCGCTTGCGAACTTGTATTTGTACTGCATTCAAAAGTATCACTGCTTCCGTAATTTCTTACAGTTGTAGTCGGCACTTTTGAATAGTTCGTCTTAGGCTTGACGTCATTCATCGCCTCGGCTATAGCGTCCGTTTCCGAGACAACGGATTCAATTTCTTCCGCAACAGTACCGGAGATAACATCATCGTACCCGAAAGCTGCCAAAATCCATGAATTTGACGCTACATTTGGCTGTCGGGTTGTAATGGAGAGGAAATCACCAACTTGCGCAGTACCGGTATCAGTTGTTGAAACTATTGCAGCAGTATTTCCGGTTGTAGTTATCTGCTGTTCGATTTTTTTAATCTCAACAACATTTTGTTTTGCGTATTGTGAACTGTCCAGTGATAATGTCATAGGTATCCCTAATTTTGTGCGTATAGTTTTTTAATCGGAATTTTTAAGCGATTTCTTTAATTTTTCAAGATAAATTTTAAGTTATGTAACAATTTTCCAAAAACATTAAACATGTATATAAAAAATGCCGATAACAATATTAAAGGAAAAAACAAGGGACAACTATAACTATGGGAATGGCAGCTTCACAAGCAAGATTATTAAGCCTCACCGCTCGTTTGACAGATAACGAAAACAGCGGGCAGCGCTTGTCGTTCAACAAAATCAGTTTGGCAAACCAGACTGAACAGTTGAATGCTGACTATAATGAAGCGCTTAACCAGACAAAATTAACAGTTTTAACAGGATTCAACGGTTCAGAAGAAGTTTACACAGACATTAATTTCAAGACACTCACAGGCTATAATACCATTGCAGGCGGCAAACAATACTGCATCACCGACACTAAAGGCAGAGTGCTGGTTGATCAGGATATTGCAGACGCTTTTGAAAAAGGTAACGGCGACTACAACGTATTTCTTGCGGAATTAGGCTATACGCAGGCAGATATTATTGCTAACGTTACATCTGATGACGAAGAAGGCAAAGACAAATCCCTTAAAATGATTCACGAAGCCTGGGATAAATATTTAGAATCAGTAGGAAAATCAATCGGTGACCTGCTTCCGCTGCACCCTGACGGACAAATCACAGAAGCAACTTTCGGATACCAGTTCTCAAACGGAGACAAATCCATCCTCAACGGCTACCCGACAGTTGCAATGACAGAAACTACAACTACAAAAACAGAATACGATTATTCAAAACCAATCGCATGGGAAAAGAAAAAAGTTGATTTAGGCACCGGCAGCAATGCAGTACTGGGCACACCGAGCACATCAAATGACGGCAACGTAAACCCGAATGGTTCAGTCGCAGGCGCTCAAGATGTAGTAAATAACGCAGGCGCCAGTACTGATGATCTGGAAGTAACTTCATGGCAGGACAAAGATACCGGAAAAACCATTAACGGTATTCAAATAAAAACTCTAAAAGGCTTTGAAATGGTAATGCAGCAGTTTGCAACTAACCCGTCAGCATTACAGCAAAACTACATCCTTGCAAACGACGCCGGTGAAAGCATTGATATAGACCTTTCATCCTCCGCTCTGGGCAGCAACTGGGGCGGTATAGGTTCATTCCAGGGCTTGTTTGACGGCAACGGCAGCACAATCAGTAATATGAACGGTAAACAAGGTATGTTCAATGACCTTTACGGTACAGTTAAAAACCTCAACCTTGATAACGTAACAATAAACGCTGAAACCGATTGCCTCGGCGGTATGGCAGGATATCTTGCAGACGGCGCAACAATATCAAACTGTAACGTTACCAATTTAACCCTCAATTGTAACTTGCGAGAACAAGAATACGCCGCAGGCTATTCTGTACAACACGCAGCAATCGGTGGTCTTGTCGGACGTAACGACGGTGATGTAAGCAATACTCTTGTTGAAGGTACAATAAACGTTCCGTATGCAACGGATGCCTTTAGCGGAATCGGCGGTTTTATCGGCTTGAATGCTAACAAAGATCACCAGAACTCAACAGTAAGCAATTCTTACGCTGATGTTGACATTGTACTCGGTAAATCATCAGGCGCAGATTCATTCTCAGGTGCAATCAACAACTTTATCGGCAACGACATCAATGAAATGTTGATTACAAACTGCGCGGCTATGGGTAATATTACAGGAAACGGCAGCATACAGCTTGTTGACCTTGCAGGTTACGGTATGGCACTTGAATCAGACACCTCAAACAGCGTTGCATACAACCCGAGAACCGGTGAATATGTTTACTGGACAGATGCAAAAGACGCCGCATATCCAAGCGCAAAACCGACTGATAACATAGCAGACGATCTTGACAAATTTAAAGGTGAACAAGAAGACGGCGAACCGGTATGGATTACACCGGATGACGGCGAAGATTACACTAACACCGGCAATCAGGGCGACCTTCAAAATAACGGCGGAATCGCACTCAACTTGAACGCACTACAGGGTGCATCAGGTGAAATCTGGGTTGACGACCTCACGAAACCTATTGATTGGGAAAAAGTTACCAAAACCGAAACATCACCGGCTGAAACAAAACCAATCCCTTATGAAGGCTGGACGCAGGAACAACGCGAATTGTATGACTATGCAGTTGCAATAACTTCTCAATACTTCAGCGAAACACAAGCTTACGAAGGCAATACATTAAAAACTGCAGCTGACAAAGGAAACGTTCCGTACATCAACTATTTGAAAAATCTCTTCTACAAAATGAGTGAATGCGGTTATTTCACATACACAACAGACCCTGACAAACTATCTCCTAATGACAACCCGTATTACAAAAACTACGTTTACGTAACTGAAACTGTAAATAATACAGGAACAAGAGTTCAAAAAACACCGATAGAAGACAGCCAGGTTCTGGAAAGAATGCTCAGAAGCGGCGAATTGCTCCTTGAAACATATTCTGCAGCTAAAGACTGCTTTGTATCCACTACAATCTCTGACGATGAATGTATTCAGGAAGTTGAAGACGAAAGAGCTATTGCACTTGTCGAAGCTAAATACACCCAGGACATGCTTGTTTTGAAAAATCAGGACAACAAAATTGACCTTCAATTGAAAAAACTTGACACAGAACACACCGCTCTTCAAACCGAATACGATTCATTGAAAACAGTTATCGACAAAAACATTGAAAAATCCTTCAATATCTTTAGCTAAGACTTTCAAATAATCCAACAAATTCAGGAAAAGAAATTCCAGCCCATTCAAACCCGTCAATGACAAGCGGATTATCACACACAAGCCCTGCCACATACCAGCTCATAGCAAGCCTGTGGTCATGGTAGGTTTCTAATTCTGCCCCTCCTGTTAATTGAGATTTGCCGTTAATAATAAACCCGTCAGATGTTTCGTGAATATCTGCGCCGATTTTCTTCAATTCCGTAACAACAGCCTTAATCCTGTCAGATTCTTTGTTACGCAAATCGCCTGCGTCGCGGACAATTGTGGTGCCTCTTGCCTGGGTAGCAAGTACGGCAATGACCGGCAATTCATCAATTAAACGAGGGATAATACCGTCTTCAATAGTACAGCCGGTCAAATCCGAATATCTGATACGCAAATCACCGACATCTTCACCTGAAACATTTTTCTTGTCCAGAATTTCGACATCACCGCCCATAAATTTTACAACATCCAAAATACCTGTACGTGTTTGGTTTAACCCTACATTTTTCAGAATAATATCAGAATTAGGAACAATCAAGCCGGCTGCGATAAAATACGCAGCAGAAGATATATCCCCGCAAATACTGATTTCACGCGGCTCAAGAGTAGAACGTGATACAGAAACAGAGCAGCCGTCAATTTTAATATCAGCATTCATGAATTTGAGCATCAATTCCGTATGGTTGCGTGAAAGATACGGTTCAGTAACAGTAGTTACACCGTCAGCATTCAAGCCGGCAAGAAGCAGACAAGATTTAACCTGTGCAGAAGCAAGCGGCGATTCATAATTAATAGCTGAAAGATTTTGTCCGGCAATCGTGAGCGGTGCATGCCCGTCAACAGAAGCAATTTGAGCACCCATCAACGTAAGAGGTTCAATGACGCGTTTCATAGGGCGTTTTGAGAGGCTTTCATCACCTATAAGAGTAGAAGAAAACCCTTGTCCGGCAAGGACACCTGACATAAGGCGCATTGTTGTTCCTGAGTTTCCGCAATCAAGAGGCTGGGCGGGAGCTTGCAAAACGCCGTCGGAATTAACTACCAAAGTTGTTTCGTCAAGAAATTGCGCATCAACTCCGAGAGCTTTGCAAATTTCAAGGGAAGAGCGCGGGTCTTGACCTTTTGAGAAATTTTTTATGACGGATTTACCATTGGCGAGCGAGGCAAACATAACCGCTCTGTGGGAAATCGACTTATCCGCGGGGATTGTAATTGAACCTTTAAGTCCTGATAAATTTTTAGAAACAGTTTTTTTCATAAATACACCAATGAGGTAATTTTAGCATATAATAGAGGAATGGGGAAGATATTTTTAGAGAGTGGAAATTTAATTTTTCGTGAGATGGATGAGACTGACTTTGACGATTTAGCGGAAATGCTGAAGGACAAAGAGGTAATGTCAGCATGGGAGTATGATTTTACTGATGAGGATATATATGATTGGATAAAACGGAATAAAGAATTATACACGCGCTATGAATGCGGATATTTTCTTTTAGAGGATAAAGGCACCGGAATAGTTGTCGGGCAAGCAGCATTAAAACCGGACATAATAGAAGGGCAAGAGTACTATGAGGTTGGGTATATCTTAAAAAAGAAATTCTGGGGAAAAGGATATGCAACAGCGGCAGCAAAAGCGCTTGCAGAATATGCACATAAAAAATTAGGGCAAGAATATATAATCTTAGAAATCAGACCGGAGAACATACGTTCACAGAAAGTAGCAGAACGGCTTGGGGCAGAAGAGAGCGGGAGTTTTATAAAAAATGTTAGAGGAAAACAGATGAAACATTTGATTTATAAGATGTTTATGATAAATTAGAGATATAAACATTTCCCAAGAGGGGTGTCCGAGAGGTTTAAGGTGCAATCTTGGAAAGGTTGTGTGGGATTATGTTCCACCGTGGGTTCGAATCCCATCCCCTCTGTGTAAAATCAAGCCTGACTTTTGTCAGTGCTTGATTTTATTTAATAAGGATTGTGAAATAAGAACCCGCGACAAGGCGAAGTCTTGTGAAGTGGGTGCGAATGCTACGACAAACAAGGCGCAGGCTTTACGCCGAGCCGTAGTTTGACGGATGCAAAATGCAAATTCGCAGCGTAAGCGTAGCGAATTTAGCGTTCTTGCCATCCCCTCTGTATAAAAAACGGTTAGACTTTTGTCTTAACCGTTTTTTATTTCTGGGTAAAGATGAGAACGCTTTTGCAAAACATTTGGGTTCGAGCGCGAGGCGGCAGAGGGCGGAGGCTTGCCTGCAAAACGGCTCTGCCGTTGCTACAGACAACCGCAGAGCCGTTTATCGCCGCCGAGCAAGCTTTATTGTTTGGCAGAAAGCCCAACATACTCCCTTTTGGATTGACTGCTGTTAAACTGAAAAATGAAGAATTTACCCCAATTAATATAAAGCTAACTGTTTATGTTTTACTAAAAATGATTTTTGGGTGCTTTGTGTAATCTCGTCTGTCGGGTTTAATCCGCCCAAAATTAACGGAGACTCAATATTATGCTTTTCAAAATTCTTTTTTGCTATTTCCGGGTTTTGATTTGCATAACAATACTTGCAGCCGTTCGGACATGTATCATAATCCCCAATATTACGGCTTTCCATACACCTGCAGCCTTTACGGTTTCCGGAATGATTTATCTTACGAAAAGTTATATCATTGGCTTTACCTAAAATCTCAGCTGTCATACAACCTGATTGTAAAATATTATATTTATCATAATTTCCAAGAGTTGCGCAGGTTTGCAAAAGTATATTATGTTTTTGTGCAATCAGTCCTAAATTTTTTGCTATTTCATCTTTGTCGTTTTCTGTGAGTACAATAATTTCAGGCATATTTGTTTTTAATTTTTTATACATTTCGACAAAACTGAAAATACATCTGTCAATATACGGTGAAAATTTTTGTGCCATATAATCAAAGGTTTCATAGTGCCGCTTTTTAGTGTATTTTTCGGTTAAAAGAATCGGATCATAACGCCAGGCAATTCTCTTGGCGCCGACAAGTTTAGAGAGTTTGATTAAAGTTTCAATACTATCACCTATATCAGGCACATTAGGTTCTATATCTTTTCCATAGGCTGTAATTGTGTAATAAAAATATGTATTAAATTTATTTGTAATTTCAGGTAAACGCTCTAAAATTGGTTCATAATTTTTTGAACAAAAAACGACACAGTCTACAACTTCCGGATTTAGCTCGTATCTTGTAACTTTATTTGGAAACAAAGGATTTCTTGAATAAACAAATCCTTCCTGAAAGCGTTTCAAAAGCCACTCGCTGTAATATTGTACTGTATCTGTTCTTGAACCTGTATTTATTATCATACTATTAGCTGCATATACAAAATCGGATAGGGATTTCCCTGTTCGTCGACTTCTTCTCTTTTGTAAACCTTAAACCCGAGGTGTTCATAAAAACCTTTTGCCTGCGGGTTTTGTTCGTTCACTGTCAATTCATTTATTGAATAATTTTTAATTCCGTATTTGAGCAGTTTTTTGCCGATACCTTTGCCTCTCTTTTCAGGTAAAACAAAAAGCATCTCCAATTTTTGCGCCTCTATTCCCATAAATGCCACGGGGGTGCCGTTTTCTTTTGCAATAACAAGGTGAGAAATATTTTTTAACGCATCAGGCAGAAATTTTTCTTTAATATTCAATATTTCACTTTCCGGCAAAAACAAATGTGTTGCTCTGACAGATTTTTCCCAAATGTCCAAAAGAGTATCAATGAATGATTGCTGTCTTTCAGTACAATCAATTATTTCTATTGACAAACACTTCAATAAATCCAAAGGCTGTAATAGCGTATATTTGGCATCAATATTTTGTCTTCTGTTGCCCCATTTTGCAAAGGCAAAATCAACACCTGATGATTTTGCACACTGCATATCATAAACACTGTCGCCGACATAAAGAGTTTCTTCTGGCTTTGCATTTGCAAGTTCCATATATTTTAGGAGAGGTTCTGGGTTCGGTTTATGTTTTTGTGTAGCATCAGCACAAATAATAACTCCAAAATATTTGTTAAGTCCAAAATGCGTAACTTCTTCGTCAAATTCAGCTTTTGTTTTAGATGTTACTATTCCTAATTTATAATCAGTTGACAGTTTTTGCAGCAAATCTTTTATCCCGTCAAAAACACTGATCGAATTTTTGTAGCTATTCAGATTTTTATTCCATAAATCAACTATTTCAGCTATGTTTGCAATCCCAAGCTGCTTTATTGCTGCTTCCCCCGTAATACCGAGCACAAATTCTAATTCTTCTATTTTATAATTTTTATTTTGAACTTCTTTTAATGTGTCTTGCAGAGAATTCAAAACAGCATATTCTGTATTTATTAAGGTGCCGTCAACATCAAAAACAATATGTTTATACATTATCTTTCCTTATATCCTCAAAATATTTTATTACACGGCAAGGATTGCCGACAGCTACACAATCATCCGGTATAGAGCGATTTACAACACTTCCTGCGCCGACTATGCTGTTTTTACCGATAGTTACACCCGGCAGAATTATTGCACCGCCGCCAATCCATGCCCCATCTTTTATCTCAACAGGGTCAGCGCACGTGTTGTAATATATCGGATCATCCGCCGACCTGTTTTGAATATACCTTTCTTCCGGCAGGACAGGATGATAAGCAGTATATATCTGCACATTCGGCGCAAACATAATACAATTCCCGACTATAATTTTTTCATTATCTATAAAAGTACAATTCGGACCAATTATAACATCATTACCGATAAAAATATTTTTCCCGTACTCTACGTGAAATTTTTCATCAATAACAACATTACAACCTATTGAACCGAATAATTGTTCAAGGATTTGACGTTTTTGACGCTCATCGTTAAAATCCAATGAATCATACGTTTTCATCAAAGCTCTTGCATTTTCTCTCATTTTGCATAATTCTGCAGAATTTGTATCAATATATTTATATTTTTTGCGCATATATTACTCCTTACAAGAAATATATCATAAAATATTCGATATAGTACAAAATTCTGGGATATACAAACATAAAAAATTGTAAAGAGATTTGAGCACAACGCGACAGGTTTATAGAATTGCCCAAAACAAATGTACACAAATCATATAAACTATATTTGGCTGTAATCGTCCGGTAATTTTTCGGTCTTCTTTTCTAATTTTTTCACTGCAAGCTCCACATCACGGATGTTTTCAGGCGATAAACATTCATATAACTTTGGTTCGTAGTGATTGAGCAAAACATTTAATTTTTTGCATTCTTTTTTATCTACTGCCAGCTTATCAATTTGTTCTATCATTACCAACATTGTTTCTTTGTTCATACAATATTCGTATCTGTCAAATACATACCACAATAGTCTTACATCAGGCGTTGACTTTTCCGGCTTGGTTGTTGCAAATTTAGAAAAAACTTCCGTAAATCGCTGCAAAACCCTATTTGTTAAGTCTATACTTTTTTCATCATGCCGACCGCCTTTTATGCGGCCTTTTTCAAGGATTTTATCTAAACAACATACTGTACTCGTACTCAAATCATCAAGAGTGCTAAAACTGCTGTCCCGGTTTATATATTTCTTTGCTCCATATTTTTCAAAAACATCAAACGCGTCAAAGATACTATTTTCATTTTTTTCCATTACAGAAAGCGCAGTATTTATGTATTTCCATTTTTGTTCTTCTGTATCAAATTTCTCCGGAGCTTTCGGTACAAATGAAATATTTTTCTCTTCCATTTGTTTTCTTAATGTTGCCAATTTTGTTCCCAATGCAAGTCTCTCCGTAGAATTTGCCGGTAATTGTTTGTGTTCTTTACTTTTATTTATATAAAGGTCAAGCAATTGGTATTGTTCTTCCCTTGAACCTTTCGCCGCTTTTGAGACAAATGCAGGAATATTTTCTTTTTCAATTGAATCAAATTCTTTTAAAAGCGATTTTGCAGTATTATTTGCCGGTATTTTTTTTGAAGAGCCATTCGTTTCAGGTGATTTTACAGGAACGGGGGCAGCCGGAACCGCAGGTTTTGGCGGTTTTGGTTGTTCAACGCTCTGTTGCTCAGTTTTCCTGGGAACCGGCGGTAAATATTTGCCAAAATAATCTCTGAATAACTTTTTTTCATCCGGAGTTTTCAGCGTACTATATATTCTTCTATAGGCGCTTTGTAATTCGCCGGGAGAGAGTCTGGATTTTGCCAAATATGTGCATAATTCGCCGACATATTTTGTCTCATTTTCGGAAATTTTACAAGTCGGAATAAATTTTGTCTGAGTATCATCTCTAAAAAAAACATCCAATAATCCAGTGAAATTTACTTTGTTGTATGTTTGCACAGTATTTACTTTATACTTGTTTGTCATATTGACATTGTAACTTTTTATCGTCAAATCTTGCATAATACCCCTCTATTTTCTCAAATATTTGCCAAAATACCTGATAAAATCTTGTTTTCCTTCTTCTGTAAATGTCGAATTTTCATATAAATGCTTTACGTATTTAACCTGCTGTTTTTCTGTCAATCTGCATACGTGTTCCGCAACTTTGCCGACATATAATAGTTCATTTTCTTCAATAGTCACCAGAGGTTTAAATCCGTTAGGATTGATTCTTGCCTGCAATACTTTCACCGGTTCTGCAATCCGAGGGAAAAAACCTCTTACAGTTTTATACTTAATCAGCGCAAATGCAGTATAACTGACAGCTGCGATTCCTGCACTTATCAGCGAATATTTTACTATCTTTTTTGTGTTGTCAGTTTTTTCAAATTTATCCTGAGCAGCCGCGTTTGTTTGCTTCTGTTGAGATTGTGCAGAGGCGGCTGTTGCACTGCCATTAACGGTTGTGACCGGAGAATATTTCCCCTGCACTTTGCTTTGAACTGCATTTACGAATTCTGACATTGATACCATTATTCCTTTTTCCTGTTTAAAAAACCGTAATAACTTTTTTTGTCGATTTACAATGAAAATTATAACATTTTTTTACAATTAATATTCATCATCTTCATAGTCTTCATCATCCGAGCCGCTTTCAGAGTTCATTGATGCCCTCATTTTTTCAAGACGGCATTTTTCTTCTTCTGACAGTGTGCCTTCTGTTTCCTTGTATTCAAGGTAATTTAACTCTTGCAGCTCCTGTGTTCTGATATATTCTAACCGTTTTTTCTCTTTATCAGATAACAAACCGGCTTTTTCCAGTCCCTGCAGAAGTTCTTTTTCTCGCTGTCTTATAACAGTTTCCTCAATTTCTTCCTGTTGATTCAGCGGCGCAAGTGTATTGAAAATATCGACAAAATGTTTGTACCTTACAGGGTCTAATTTTCTCGGTTCATTAAATAACCTTGTATAATAGTGGTTTGAATAAAGCTTGTCAGGTTCATTTATGTAATCATTAAGCGCAGCTATTGACAAATCTCTCAACTGCATATTATCAAAAGCTCCTTTTGCTTTACTCGGATTGAAGTCTTTTGCGATTTTGTCGTATGGGATATTCCGCCAGTCAATGTCTAATTTGTCCAATGTTCCGTCATGTGCCATTTGTACCAGCTTATCAATAGATTTTTTAGTCAAATAACCGTTCAAAAATTTCAAATCCCTTGAATTAAATTGCGGATTTTGTGAAGCATTTTTTACTTCAGTTATAACATCAGAACATTTTCTAAAATAGTGTGCCATTACAGCTTCAAGATTCATATTTTTTGCAGGATTGACAGGTATTATTGCATCAAATTTTCTTATCAAGTCCCTGTCTATCAAATGCGGATAATTTGTTGTGATAAAAATTGTGACAGCCGAATTGCTCAAGGCTTTGTCCTCTTTATTCTCCGGAATACCCGAACAGCTATCCAATATAGACTTAAAATCGTCTATGATATTAGTGTCGTGATTAATATGCCGTAATCTGTCTGCATCTGCCTCATCTATTAAATCACCATAGACCTTTTTAGCCTGTTCATAGGACATACCGAAATATTTTTCCGCATCGTTCATTAAAAGAACTGTTCGAACTCTTTTGGGTTCATCATCATCACCTAACTCTAAATACCGGCTTTTTGCTTTGCCAAATTCTCTTTTTAATTCTGACTTGAAATCTTCAGAAGATTCTACAGCTGGCATTTCAACAACATGAGCATATCCCATTTGTTTAGCCTGATAAGCAATTCCTCTTAGAAATGTTGTTTTACCTGTCCCGGATGCACCATAGAGCAAGACTGAACTCGGCACTTGTATCTCCGGATTTTTTTGTGATTCTGCAAGCGGATCTATAAATACCCTTTGGATTTCGGCTTTTTCATAGTCATAACCTGCTATTCTGTCATTTAACCCGCCGCGTGCATTATTCATTGCCTCTATGGCGTCTTTTATTCCTTGAATTCCTCTTAATCTTCTTTCTTGATCTTCTATTTGCTGTTTTTGAGCTATCATATCATCAATACTGGCAATAAAATCTTTTGCTTCGTCATCACTCAACGGCGCCATACTTACAATATCCTGATATTGCTCTTTTTTCTTTTTATATTCCTCTATTTCAGAATTTCTTTTGACAAATTTGTTGTAATGATTTTGTCTGATATCATGGCATTTAAAAGGATTCCAAAATCTGCTCAAATTTTTACTGTTTATTTCCGATTCTGCCGCATCTAACTGCTTTTTATATTCAGCACTATAATCCCACGCGGCAATTGCATCCAATTTTTTTTGCGCGTCTTTCTTTTTTGACTCAATGAGCCCCCGTTGTCCTTGTCTCAATTTCTTTAAGTCTTGCAGTTCTTGAATAGTTTTACTTTTTAAATCTATATTAGAGGCTGCTGCATTTGAAGAAGTATTTGCCTGTGCATTTGTTGCACCCCTGAACAAAACAAGGCTTTGACCTATTGTATTGAAATTGGATAATTCCATTGAATTAGTATTTAGATTAATTGAATTATTCTGCCGTTTTTGCACGGATGGAGTATTTTTATTGGATGTATTGAATCTTATCGGATTAAAAGTAACTTGCATATATTATTCTCCTATAATTGTTTTTTTCTTTTCTTGCTCGTTTTGCTCAATTTGTTGTTCAATAGTTTTTTGAGAACGGATATTATCAAGAATTTCTTTATATTTACTGTCGTGAACGTGTACGTGATCGTGGTCATGAGTATGCGGAATTCCGTGTGCATGCGCGACACTATGTTCATGATCAGGATATTGAACTTTTATTGCAAATTTATTATTTTTGCTGCTGTCCGCTCCCATAGTCCGATTTTCATCATCACTTTGCTTATCGAGTAAGATTTGTAATTTTTCCTCAAAATCCTCAGGTAACACAAGAGTTTCAGCAACGGAATCAACTTCTACAAGAAAATCCAGTGCTTGCGCTTTTTGTTCATCTGTCGGCTTTTTACCCATATTACCGAATTCTTCTATCCTTTCAAAAATATCTTTGCCGTATATTTTGCATAAAGAATCTTTTACAACGCCTGACAATTCATCAATAAGTTCTCTGTTTTGAATAAATTCCGGTTTATTTTTATTTTCTTCTACCTGATTTAACAGAATGGCTATTGCATAAAGTTGAGTTGAACCCTTTGCCCGTTCCAGATGTTTGTTATCTAATTTATTATTTTTAACATCCATATTTACAAGAGCATTAATTGCGATAAGAGATGAAACCGGATTTGTAAGTGTTTTACTTTCGTTCATTGCTTGTTTCAGTTTGCCGCCGTTCATAACCGCGTAAGATGGCGGGACTTCCGCTATTACACACTGCATATTTGCATACTGCGCTATAATTTTTGCAGCTTCCAGTGCGGCTGCATCTGCTATAGAATATCTTTTTTTCTTATACTCTTTCAAGTTTTCCATTGCCATTAACCGGGTTCTTATTTTTTCATCAAATTTTACGTCGATATCGTACATTGCCTGGTAGTGCGCAGTACACCAGCCAAAAGATACATAAGATTTCATAGGATTGTTACAGCCTGACAACTTCAAATTATCCGAACCTGCATTAGTTGAAGTTTGACGCTTTTGAATACGAGTTGCATTATTGTAACTAACAGAAACATTGTTTAATTGTACAGGTAAAATCATTGTTTTCTCCTTTAATTCCTTATTATTTTATTATTCTTTAAATATTCTCTTGCTGTAATATATAGCGGAACATTTGCGCTTGCCGGGATATATTGAAACGGAGTATTACCATTTACATCAATTTGGTTGATTTTAGGATTTAATTTTAAAATTTCGTTGAATAAAATTAAATTTCCGCTTTGGCAGATTTTATGCAGTGCACTCTGTTTGTTTGTATCAACCATATCAACATTTGGCTCATTATCTAATAAGAGTTTGATATTTTGCATCAAATTAATTTTTTCTTCTATTGAACTTGCGCACAAATATGCGTTAACAGCACATATCAGAGGTGTTTCCTGTTCATCATTAACACCGTTTTTATCAACCCCTTTTTCCAGCGCGGCTTTCAGACATTCTTTGGAGTACTGGCTTGGTGATTGCGCAGCAATATGTAACACGGAATTATTGTTACTATCCCTTAAATTCACGGCATTTTGATTTACAAAAATATTTTTTGTCAACTGTATTATTTCAGCGTCAAGATTTTCACCATTGAACATTTTTTGAGAAATATTATCCAGAGAGTAAATTTCATCATATCTGTCTATATTGACAGCGGAATACTTAGGAGTGAAAATATCTGAAATATCGCTTGTATCATACAAAATACCTTGGTCTTCAAATCTTTCCGACATATCTGCTTTTATATCTTCCGGCAGATAATCAACAGGCAAAAGTCCCTGAATATCCTTAACGTTCGGATAAGCATAAGCGTCCAGCAGCATGTTAATTATTTCTTCATCACCGTTTAAACAAGCGTGATGTAGCGGCGTTTGCAGAGAGGCATCACATTTATTGGGATTGGCGCCGCTTGTCAGTAAGTATTTTACTGCCTCTTTATGACCCAAATCTATTGCGTTAATCAAAGGAGTATTGCCAGCTTCATCGCACGTATTTATGCTTAGCCCTCTTAATCTTGCAATACCCATATAATTTACGGAGTAATTTTCTTCCGGCATTTTACTAAACATCAACATCGCATCAATGCCGTCATTTATCCTTGTATATGGGGCGCTGCACCCTCCTTTTAAAATTCGGGATACAAAATGCGGTTTGTTTGTATATATGCCGTGCCCTATCGGTGATTCTGCTTTTTTATTCCAGTTATTAATATTTGTACCTATTTCTTGTGCTGCAATGAGAATTTTTAAAGCTTCCTCCTGTTCCGGCAATGTTGATGCCACATTCACCAAATTATTTCCTGCGGAATCGGTGTAATTGGAACTGATTGCATAAGTTTTCACGACATCTTCAAGTGTTTGAACTTCGTGTATTTTTTCTAAAAGTTCTTTAGGAACATCAATATCTTTGCTGGATATAACAATACATTGCTCATTTTCGTCAAAAGTCGGCATGTTATCCGGATAGCACTCTAAAAGCAGTTTTGCAAAAGATGAGAGACTTTTTGATTTTATATTATCTAAATTTTTGTCAATATAATCACGCATTTTAGGTTCTGTTAGTAACACATAGGCACAGTCATCAATATGATGTTCAAATGCCTGGTTCAAAATAGTCTCATTATAACTATAGCCTGAGCCGACAGTAAAATCAGCATCTTCTCTTTCCAATGCGGCTTTTAATATATTTGCTTTATTCATACAGGTTAATATAAAAAGCGGAGAGCACCAAATATTGTAAAACAAACTGCCTTCAAGATTATCTCTATTATGCTCGTAAGTTTTATTTATATCCATATTCGGATTTTGGATAAGAGCCATGAATATTTCATCGTATTTATCAGTTGCATTTTTACCTAGTAAATTTTCATCTTTTAACGTTACTGCAAATTTCCCGAATATGTGTCGTAATTCTTTGGTGTCAGTAGAGTTTTTAACTTTTTCTAAAATTTCGTTGTTTTCATCATAATGTTTTGGCTGTGCAAGATTAATTGTTATTTTGTTCTCAAGTCGAAATACATTACTATGATATGGAGCAGATATCCTGCCTGTTTTTATATCAGTATTAACATCCTCTAAAAATAAGTCTTTAGCCGTCATTCTTTTTTCCTGTACACTTAATCTTGGAATTCTGCCGGGGGATTTATTCCATACATTACTATCCCAATAGATGTTATCGGATGTCAGATCATATATAGAGTTATAGAGATTGGACGTTGAATTATTTATATCAAATCCGATAAATTCGTCTTTATTACTCAAAGCATAAGAATTCCTTATGTTTGAATTTTCAGCCCATCCGAACAAACTGCCGCTTTTGATTTCGCCGATAATGGATCCTTTAAATACGGCATTTTCTACAGTAGTATTTGTTGAATAACCGATTAGACCGCCAATCTGCTCAATACCTTTCAATGTTGAATTTGAATACGATTTTTTTATTGTGCTTCCGTTATCTGAACCTAACAAACCGCCAAGCGATTCTGCTGGATTTAATTCATTATCAAAATCAAAAGGGTTATATTCATTTTTTTGTTCAGCAAGTATGTTACATTCAGTCCCTGACTCCAAGATTAAATTTTTATTGCTTGTGCCGACTATTCCGCCAATATTCTTGTGCCCTTCCAAATACCCTTGGAAAAGACAATCCTTAAATTCACAGTTATTAGCATATCCGGCAAATCCGCCGACATGCTGATTGCCTCTGATAAAAGCTTTTTCTATCGACAAATTTGATATTTTTGCATTTTCACATTTGCCGAACAAGCCGACATTTCTGCCTTCCGGTGTGTCTATTTTGAAATTGGAAATCTTGCAGCCGTTTCCGTCAAATTCACCTTTGAATGGTCTTGAGGCACTGCCTATTGGTTTAATTTCACGCCCGGCCAAGTCTATATCACTTGTCAGTACAATTTTTTTATTCCATATATTTGGACTTTCCAGTAACGCTAAAAACTTGTCAGGCGAAGATATCATAATACTGTCGTCATCATTTACAACTTTGTTATTTTCTACTCTTGCAACTTTATAACCCATTTTTAACAGCTCTGAATTTGCAATCAAAGAACCGAAAGTTACAGGTAAATTTGGCATTTCAATATTCGGGCGGTATGTGGTCAGCGGGTTTGAGACAACACATGTCTTTTTCGTTTTTGAATTTCTTCCGTTATATTGTTGTATTAAAATCGGATGGATTTTCATTCTACTTACCTTCTGCATTTTTAGCTTTTTGCTGCCTTTTGTACTCAATATATAAATTCATAACTTCTTCCGCTTCTGTTTCTGTCAAATTGTCCGCCAAAAGCCTCAATTTGTTCTTGTATACACTTTTTTGTAAGTTATCATCTCTGTTTGCTATGAAGTGGTCTATTTGTTTTTTGAAATCGCCGATTGATAATTGTGAATCCGAGTATGTTAATTGCTCATTTATTGTCTCTTTTAAAATTTTAGAGATGTCTCTTGATGAAAACCCTGCCAATAATTCAACTAACTCTGCAATGTCTTCATCTTTGATATTTTTTGTTATACTGCTTTTTCCTATTTCGGATTCAATTAAAGCTTTTCTGAGATTTTCATCAGGCAGTGATATATAAATCTGTTTTCCAAGCCGGCTCAGCATTGCATCTTCTATCTGATCCTTGTAATTTGTTGCCGCAATGACAATAATTCCCCTTTCCGCTGAATTGTTTGTTTTTTGCAAAAACAGATTGGTTAAACTTTTACCGGCATTACCGATTCCGTCATTAGCACTGCGGAACAAATCATTTGCTTCATCCACAAACAAAATACTGTATTCACCGGTGCGCTTAAATTTCTTTTCCAGCTGGTCAAAAACTGCTTTAATATTTTTTTCAGATTCACCGTAAAGACCTGATTTAATATCTGCGGAAGTTAATTCATATAAAGGTACTTTCATCTCGCCTGCCAGGGCTTCCGCTATGAAAGTTTTGCCGGTTCCCGGAGGACCGTATAAAAGAAAATTTGATTGAATTGGATTTCTGTTGCCGTCATTTTTAAATCTTGCCAAAGCTTCCGGTTTCAGCCTGTCTATCAGGGTTGCCTGAAACACCTTTTTAACATCATCCATACCTGCAACGTCACTAAAATCAGCCGGGAATTTAACTGTTTTCCGTTTCCAGCGCCCGTCATAACCTGATGTTTTGCTGTTTTCATTTATTTCAGGCAAATCATGTTCTATTGCATAATTATTTATCGCATCAGTAAAATCTTTTACTGTCATAGGTCTTTCAGGATGAAGAGAACAGTTATCCAAAGCTTTTTCCAACACTGCACTGATAGTTCTTGAACTCAATCCGCCCAGTCGGATAACAATCTCTTTTACATCATCATCGTTTATATTTTTTGTATACTCAGGAAGTTTTGTAAGTTCCTGTCTCACCATTGCTTCTCTTAACTCATCATCAGGGAGCTGGATTTCTATCTGGGTTTGTAATCTGTCCAAAATTGCATCATCAATTTCATCTTTAAAATTAGTTGCAATAATAGGAATAATTCCTCTTTTCGGGGCTTTATTCAAATATTGCAGGAATAAATCAACAAGGTTAGAATCCCCGCTGCCGGATGACAAAGATTTTGATGATAATTCTTTGTTCCTTTTTGCAAGCAAGCTATTAGCTTCATCAATAAATAATATGCTGTATTCACCTGTTTCTTCAAACTTGGTTTCAAGCTGTGTGAACAATTTTCTTATTTTTTTCTCTGACGAGCCGTAATATTTATCTTTAATTGTTGAAGTGTCAATCTTGTACATAGGTATTTTAGTTTCACCGGCAACTGCTTCCGCTATGAAAGTTTTGCCGGTTCCAGGAGGTCCGTACAGCAAGAAACCCGAATTCACAGGCGGACGATTTCCATGTTCCTTAAACCATTTTAGAGAGTCCGGTTTGAGCCGGTCTATAAGATTTATTTGAAACTTCTTTTTTACATCCCTCATGCCGGCAACATCTTTGAATGTAATTTCCGCAGGAACTCTTCTGAACTCATCACTGTCATAATTGGCGGTTGTTCCGGAATCGCTTAATTCCCCAAGATTGTTTTCTTTTGCATATATTTTGAGTTCTTTATCTATTGAACTTTTATCAGTTTTTTGAGCTTCATTTAACTCGTCTATAATATTTTTTACATCCTTATAGGAAAAACCTGCAGTTTTGTTTAATAAGAGTGTGTATGCTTCTTTATCAATATTTAATTCCAGATATTTATTAATGAACTCTTCTCTTTCATCTTTTGTCGGGAGTTTCAGCTCAATTTTTTTATCAAATCTGCCTACTCGAATTGAATCCGGAGAAATCTCATCTTTGCCTCTCGTGGTTGCAACAATAACAAATCCTTTTTGCGCGGAATCTTCAATGAGCTGCTCAGCCTTTGTAACATAATTGGATGATGCGGCATTTACATCCGGCAGAATTCCTTTTATTTCATCTATGAAAATAACTGTTTGTTTTTTTGTTGTTCTGTAATTTTCTTTTGCAAAACCAATTACATTTTCCAGTGCTTGGACATCTGAAACTTGTATTATATTTTCATTTAGGATTTTTGAAATAGAATTCTGCTGTATTTCCGTACTGTTTTCGTTTGCTGAAATTGCTTTTTCCACAAGCTTTTCCAGCTCTTTTTCATCTATTATAGTTCTGTTCAGACTTTTTGCCAGTGATTGCAGCAAAAAACTCTTTCCGCATTTGGTTGCACTATATAACAAGAATCCGCTGTCCGTGACTTTTTTGCCACTTATCAGCGGTTCAACTATTCTTTTTTGTAAAATATTTTTAGCTTTGTGAAGTCCGGCAATTTCATTTAACGGCGGAATTGTATTATCACCGTTATTCTCACCGGCAGGAGGAGTGGTCGTTTGTATCGGGCTGTCCAATACAACATCCGCTTCATCTTCGTCATCATCAGGAATTCTTAAAACAGTACCCGGAGGTAATTCATTTAATTTTAATTCCGGAGTTTTTACCGGTTCCTGATTTACTTCCGGAACTATTTCCTCTCTTTCTTTCGGGGAGAGTCTATCTTCTTGTATCAAAGACTGGCTTGGAATGAGTGTTTTATTTGTCAAATTTTCCAATCTTGAAATCACCGCGGAGTCTGAGGTGTATTCATAGGGCTTTTTACCCTCAGTGTTCGTCTCTTCGACAATTGTTTGAATTAACTCTGTGTCTTTTTGTCCGAGTAATATTAATGCTTTATTAATTATAAGTTTATTGGCACTTTTTAAGGCTGCATGTAAAAAATTGTCCTGCGTTTCGATATCTCTTTCTGTTACATCAAATCTATAATTACTTATACTTTTGAGCTGTTTTTGAATATTCCCGGTCTTTGACGCCTCAAAATAATCACTTTCCAATTGTCCTTGAAAATTCACAGGATGCTGATAATTGTTTCTGTACTGAATATTGCTATAATCCTTTTGGAAATTAATCCGAGAAATTAACATCTAATACCTTTCTCATATACCCCTTAATTAAGTATTTTTGTCATAATACTTCAAAATTTTAATTATAGAAAATATGTAAATAAAAAATTTGCCAATATATTACAAAAAATTTACAATAAATTGACAAATTTTTCTTTGGAAAAAGATAGTATAATCACAGACTTAACAAGTAAAAAACTACAACCTGAACGGATAGTCTGCTTTGAATTCATAATTATCTTTCATCAAAAGGCAGCTGCAAGTTTGAGGATTTGTTTTGCAGGCTTCAATAAGAGATTCTCTGCTGTCATTTGTAGATACAGTACCGCCTGTTAAACTTTTATGGTTATCACAGTGGATATAGAACTTGTCTTTTGCAACCGTAAATCTGTATGAAAAAATATCGCGCCCGTACTGATTAGGCTTTGCATAACCGTTTGCATCAAAACGCATGTGTATTGTCAAACCCGTAGTTATACCTGTTTCTTGATCCAATCCGCCGCCGGTAAGCGCAATAATCATACTCCCGTCATTAAATACATATAAAACATTAGAGTTACCTATTCCGTTTGCAGAGTAACATCTATCCGGTGTATGACAGTAGCTGTATTCCGCGATACAGCCAACCGGATCATGCCTGCAGTCTTTTAAAATTTTCATATATTGTATAATATATTCATCAAACCAGTCATATAAAGATTCCGGGTCGTGATAAAGAATATGTTTAGGCCATTCATTCGGCGGGCCGTTATCTGCAGTTGAGCGAAGGACGGCCTGATTTATTGAACTTACAAATTTTTTGTTACGCGCTGACATAACAACCCTTGAATAATGACTCATAAGAGTAGGTAGAGTCATTGCCGCAACAACACCGATTACCCCAAGAGTTATTAAAACTTCTGCCAACGTAAAAGCTCTATGCACCTTCTTTTTCATTAAAAAATCCTCAAATTAAGAATAAGATATTAATAATACTGAATATATTCCGTAATATTAATATTATATTCCGCATTCAACATTTGTCAATATTATAAAATTAATAAATGAACATGCAGAAATACTATGATGAGCTAGCCAAAAACATGCGTGTTGAGCGGGCAAAACGCAAAATATCCCAGCTTAATTTAGCTACAAAAGCCGGGGTCTCGCTTGATACTGTTAACATGATAGAACGCGGCGTCGGCAACCCTACTTTATTCACGGTTATATCAATAGCTAAAGCACTTGATGTTGATTTGAATACACTTATTCCGATAAAATAATTATAAAAGTAGAGACTGTGCCGGATGAAATTGTCCAACCCATCAAATAGCTTACAATTACCTGTTGAAATACTTATCCAACAATATCGGGACGTATTTTGCCGGCAGTGCGCTGAAATCAAAGACCAATTCATTTATACCGGCATCAGTTAGTTCATCTATACAGCTGAAATCCTCAAGAATTCTGTCTTCAAACATGTGCATTCTGCAAAATCCGTCGCAGGTGAACGGGTAAATCTTTTTCAATGACGGGTCTTTTAAGGCATATCCGCCTCTGTGGCAGGGCGCTTTACACGAAAGCCGCGAAATTATTGCGCTGTCATTGTTCAACGGGCACAAACCCAGACTCGGCACCCTGATATTGCCGGCAATTGTGTATTTTTTATTTTCAATTACGTTACGGACTTTTTTCAGTGTTTTGATAACGCTTTCAACATCGTTAAACGACGTAAAATCAACCGTATTCAGCTGATGCAGGTTATTCAGGCACTTGATTGACATACTGTTAAGCAAATTAATCCCCTGTCCAATTTCAAGCGAAATGTGGTTAATTTCTGGGTCATTTATGACTGCCCAGAAATAGCCTATATTGTTTATAATCAATGATGACGGAGCCGGTTCATCCAGCAAAATCTGCTTTTCATACTCAAAAACCCTGTCAAAATCTCGCTCTATCAGTATTCTCGGGGTGGAGAGCTGAAAATGTATGCCGTTATCCGTGCAGAATTTTTTGACCTTTAAAATAATATCGTGAAAGCTGCTTGTCGCAAGGTCAGCTGTAGAAAGGATTTCACCGTATTCGATAGAGTATATAGGGTTTGTGCCGATTTTTTTAATATATTTATGAAGTTCCTTTAGCTGTTCAAGCTCGGAAAGCCGCAAATTTATCTTTATATCGGCATTTCGGTCATAATTAATTGTCTTCGACACTCTGGCTCGTTTAATATCCCACTCAAAATTCTGGATATGCCGGCTAAACTTGAAATCACGTCCTTGCGCGCTCACCATATCTCCGGAAAAGTGGTTTGTCTGGTAAATACATTTTCTAACGTGCTTGAACGGCAGTTTTTGGTTTTTGAAAAGTTTAGGCTTCTCAAGAATTTTTTCCACAAGCTCAATTCCCTCAAGGATTTCGTCAGATGAAGCAAATTTGCCTTTTATAACAACGTGGTCAATTGCATTGAGCTTTATAATATCTTCCGCACACCACGGCAGATTATCCGAATCTATCGCCAGCGGAAGATTTGTGTATTTTTTAATCTTGGCTATATTTTTCATATAGATTTCTTCCGTGATGATAACCCCGTTAACCTTGTGGAAACTGTTGATAAAATCAATCCCAGACAAATTATGTATGTCAAAATAGGAATCAACAATAACGTCAAACGGCAGCTTAAAAACCTTTATTGCCTCCAGCATTGCAAAACTATTGATAAAAATTCCGTCAATTCCGGCAGTTTTGAGGAATTTAAGCATTTTTTTGATTTCCGGCAGGTTTTCCTCCGTAATGTCGTGCTTGAAGTTGATGTATAATTTGCACCCAAGACGCTTTGCCGCAGCTACAAACTCGTCTACGTACTCAAAATTATTGTTCAAAAACTTCTTGTAATAAACGTAATAAGACCGGCAATTGGTGGATTTGCAGAATAATTCAATATCTTCAGGCTTTTTTAACGGTGCAATTATACTAATCTCTTTCATATATCTATTATAAACTTTGGAGCAAAAAAAACTCATTTTGAAAATTTATTTTAACATTTCTTCACATTTGGAATAAAAAAGGCAATTTTCAAATCAAAAAATACTTTGTATATACATAAGGAATATATTTAGGATATTTTAACTTTCTCATCACACACAATTCAATAGGGAGGATCGGCATGGCAATAGGTGCTGAAGATTACATCGACCAGCTACTGGTCAAAAAATACCAAGACGAACGCGTAGACAACCACGACAATATGGAATCAATGGTTGACCCGGATAAGATGATGGGCGCTATGAATGATTATGCAAGTATGAGCAGGAATATGATGTTGTTAAAACAACGACTAAATATCGCCTGTTATGCAATAAATGCTAAAACAGCAAGATATAACCGAACAAGAACTTTACAATAAGTTCGATTTCCAAAGTTTTAGTTCCTTTTATTTTTCTGCTAAACTGTATTTGCAGAGCGGATAGAAGGAACTGATGATGGGAAAAATTATACTTGCGTCTTCTTCTCCCAGAAGACAAAATATCTTAAAAGAAACTAAATTAAAATTTGAAGTCAAGCCGTCAAGGTATGAAGAAGATCATACACAGACGGTTTTTTCTTATGATTTTATAGAGAAGCTCGCGTATAATAAAGCCCTTGAAGTTGCCCAACGGACACCGGAAGAGGCTCTTGTAATAGGTGCTGATACAATGGTAGTTATAGATAACGAAATTTTAGGCAAACCAAAAGACGAAGAAGAGGCAATCTCTATGCTAAAGCGGCTTTCCGGACGGAAACACATGGTAGTCACGGCCATCGCGGTTATAAATACAAAAGCTCACACAGTCAAAAAGACATCAGTTACTTCATTTGTCGAATTTGAGACTCTGACAGAGCCAATGATACAATCCTACGTAAGAGATTACAAACCGCTTGACAAGGCCGGTGCATACGGAATACAGGAACTGCCCTCCGGGTTTGTCAAAAACGTGGAAGGCAGTTTCAAAAACATTATAGGCTTGTGTCCTGAAGCTCTTATGGAATTAATTGTTTAGAGCAGCGGCACCGCAGCATTTTTTAAACTTTTTACCGCTTCCGCAAGGACACGGGTCATTTCTGCCGACACCGGTGGTATCAATTTTCGGGCGCTCTTCGTGTTCTTCTATAATCCCGAGAGTCCGTGAGAACGCTTTTGATTTATACAGGACGGTTGTTGAAGAAAAGATTTTTTGTTCCAGATAAGGCGCCTTATATTTTTGCAGAAGCTCATTCAGTGTGTAGTCTTTTTTCAAAACAGCATTTACCACCTGCATAAAATTATCGTGTTTTGCTGCAACTCTTCTGATTAAGTTTGCTGAAAGCTTGTCATTTCTGAGCATATATTCAATACATTTGTCGTAATTGATGATTTTTGAATAATCTTTAGCTTCAAATATTTTGTTAAAGGTCGCATAAAACGGCACTGCATACAGTCCGAGCTCTTCATCAAAGAGAATGCCTACATCATATTCTTCCTTATGAGAGGAGAATCCGCCAAGTGAATTTTCCAAAAAGTTTGAATAAGAGTTGTTAAACTCACTCACGTTGAAAAATCTGTAAGCTGCCGGCTCGTGAATTTTGTCAGAGAACTCTCGTTTTTCACCGCTTTCTGCATAATCATTAAACAAACCGATGATGTCATCCGCGTATTTATTGGTTGTAACAACCTCATCAGCGCCAAAATAATCTACAAAATCTTTATACAATTTTGCGACATTTTTTTCGATTTCCTTCAATTTTTCAGGGTTATCCATGTAAACAAGTTCAGGATTTTGTATAATCTTCGCGACCGAAAATCTCAAAGCATCATCGCGTCTTGAGGAAGAAAGAACCCCTGAAATTTCCAACAGATAATGTTCTTTGTTGTATTTGAATATTCTAGCAACAACAAATTGACCGGGACCGATTCCGCGGAAAGAAGTCATCTTGACTAACGATGTAACATTATACAATTTCTCGTTAATAATATTATCCAGTTCAAAGCCTGTTCTATGAACCTTTTTAACTTCAAAGACCGAAGATACTGACTTTTGGAGTGCTTTTATAACTTTTTTTGTTGCTGCGTCGACTTTTTTGGTATTTTCCAGATACAGTTCAAAAATAGATTTATGTTCTTCTCCGAGATTTCTTTCGAAAATGTAGTTAAAACAGGCGGATTGAAAATTAATTGACTGGGGCTTGCCGCCGCTGATAGTCCTGATATACTCGTTAAAATCAGGTTTTACAGTCTCATCCGTCTGAACAAAATTAGCAACCTCTTTGATTGCATCGTTTATAACCTTTAATTCTTCTTGAACTTCTGTAGTCATATACTCTCCCTTATCTTCAAATTAAAGGATAGCGCAAAACGTCAAAAAACTCAATACCCATAGTAGGATAATATGCAGTATGTACAAAATTAAAAAAAAATGTTATATTGAAGATTATGAAAAAGATATTATTAATTTTAGGTTTATTATTTGGAACAACAGCAGCCGCACTGGCTTTCACAATGCCCAGATGGAGCTTTTTTCCGGTAAAAGTTTATGTACCAGAGGGCGCGAGATATGAAACGATTAACGCAGCATTGAACGACTGGAGCACAAAATCCGGCGGGCTTATCAGCTTCAAACAATCAAAGAGCAAAATTTCCGCAAATATTGTATTTGAAGTTGTTGAGGATGCTGACACCCCCGGCTCAACTGATATACACGCAGCAACGACATATTTATTCAAAGTCGATGTCAAGCTTGCGGACTCTGTCGGCGGCAAAAAGCTTTCCGACGCAAGATTTAAAGCCGCAGCACTGCACGAAACCGCCAATGCGCTGGCTTTACAGCTTATTGAAGAACCCGGTTACATCACGACAAAAAATTATTATGACCAGATCGAGCAGCCTGTAGAGCTTCAGGACAAAGATATTGAGGTGCTTGAAAAAACCTACAAAGAAACATCAATAAAAGATACAATAATAAAATATAAAGAGTCTGAAGAATAACAATGAAAAAATTCTTATTTGTAATATTACTGACAATAATATTCTGCGGAACTGCACTTGCGTGGAAGACTCCGCGATGGGGATACTTTCCGTTGAATGTATATATACAAGACCACCCGAAAAAACCTATTGTGGAAAAAGCATTTGAAACATGGCAGACCGCATCCGGTGAAATTGTCACATTCAGAATGAAAGACTCCAAACTTGCTTCTTCGCTGCACGTAAAATTTGATGACAAAAATCCAAGAGTTCAAAAGAAAGATTTTTCAAACGCTGTAGGTCTTGCCGTAACCCAAAGTCCTCTTGGATTTTATTCCAAAGCTGACCTGACAATATTCCTGCTCAGTCCCCAAACCGGCAGAACACTGAACGACAAAGAGCTTTATGAAATTTCACTGCACGAAATCGGGCACGCTCTCGGTCTTCCTCACTCATCATCACGCGGTGATATTATGTATCCGGATTTGCACGGACAAACTTACATTTCCGGGAACGATTTGAATATGCTGAAAAAAATCTATCTGCCTGATTAAAAAATTTGCGATAAGATAAATATATGAATATAAGCAGTAAAATATTCAAACAAACCGGATACTTTCTACAGGAAATAGCACGGAGCAAAATAGTTCTGCAAGCTATACTTGTAGGACTAATTTCAGGGATTCTGGTTGTTTTGTTTAGAATAAGCATAGACATTACATTCAAACACATCACAGCCTATTGCGGCAGCCTGCCGGCTCTATGGAGGTATTTTACATTTCCGTTGATAACTGCAGCAGGCGGGCTTGTTTCAGGATTATTAGTATTTAAGATAGCACCCGAAACAAAAGGCAGCGGCATTCCCTATGTAAAAATGACAATGGCAAGAATGGGGAATTTAACAAGGATACGCAGCATATTTGTCAAATTTTTTGCGGGAGTTGCCGGTATCGGCTCAGGACTGTCACTAGGGCGGGAAGGTCCCAGTGTCCAGCTTGGCGCTGGTGCCGGAGCACTTGTCGGTAAAATTTTTAAAATGAAAGGTACTGATAAAGATAAACTTATTGCCTCGGGCGCGGGAGCCGCAATCGGAGCAACCTTCAATGCACCGATTGCCGGAACTGTATTTGTTCTGGAAGAACTTGTACAAAAATTTTCACCGTCGCTGCTCTTTCCGGTACTGGTTGCAACTGTGACAGCATCATCGCTAGCCAGACACTACTTAGGCTCAAATCCCTCATTCAGCCTGCCTGACATTTCTGGCGGAGAACTTTCCTTAAACATAATCACTGCCTGTATAATCCTCGGAATTACGGCAGGAATTTGCGGGGTATTATTTTCAAAAATCATATTTAAAAGCAACGAACTCTTTGCGGGAGTAAACCTTCCTAACTGGTCGAAGCCGGCTATAGCAGGACTTATCACAGGAATTGCCGGATTATTTGTCCCGTACGTTCTTGGTTCCGGAAATATCTCGGTGGATTTACTCTTGCAGCATAAATTTGCAATCGGTACAGTCGCCGTTATATTTCTTGCAAAATTTTTCATAACGCCGGTATGTTTCGGCTCCGGTGCTGCCGGCGGAATATTTCTGCCGATGTTAATGCTGGGTTCTTTTCTGGGCTACGGAATTGGCGGAGTATGCTGCAAAATAGGACTTGACGTAAACCCGATTGTACTTGCGATGATTGGAATGGGCGCATTTTTATCGGCAGTTGCAAGAACCCCAATCACTGCGGCAGTTATGGTATTTGAAATGACAGGCGGCTACCAGCATATTTTGCCGATAATGCTTAGTGCCGCAATTGCCGATTTGGTCGCAGAAAAATTAAATCAAAGACCAATTTACGCAAGCCTCATAGTAAATCAGGCACAATCACCGGAAGCTAAATTATTAAGCAGCCTATACGTAAAAGACTTTATGGCTCATAACGTAATCACACTGAACACAGACTCAACTATCAAAGACGCAGAAAATACCATCACTGAATACGGACACGAAGCCTGTCCAATAGTGAATTCAAAAAATAAACTTGCCGGAATTATAACAAAATCAGACATAGAAGACGCCCTTTTTCAGGGAATATCAGAAACTACAACCATTGATAAAATAATGAACCCTTCACCGGTCACAATTGCGCCGCAAAATAATTTATACATTGCATACTACAGACTCCATTCTAACGACACTGAATGGCTAATCGTATGCGGAAGAAATGATAAAATAAAAGGGATAATAACAAGATTAGATATTCACAATGCTTTTCATAAAAAATTGTTAAACAAATAGCAAAAAAAATTTTTCAGGTGATTTAAGAATAAAAAGCAGACATGGAGTTTATGCAAAGGAGTTAAGATGGCACCAAAGGTAAACACAAAAATAATTACCCAGCACGCTTATGACACGATAAGATACTTAAACACGAATGACGTAAGAGCAGAAAGAACCTACCAAAAATTTCTTCTGGCAGGACAAAAAGCGCCCGGTTACGCCCGGCTTAAACTCATAGAAGCAATCAACGACCCTTCAACATCCGCCAAAAACTGCACCAAACCAATCAAAAGAGGTGAAAAAAACGGCTCGGAGAATTGGTCATTATCAACAAAAATCCACGCACTGACCCGCAAATTTCCGTTTGAACAAATGCTTTTTGACAGTGAATACAGGGCAATGTATCCTAATACGTTTTATAAAAGAAAAGCTGTAGAATCATACTTTGAAAACTTTTGTCTGAACACATCAAAACTTAAAACATCCAGAATGAAATGGTACAAAAAGCTGCTGACATTTTGGAACGACGTATCAGACTAGGCAAACATTATGTTTGGCAAACGAAACGTTTGCATCAATAGGACTATTCAACTTTCAAAAAGTCGCCTTTTGAAGATGTTCAAGAAATTTTAAATATCTTTGTAATCGCGGCTTTTATAACGCCCGTAAGAGTTTTTTGAGATTCTTCACCCTCTCATAAAACCAGACATTTAGTCAGTTTTTGTTTGGCAGAGTGCAGAATGACAGACTTTTTTCTCAAAATTACGAATTATATATTTTGCCGTACTCCTTCACAATTACAACCCTAATTATTACAAAAAATTAAGATATTTAAAGTAATGTGTACTATTTTTAGAAAAATATTAAGAAATAATACGTAAGAGTTAATACCTTTGAATAAAGCTCAGCGCAAGGATTTCGAGAGTTTGAGCAAGTGTTATCCGTACATTAAAACGCCCATCACCCATTGACAAACTGTCAAAAATGTGTTAAAATGTATATATAAAGAGTAATATTTTGGTTATAACAACTCGTTTCGGTGTTTTCATGCGTTGATTAGATTAGAGCAATCAAAGTTTGGGAGCAGAGTTGAAAAATATTATGTACATAGTTACTTTAAAAAGAAAGGTGAAAAAGTTATGACAAAACGTTTCGGGTTTACTTTGGCAGAAGTATTGATTACTCTCGGTATCATCGGCGTTGTAGCTGCTATGACAATGCCTACATTGATGAATGCTACTAACGGTGCTCAATACAAAACAGCTTACAAAAAAGCTTTATCAGTTATCTCACAAGCTATTGTTTTAAACTTAGCTCTTGATGATTACGACTTAGGTACTACTACAACAACTGCAGAAACTGGTACTTCAATTTTTGCTTTGTTGAACAACAGAATGAATGTTGTTAGAACTGAAACTGGTGCAATCTCTGATTACAATGTATTGCTCGGTTCTAGTGCTACAACTCTTACCGGTGATACTGCTGACTTATCAAACAACTATACTGTATTCTTCAATGACGGTATTATGTTTACATTCAACAAGGCTGCTTATGATTGTAGAGAATCTAGAGTTATGGTAGATGGTGAACCTGCTGATGATACTGATTGCCGTGGTTTTATCGATGTTAACGGTACAAAAGCTCCTAACAGACAAACTGTTTGTAATGATGGCACCTCTGGCGATGACTGCGTAGTTGACAGCCCGGCAGATATTTATCCGGTTGTATTCTATGACCAAGGTATTTACCCGGCTACAGACGCTGGTAGAGCTGTATTATACAAAAAATAATTTGTTAGTATAGTTTAATTAAAATTCAAAAAGCGAAATCTTTTTTAAGGTTTCGCTTTTTTGCAAACATAATGTTTGGCACAAATGTTTTATTTTAGTTGTACCGGATATGAGATTGAAATATTGTAACAAACTGCTTAATCTTATTTCAATTTAAGTTGCTAAATTGAAATAAGAATTATGTAAATAAAAAGGACGATATAAACCCGTCCTTTTTATTTTAACGGGTCTTCGTTTGCCGGCTTCATAAATTACATTTATTCAGCCGTCAAGGCTCCGCCCTCAGCTCGCTCCCGCTGTCTTGGAGTTTCTCCACGCTCGAATAGTTTCGCCTTTAAGCCTGACGGCTTAGCAGGCTCAATATCCTCGGACTAACTCGCGTTCGCTCGCGTCGTCCGTACGGAAATCCGCACGAACGCAAAAAACGTTCTCATCGCTATCCATAACAAATAAGACAGGATAACAAAAGTCATCCTGTCTTATTTACCCTGGATGCGATTCGAACGCATGACCTACCGCTTAGAAGGCGGTTGCTCTATCCAGCTGAGCTACCAGGGCTTACATTTCTTATACTATCACGTAAATTTTTTCTTGCAAGCGTTTTGTGGAATTTGTTTTTATCGCCTGGCTACAGCTATCAAAAAACTTCTACCCTAGTTTCAACCAGCTTCCTGCAGTATATACAACAAACGCTGCCAGCCACGCGATTGAACATTGCAGCAAGATTACCAAAGCAGCATATCTTCGTCCGAGTTCTCTCCTTACAGTTGCTATTGCCGCAACACACGGAGTGTACAACAGCGAAAAGACAAGAAAAACAAACGCCGTCAGCGGTGTAAACAAATCCGGCAGCTTTGATGTATCCCCGCCTAACAATACACTCAATGTGCTGACTACACTCTCTTTTGCCATAAATCCGGTAATAAACGCTGTTGATACACGCCAATCACTTATTCCCAGCGGTTTAAATACCGGAACAAGCAGATTGCCGAGTCCCGCAAGCAAACTGTCTGCAGAATTCGTCACAAGATTTAGCCTTGAATCAAATGTCTGTAAAAACCAGATTACTATTGTTGCCCAGAATATTATTGTGAAGGCACGGGTCACAAAATCTTTTGATTTCATATAAATAAGCCGGTAAACATTCATCGCACTCGGCATTCTGTAGTTTGGAAGCTCCATTACAAACGGTACTGGTTCACCCTTAAAAACAAAATATTTCATAATGTATGCAAAAATTATCCCGACTAATATCCCTGTTAAATAAAGACTTAATATGACAACAACCTGTGCTTCCCTGAAAAACGCAGCCGTAAACAATGCGTATATAGGTAGTTTTGCAGAACAACTCATAAACGGCGTTAATAATATCGTCATTTTTCTGTCCCTAGCAGAAGGCAGCGTTCTGGTTGCCATAATTGCCGGCACAGAACACCCGAAACCTATCAGCATCGGTACAAAACTTCTGCCGGATAAACCTATTTTTCTCAAAATTTTATCCATAAAAAACGCAACCCGCGCCATATATCCCGTGTCTTCCAGTATTGAAAGAAAGAAAAATAAAACAACTATTATCGGTAAAAAGCTCAATACGCTTCCGACGCCCGCAAATATACCATCTATAATCAGCGAATGTACTACCGGATTCAATCCGTAAGAGGTCAGGGCATTATCTGTAACCGCTGAAATCTTGCCTATCCCGATATCCATTAAATCCGAAAGCCATGTGCCTAAAGGTCCGAATGTAATATAAAATATCAAAGCCATTATACATAAAAATGCCGCTATTGCCGTGTATTTGCCTGTCAAAATTTTGTCGGCTCCCGCAGACAGCTTGTATCCGGAGGTCTCGCTTATACCCTTCACATACCGTGAACACAGTTTTTCTATAAAAGTAAAGCGCATATCAGCAAGTGCCGCCTCTTTATCCAGACCTGATTCAGTTTCCATTTGGGAGATAATTTGACGGCAGGCTTCTATTTCTTTTGCGTCAAGTTCAAGAGCGTCGATTATCAGCTCATCACCTTCTGCCAGTTTTGTTGCTGCAAATCTTACCGGAATATCGGCAGCTTTAGCATGGTCTTCTATCAGGTGAATAATAGAGTGGATACATCTGTGGACAGCACCTTCGGCACTATCGTCAGCTTCGCAGAAATCTAAGCGTCCCGGGTGTTCTTCATACTTTGCAACGTTAATGGCGTGTTCGACAAGTTCTTCTATCCCCTGATTTTTTGACGCCGAAATAGGGATAACCGGAACGCCAAGTGCAGCTTCCAGCCCGTTTACGTCAATACTGCCGCCGCTTTCATTAACCTCATCCATCATATTCAATGCTATTACCATCGGAACATCAAGCTCTATCAATTGAAGGGTCAACAGCATATTTCTTTCGATATTTGTGGCATCTATGATATTAATTATCCCGTCAGGTTTTTCATCCAAAATAAAGTTTCTGGTTACAATTTCTTCACTGCTGTAAGGGGATAGCGAATAAATTCCCGGCAAATCAGTTATTGTAGCTTCGCTGTGATTTTTTATAATGCCGTCGGTTCTGTCGACCGTAACTCCGGGAAAATTCCCTACGTGTTGGTTTGAACCAGTCAATTGGTTAAAAAGTGTCGTTTTGCCGCAGTTTTGGTTGCCTGCAAGGGCGAGAAGAATTTTTTCTTTTGGCTTAACTTTATTATTTTTTCGGGTTGTGTATGTAATTGTTTCACCGAGCTGTGAATGAGCTATATCTTCAAACTGAATATTTTTTTTCGGACAATCGTGGGCGTCGTGAATATCTTTGATAATAATTTTGGCGGCATCATCTTTTCTTAGTGTTAACTCATACCCGCGGAGTCTTATCTCCAAAGGATCGCCCAGAGGAGCTGTTTTTATCAGTGTAACTTCTGTATTTGGAGTAAGCCCCATATCCAGTATATGATGCCGTAGTGCATTATCATCGCAGTTTATCGCGGAAATAACTGCGTCTTTCCCGATTTCTAATTTATCTAAAGTTGTTTCGACTGCCACTTTTGTCATACAATCTTCCCCTTCTTTACGGAAAAAATTATATTACATGTGACCGGTCCTTGGCAATAGAATTTAACAGGTATTTATATAAGTACCACCATATTATCTGCCTTGTCTTCCGTATTGTGAAGAACCTTTTCTTCTGTTGATAGCTTTGATTACTCTTGCAGTACGTTTTCTATCTGTCAGGTGGAGGTCTCTTCTTTGTTTTTCTTCGCCTGTTGACGGTTGGCTGAGCATAGAGCCTGCAGCGCCCATTGCCATCGGGGCTAAAGTTTCCATTGCACCTTTTGTAACTGCACCGAATGCTGCTTTTGTAAGAGCTTTCTTTGTTGCTGCTGACATAGCTGTTTTTGCTGCGGTGTCAAATGCTGCTTTTGTAGCTTCTTCGGTTGTTACAGTTGTCATCTGCTGAGCTGCCATCTTAGTTAATTCACCGCCGCTTTGCTGCATCATTTGTTGAGCCATTTGCTGACCTGCATTGTTCATAACTTGCATTTGTGCTTGCTGTAAAGCGTTGTTTGCTAATTGTTGTCCGGCTTGTGTTGCAGCTTCAACTGCTTTAGAAGCGTCATCAAGTCCCGGAAGACCGCCCATACAGCTCATTGCAAGTGCTGCCGCATTTGTTAATACGCCCATCAAGTTGCCCTGGCAAGCTGCGATGGTAAGTTTTGTAACTTTAACAGCCATACCTGTGTATGTACCAACGATATTAAGAACGTTACCAACGCCGATATTAGCTGTACCTGCTGTATCTAATGCAGTACCTGAAGCTATCATAGCTGCACCTGCTGCAGCTGTCCACGGAGTAGCAAGCATTGCATTACCTGTGGCTATCATTGCTGTACCTGCTGTAACTTGTGCGCTGCCAACACCGTTGAATACCTGACCTGTGATTTTTGTTGCGGTTGCTGCGTAATCAACGTAGGTTAATGCCTTATCAAGTTTTTCGTTTTGTTTTTGTTCTTTTTCAGAAGCTTTTTGTGCTTTTTCTGCACGTTTTTGTTGAGTTTTGAGGTTCTTTTGTAATTTTTTGGTGCTTTTTTTGCTTCTTGTCTGCAAGCCGGTGATTTGAGCAACGTTTGCAGTAACTTTTTCTGTTAATTTTTGAACTTTGCCGCCGCTGATGTCGAATGCAGAAGCTGAATTTGTTGCGGCAGGAGCAGAAGCTGATGATGACATCATATTTGAAGGAACAGCTGAAACGCTTGCCGCACCGCCAGTTGCGCCGCCAGCTGCCGGTGCGCCTGCTGACATAGACATATTCGGGCCTGCCGGTTGAATTCCTGCTGCTGCCGGTTGAGCGCCTGCTGCCGGTGCTGACTGTTGAGATTGTGCAGCTTGCTGTTCGTTTTCTGCGTCGATTTCTTCGATGATACCTTGAGATTCTTCTGTGAGTTTGACGATTTTTTCTTCAATCTCTTTGATTTCTTTCTGGGTAGCTTTCATTTCTTTTTGCAATTGTTTATCAGTTTTTTCTAAGTCTTTGCCTTCTTTTTTAGCATCTTTGCTTGCTTTGTTTTTATCTTTGTTTTCTTTTTCGACGTTTTCGCCTTCTTTTTGGTTTTCATTGGCAGTTGATTTACCGTCGTTAGTATCAACACTGTCGACAGTAACTTCTTCTTCTTTCTTGTCAGCGCCTTTTCCGTCTTTGCCGGCTTGTTCCGGAGAATCAGCTGCTGTTTCGCCTCTGGTTGATGACGCAGATGCCATTCTTGATTGGAATGCGGCGAATGAACCTGCCGGTGCACCGTTTTGTTGTTCTTCGACAGTTTCTTCTACTGAATCTTCAACTGCTTCTTTAACAGGAGCAGGAAGAGTGCCGCCTGCGACATTTACAGCAACACGGGTTTGAGTTTGAGCCTCTTGAACCGGTGCAGGTTGAGCAGTTTCGTTTGATGATGCTGTCGGTGCTGCTGTTTTTGCGGTCGCTGATGTTGTTTGAGCCGGAGCTGTAGAAGCAGTTTCTGCGCCCTGTTCTTGAGCTGGTGCGCCGTTTTCTGTATTGCCGTTGTTTTCAGCGTCTGAATTTTCGCTGCCCGGTGCAGCTTCTGCCTGAGCAAAGGTTGCTTCCTGAACTTTTGTTTTGTTTTCGCTGATAACGTTGAGACCTGCTGCAACTGCTTCTTGTGCAACTTTGAGTGCTTCTGCTGATTTGTCGCCTGCTGCAACTGTTGATGCGCCCTGGTTGATTGCTCTAACCGCAACAAATCCGTTGATACCGTGTTTGAAGAATGCGCCGAGCGGGCTGCCTGATACAGTTTTTGCTTCGTCTGCTGATTCTACGCCTAACAAATCGTAGCCGCTGAGGATTGTTTCTTCGCCCCACATATTTGCATCTTCTGCTACTTGTGAGTAAGTTGCAGCTTTTGCCTGAAGTGCATAAATTTTTGCGTCGTAGTCAGCTAATTTAGTTTGAGCTTTAGAGCCTCTGCTTTGGAGTCTTTCTTTCAAATCTTCCATTTTATCAATATCAGCCGGATCTGCTGCTTCTTTATCTTTTTCTACTTTATCAGAGAGGTCGTCGTATTCTTTTCTCATTGATTTTGTTGCAGCAACTGCAATTGCAGCAGCAGCGTTTGCTGATTCGCTGATTGATTTAGCTTTGGAAGCGCTGATTGCTGCGTGCATGATGGCAGGTTTTGTCTGACCTTCAATATCTTTGCTCTTGTTAGTCATTGTTTTTGCGATGTCGCGTTTGCTTGCGCCTGAATCTAACATTTCAGCGCGTGCGCTCTGTGCTGCATTTAATTCAGTTTCTTGACCTTCTTCTGTGCCGGTTTCTTCTGTGTTTTCTTCTGTACCTTCTGCCGGTGCTGAAGCTTGTGCAGCTGCGGCTTGGGCAGGTGCAGCTTGTACTGCTGACGGTTGAACCGCATTTGCGGAAGTTGAAGCTTGAGCAGGTTGTGCTGTTTGTGCAGAAGCTGCTGTTGTTTGTGCTGCAACTGCCTGAACTGCCGGTGCGCTCTGGGTTGTTTGTACGGAAGAGTTTTCTTCGGCAGCTTTTTCATCAAGTTTTTGAGCTACTTTTTCTTTGATATCAGAGTTGCCGTCTGATTGAATATTTTCGTTAGAAAGTGCCATATTAGCAGCACCGCCGATTGCATCGAACGGAATGGCTGCTGCCTGGGATGCGATAGCTGTACCAACTGGTCCTGCAACACCCATTGTAGCTGCTCCGACTGCCATTGTGGCTGCGCAGCTTGCGACTGAGGTTGCACATACTGTTGCAAATGCGCCTAAATTTTTGAATACGCCTTTTAAATCTCCGTTGCAGGCTGCGATTGTCATTTTGGTAACTTTTGTTGCTGCAAGTGTATAGAAGCTTGCAGTTGATAAGATACCGCCGACATTTATTGCACCTAAACCGATGTTTGTAGTTACTGTTCCGGCAGTGACTAATGCTGCACCTGCTGCTGCGGTGAACGGGTTTGAAAGCAATGCGGAACCTGCACTAATCATTACCTGTCCTTGGAGTGTCATAACTGCACCGGTTCCGATTGTGCTCATACCTTTTTGCAAGCCTACTGCTGCAATTTGATCAATTACGGAAATTGCTTTTTCAACTTTGCTGTTATTTTTTTGAGCTTTTTCGTTTTGTTTTTGAGCTTTTACTGAATCTTCTTCAAGTTCTGTTGTTTCTTCTGTAAATTCTGTAGCTTTTTTGGAGCTTTCTACTCCAAGTGCTGTAATTTCATCACCTGTTGCAGCAATTGTTTCTGCTTTTGTTTGAGCATCTTCCGGATTTTCAACAATAGCTTCTTCAATTGCATCTGTTTCTGATGTTACTTCATCATTCAAAGTTGCGCTTTGTGCATTGTTATGTTTCAAGTCTGCGTTTACTTGTTTTGATTTTTTGTTGACTTGTTTTTCTTCTGCAACGATTTCTTTATTTTGTTTTTTCGCATCTTTTTGAGTTTTTTCAGCTTCTTTTGTTTCGGTTTCAGCTTCAACGCCTCTGCTTTCAACTTTTGGAGTTGTGCTTCTTGCATCTTCTGTAGCGCTTTCGCCTTGTTCGTCAAGTGAAGTTTCAGCAGGGGAATCGCTTTTTGCCGGAGAAGCTGATTTTGATTCTTCCGGAGATGCAGTTTCAATACCTGCCGGTACACTTTGTGATGTTTTTGTTGCTGCCGCTTTGTTTTCAACAGGAGTTGCAGGAGTCATATTGGCTGAAGCTTTGTCGCTTACGCTCTTGTCAGGTGTACCTGTTGTAACTTCTGTTTCAGGTTCTGCCGGAAGAAGATTTTCGGTTTCTTCATTTGCATTTGCAAGTGCTGTATCTTCTGCATTTTCACCTGCTTTTGCTTCTGCTTTTGTAACTGCTGTACGATCGTCTTTGTTTGGATTTTCACCGAGAAGTCTTTCAACTTCGCTCAACTGATCGTTAAGAGTTGTGCCGTATTCAAGTGCAAATTCATACAGTGAAGTGTTTTTGTTAATTTCTACCTGTGTTTCATTAGAAAGTTCTTGAAGGTCAACACCGGCGTCAACAGTGTCTCTTGCAACTGATTTACCTTTTGCGCCGTAAATCATGTTTGCAATTTCGCCGATTGCCATAAATGTCATTTTATTTGGGATGCTGGTAGGATTGTAACCTTTTTGTACGCCGGCAAGTGTGTTGGCAAGTTCAATGGTTTCTGCGCTCAAATCTGTGTTGGATTCGATATCGTTTGAAATTCCGTCCATTGAAACCACAATTGCATCAAGATTGTCCGCAGTTTCTGTCATTTGTCTGCGTAAATCTGCATTGGCGCCGTTAAGGCTTTTATTTAATTGTGTGTATTCTTTCTTTTCTAAATCTGTAAGTTCTTCACCATTTTGAAGTTTTTTATCAAGCTCATTCCAGCGTTTTGCCATATCGGTCAGCTGTTTCATACCGTTGTCTTGTTCTGTTTTGGCTTGACGCTGAATTTCTTCTGCTTTTTCTTTTTTCGGAGCCAAATCAATTACGGCATCATCGAGTTTTTCTTCTTGCTGTGCACATTTTTTTGCGTATGCAATAGCTTTCTTGGTGATTGCGTCTTGCGGATCTTCTGTTGCCTGGTCTACTTCTTCAAGTGATGCGGAATTGTTCAATTCGCTTTCATCAATAACATAGTTTGTAGCGTCAGCATCTTGCATAGAGTGTGCCCAGTCGGTAAATTCTTTAGGAATACTAACGCCGTTTTGTTCCATTGCAAGAATTTCTTCATAGCTGTATTGATTCCACTTTGTACCTGTAGGCAAACCATTGTCTGGGATATTTTTGGAAAAATCGCGGCTAAGAGCTAAACCGTTTAATGTATTTAATTTTGCTTGTGCAATAAGTGTAAGTTCTTCTTCTGAATAACCGGCATATTGGGAATCAGCCTGCATTTCTGCAACCATATCAGGAAGTACGGATTCAATTGCGAATTCCGGGTTGTCTCTGTATTCAGCTCTTAATTCTGATATACTTTTGAATTCCATATAGCCTTTCCTTTTGTAGCTTATCCCATTTATTATATCGGCATAAATCCTTGAAAACTTTAGGTTTTTGTTACAAATCGTTACATAAATACGCAAAAAATCCGCACAGAAATTTGTGCGGATTTTCGTGTATTAAAAAAACTATTTTTATAAGTGTTTTTCTATATTAGAAATTATTGTAGATTTAGGCATCAATCCTACTAATCTTTCAACAGCCTTGCCGTTTTTGAATACCAAAACGCTCGGCAAGCCGCTGATTGAGTAATCTTTAGCAGTTTTAAGATTTTCATCTGTATTGACTTTAACAACTTTAATTTTGTCCCCGAGTTCTGCAGTGACTTCATCCAATATAGGACCGAGTTTTCTGCAAGGACCGCACCAAGGTGCCCAAAAGTCAACTACTACAGGCTTTTCACAAGACAAAACTTCCTGCTCAAAACTTGCATCATTAATATCAATTGCGTTTGACATGTCTGCTCCTTTTTTTATTCTTCAAACATATCTTACCACAGAATATTTTTTTGTGCTATTATCTTTATAGAATACTACAGGATAAGAAAATGGCACGAAAAAAAGTAATTGAAATTGTTCTTGATACCGAAACAACAGGGCTTGATTATACAAAAGAAAAAATGGTGGAATTTGCCGCTGTCAGACTGGAAAACGGCAAAATAAAAGATGAATTTCAAACCCTCATCAATCCCGAACAGCACATAAGAAAATCAAGTATTGCAATCCACGGAATTACTCCTGATATGGTTGCTGACGCCCCGACAGAGGCTGAAATTATGCCTAAAATCCTTGAATTTATCGGTGATTACCCGATTGTTGCACACAATGCCATTTTTGACTACACCTTCCTTAATGAAGCCAGCCTCAGAACTACTGGTAAAGAACTTAATAACGCCAGAATTGACTCCCAGCAGATGTTTAAGGAAGTTTATCCGGAGCTGGAATCTCACGGACTTGAGGCTCTTACAAAAAAATTTAATGTAGAACTTACAAACCACCATAGAGCAATGGCGGACACTATGGGACTTGCGCTTGCTTATCCTGCTTTGAAAAAGCTCTACCTCCAAAAATACGACTGGGAAGTTAAACAGCTGGATAACGTGGAATACCTCTTTGAAAGATTTTTGAGAATACAGCAGACTATTAACACTTTGCAGTCCGAATTACAGGATTTGAAATCTGTGTTCAAACTATACTTTGAACAGGGCGGCAAACCTATCACCGCAAATAACGGCGATGTTTTGATTTATAACTCAAAACAGTCTTTCGGATATGATTTGTGCAAGATTAAGGAAGTACTGGAAGAGGTCGGAGCGCTTGAAAAAGCAGTAAAATTAAACACAGGCTTTGTCGACAGGCTTGTCGGCGGGCACAGTTTGGAAGAAGAACAACGGGAACTCATCAAAGAAGCCCGTCAGGAATTAACGGAAACCAGAAATATACAAATTATTAAAGCAGGGAAGTAATAAATTCTTATGTTGCAATCATTATTGAATTTTTTTAAGGAACCGCCGGTGCAGCCGGTTATTGAGGATGAAAACAAAGTAAAATCAATGTATGCACACTGGAGGCTGCGTATTTTTTACGCTTGCTTCATAGGATACACGGTATTTTACCTTTGTAAAAAAAATATAGCGGTGGCTCTGCCTGGGTTAAGCCAGGAATATGGCTATTCTAACACTGAACTCGGTCTTTTGGGCAGCTCTTTGTATTTGACATACGGTATCGGAAAATTTATCAACGGAGTGCTGGCTGACCGCTCGGATGTCAGAAAATTCCTTCCGACGGCACTGATTATGACAGCTATTGCAAACCTCTGTTTCGGATTATCAGCAGTCTTTATTACACCTGGAGAAGTCACGTTTTTCGGGCTTCCGACAAATACAATCCTTTTATGGCTGTTTGTATTTTTCTGGGGTGCAAGCGGATGGTTCCAGTCAGCAGGATTTCCTGCTGTTGCTAAAAGTTTGACCTACTGGTATTCCAACAGTGAGCGCGGGACTAAATGGTCTTTGTGGTCTTGTTCTCATCAGGTCGGCACTTTTCTCAGTGTAATTATTTCCGGATTTTTAGTCGGAAAATTTGGCTGGAAGATGGCTTTCTTTGCGCCTGCAGTAATTGCTATCCTGACTGCTGTATGGTTGTTTAACCGTTTACGCGACAGACCGCAGTCTTTGGGGCTTCCGGATGTCGAAAAATTCAGAAATGAACCGGCGGCATCTTCTTCTAACGTAAAAGAAGACAAACGTAATTATGTGGAAATTTTCCGCGATAATATCCTTTTCAATAAAACCATCTGGCTGCTTGCGATTGCCTACATTTTTGTTTACATAATAAGATTTGGCGCGGAAGACTGGATGATTAAATATCTCCACGAAGCAAAAGGGGACGCTCTTGAACTTGCGGCAATGAAACTGAGTTCGCTTCCGCTGGTCGGAATTGCCGGAACTATTCTTGCCGGAGTCATCTCTGACAAAGTATTTAAAGGACAAAGAGCACCTGTTAATATTATCTATCTCATCGGTGTTGTAGCTTGTATTGTACTGCTTAAATTTAACACCATAAGCCAATTGGATTTTGTATTTATCGGACTTTTGGGGGCATTTACTTACGGTCCGCAAATGATGATTGGCGGTTTGTGCGCGGTAGAAAGCAGCTCCAAAAAAGTTGCGTCTGCTGCTACAGGATTTACCGGCACGTTCGGATATGTCGGCGCGGGGCTTTCTTCTACCGGTACAGGATTTATGGTTGACAAATTCGGCTGGAACGGTGCTTTAGCATTCTGGATTGCATCTGCAATAATTTGTGTTATTATTTGTACAATACTGTTTTTGAACGAACGTAAAAAGAAAGCATAAATTTATGAATAAAAAATTGTTTGTAATTTCAGGCTCATCCGGTGTGGGCAAGGGTACGGTTCTAAAAAAATTTCTTGAAAAAAATCCGCACTTTATGCTCTCCATTTCCTGCACAACACGCTCTCCACGTCCGGGAGAAGTTGACGGAGTTAATTATTTTTTCCTGACAAAAGAAGAATTCAAAAACTGTATAGATAACGATAAATTCCTTGAATGGGCAGAGTTTGCAGGGAATTTTTACGGAACCAAACAAAAATATATTAATCAGTGCCTCGCAGAGGGGAAAGATATTATTCTGGAAATAGATACTCAAGGCGCTTTACAGGTTAAAAAACGTATGCCGGAAGCCGTCTTAATTTTTATCTGCCCGCCGTCTTTAGAAGAACTTGAACACCGCCTCAGAGGCCGAAAAACAGAAGATGAAGCAACTATCAAAAAAAGGCTGGATGCGGTCAAAATTGAACTTGAACGTGCTGAAAAATTTGATTATCGGGTAGTAAACGACGATTTGGACAGAGCTGTCAAAGAACTCGAAGAAATTATAATCGGAGAACAGAAATGTTAAGCGGAAAAACTGTTTTAATAGGGATTACAGGCGGAATAGCCGCATACAAAATTTGTGAACTTATACGGATGTTCAAACGTCATAATGCAAATGTCCGTGTGATTTGCACCCCGAATGCAATGAACTTTGTGACGAAGCTTACACTCCAAAACCTGAGCCAGAATGAAGTCGGCATTGAAGAATTTGAAATACCGGATTTTAAACCTGAACATATCTCATACGCTGATGAGGCGGATATTATGCTCATTGCGCCGGCAACTGCAAATACTATCGGCAAAATTGCAAACGGAATTTGCGACAACCTTTTGACCTCAATCGTCTGCGCGTTCAAAAAGCCTGTTGTTATTGCTCCTGCAATGAATTGCAATATGTGGGAAAATCCTATTGTTCAAGAAAATATTCAAAAACTGCGCTCAACCGGTTATGAAATAATAGAGCCGGAAAGCGGATTTCTTGCCTGCGGTTACAACGGTACCGGGCGGCTTGCGGATTTAAACAAAATTTTTGATAAAACTGTCGAAATTATTAATTCAAAAAAAAAATTGACCGGTAAAAAAATTGTAATCACTGCCGGCGGCACGATTGAAGATATTGACCCCGTGAGATACATCTCAAACTATTCCTCGGGTAAAATGGGACTTGCGCTTGCGGATGAAGCGTTTCAGCAAGGGGCAGAAACAGTCCTCATTACAACAAAAGATATCGTAAGACCATATAAAATTATTAAAGTAAAATCGGCAGATGAGATGAAGCAGGCAGTTGAGGCTGATTTTGGAGGTGCCGACTGTGTGATTATGGCGGCTGCGGTCGCTGATTACCGCGTCAAAAATAAAGCTGAACAGAAAATAAAAAAAACTGACTCAGACTCACTCACTCTGGAACTTATCAAAAATCCGGACATCCTGAAAGAATTATGCACAAAAAAAACAACACAAAAAGTTGTCGGATTTTGCGCGGAAAGTGAAAACTTGATTGAAAACGCGCAAGAGAAAATTCGTAAAAAAGGCTGTGATTACCTGATTGCAAACGATATTTCCAGAAAGGACATCGGGTTTGCCAGCGATTACAATGAAGTTGTAATTTTCAACAAAAACGGCGGACAAAAAAGGATTGAGCGCGCACCTAAAAATATTATTGCACGCAAAATTTTAGAGGAAATATATGAATAAACAGGAGATTTACCGCAGGATAGAAAACTTTGCTCCGCCGGCGCTCGCCGAAAGCTGGGACTGCTCCGGTATTCTTGTCGAAACTCCAACGCAGGATATAAAAAAAATACTTTTTGCGCTAACAGTAACAGAAGACATAATCCGTCAGGCAAAAGCCCGCAATTGTGATATGATAATTTCTCATCATCCGTTGTTTTATATTCCGCTTGAATGGAGAGAAATCGACATATATTGCGCGCATACAAATATGGATAAAACACAGGGCGGCACGACAGATGAGTTAATCAAAATCCTCGGGCTGACTGTGAGTGAATGCGAAGAATTTGTGCGCTTTTCGGAATTTGAAACCACTGTCAAAGAATTTGCTGCACGACTCGCTGCCATTTCACCAAATTTACGCTACGTAAACAATAAAGGAATTTCAAAACTCCACAAAATAGCATTCTGTGCAGGCAGCGGCACCGAATTTATAAAAGAAGCCAAAGAAAATGGGGCTGACGCTTTTGTGAGCGGCGACCTGAAATTCCATACCGCACTTGACAGTGACATCGTTGTTTTTGACATAGGGCATTTTGAAAGCGAGAGAGCTATTTTGAAAGTTTTTGCCAATATAGTCGGGGACGGAGTTGAAAAGTCGTTTGCAGAAGAGAAAAGTCCGTTTATATATTACGGCAAGAACAAACCGTGCTAAAATTGTCACCCTGAACTTATTTGACTACATTTTTCAAAATCTATGATTTTGTGAAAAATGTCCGGTTTTCCGCAGGGGCTAACCAACTTGAAACATCTGCTTTCCGGTGGTAAGATCCCGAAATAAATTCGGGATGACATATTACTTTTTTGTCACCCTGAACTTGTTTCAGGGTCTTGTCACCTATCAAGTCCAGTGTTGTTTTTTCCGCAGGGTCTTACATGTGTTAAGATTCCGAAACACGGAGGTCAATCCGTCGTTCGGAATAACATTATGTTTATTTCTTAGGTATATTTGGTGGAAACATATACATAAATCCCCTTAAAATAAAATATTGACAATAGAGATTTATTGAATAGAATATTAAATGTAGCCAAACGCAATGGGGCGTCGCCAAGCGGTAAGGCAGCTGGTTTTGGTCCAGCCATTCAGAGGTTCGAATCCTTTCGCCCCAGCCATTATAAAAAGACCGGTGAATACCGGTCTTTTTTTGTGCTAAAATAATATTATGACAGTTGCAAATTTTTTCAAATACAAAACAATTAGAGTTAAACAGTTTTGGCGCAAAATTAAATGTGCAATGTTTTCCAATAAATTTATTCTATGGCTCTGCGAACAACGGTATTTGAAATATAAAAATTTACCTCCTTTGAAAATAGGCTTTTTGAGGCTGCATAATGAAGAAAATACCGTTATACCTTGCCTGATGTCTGTTGACTATATGTTTGACAAAATTGTTTTGATTTATTCTGAAATTACTGATAATAGCCTTGCACTGGTACACGATTATATAAATAAAAATAACCTTCAAGACAAATATGTTATAAAAAAATATCCTCACAAAGTATACCCGCCGCATGATGAACGATATTTCTCTTCATTTTTTAATGTATTTAACGTTTTTAATCCGCATTATCTTTCTTCCTATTACAGATTTGGCTATAATATTTGTAAAAAATTGGCAAAAGGACGAAATGGATTTTTAGCAAAAATTGACGCTGATCAGATATATCTGCCGGATTGTTTTTGCGAAATAGAAAAAATGATGGAAAATGAAAAATTTTTATACCTTGTTAATTCATACGGAGGATTTGACGGGCACGTATTAGGGAATATATATAAAGTTGATTATTCACATGAAAATACCGGACGTAATGGTTTTGAGACAGACCATATTATCATACCGTTTTCACTTCTTAACTTAACATTTTACAATATGGAAATAAAAATTTTTCCACATAAAATTGCCTGGGAGCTGCTTCATCATCCTATGCTTAATTGTGGCATTATGAGACAATATACTTCGCCGATGTGGTTTCATTTTGACAGAAAAAAACCTTACAAAGCGCCGGACTATAAAAACTTAACTGCAGAACAGAAATATCTTTACTACAAATATATATACCCATTGTTGAAAAAAGCAAATTCTGCATATAAAGATTTGATAATAAATTAAGTTCCAGTAAGCTTGGTGCCATGGGATTGTATAAAGTAGGTTAGGCTTTCAGCCCAACAATGCCACCAAATTTGTCTGCCACGTTTGAAAATACAGCAATACGTCATTCTGCGCAAAGCGAAGAATCTCAACTACCAAAAAGAGATTCTTCACCACTGAAATATCGTCGGGTTCAGCATAACGGGGCATATTGGGAGCATCTTCCGATTTGGATAGGGGAAGAGATTCGTTTTTTAACATCTTTGAAAATGGAGTTATGTCTTATTAAATAATATATTTACCCCTCGACCTCACGGACTCTGCCGAGCAAAATGATTTAATATCGTTTTGAGGGAGGGCGCCGTGCGTTCCAAGAGTACCGGGCGAAAATTTGAGCCCGATTACGATTGGGATTTGAAAAATCCGCGAACGGCGAATTTCCCGTGAGAATACACAAAAAAATAGCAAGGGAGAGATTGTCTTGGATTTGCTCCTCGCTCACAGAGTTTCACATTTATGCCTTCCGGCATAGTATGCTCAATCTGTTCGCTATCCGGACTATCAGCTTTCAAACTGCGTCGTCCGTACGCAAATCCGCTCGAACTCTAATAGAGTTCTCATCAATACCCCTTGCTAATAAAAAAGAGATAGAATAATCTATCTCTTTTTTATTAGCAAGGGAGAGATTCGAACTCTCGACCTCACGGGTATGAGCCGTGCGCTCTCACCAACTGAGCTACCTTGCCATTTAATTTTAAACTTATTCGATTGTCATCGGCTCAGTTGCTTCGAGCTAGCTCTCACAAATTTTGATATTTTGTTCGCTTCGCTCACGGGAGCTACCTTGCCATTTAATTTTAAACTTATTCGATTGTCATCGGCTCAGTTGCTTCGAGCTAGCTCTCACAAATTTTGAATTTTGTTCGCTTCGCTCACGGGAGCTACCTTGCCATTTATCTTCAAACTTATTCAATTGACAGATTTTATTTTTACATAAAAGTTTTTAAATTTCAAGCACTTTTTATAAGGACTTATATAGCAAATTCCGCTAAAAAATTTAAAACTTTGTCATACTGAGCGTTAGCGAAGTATCTAAATAAAAAAGCTTCTTCCGGCTGACACACTCAGAATGACGAGTTTTTAAAGAAGTTATGGAATTTGCATATATAAGTCACTTTTTATAATCATGCTATTTTTACTGTATAATTTTGTTATGATTACTGACATGACGAAAGGGAGCCCGCTCAGACATATTCTGATTTTTTCAGTTCCGCTGTTAATCGGAAATATTTTTCAGCAATTATACAATATTGCTGACCTGGTTATTGTAGGCAGACTGCTGGGTGTTGAACCTTTTGCTGCTGTTGGTGCGGTTGCACCTTTATTTTTTCTCATAACTTTTATTATCGTTGGGTTTACCAATGGTTTTGCAGTTGTGACAGGGCAGCGCTTCGGGGCTAAAGATTATGATGGCGTCAGAAATTCTGCGGTCGTTTCAACTATTTTAAGCACAGTTGTTACTGTTATTTGCACGTTGTTTTGCTCGCTTTTGATGAATCCGATTCTACACTGGCTCAATGTGCCGGATAATATTTACAACAATGCTTACTGGTATATTGAAATCATTATTATAGGATTGATTACGGCAACACTGTATAATCTGCTTGCAAGTATTATCAGGGCGCTCGGCGACAGTAAAACTCCTTTGTACATACTGATTGTTGCTTCAATTGTTAATATAGCGTTTGCTCTTGTTTTTATTCAGGTATTTCACTGGGGCGTTCCGGGGTCAGCTGTGGCAGTAGTATTGTCGCAGGCTGTTTCAGTTTTGCTGTGTATTTATTTTATAAAGAAAAGACTTCCTATTTTACACTTGAAAAAACAAGACTGGCAGATAAAATTCGACAAAAATTTTTACGATTCCGCGTACGAACATTTGCGTATAGGCTTTCCAATGGCGGTTCAATTTTCAATAATCGGTATTGGAATAATAATCATCCAGAGCGTATGTAACACATTCGGCTCCAACGTAATCGCAGCAGTCACTGCGGCTTTACGAATTGAACAAATCGCAACAATGCCGATGATGTCGTTTGGTGTTGCGCTTGCTGCTTACGTTGCACAAAATTTCGGTGCAAGAAAATTTAAACGAATAAGGCTCGGCGTTATTAAAACTTCCACCATAAACGTGTTATTAAGCATATTTATGGCTTTTGTAATGCGCTTTTGGGGTACAAATATTATTGCGGCATTCATCGGAACCGCTACTAAAGAAATCATTGATATTGCGCATAGTTACCTTTTAATTAGTACAATATTCTATTTTTTCCTCGGGCAAATTTTTATATACAGAAATGCTCTTCAAGGTATGGGGGAAACCTTATTCCCGCTGCTTGCATGTGTTGCAGAACTTTTGGTGCGTTCATTTGCCGCTGTATATTTAGCAGTAAAGTTCGGTTATATCGGAATGTTCTATTCCGGACCTATAGCCTGGGTTAGCGCATCATCCATTCTTTTCTTAGGTTATTTCGGAAGCATAAAGCGGATTATATACAAAGTAAAAGCTAAATTACATAGTTAATTACTTGCCAAGATTAAAATTTTATGGCAAAATTCACATAGGTAATATACGATTACTAATGGTAAAAAGGAGAGAAATATGTCAGCATTTATTGAAGATATTGTTGCACGTCAGATACTGGATTCACGCGGAAATCCAACGGTAGAAGTTGATGTAAAGCTTTCCGGCGGAGTTATAGGACGTGCCGCAGTGCCGTCAGGAGCGTCAACAGGTAGTTTTGAGGCACTTGAACTAAGAGACGGTGACAAACGTGTTTACGGCGGCAAAAGTGTTATGAAAGCTGTGAATAATATAAATAACATTATAGCTCCTGAGCTTATCGGCGAAAAAGCTACCCACCAAAAAGAAATTGATACGTTTATGATAGATATGGACGGCACAGAGAATAAATCAAAACTCGGTGCAAATGCTATTTTAGGGGTATCTCTGGCTGTTGCCAAAGCCGCTTCAATGGCTTATGAGATGTCACTTTACAGATATTTAGGCGGGATAAATGCACTTACACTGCCGGTTCCGATGATGAATATTTTAAACGGAGGTGCCCACGCTGATAACAATATTGATTTTCAGGAATTTATGATAGCGCCTGTAGGAGCAGAAAACTTCCACCACGCAATCCAAATGGGTGCAGAAGTATTCCACACCCTTAAATCAATTTTAAAATCAAAAGGGCTTGCAACATCCGTAGGCGACGAGGGCGGTTTTGCACCAAACTTAGCGTCAAATGCCGAAGGCGTCGAAGTTATTCTTGACGCCATAGAAAAAGCCGGCTACTCTACAGACCAGATAAAAATCTGCCTTGATGTAGCTTCCAGCGAATTTTTTGAAGACGGCATCTATAAACTGAAAGGTGAAAACAAAGAGTTTACAAGTCCTGAAATGGCTGAATTTTTGAAAGACTGGGTAAACAAATACCCGATAATTTCAATAGAAGACGGCATGGCAGAACAAGACTGGGACGGCTGGGAACTTTTGACCAAAGAAATCGGTGCCTATTGTCAGCTTGTCGGCGATGACTTATTTGTAACCAATACAAGACGTCTGGCTGACGGTATACGCCGTAAGGTAGCCAATTCCATTTTAATAAAAGTTAACCAAATCGGTACACTGTCAGAAACTCTTGATGCAATTTCCATGGCTCACGCCGCCGGTTATACATCAATAATTTCCCACCGCTCGGGTGAAACGGAAGATTCTTTCATCGCTGATTTGTCGGTTGCAGTCAACAGCGGACAAATCAAAACGGGTTCAATGTCACGTTCTGACAGAATTGCTAAATATAACCAGCTTTTGAGAATAGAACAAAAGCTTGGTGCCGCTGCAAAATATCCCGGATTGCAGGCTTTCAACGGTCAAAAGCCCCAGCAGCGAAGAATTTACGGTCACTAATATAAATAAGTGTTATCAGTAAAAAGTCCGGTAGTACTACCGGACTTTTTACCGCATATTATTATAAAGATAAATTCTCTGCCTAAACGCGTCCGTAAATATCTTCGTATCTGATTATATCATCTTCGTCAAGCACGTCGCCCTTTTGGACTTCAATAATTTCCAAATCGTCTTTAAAAGGATTTTGAAGCGAGTGGATTGCTTTCACCGGAATATCAACGCTGTGTCCGGGAGACAAAATTAGGTCATTGCCTTCAAGAACAACTTTTGCCATACCTGTCAGCACAACCCAGTGCTCGCTGCGGAAATTATGTGATTGAACAGAGAGTTTCTGACCAGGGTTAACGTGAATAATTTTAGTTTGAAAACCTTTCCCCTGCGCAATTACCGTATAAAATCCCCAAGGCCTGTAAACGGTTTTATGAATAAGGAAAGTATTATCGTTTTGTTTTTTCAAAGTTTCAAAAATATGTTTGACATCTTGCGTTTTATCTTTTCTGCAAGCGAGAATTGCGTCTTCTGTTTCAACAATCACAGTATCCTCCAGCCCGATTGACGCAACAAGTTTTGAGGAAGAATAGACGAAGGAATTTTTAGAGCCTTTATCCAGTACATGCCCGATAAAAACATTTCCGTCGTCGTCTTTCGGGCTGATGTCATAAATTGACTGCCAGGAACCTAAGTCATTCCAGTCACTTTCCAGTTTAACAAGTGCAATTTTATCAGACTTTTCCATTACTGCATAATCAATAGAAATACTCGGCATCTTGTCAAATTCCGTGAAAGGAATACTGTCAGAATCGGTAAAATCAAAATCCTCTGCAATTTTAGCAATTTGCGGCTGTAATTTTTTTATCTCCTCGAGCATAACAGAAGCTTTGAACATAAAAATTCCGCTGTTCCAGTAATACGAGCCGTCGGCCACATATTTTTTAGCGGTTTCATAGTCAGGTTTTTCCACAAATTTATTAACAAGATATCCTACTTCAAGCGAATCTGCAACATTAATATAGCCGTAACCGGTTTCGGGATATGAAGGTTCAATACCGAACGTCACGATATAACCTTCTTTGGCAAGTTCTGTACCTTTTTTTACGGTTTCAAAAAATTTGGAATTATTTTCAATAAGATGATCCGACGGAACAACTATAATAATTTCATCTTCGCCGTGTTTTTGAGCAATATATTTTACAGCTAAAGCAATCGCCGGCGCTGTATTTTTAGACACAGGTTCAGAAAGCACCACCGGATTATCAAGAAAATTTGTCAGCTGCATACGGACATTAGACACATGTTTTGTATTTGTAATACTTATGATGTTGTGTTTATCCATGCAGTATTCCAAACGCTCAAAAGTGGACTGTAAAAGGCTTTTGTCTGAATTCAAATTAAGCAGTTGTTTTGGATAAAGTTCTCTTGAAAGCGGCCACAGCCTGCTTCCTGATCCACCAGCCAGTATAATCCCGTACATACTTTCTCCTTATTCTTACTCATAACGTTAAATATATTATATAATAAACTTAAAATTAAGTCAGAATTTTTAAGAATTCTTTATCTGGATGTTTTAATTAGGGATTTATATATATGTTTCCACCAAATATTATTAAACGATAAGCATAATGTCATTCCAGACGACGGATTGACCTACGTGTTTCGGAATCTTACCACGGGCAAGACCCTGAAACAAGTTCAGGGTGACAAAAAGTAATATGTCATCCCGAATTTATTTCGGGATCTTACCACCGGAAAGCAGATGTTTCATGTTTGTAAGCCCTACGGGAAACTGGACATTTTTTACAAAATCATAGATTTTGTAAAAAGTAGTCAAACAAGTTCAGGGTGACAATTTTAGCTAATATTAGTGGAATTTGCTATATAAGTTCCTTTAATTACCAATTTGCTAATTACATCAAATATACTATAATACAAATATGAACAATGAGAAAGTCTATACAATAGATGAGATAAGAGAGATTCTTCAATCAAAAAAAAGATATTTTGAAGAAAAATATTTTGTTGATAAATTTTTTCTGTTTGGCTCTTATGCCAAAAATCAACAAACACCAAATAGCGACATAGATTTACTGGTTAGTTTTAAACAGCCGGTTGACATGTTTGAGTTTATAGACCTGCAAGATTATCTCGCGGCACTTTTCAACAAAAAAATTGATTTAGGCACATTTAACAGTCTTAAAAAGTTTATAAAAAACAAAATTTTAAAGGAAACTATTGTTTTATGAAGAAAAAAAAATCCTTTATTTTTTTAGAAGATATCCTGTATTCTCTTGAAAAAATTTTTAAAGAAACTATTAAAAAAACTTCCGATACCTTCAACAATTAACTTTGTTTTTACAATTAATTACATACTCCATATCAGATGCGATTTTACTTTTGTAGTCAACGGCGTTTTGGAGATACAAATGTGCTGAATTTTTGACAACTTCTTCAAACGCATTCTGCTCAATCTCTTTTTCTGTGAATAAATGGTATTCCCTATAGGAAAAATGTTTCTTGCCAAAAGCTTCTGCCATATAATCAAGGGTCTTATTGGTGTAGAAACTAATATGCTGACCGCTTTGCGGTGCGTAATACCACCAGCTCCTTTTGATCGGCAGCGGCAGAATATCCTGGGTAAACAATATATCAGACGAAATTTTAAACATGTTTTCGAGTTCTTCCTTAGGTTTTTCCAGATGTTCCAGAACTTCAAAAGCGGTTATGAGCTCTATTTTGCTGCCCGAAGTATATTCAAAACATCTTGCAAAAAGATTTTGTGAGAATTTATCCTCCCACACAAAGTCAAATCCGATATCACGCATTAACCTCACAAAAAGACCCCAGCCGCCTGCGTAATCAAGAAATTTTCTATCAGAGTCATAAAAACAAGATAAAATTGATGCAGTTATAACTCTATTATTAAGATTTCTTTGAATAATTCCGGTATCTTCCGCGGCAATGGGTTCTTTGTAGGCTTCATCCAGCCAATATGGGCTTTCTGTCTGCAGGTGCTCACAATTCTTACAGAAATAATATTTTACTTTGTATTTGCCAAGAATTATCCCTTCAAAAATTTCTTCGCATTCTTTTTTGCAAACTTGACACTTCATAATAATTAATTAAAGCATATTTTTCTTAATATGTCATTAAATATCAATATCAAAAAAGTTTTTACATTCTTTTTGAGCACTTTTTGTATCGTCAGAAGAGTGCATAAGGTTATACCGTTTTTGTCCCGGAGCGAACTCTTCTCTGACGGATTTTTTCAGTGCACTTACCGCGGAAATGGCATCCTCGCCGCCGATAATCATTGCTTTAATCTTACCGGATGAAAGAAAATCTATCCACGTTGTAAAAAATGGCTTTTCTTTATGGCGGCTGTAGTTTTCTTCCAGTTTTTGTCTTGGCGCGATGCCCTCCCATTGCTTCAAAACTTTCAGTCCTGTTGAATTGATTTTGTCCATAATAATGCCGTCGACATTACGTTGGAATGAATCAGGCTTCAGCATTACAAAAGTTTTTTCGTATGCGGTAAATGTTTGTGGATAATTTTTAGTATAAAGTGGGGTAAATTGTATATTAGTCTTATTTAACATAATTAATTTTCTGTGGGGCTCTATCATAACTCAAAAATAATTTGCAGTCAAGATGTTAAATGTGATAAAATTTATTTATGATAAAAAACGGTTACACGATAAATTTTCCGGTAAAATATTCCGAAATGGACTGCGGGCTTGCGTTAAAGCCATCTGTTCTTTTGAATTTTCTTCAAGATACAGCAAATGAAAATGCTGAAAAACTTGGCTTCGGTTATTCAAATATCAAAGAAAAAAATTTGATGTGGTATTTGCTCAAGTACCGGATGGAATTTTCGGCTTATCCGGTTGAAGCTGATATGTTGACCATAAAAACAGAACCGCGCGGATATGCAAAATTGTTCACATACCGCGATTTTGAACTTTATAACGGAACAAAATGCCTCGGACGTATCACAAGTCTCTGGGCGCTGGCGAATATAGATACAAAAGCACTTGTGTCAGCCGGAAGCGTTCTTTCCAATCCGAATCTGCCTCCGCATGAAAAGCGGGAAGACGACTTGAATTTTGCAAAAATACCAATCCTAAAAAAAGTTGATGCCGAAAAAATTTTTGAAATACGTTATGAAGATATTGACGCTAATATACATGTCAATAACGGGAATTATATTGTATGGGCGCTGGAACCGTTGGATTTTGATTTCAGACGCGGACATAAAATAAAAACTCTTGATATCGTCTTTAAAAAAGAAATCCGCTACGGGCACCAAATTCTTGCACAGGCAGAATTTGACGGCAAAGAAAGAACAATTCACACATTAAAAAATTTTGAGACAGGAAAAGACCTCTGTCATGTAATGATAGACTGGACCGAAAGTTGAAAATTGTTTTTTTTTATACAAAAAGCCGGTAAAAGTTTTTTTAACTTAAACCGGCTTGTCAAATCCCCAAATCTGGTAGCCCGTTCTTACTCTCTTGCAAAACCCTCTTTGTGAAATTTCATCAATTTTGCAAGATACCATTGCCGAGCTTTAATATCTTCAATTGTATTTTTAATCTCTTCCAGCTCCGCCAGCAAAGTAGCAAGACTTTTTCTATGCGGAATATAAACGGCAGGCGTTGAATCATGTTCCGGCAGAGCGGACTCAACAACCGGTGTTTCATCTTCTTCATCCGGGAAATTCGGTTCGATATCGTCTATTCCCCACGACGGAAGAAAACAATTTTTGTTGTATAAATACTTTTCTTCGTTCATTGCACACATCCTGAATTTTTAATATTCTGCTAATCTTTTTGTGAAATAAAAGAGTGGAACAGGTCAACCAAATCAAAATTGCCGTATTTAAAAGCATAAGGCTGGTTTGCATAATCGCCTTCAGTAATTCTGTTCAGCTCCTGCATTTGCTTGTAGTCAAGTGAATTAAAATCAAAGCTTGTCATTTCAGCATAATCCACCATCATATCTTCCATGTCCATAATTTTTTTGTCATCCATCGTTTACACACTCCTTATTAACTTATGTACATTTATTTAATCGGAATATTTTCAGTAAAACTTTAAACTTTTGCCGGTATTCGTTACATATTTTTACATTTTGAAAAATCATCTATCTGAATGTTTGACTTTAGAAAAAAAATCATTAAGATAGAAACAGGCAGAAACCAGGAGGTTTAACAATGGCTAATTACAACGGCTCATCACTCTTTGCAGGGTTTTATTCGGGCTTAACAAATACATTTTCGTATCTTTCCAAGCTTTCGCCTGACGGTGTAACACTTGAAGGAATTAATGAAGCAAGAGGCGATTCCAAAAACAATATGTACTTAAATCAAACTTTTGCATCATATCTTGAGACAAATTTTGAGAATATAGACAAAGATAACGACGGTGTTATCAGTGCAACAGAAATGACCAATTTGACAAACCAGATGTCATCAAAAGGATTGTCAAGACAAGACCTGACCCAGCTGATGATGTCAGGAATGTCTTCTGACACACTTACAATGGTGCTGGAAAACTTTGACGCAATAGACACAAACCACGACGGTTACGTCACAAACGCAGAGATTTCCGCATATCAGGTAGACGCATCAAAACAGGAACTGGTTGACAAATACAATCACCAGATGGCAACCAATATGTCTACATTCTACGGAGATGACTCCTCTTCTTCCGATACTGACAGCTACAGCATGCTTAGCTACAAATACAAGAATATTAACAGTTAATATCTATATAAATTAAAACTTAGTAACATTAAAAAAGGGAAAATTTAAACGGCTTATTTTGTATAAAAATAAGCCGTTTTGTTTAGATTAAAATCTGCCCTATTCCTAAAATATCCGGGAATATGAAAGGAAATAATCGCTTATGACACCGACGAGCATCGGCAGAATCCATATCATTATTGCCGCCCCCAGTACCGGTTTAAACAGAAAGCTTAACTGAAACACGTTAACCTGAGGCGCGGTTTTTGAGATAATCCCGAGAATAATATCCTGACCTAAAGTTGCCAAAAGTACCGGAGATGCTATCTGTAACCCCATATACAATACATTTGACGACATTTCTATTAAATAATCCATATTCACAAGCTGCGCTAAAGGAATTATTGATGAATACATAGGAAATATTTCAAAACTACGCATCAGAGCGCGCAGCAGCCAATAAATTCCGCCAATGTTTATAAAAATTAAAACCCCGAACAATGACAGTAATTTTGTTAATATTGAAACCTGCGTTCCGCTAGTCGGATCCAGAACCATTGCTGAAGAGAGACCCATCTGCATGTTTATCATATCTCCGCCGGCATCTACCGCAAGCAATATCAATTGCGCCATATACCCAATCATCGCGCCTACAACAAAATTTAAAAATATAGAAAGGATGAATGATTCATAAGTGCCGGGGGTATCAGGCTTTAAAATTGATGTAAAAATAATTGTTACAACAAAAGCCAAACCGAGTTTTACGAGCCCGGGGATTTCTTTACGGTTAAACACAGGCGCAAAGCGCATAAACCCGAGCATTCTTGCAAAGACAAAAAAGAACGCCGCAATATAACCGTTTATCTGCGGGAAAAACTTTATTATCTCTGCAATCATCTGTTCCAAAACTATTTACTCCTCTGATTTACTCCGGGCGGCGGAAGAATTTCCAGCCCCTCCGGCGGAATGTCTATCGGAAAATATTCAAAACTTTTATCATTTTTTATCTTCATTTCGCCGTCTTTGATTTTTACATCAAGAATTATCTCTTCATCAAAACGATTCACAAGAATAGCTGTCTTGCCGTCTTTTTTTACGGAAATAATGATATTTTCCTTGTCGTTGCTCAAGGTGTATAGAGGTTTTGCGATTAAAATATCTTCGTTGCGCACATATACAGCCTTGACGGGTCTTTCGGACGTAAGAATATAATCAGCGCAGTATGCCGCTGTGTTCATTGATATTAAAGCTAAAATCAACAATATTTTTCTCATTCTTACCGTCCTAAAATAGTATTAGTTTCCACAAAATCAGGTCTTGGCATAGGAATTCGCGGAGCCGGAGTGTATTTGAGCTTTGAATTTCTGTCGATAAACGGCACCTTGCCCGGATTTTTCATAATCTCGTTAATAGTCGGCTGGTTTTTGAACCTGTCGTTCATCTCACCTTCAAAAGGCGATGTATATTTGTAATAATCTGCCGCTAACACATAATTGTCATTCTTTGGCAGAATATTAAACGCAATCGCCATCCCGTCCGTGTAAAAATTCGTCAAAAGTCTTACAAACCCGACGCCGCCGATTATGATTATGAGAAAAACACCCAAAATTTTCGGCGCAGCTGCAATTGTTTGCTCCTGAACCTGTGTTACAGCCTGCAAAATACCGACAACCAAACCTATACCCGCTGCTACAAGTACGCAGGGCATTGAGATTGTAAGCATTACCAGAAATCCTCTTGCCATATATTCCATTAAAATTTCCATAAATCAATCCCTCTCTAGTTGTAACTTGTAACAAGACCCTGAACTATCAGCGCCCAGCCGTCTACCGCAATAAATATCAAAAGCTTGAACGGCAGCGATATAATAGTCGGTGATAACATAAACATACCGAGTGCCAGCAATATGTTTGCAACAACAAGGTCAAGCACAATGAACGGTACAAAAATTATAAAACCTATCTCAAACGCCGTTTTCAGTTCGCTCATAATATAAGCCGGCGCTACCTGCCAGATGGTTATTTCTTCGGGAGTCTTGGGCGGAACTTTTTGCGAAAGCTCGACAAAGAACGCCAAATCCGTCTCCCTTGTCTGTTTCATCATAAATTCTTTTAAAGGTTTTGAACCCTCCTGTATAGCCATTATGATATTCTGGTTTTGGTTATACGGTACAGAACCCATTTCATACATTTTTTGGAATGTATTCCCCATTGTAAAAAACGTCAATATCATTGATAATCCGATTATAACGATTGACGGCGGAACCTGCTGGGTACCCATTGCGGTTTTTAGCATTGAAAATACTATGACAAACCGTAAAAAACTCGTCATACAACAAAATACAAACGGCAGCAATGAGAATACACTCATTACTATCAGCATTTGTAAAACCGGATTTAAGTTATTTAAAAGTCCTGCGTCCATTTTTGTTTATCCCCTAAAAGTTAATTTTTTTTGCCATTTCTTTCATAACGGCTTTTTTGCGTGCCGAATAGTTTGTAATATCGGGTAAATCATCCACTGACGGCGTGTTCACTACCGGAATATTTTCCTCCTGTGTGTTGTTTTCGAGTTTGGAAATCAATGTTGTTCTTTCCATATCTGATGCGATGAGAAAGCGTTCATTGCCGGCTCTTACAACATACAGGTTTTTACGCGGGGTCAGACTCATCACGTCTTCCACTCCGAGAAATTTTGAACGGCTTTTTCCGCCCGGCATAACCGCCGTTTTTTTGTATATGAACAGGGCAAGAAAAATTATCCCCACCATAGCAAGTGTATATATCATAAAGTTTACTAAATATCCGCTCATCGTTTTAATCTCCCCTTAGTCTTTTTACAGTGATTTTTTAATTATTAGATATCGTCTTCAAGTTCAAAATCACTGTAGTCAAATTCATCTTCCTCAGAGCCGCCGCCATCTCCGCCGCCTGCGGCACCCTGTTCTTCCGGTTCTGCCGCATCATTTGCAAATTCTTCTTCCGGAATATCGTCATCTTGTACAGGTGCTGCTTTTGCTGCCGGTTTCGGCGCGCCTTTGCCGGCAACTTCTTTAATTTTCACACCGTAGCGGTCGTTTATGATAACAAGCTCCCCTCTGGCTATGAATTTATCTTCAACGTACAGAGTTACCATATTTTCATAAATTGAAGTCAAATCAACAACCATACCCTGTTCAATTTTTTTCAAATCGCCCAGAGATATTTTGACGGCGTCAAATTCACCAATCATATCGACTTCTATACTATCCCACAAGTTTGGATTACCTGCAGTCATGTTTTCACCTCCATCTTCATCCGCAACCATAACAAGCCCTAAGTTCGGATTTAGTTTTACGTCGAACTCGTTATCATTATAGACAAACTTAACTTTTTTAATATTACTTTCATCAAAAACTACAATATCGCCCTCGTCAAGCTCTTTTACATCAAGCATTGAAAATCTTGTTGTACCGAAGATAATTTTTCCGGTTATATGACTTGACAGAAAATCATCATAATCAAATTTATCAACACCTTCCGGCACGCTCTCCGGATTCATAAGAACTGCCGGAACCGATACAACAAATTTTGCCACAGCACCTTCGGTTTCTTCTTTCAAAAGAAATGTCAGGTGTATCATATCAAAGTTAACCCTTTTCAAAAGGTTTGGCGCAGGCGGAATCAACAACTGCGAAACTGACCCGAAAAGAAAATCATTGAACGCCGTGATAATTTTGGTCTCCAATTCCGTCAGGTTGTTCAGGTTAAACCCTCTGTTTGAACGTCCTAAAATTCTGTTTAAAATAGCGCTTATTGCCTGTTCGGACGCTCTGAAAAACATATCATGCTCATCATCAATACGAACTTTTGTAACAAAGTAAAAACTCTTATCCATCAGTGTATTAACGTTTTTGCTGATACCGAGAAGCTGGAATGTAAACCCCGGGGTAAAAAATTCATCACAGGTTTCCTGCAATACAGGCGGAAATACATCCTGATACCACTTGTACTGGTAGTATAATTCACGTGATTCAATTGATTCTAAGGTTTCATTTGTCATTTTGTCAGCTAACTATCCCTGTCAAATTTTTGTGTTCGAACATTATCGGGCACATCCCGCTTATAATAACAATAAGAAATTATACACAACTTCACATCAACTATTTAATGTATTTTCTGAAAAAGTCATAAACCACAGGATTGATTTTTATAATAAAATACATTTATGGTAAAAAATGTCTATATCCACATCCCGTTTTGCAAATCAAAGTGCAGATATTGTTCGTTCATCTCATACCCCTGTATTAGTTTGAAAGAAAAATATCTTGAGGCGCTGGAGGCAGAAATTTCTCATTTTTATAACGGTGAAGAATTAGAAACATTATATTTCGGAGGCGGCACTCCGTCTTTGCTAACGGCAAAAGAGTTTGAAAGAATAATAAAACATTTTAATCTAACCGCACAGACAGAAATAACCACTGAATTAAATCCGGATGACGTGAGAGGAGAATACTTACAATCGTTAAAAACTCTCGGCATAAACAGGCTAAGCCTCGGCTGCCAGACATTTGACGATAATATTTTAAAACTCATCAACCGTCGGCATAATGCAGAGGATGTTGCACAAGCTGTAGAAAACGCAAAGCTTGCCGGATTTGACAATATCAGCCTTGATTTTATCTACGGGCTGCCCGGGCAGACTACGGAAATTTTTGAGCAGGATTTACAAAAAGCTCTCTCGCTCGGGGTTCGGCACATATCGCTTTACGGTTTGAAAATTGAAGAAGGGTGCTATTTTTATACCCACATGCCGGAAAATCTGCCGGATGACGACACTCAGGCTGACATGTATAAAAAAGCAATAGAAATCCTGACTTCAAACGGATTTGAACATTACGAAATAAGTAACTTTTCACAACCCGGCTTCAATTCCAAACATAATTTGAATTACTGGAACAACAACACCTACTACGGATTTGGAGCGGCGGCTCACGGTTATGTTGACGGAATTCGGTATTTTAACAAAGAAACTCTTGAAGATTATATAGAAAACCCACTGTGCCGCGAGGAGGAACATAATGTCACAGAAAAAGAACAACTTGAAGAAGAAATTTTTCTCGGCTTCCGGCGGGGTGCAGGCATTGATGTTGAGAAATTAAACAAAAAATATTCAATAGACTTTGAAAAAAAATATAAGAATATTTTAGAAAAATACCTCACAACAGGACATCTGCTAAAAACAAATAACGGCTACAAATTTTCCGATGAGGGATTTATGGTGAGCAATGTCATTCTCTCTGAATTTTTGTAATTTACAATCGGCTTAAAGCATTTCGCCTTTCAAATACCATGTTTTGGCACCGGAAATTTTGACAGGAACAAACTGACCTGTCAGGTCTTTGTCATAAGGTATATGAACGGTTTTATTATTTCGTGTTTTGCCGGTATTAATGAACATTCCCTTGCGTTCGTAAAAACTTTCAACAAGAACTTCCATCTCTCGTCCGACAAATTTAAGATTTGATTTAAGACAATTTTCCTGAATTTTTTTGTTCAGACGCTGGAACCTTGCATCTTTTACATCTTCCGGGATATATTTATCCACCCATTTGGCAGCAACGGTTTTTTCTCTTGGAGAATACGCGGCGACATTGGAGTAATCCAGTTCAAATTCATCAATTGCCGTTAGTGTTTCTTCAAACTGCTCTTCAGTTTCACCCGGGAACCCAGCAATAAAATCGCTGGTAATCGTTACATCCGGCACAAGCTTGCGGATTTTAGCAACTATTTGCGCGTAAGTTTCACGGTCATAACGCCGGTTCATCTTTTTCAACACTTCCGAAGACCCGGACTGCATCGGGATGTGAAAATATTCGCAAACCTTATCGAGTTTTACGACAGTTTCAATCAACTCATCCGTGATATCTGTCGGATACGATGTGACAAATCTGATTCTAAATTTTCCGTCTAATGCATTCAAATCCTTCAACAAATCTGCAAGACGGTAATTCTTATCTTTAAAATCCTTGCCATAGCTGTCTACATTCTGCCCCAGAAGGGTTATTTCTTTAAACCCGTCATTCAAGGCATCCTGTGCTTCTTTAATAATAGTTTCCGGCAGTCTGGAGCGTTCTCTGCCGCGTGTGTAAGGAACTATACAATAAGTGCAAAAGTTGTTACAGCCTTCTGTTATCGGAATCCACGCGTTGGTGGATTTGACTCGTTTAATTTCGTAGAGTTTTTCTCTTTCAGCTTCTGTCTGATTGGTTTCAGTGCATTCACAAACCTTTTCTCCGGCTGCTACTTTTTTCAAAATATCAGGAAGGGAATATATCTTATGTGTTCCTAACACAAAATCCACGTATGGCGCACGTTTGAAAATTTCCTGAGCTTTTTGCTGGGCAACACAGCCGCAAAATCCGATTTTTAGCTTTGGATTATTTCTTTTTTTCCACTGCCCCCACGTGCCAATAAGACTGAATGCTTTATCTTCACTCAACTGACGGATAGAACAGGTATTTACCATTAATAAGTCAGCATATTCCGGTGTTTTTGTTTCTTCATAATCGAAATGAGAAAGCATACCGAGCATTCTTTCGGTATCTGATTTATTCATCTGGCAGCCCATTGTTTCTATATAAACTTTTTTCATATTTCCTCACGTAAAATTTTGTCGTTAACATAATTGTATAACAAACAAGAAGTGATATAAAAATCGTCCTCATTCTTAACTTATGAATGAAGGATGAATGACTTATCATCTCACTTTTTTCTAGTCCTGTCATTCTGAACCCGATGACATTTCAGGGGTGAAGAATCTCCTTTTTAATTTAGATTCTTCGCTGTCTCTCAGAATGAGAACGGTTTAAGGTTCATCAATTTAACAAAAAAACACCCGGAATTTTTTAACTCCGGGCGTTTTTTATTATCTTTAAAAGTTATACAGCAGCTTTGGATTTTGATTTTTCAATACATTCAATCAGTGTTTCAGCAACTGTAACTTGTTCTTCTTCAGTCAGTTCAGGGAACATCGGAAGAGAGATAACCATTTCTGTATCTTTTTCCGTATAAGGAAGTGAACCCTTGCCGACACCCAAATATTCGTGTACTTTTTGGAGGTGAAGCGGTATCGGATAATAAAGCATTGCGCCAATGCCGCGTTCCTGAAGCATTTTGTGAACTTCGTCGCGGTTTGGAATTTTTACCGTGTATTGGTGGTAAACACAGTAAGTATTCGGCAATTCAACCGGTGTTTGTACATCAGGACAGTTTTCAAATAGTTCGTTATATTTTTCTGCTCTGGCTCTTCTTGCTGCATTCCACTCGTCAATGTGTTTGAGTTTAACTCTTAAAATAGCAGCCTGCACTTCATCAAGACGGCTGTTAATACCGATTTCATCGTGATGGTAACGAATTGCACCGCCGTGGTTACGGAGAGCAACAACTCTGTCTCTGAGGGCTTCTGAATCAGTCATAATCAGACCGCCATCGCCCATGCCGCCTAAGTTTTTGGTCGGATAGAAGCTCAAGCAGCCAAAGTCACCGAATGTACCTACCATTTTGCCTTTGTATTTTGCACCGATAGCCTGGCAGCAGTCTTCAATTACGTGTAAATTATGGCGTTTTGCAACATCCATAATAACATCCATATCGCAAGGCTGACCGTAGAGGTGAACCGGTATAATAGCTTTTGTTCTCGGGGTGATTGCTGCTTCAATTTTAGAAGCGTCAATATTAAAGGTATCAGGATCGATATCAACAAAAACAGGTTTGGCACCGACAATGCCGATAGCTTCTGTTGTTGCTACGAATGTAAAGGCTACTGTAATTACTTCATCACCTGCGCCTATATTCAATGCTCTCAATGCAAGGTGAAGAGCATCAGTACCTGAGTTTAAACCTACAGTATATTTGCAGCCGATAAAATCTGCCATTTCCTGTTCAAAAGCTTTTGTATTCGGTCCGAGGATATAAGACCCGGAGCGAAGAACTTCACATACTGCTTTTTCTACTTCCGCACCAATGGTTGCGTATTGACGTTTTGAATCTAAAATTGGAATCATGTTTAACTCTCCTTTTCTTTCCATAATACCAGTTTACCACAGGTTTTTAGTGCCTTTACATAAACTTTATATTACAGGCTGTTTAGCAGCTGTAATCACAGCAATCATTGTCCAGAAGATAAACTGTATTTGCGGTCTGAAAAATACTGTATCAACCAGCCCGTGGGTCATCATGCCCGCAATTGATACAAGAGGAATTGAAAGTAGTATAGCAATTTTAATATTCTCTGTCTTTAAAATTGTTCTGACAGCACTATACAAGGCGTCAATTAAAAATCCTGCAAAGGCAATCAATGCAAAAATTCCGCTTTCAACAGCAATTTCAAGATAAATATTATATGTACTCAATGCGTCAAAACCTGTTTTCATATACAACCCGTAAATTTCACGGAAATTTTGATTACCGACGCCGATACCCAGCAGAAAATTATCCTTCAACATTTGCAGGGATGATTGATAAACATTGAAGCGGAAAGAATTTGACGAATCACTCCGCATAGCGAATATAGAAAGCACTCTGGCTCTCAGAGATGAGCTTGCAAACACCCCGAACGTACAGAGTGCAACAACACCGCCGACAATCGCCAGATATATTTTCTTGTATGTATTCCACAAAAATTTTGCGGATATGAGAAACATCAAGCCGAACATCACTATTAACGCTAAATAAGACCCCCTGCAGCCGGTAGAAACAAGCGCACCTGTAGTCACAAGTGCAAGAAGAAGCCAGATTAGCGCCCAATTGTATGTTTTTTTCGTGAGACAATACGCACTCATCCCGAAAATTGCAGGCAATCCGGCAACAAAATACCCTCCGAGCAAGTTCGGATTGTACGGTTTTAACGTTCCGTATACTCTTGTCATAATCTGTTCCGGGTTAAGCGAGGAGGTATCCTGCCAAGTGGATATTGCCTCCGGCCTTGCAAAATTCTGCATAAATGCCGCAATGCCTTCAATCCCGACACTGATAGCTATTACGCTCATTAAAAACGGGATTTTTTCCCTGTTGTATTTTAAATACTGTGCTACAGAAAAATAAAATCCCAAATAGGTTAATGTTTTGAAAAATCCTTTCAGGCTGTACATAAACAACGTTGATCCTGCAAGGCTTATTATTACAATCATAAAATAAGCAACAAGCCAGGTTTCAAATCTGTTTGCACTCAATCGCTGTCCAGGCACTACCAGTATTTTCAAAACAGTCAAAAACAAAGTTATCAGAGCTAAAAATCCTATTGAATCCGACGACATAAATGTTGAGGTCACAAATACCGCACATATCAGTAAAAGGATTAAGGTATCTATGTGCTGCAAAAACAAACTGTTTTCGTATAGAAATTTTAATTTTTCCTGAGTAAATTGTAATATACTATTGAACATCGTCTGTTGTGTTTAGCTCGTTATTGATAACTTGTTTTTCGTCAATTCCCGGAATAGTTTTCAAGTCAGAAACAGTTCCGTTAAATCTGTAATCTTTCCCCTCCAGAGTAATCGGCAGCCCTATTTTAATTTTGTTGCCGCCGACAACAGCTCCGTCTTTTGTAATCTTTGCAGTGTCAACAAGTGTCACTATTACATCGTAAGTGTTTTCCATTGTGACATCATCAACAACAATCGGATTTTTGGCATTTAGTGATGGCAAAAGAGCCTTCTTCTTCTCAATTTTTACATCTACAATATCCAAATCCGAATAAGGGACATTTCTAATACTGATGAAAGTTTTTTCACCACTCTTGATAGGCAGCTGCTGTCCTGTGTAAGAAATCCCCCTCAAAAATACCTGAAAAGAAATTTTTGAAGTTGCCTCAATCTGCTTAGACGCGGTTTGCCTGTAGTTTTTGAACGTAGCAAACCCTACGCCGAGTGCCAGAATAATTCCGGCAAGGACAATAATTTCAATCGGTTTAATTTTTTTCAGTAATTCCATAGTTTTCTCCTGTCCTGAAATTTTATCTAAATCCGTTCGGAAGCAGATAAAATTTCATCAATAGTAGTTGTCGCGCAGCCGAATTGTCTGACGACAATACTTGCTGCGATATTGCCGATGACAGCAGCATACTCAGGCGGCGCACCCGCTGCTAATGCAAGCGTGTACACAGCCGTCACTGTGTCTCCGGCACCTGTAACATCAAAAACTTCCGATTTGTTGAATACAGGTATTTTGGTATATTGTTTTCCGGGTTTTGCCACAAACATGCCGTCCGCACCGCAGGTTATAAGGATGCTTTTGGCATTTGTTTTGGAAAGCAGGGCATCACCGGCTTTTTTCAAATCTTCTTCATTCTCAATATCAAATCCGACGGATTTTTGGGTATCCGGCAGGTTTGGAGTCATTGAAGTCACGTTTTTGTAATTTTCAAGATTTTTCTGGGCATCAACAACAATAATCTTATTATATTTATCAGCCAGCCTGATAGTAGCCTCTATAACATTTGGAGTAAGTGTTCCGATATGATAATCCGACAATACCACAGCATCAAAATTAGGGAGAAGTTTTTCTATTCTTCCGATTAATTTTTCTTCAGTTTCAGCAGAAATCGGCGCATTTGTCTGTCTGTCAACTCTCACAATCTGCTGGGTTATAGAGGTTGTGATTGAGCCGGAAATTCTTGTTTTTGTAGTCGTTTTTCTGGTTTTATCTTTGATAAGCCGGCTGCAATCAATATTTGCGTGTTCAAAAGCTTCAAAAAGCAACCCCGCTTGATAATCGTCCCCGCATACACCGCAAACCGTTACTTTTCCACTGTTTAAGGTTGAAATATTATGTGCGGCATTTGATGCTCCCCCTAAGATGAGCTTGGTATGAGTATGCTGCAAAATAAGCACAGGCGCCTCGCGGGAAATTCTTTCTGCATCCCCGTAAATCATCTCATCAAGCGCCATATCGCCAACAACAAGTACTTTCGGAGTGTTTAGTTTTTTTATGTAAGAAATAAGCTTCTTCTTATCAATATCCATAAAGACTCTTTCTGAACTAAATCCTCAAACCAATATTATCATAAACAAAAAATATGACAAATTTACCGGAGTAAACACCGCCTGACCTTGGCAAAGCCTAACACCTGCGCTTTCAATTATTTTTTATAATATATATTTTGTAAAATAATTATTATTAAGTATTCCGTTTTAAGAAAAAAAAGTTTATAATCTTAACATACAAACTTTACATATTGTCATGTTTATTATTAAGTAGTCATGACAAACAAAACAGGTGAAAAATTTTGTTAAACAATTACGAAAACTTTGATAATTCAGAAACATCAGCAAGAAAATCCTCACTTATACAAGAGCGCGTAAACCTTGTTTCTACGCACATGTATAAGCAGTTTTTGGATTACCAGCACGCAACCGTCAATTCAAACGAAATTTTTCTCAGAATGATTGACAACCTGCAAGTGGTCGCAGAAACCCTGAAACAATCATTCTCTTCACGCGGAATTACTACCCAGAATATATACGTTGATACGGATGCAGGACGCTCTATTGCTATTATCAATATTCTGTGGCACAAAATGAGCTTTACTACAAGATGTAACTTTCAGCCGCAGGCGCTCTACCGCGAAGACGGCAAGCACCTGTTTTCCGGCAGAATTATGGCGATAAAAGGCAACTACAATGAAATTATGAAAGGTGTTGCCGACCACGATGAAGAAATGGTCAGACTCCTTGATAACGAAATCGCTTCATTGTTTATCCCGGCAGAACAAAACCAGAACTGCATCCTGAAAATCCGCCACCTGCCCAACCGTGAATTTTACCTTAACCAGCTTGATGCTCCGCGCGAATTTGTTCTGAAAGTTGTCGAAACAATCTGCGGCGGCGGTTTCTACCACGAAGAAGGCGCAAGAAAAAGCTTTAATATTTAATTCAGGGTAAATTCTAATTGTTATCAGGTGTCAACAGTGATGAAATTTCCGCAACTATCCTTGCAATATCAGCTCCGCCTATGGAAACTTCCAATATCAAAGGACTCTGGATGAGCAATGTTTCAGAAAATTCCATTGTTTCAACATCAACAACGTCAAATTCAATGAAGTCCTCGCCGGCATAAACCAGTTTGCCGTATTCCCTTCCTGTTGCCCATTTAATAAACATGTATTGATTTTCGTACTCTTTTAGCTTCTCAATTAATCTCATTTAAGATACCTATTATCCTGTACACTTATATTTTAGTAATTTTTTTGTGAATGTCAATATTAATCATGCTATTGTAAAGTATTAATAAAATATCTGGAAACAGGCTAAAAAAAAAGCTACATTTGTGTTTGTAGCTTTTGAACAATAATCTTGGGAGGAGATTTGGGGATAGTTGTACATGCATGATAATGCAAGCATGGCAAATTTGTTACATGTGTAAAAGAAAATTTAATAAAAATTTACAATTACTTGATTTTATATTATAATAAGTGTATGGAGATAACTGCATGAAAATACTGGTAATAAACGGCGTAAATATGAATATGCTAGGATTTCGGGAACCTGAAAAATACGGACACATGACTTTACAGGAACTCGAAAACGAAATTCGCGAATACGCAAAAAAACTTAATGTAGAAGCTGATACCTATCAGAGCAACATAGAAGGAGAAATTGTTGAAAAAATTCAGCAATCCCGCGGAGTATACGACGGAATTGTTCTGAATGCGGCAGCATACACTCACACAAGTGTTGCAATCCGTGATGCAATCACTGCTGCGGAGGTTCCGACAGTAGAAATTCACATGACCAATATTCACAGCAGAGAGGATTTCCGAAAGAAGTCTTTAATCGCTCCGGTATGTATAGGGCAGATATCCGGTTTTGGAAAAAACAGTTATTTATTGGGTCTCAAGGGGTTAGTTGACTATCTGTCGACTGAAAAACAACAGTGACAACAATATAAAAATTATAATCGGGTTTGTTATTTTGCAAACTCGTCAGCGTATGCTTTCATCAATGAAAGAGCTTTTTCTTCGCCGACAATCTCAGCCGTGATGTCATAGAATTTAAGTGATTTTTCTATTGCATCATTAACTTTTTTAAGCTTTTCCGGGTTGTTTGCATTTTCCGTAAAGAGTTTTAAGTCTTGTTCCAAATTGTCGCTTTGAGCAACTTGAGAACGTCCGAGAGATTCAGCCGGGCTGTTAGCAAGATCTTTAATTTCTTTTGTCTGTTTATCAGCAGCGGATTCTTGCGGAGCTGCCGGGGTTTCGGCTTTTTTCATTTGCGGAACCTGATTAATGCTATTTGCGGGTGTATTATTGATTTCTCTCATAGTCCATCCTTCTTTCTGGATGATATCTCCTCATATCATCCTGTGTTTTTTGCATTTGTATCATCTTATGCTTTAAAACATGAAATTCTAATTTTTTGCTACTATGTACAAAAAAAATTACAAAAATTAATATTTAAAAAAATATCGCAATTTTTTATGCTATCATTTATTATATACTAATTGAGAAAGTAATGCAATGAATTTAATAAATGTTTTTAGTTCAATAAATTCAAAAGAAGTCTTGAAATACCTCCCCGACGCCGTAATTGTTGCGGAAGCAGACGGCAAAATCGTGTGGGTAAATAACAAGGCAACAATCATTTTTGAAGCTGAAAAAAACATTTTAAAACACTATTACATTGACGACTTGATTGACGGAGGAATGGAAGTTCTTGAAAAATCCGCAGCAAGACGGGTATCGGTTGTTGCAGGAGCTTTTACCCCTAATTCAAAAGAATTTTTTGTAGAACTTAACGTAAAAAAATATGAATCAGAATATTTTATCACTGTTCGTGATGTCACAGCCATGACTCACGTGTTGACAATGGCTGAAAAAACCGGACGACTGAATAAAGAAAAAAATTTGATGATATCAAAATTGTCCAACGATTTCAAATCCCCTCTACAAGCGGTAGCAAGCTTTTCTCAAGCTCTTATGGACGGCGCAGCAGGACAATTAACCGAAAAACAAGCCAAATATATTAGAATTATTAATAAAAATGCTTCTGAATATAATGTATTTGTAGACAAATTTCTTGAATTTTCGCAGGCTGAGTCCTCGCTTATACCGCCGGATTTCCAAACTTTCGACTTGATAGCGTCTATTCAATCGGTTATAAAAGCACACGAGGCTGCATTCATTAACAAAAATATTATGATTAACCTTGACTGCGATGAACTCAGAAAACGGGTTATCTATTCGGAAGAAAATTATCTGAAAATGATTTTGAGTAATGTTATAGAAACTTCAATAACATTGACTGATATTGGTTCTATCAATATCAGAGTGATAAATCCTGATATCAATACTGTAAAATCCCGCGGGCTGGACGTGCCAATGGGAGCTTACGACAGCTCTTATGTGATGATTACGGTGAAAGACAGCGGCATGGGGCTTCAATCTGCGGAGTTAGACGGGTTATTTGAGCCATACGTGCAGGTTGATAAAACTAACCGCAAAAATTTTGTCAGAACACTGGCGCTTGGTACGTCTAATATACTTTTGAAAAAGCTTAACGGGGTTATCTGGGCAGAATCCGAGGTTATGAAAGGTACATCATTCAACATCATCATACCTATTGACAAATACGAACCGCAAGTGAATGATGATTTTGAAGATTTTTATTCTGAAGAGGAGTAGACGATTGCGATGAGCAATGTTATATTAAAAAATTTGACCAAAATTTATGACAAGAAGGTCATCATAGACAACGTAAATTTGGAAATCAAAAACAAAGAATTTATTGTTTTGGTAGGGGCATCCGGCTGCGGCAAGTCAACAATTTTGAGGATGATTGCAGGACTTGAAAAAATAACCGCCGGGGAAATCTTAATCGGCGATAAAAAAGTCAATGATATTCCGCCCAAGGACAGAGATATTGCCTTTGTATTCCAGAGTTACGCACTGTACCCACACATGACTGTCAGAGAAAATATTGCTTTTGGCTTAAAAATGCGAAAAACAGATAAAAAAATTATTGAGCAAAAGGTTCAGGAAGCCGCAGAAATACTTGACCTCACGGAATATTTAGACAGAAAACCAAAACAGCTTTCAGGAGGACAGCGTCAGAGAGTTGCTCTCGGACGCGCTATAGTCAGAAATCCTAAAGTATTTCTGATGGATGAGCCGCTTTCTAATCTTGATGCAAAACTGCGTGTACAGATGAGAGCAGAAATCAAAAAGTTACATCAAAAACTCAAAACGACATTTATCTATGTAACCCATGACCAGACAGAAGCGCTCACTATGGGGGACAGGATTGTTGTTTTGAATAACGGCGTTATACAACAGGTCGACAAACCTGAAGAAATTTACAACAACCCCCAAAACACATTTGTTGCCGGGTTTATAGGTTCACCGCAGATGAATTTCATTGACGCACGAATTAACGGCACAAACCTTGAATTTGGCGGGGTACAAATTAACGGTTACGGACATCTTTTTGATGTGAGAGAACTTACTGTCGGCATAAGACCGGAAAAAATGGTTTGTCCTCAAGGTGAAATTAAAATGTCTGTTGATATTGAAATGACAGAATTATTAGGCAGCGAAAAAATTGTTTACTTCAATATCGGGAATAACCGTTGCAGTGCAAAAGTACCGCCTGAGTTTTTATCTGACGGAAAACTTGAACTGGCTTTTAACAAAGAAGATTTGTACCTTTTTGACAAAGCTACCGGTGAAAGAATTTCCTAATCTGGACTGTCATCATTTTCGACCCAGATTACCGTAAAATTAACTGTTTCCTGAAAGTTTTTTCTAAACGGGTTAGAGACATTTGGATTTAAAAAATTATTCCGGGTCAGAATATCATAATATTTAATTTGTTCGGAGAGTTTTTTTGTATAAGAGAGTAAATTCATAAAAAAATATTCCTAACTATTACCTAAATATATTATTATTTTTTTGCCCTTAATTATAATCCCCATAACGGGCTGTCTTTTTGAAATAAAAGTAGCCTGCCCCGGCTATTGTCTGTCGACAAGCATTTTTTTAGACTGAAAACATAAATAAGGAGGAGTTATGACAACAAAAAACAAATTAGCCGGCACAAAAACAGAACAAAATCTGATAAACGCTTACGCAGGTGAATCACAGGCCAGAAACCGCTACCATTTTTATTCAAAAGCAGCAAAAGATGAAGGGTACGAACAAATTGCAGCAATATTTGAAGAAACTGCAGAAAACGAAAAAGAACATGCCTGGCGTTTTTTTGAACAATTAAGCGAGGTGAAAGCAAATGTTAACGCGTCTTATCCATACTCGTACGGCACAACAGAAGAAAACCTTGAAACCGCTGTGAGCGGCGAGCGTGAGGAGTGGGAAATTTTGTACGCCAAAGGTGAACAAGACGCAAAAGATGAAGGTTTTGAAGATATTGCAGAAGTTTTTCGTCACGTTAGAGAAGCAGAAAAGCATCACGAAGCCAGATATAAAAAATTACTTGAAAATGTAAAAAACGGTACCGTGTTTAAAAAAGAAGTTGAAACAAACTGGATGTGCAGAGAATGCGGTTATGTCGCTAAATCGAAAGAAGCACCGAAAAAATGTCCTAACTGTGAACATCCGCAAGCATATTTTCAAGTTCTTTGCGAAACTTATTAGGGCAAACATCACGTTTGCCCTAAATAAATTTATATTTTTTATTGTACGGATATTATCAAACAGACAAAAATTACATATCCAACCCTAAATCAAGAGTAGGTGCTTTAGCAACAATTGCGCTTGATGAGATTATATCAACTCCGGTTGAAGCGATTTCTTTCACTGTTGAAAGAGTAACATTGCCGCTTGCTTCTACTATTGCCTGGTGGTTTATAATTTCGCACGCTTTTTTCATTGCCGGTACATCCATGTTATCAAGCATAATGATATCAGCCTTGACCTGAACAGCTTCTTTGACTTGTTCAAGCGTGTCGCATTCCACTTCAATTTTGTGTGCGTGAGAAATATTTTTCCGCAGCTTATTAACGGCATTGGTAATTGAACCGGCAAGGCGGATATGGTTATCTTTAATCATAGCGCAGTCAGATAGATTAAATCTGTGCAGCGCTCCGCCTCCGATTTTTACGGAATATTTTTCAAAGGCACGGAAATTCGGGGTGGTTTTTCTGGTGTCAACAATATGCGCTGGATAATCGCCTATGGCATCCTGATATTTGCGGGTTTCTGTCGCAATACCGCTCATTCTCTGAATATAATTGAGGGCAACGCGTTCGCCCATCAGAAGGTATTTGGCTGGGCCGGAAATTTCTGCTATTTTATCACCTTTTTTGATTACATCTCCGTCTTTAAAATAGAATTTTATCTTGATATCAGGCGACAAAATTCTGTAAACTGTTTTAAACACTTCACTTCCGCATAAAATACCGTCGCTTCTGGTATCAAGGAATCCGGTCAGTGTATCTGTTTCTTCCGCAAGGTTTTCGGTTGTAATGTCGCCAAAGCCGATATCTTCGTTTAATGCGGCTTTTACGTGGTCTTCAATATAAAAATTACTTAACAAAGCTAAATTCTCCCTCTGTTCTGTCAAAACAATTGTGTCTGCAAATTTCATCAGTTTGCAGGTAATCCAGCCGGTAATGAGCGCCTCTGGATTCGCGGCGTTTCAGCGCGGATGTTGCAATCAGCATTGCTGTTGTCAGCATGTTTTTTAGTTCATATTCATCCTTATTTAAACATTTGATATTGCGTTTAAATTTCATACGCAGGTCGCCGAGTTTTTCAATGGCAGTCATTAGGGATTTTTCGCTCCTCAAAATCCCGACATTTTCCCACATAATTTCTTTTAACTCTTTTTTCATTTCCGGAATATTCATTTCGTCATTATCAAGCGGCAGTGAATATTCATCAATGACAGATTTCATTTCTTCATTAATCTGTTTAGGCGTTTTTAAAGTAAGTGTTTTTATGTAGTCAGCCACTTCGTAAGCACAGACAACACATTCAAGAATAGAGTTGCTTGCGAGTCTGTTGCCGCCGTGCAGCCCGGTTGATGCGACTTCACCGATTGCATATAGTCCTTTAATCGAAGTTCTTGCTTGCAAATCAGTTTTAATTCCGCCCATAAAATAGTGTGCGGCAGGTGCAACCGGAATAAAATCGTGTGAAATATCAATGCCGTGTTCAAGGCATTTTTTAGAAATATTAGGAAATCTTTTCGCCAGTTTATCTTTATCAATGCAGGATGCGTTCAGGTAGACATTATCCAGACCTTTTTCAAGCATTTCATTATAATTAGCGCGTGTTACAATATCACGCGGCGCAAGCTCTTTGCGCTCATCATATTTTTGCATAAACTCAATGCCGTCAGCGTCAACGAGTTTAGCACCTTCTCCGCGTACAGCCTCTGAGATTAAAAATCTGTTTTCGTCGTCATCAAAGGCGAGAGCCGTCGGGTGAAACTGAACAAATTCCATATCCTGCATAACCGCACCGGCATTGTAAGCAAGAGCAAGACCGTCACCTGTTGCTCCTATGGGATTTGTCGTATATTTATACAACTGTCCGACCCCGCCGGTTGCAAGGATTACGGCTGATGAATAGACTGTTTCGTATTCGTCTGCAAGTTCATTATAAACAATCAACCCTCTGCATTCAGATGAGGAGTTTGTCAAAAGTTCAACAGCCATTGTATCTTCATAAATATCAATATTACGATTTTCGCGGACTTTTTTAGAAAGTGCCATCTCCATCATTCTGCCGGTAGCGTCACCGCCTGCGTGCAGAATTCTTCTTGCGCTGTGAGCTGCTTCCATTGTGAATGTAAGGTTGTTATTTTCATCGCGGTCAAATTCCACACCCAAATCAAGCAAATCTCTGACAACTGTATCAGAATTTTCTGAGATAAATTTAACCGTATTAAAATCACTCAGCCCTGCGCCAGCGCGGATAGTATCACTTACGTGGGAGGTAACGGAATCTTCTTTGTTTTCTTTCAAGACTGCAACCATACCGCCTTGTGCGTATCTGGAATTACTTTCTCCCAGTTTGCCTTTTGTTATCAGCAAAATTCCGTCAGGCAGGTTAACCTGCTGCTCTATTTTTAATGCAGCATATAACCCTGCTATTCCGCTGCCTGCTATTACGACTGAGTATTTTGAATATTTCATAATTATTGTCCTTAAAAGCGCGATACACTTTATTATTCTATTACCTTTATTTTAACCTAAATTGATAAATTTTTCCATACCGGTATATTAAATTTTCATTAAGTTTTTTATAAATTTAACTAAAATAAAAATTAAAAGTGATAAGAATAAAATATAATCACCAAAATATTTTTGTCAGGGAATAAAAGCCGAATAAGTAAATTATAAAGTAATAGTATCCGAAAGAATAAAATATCAGAAAGGCAAAATTATGAGTAACAACTCTATAAAAATATTATTGGTAGAAGATCAAAAACTTATGCGTGTAGGACTCAAGTCGCTGTTTGACGAGCCGGACGAACTGGAAATAATCTCAGAAGCGCAAAGCGGCAAGGAAGCCGTAGAAAAATACATAATAACGCATCCTGATGTCGTTCTGATGGATTTGGGTCTGCCGGATATAAGCGGAATAGAAGCAACAAAACGTATCATTGAACGTTATCCAAAGGCAAAAATAATAATATTGACATCACATCTTGGAGAAGAAGAAGTTTTTGCTGCATTACAAGCAGGAGTTTGTGCGTATGTAATGAAAGATATAAATACAGAAATTTTAAAAATGATAATCAGAACGGTAAAAGACGGAGCAATGTGGTTAGACCCGCAAGTCGTACCTATATTACGCGAAAAAAACAGCGCTGTAATCCCCCAGCGGCAAATGTCACGCGCAATGTTCAAAGAACGGCACGCTAATTTAACCCAGCGTGAATATGAAGTTTTGAAATTAATAGTAGACGGAAAGTCAAATTTTGAAATTGCAGAAGCACTGACAATATCAGAACATACAGCAAAAGCCCACGTGTGCAACATAATCCAGAAACTTGTTGTAGATGACAGAACACAAGCCGCAGTAAAAGCGTTAAAAGAAGGCTTGGTATAGAATTGGGAATTTAACTTATTGTCGGATTAATAAATAGAAAATAAATTCATACGAAAATTGAAAAGGCACACAAAGCTCTAACATCTTGCTTTCTTTTTTGGTTACTTTTTTCTTTGTGCTAAAGAAAACTTCTCCGGCGAAAACCTGAAAATTCTATAAAAGCTCTAACGTCTTGCTTTCTTTTGGGGTTACTTTTTCTTTGTGCTAAAGAAAACTTCTCCGACGAAAACCTGAAAATTCTATAAAAGCTCTATCGTCTTGCTTTCTTTTGGGGTTACTTTTTCTTTGTGCTAAAGAAAAAAAACTATTGCGAAAACTTGAAAAATTTATAAAAGCTCTAACGTCTTGCTTTCTTTTTTGGTTACTTTTTTCTTTGTGCTAAAGAAAAAAGTAACTGGTGCTGGTAGTCCAGATAGCATTATTCTCTATTATTTTGAGGTATACTTAAAGTAAGTAATTTACAAATTATGTGAATAAATGACTGACATTAAAGATTTTGAAAAACAAACTATTAATAATATGACACAGGAATATAGGAAAACAACTTCTTATCCTGAATGTGAGAAATTGTTATTGTATTTGCATTCTCTATTTATAATTACTGGGCAAGTTAATGAAATGTTTTGTAATTCTTTTGTAGAAGAAGCTATTAAATTATTAAAAAATGCCATTTTTCTATATAAAGATGGGCTTTTTGATTGTGCTTTTTATTCTGTAAGAGAAGCAAGTGAAGTAATAAATAGTATGTTGTATCTAACCAAAGATTCCTATATGAAAAAAGAATGGGAATCCAAAAATTATTTTCCTGTAGATAAAAAATTAAGGGAAAAATTAGAAAAAATGTCAGCTGATTATAAAGAAATTAAAAATGCAATTCCAGAATATTTTAAGAAACATGAAGATCTTATCAAAAAAGCAAATAAAATTATTCATAAACAGGGATTTGATACATTTTATCGTGCAAGACAGCCATATGCAAATACCTATGGTTTTAATAAAGAAAAAGAATTTGAATTATTTATAGAATTGGAAAAATATACTATTGGTTTATTACTAATAATTTTTATTATTATCGATCCCTTAAGCCTAGTTTTGACAGATCCTAATGTTACTTACAAAATAAATTTTAATCCAATGACCGAACCTATTAATATATGCTATTTTGAGGATTATTTAAATTTAGATAATATAATTCCTAAAATTAAAGGTACATCCTTCTATAAAAATATTGTTTCTGCTTTTGATAATTATGAAGAAATGTCACCGGCAGTCTTTAATATTGTTAGAACTGAATATTTTGATATAAATGCACTAGATGAAATATCAAAACAACTTCATTTAATTAGTCCACTTGAAAGATTAATGTTCTTTATATTAAAGAATGGAATAAAAGTTTCAAACTTTTATTCTTGTGGTGGCTTGCTTTGGTATATTACATCTATAGAATGTAATAGAAGAACTTTATCTTTTAACAATCATGAATTCAATATATATTCACAATCACAAAATAAATTTAATCAAAAACGTGATAATGTATATATTTCGGTCTTAAAACTTTATGATGATTTTTTATATTTAGAACACAATGAAATTTTAACGAAAGAAGAAATTGATATTTTAAAAAATTTAGAACAAAAATTTCTAACATTATATGACAATTTTATTCAATGTTGAACTATATAAGCAAATTTTGTAGTAATATATAAAAAAGGGAAATATGACAGAAAACAAACAACTATTATTCACAATATCTGATATAGAAGATGCTTATAGAAAATTAAAAGCTCACTTTTACTATGATAATACAAATTGTCATATGCGTAGAAAAATTGCTGAATTTGAAACGCATATAGATTTTTCTAAAAAACTTGAAACTCTAAAAAATGATTTAAATTCATATTCAACAGATAAAAATTTTAGTATAAATAAATATGGAAAGATTACTTATTATACTCAACCTAAAAGTTTTGAAAATAATATTATAGAAGAAAAAGATACACTTATTGTTACAAATAGATATATTGCAGATAAGTATATTATGAAAAATTTTAATTTTTTCATAGATATACCTATAGAGTTACATATTATAAATGTCTTATGGATAATGAAACTTGGGTATTTGTTAGATTCGCAATATTGCCATTATTCAAATAAGGATAAAAGTTATTGTTATGCAAATAAATTACAGATTGACAATGTTTCAAAAAAACTTCTATCAGGCAATAAATTATTTAAAAATTATGCATATCAATATCAAAAATGGCGTGATGAATGCATTGAAGTCGCGGAAGATTTACTTAATAATCATAAAACTGATGTAATTATCGTTTCTCTTGATATAAAAAGATATTATCCATCTGCTTATTTAGAATATTCATTAATTAATGATGACCTAAAAATAAGATGTGAAAATAAAAATCTTCAAGATGACTATGAAAAATATTCTTTTTTAACAATTATTCTAGGAGAAATAAGAGATAGATATTATAAATCAATAGAAAAATTAATTGAATCTGACAATAAAAATAAAAAAGAATTAGATAAATTATCATCTAATAAACCTATTCCTATCGGCATGTTATCATCTAATATAATTGCAAATTGGTATTTGAGAACGTTTGATGAGAAGGTTAATCAGTATGTAAATCCTGCATTTTATGGAAGATATGTAGATGATATTTTAATTGTATTAAAAAACAAGGGTGACTGTGAGGAACTATCAAAAGAAGATGGCATTTGTGATAAAGCTTGTTGTACAGATAGAAGAAAATTATCAATTCATAAAATATTAAAACAGTACTTTTGTGGTTGTAATAAAAGAGATTGTCAAAATGCTGTTTTAACAGAAGAAATAGCAACAGACGGAATCAATATTGATAAAAATTGTGCGGGGAATGAGTATAATTATTTTATAACAATTAATAATAAGAAACTTACAATACAAGGTAATAAAGTAAAATTATTTGTATTTGATGCAAATTCCACAAAAGCTATGTTAAAAAAATTTAAAGATACGATAAGAAAACATAGTAGCGAATTTCGATTTTTACCAGAAGAGGATAGGATACAAGAGGACTTTGTTCAGGAAACTTATTCAATTGACTACAATGATACAATTAATAAACTCCGAAGTATTGATAAGTATCAATTAGATAGATTTAAAATTTCATCATACCTTGCCAAACAATTAATGCTGGCAAAATATGCGAAGAATACTAATAAATTTAATCAAGAAGAGATTCTCTATGCCTTTAGTGGTAGAATGGGCTTAGAACTCTTTTCATTTTGGGATAAAGTTTTAACATACTTTATTCTTAATAATAATGAAAATGCATTTTGTAACCTTATATCTACAATTGTTGATAACATAGAAAGAATCTATTATGAAAATGCAAGTGTTTTGAATAAAATAAAAATAAATTTATTTAATCATTTAAGAGAATCAATATATCTCGCTTTAACATTAAATCCTAAGTTCATATACAAAGAAAATAATTCTGATAAAAAGAAAGAAGTGTTTAAAAAGTTAAATAATAAAGAACATTTAAAGAATTTTTTAGATAAGAATAATTATGATAAAAAAATAAAGCAATTATTAGATGCTACAATGATTAAGCATAAATATTGTTACATGCCAATTTTGAATTATGTTTCTTTGCAAAAGTCTAGTAACTATATAGATTTTACAAATATAAATAATATCAATGAACTTTTTGAATTCCAAGAGCTTTTAAATAAAGATAATTTAAAAATCAAGTATAATCCAAAATATTTTTCATTTGAGGAAATAATGCTTTATGAAAATTATAAGACATTATTGCAACACGAAAATTTTAATAATATTAATTACAAATTATTAGATAATGTATTTGAACAATCTATACAAGATTATATACTTTTAAATTATACACAATACGCATCCTCTGATGACTTTCATAATGATAAAAGAGAAAATATAAAAAAATATTTAACTGAATTAATAAAAAATTCTGAAAAAAAATATATTGAATTATCATCAAATAATGACAATAGGCAAATTAAATTGTCTGAATTTATAATAGGATTATACAATACAAAGGTTACAGATGACTCTATTACTAAAAATATTAAAAATTTCTCAATACTATCTTTTGAACAACTACAAGAATATATAAGATTTTTAAATTTAGCGATTCAAAATAATAAAACAAAATGTAACCTGATTGTTTTTCCTGAATTATGTATTCCGCATCAAGCACTTGGCTTATTGGCTGATTTTTCAAAGAAACATAATGTTGCAATAGTGTGTGGCTTAAAACACATTACTATTAAAAATGCTGTCTTAAATTTAATTGCAACTATACTTCCATTTGATATCGGAAACTATACTAATAGTTTTATTAATTTAAGATTAAAAGAATGGTATTCACCATCAGAAATTAAAGAAATAAAAAAGTACGGAAAAGAAATTCCATATAATGATAAAGAAAAGAAACAAACCTATAATAATAATTTATTTTCTTGGAACGGGCTATATTTTGCCACATATGATTGTTTTGAACTAGCTGATACTACTTATAGAAGTGAATTTAAATCATATGTTGATATGATTATTGCCTGTGAATGGAACAAAGACATTGATTATTTCAATCATATTATAAAATCTACAGCAAGAGACATTCACTGTTTTGTAACACAAGTAAACACGTCACAATTTGGCGATAGCAAAGTAATAGCCCCCAAAAAAGCAAGCGAAATGACCTTTTTAAACATTAAAGGCGGAGAAGATAATATTTTAGTTGGAAAATTAAATATTGAAGCACTACGAACATTTCAAAGAAAAGAAACTGAATATTTAGAAGAGAATGAGAAACTTTTTAAGCCTCTCCCACCAGCTTTTAAAAAAGATACAAAAAGACTTTCTGACAAATGATTAACAGGGGCTATTATCAAATGTTTATTTCTATTGATATTTTTTCTTGCAAAAAATAAAAAAAGTGCTAAAATACAAATGCCTACGAATTATCTTAAATGCAGATATAGCAAGAAGTTTAGCCAAATATCCAAAAGTAAGAAATGGGAATTTTAAACACGCTAATGGGAAGTTAATGGGAATTTGTGGATTTTGCCCTAAAATCCGCTCACTGCAATAATAAATGACAATTAAAATAATTATCCGATAAATGATAATTTATGTATTTATTGAAATTCATAAAAAATGGCGGGTATATATAAATAGGGGTTTCCGGATTATCCAGTTAAAGCATTATTAATTGTTCCTGTTCTTTCCAGTTTAAAGTCTTTATATTAAACAGTTTTGTTACGGTTAGTTCACGTGGTTGTGTACCGTTTAATATAGCTTCAATAATTCGGGGAGAGAGAAATCTCAAATTTAAAACCTGTTTTATATAACTGTTGTCTTTCAGGTTCTCAAGTTTCTGAATATCCTTTGTATTTTTAACTTTGCCTTCCAACAACAGTTTATGCCAGTAAAAGCTTTTAACTATAGCTTTTATAAGTGCTTCGTTTATATAAGGAAGTTCGGCTTTATCATTTCGGATTATCAAAGTATTGCAGCCTTTGGAAGTGCCTGTCTTTATTCTTATCTCCCGTTTTATTATCAGATAATCTTCAGCTTGTTCTTTATCGCCCCTCATATCCTGAACATTTCCGTTTAAATCATAAAGAAATTTTTTAATCCGGCTTTTGGATAAAATCATTTCTGTCCATTCTCTTGAAACAGTTAGCTTTTCTAAAACAGAACGTACAAGAGTATAATTATCAAATTTTCCGGATTTAACTACTTCTAAAATCCTGTTTTGCTCTAAAACAGAGAGTTCTGCAATATAATTTTGGATCTGTTTTGTATCAAAAAAATAGCTTCTTATCTCATCTGTTACAAATTTTTCTGTTTCTTCAGCAGGAAGTTTTGATATAGAACCGGCTTTTGTTTTGTCGAATTTTAAGACCGGCTGGCTAACATAATACCTGTATTTTTTATTTCTTGTTTTACTGTGACTAGGTGTCATCCGATTATTTTTATCATCATATATCTTACCTGCAAGCAGTGAGTTTGAGGCATTATGTTTTCGGCTTTCATCAACTTTATTTGCCTGTAGTAAATCTTGGGCAAGATTAAACAGATTTTCTTCAATAATCGCAGCATGTTCTCCTTCATAAACATTGTTTTTATGCACAATTTTCCCTGTGTAAGTTTTGTTTTGCAGAATATGGTACAACTGCCCTTTATCAAAGTTTTTGCCTGTATTTGTTCTGATATTTTCACCGGCAAGATAAGCTTTCAGTTTAGGAACACTCTTTAATTCAATATATTTTTCAAATATTTTTTTTACTTTTGTGGCACCGCTTGTTTCTATTATCAGTTTTTTATCCTTTCTTTCGTATCCTATCGGAACACGACCCCCCATCCACATTCCCTTTTTTTTTGATGCTGCAATTTTATCACGAATCCTTTCTCCTGTTACTTCTCTTTCAAATTGGGCAAATGAAAGCAGTATATTTAACGTCAGCCTGCCCATAGATGTTGTTGTATTAAAATTTTGTGTTACGGAAACAAAACTTGCACTATGTGCGTCAAAAAGTTCGACAATTTTTGCAAAATCAAGCAGGGAACGGGTTAGTCTGTCAACTTTATAGACAACTACAATATCTATTCTGTCATTTTTTATATCATTAAACAGTTCTTTTAATGCCGGTCTGTCTAAATTTCCGCCGGAAAATCCACCATCGTTGTATTGTTTTTCTATCAAAATCCAGCCTTCGTGCTGCTGGGATTTTATATAAGCCTCGCAGGCTTCTCTTTGGGCATCCAGAGAGTTAAAATCCTGTTCTAATCCTTCTTCTGTTGATTTGCGGGTATAGATTGCACATCTGAATTTTTTCATTTTTTTACTCCGAAAAATATTTTACCGTTCCATCTTGAGCCTGTGATTTCATTTGCTATTGCAGAAAGGCTTTTGTATATTTTTCCGTTAAATTCAAAACCTTTATCCAACGCAATTACCTCATAGCGTTCTCCTTTAAATTCCCGTACAAGTTTTGTGCCTGACTGTATATAGAAATTCTTTGTCTTTTTAATATCTTTATCCATTATATTTTTATTTAATTGATATACCTGAATAAGTTTGTTTAGCTGTTTTTGCGTTGATGTGGTCAAATCTCCGTATTTGCCGGCTTGTTCTTTATAAATAAGATATTTTGTCAAAAAGCTTCTGCTTAGATATGAAAAAGGAGCTTTCCCGAACTCTTTCTCATAAAGTTCAGTAAGCTCCTTTTTTGTGTATTTGTCGTAATTTGCAAGCATAAATGTTAATCCTTTGAGAATATTACTCACTCAAAAGATACATAGAATCAACAATTATTATCATCATTAAAGATTTTTTCAACAACCTCTTTTCTTGCGGCATATCGATCTAAATGATTTATTAAATCTAGGTTATTTCTTGGAATCGGTTTTCCTAATATTAGAGATTTGGACAAATCTTTAGTTATTACTTCCCTTTTATAGATTTCTTTAGTTTCGCCACCTTCATTAATACGAATTTTCTTATCCAGTTCTTCTAAGAGCAATTCCATAATAGGTCTACCTTTCTTAGACTTTCTGCCTTTAGGATTACCTTTGTTGCCTTTTTGAAACCGGGTATGTTTAGGCGGATGTTTATAGCCTACCTTATAGTCAGGATCAATATCTTCGGGTTGCGGGTCTTCAGTTTTAGATTCCGGCTTCCCTTCCTTTGTAAAATTTAATTTTATCCCTAATTTACTTGCAAATTCTAAAATTATTTCCGGCTTTAAAGAATAGTTACGGCACACGTAGTTAAACATTTGTTCGTTCATCATTGGAAATATATCTTGTATCAAGAATAATATACATGGTAAATAACATTCTTCTGACATTTTTACCAATCTATTATATGCTTGTTTCCAATTGTTTCTCTTTTTAGTTTGCTTTTTTTCCATATTTCTTTACCTCTTTTAATAACTGTATCTCTTGTTTGTAAGCATTTTCAATAAAATCTAAATCACAGAATGTCGAAATAGCACCATATTGCTGTTTATCAATTTTTTTGGCTAATTTTATAAACCTGATTCTGTTTTTGTACAAATCTATAAGTTCGTTTATTATTTCCTTTTGATAATTTTTCTTTTTCATCTTAAACCTCTTTCTGTTCTGAAATATTTATAACAAATTCTGCTTTTATGCCGGTAAGTTCTTCAAAACGATGAATTATTAAGTCACAATAATGCGGAGATATCTCAATAATTCTGGCTTTTCGTTTTGCCCTCTGGCAGGCAAGCAAAGTTGAACCGGAACCGCCAAAAGGATCCAGCACAATATCTGTGGCTTTTGAAGCATCTAAGATAATTTCATGAAGTAATCCGACAGGTTTTACTGTTGGATGCATTTTTAGCAGATTTAATGATTTTGGATTTGTTGCACTAATACCTGCGTGTTCCCAGATATTTGTCCGGTATCTTCCGTTTTTACCCAGCTCTATATTATTCACATGCGGCATATCTCCGTTTTTAAAAACACAGATAAATTCGTGCTGGCTTCTGTACATACTGCCCATTCCACCATTTAGCTTATTCCATACACAAATATTTTTAAGTTCGGAATAAACTGTTGCACCTGCATTAAGAAAAGTGTTTATACCTCTCCAATCGATAAAAATGTAATGCAGTGAACCGTTTTTTGAAAACGAAACAAGATGTTGCATGAAATTTTTGCTGAAATCCTCAAACTCAGCTTTTGTCATCTCACCTGATGCCATCTCGAACTCATCATGTTTTGTTTTACACACATGACCTGAAATAGGAACATTATAAGGCGGATCTGTGATAATAAGGCTTGCCTTATCTTTTTGCATTAATTTTTGGTAATGACTTTTATTTGTTGCATCACCGCAAAGTAAAAGATGAGTTCCGAGTTTCCATATATCACCGGATTTAACACATTTCTGAATTTCTAAAGTTTTAACTTCATCCGCTTTATCTTGTTTCTTCTGCTTTACAGTGTAATCATCAAGAACAATTGCGTCTATTTCTGATATATCAAAGCCTGTATCTGTAATTACAAAATCTTCGTTCAACATAATATTTTCGATTTCTACTTTTAACAGTTCCGAATCATAAAATGCATCCTCGGCAATTTTGTTGTCAGCAAGACGATATGATTCACTTCGGTTTCGGAAAGATGTTCCAGTCGTATTACTGGGATTTCCTTGTATCCGAGTTCTTCAAGTGCCTGAAATCTGCCATGTCCAGCGATTATCGTATTTTCCTTGTCCACTATAAGCGGGGTAACCATACCAAAACTCCGGATACTAGCTTTGAGTTTTTCAATCTGCTTTTTAGTATGAATTTTAACGTTTCTTTCATACCGTTTGAGTTCTTTTGTTTCCAGATACTCAATTTTCAGATTTTGTTGTTCTTTTTCTAATACAGCTTTTCTTTTTTTAACCATAGTTTAGTTCCTTTCTTTGTTTTTTGTAATCACTACTTTTTTAAAAGCTGTATATTATTATCCCGATTTTCAGGAAATGTTCGTTTTGAGTGTTCAAAAAATGGCATTTTTTGAAAATTGTTACATTACTTAATATTTGTATAGCATTTTTATATTTTTCTTATATTTAATGAATATAAAATTTATACTTTTTATGTTAAGTTTTGTAAAAAGGAACACAAAAAATCGGCCCTTTTAGAGTCGATTTTGGTATTTTTTTATAAAATTATAATTTTTAACTATTCATAACCCATACCATTATTTTCCATTTGAAATAATATTTCATTTTTGGCGTCTTCCAAAATTTCTGCTCTGGAATTTTTAATCCTGTTTATATCTTCCTGATATTGTTTATCTAAATCAGCTTTTTGTTTGTCAATATTAGCTCTTAGTTGATTCCAGACAGAATCTGCCGGTAATTTTGCTTTTTCTGCTTCAAGTTCTTTTAGCTGCTGATTATAGATCTCTTTTGCAGCAAGCAATCTTTCCTGCATTAATTCTTCTGATTTTTTTTCGATATCTTCTTCTTTTATTTCCGGTGTTTCCGCCGCTTTTTCTAATTCTCTTTCATATTCTGCATATTGTGCTTCATCAGATATATCATATTTAACTTGAGAATTTTCAACGGCATTTACAACAGTAACTACTGCCTTTGCCATATAAGGCTGTAAAATAACTATTAATATCCATATCAGTAAAGCAAAATGTTTATTCATCCGTGTTTTCTCCTGAGTTATTTTTTGCTTCATTACGGGCTTTCTTATCTAAAAATTTAGCAAGAGCTTTGGCTTCTTTATTCAGATTTTCTGCTTTAATATAAAGTATGTATTGAATAAACACGCAAAGAGGAGTAAAGGCCCAAACAGGCGAAAACTGGGTCAACATACACCAGTGAAATTTCCAAAACCCCAGTTTGTCATATATAAAGCTAACCGCATACATATAAGCCCTCAAACCTTCTAAAGAAAATATAAATTTATCATGGTTGTCCCCCCAACCAAAATACAATTCTTTAAAACATGTGCCAAAATGAGTCAAAAATCCAAAGTGCCCGTAACTGTGCCAGAGAAGCGGTATATCAAAAAGCCAGTTTACACCGGCAATAACAATAATAATTGTTATTATTAGCTGAATATAATCTTCTATTCCTTTTTGTGCAATAGTTATATTTGCCTTTTCTTCATTATTTTTAGCGAGTGCGATAGCGCGATCAACTACTGACCTCTCTTTATCATTATTAAATTCTTCAAGTATATCTTCATATTCTGACATAAATTTAAATCCTATGGTTTGCAACAGGTAATACATTGTATTTGTTTTTGTATTCTTTTAATAATTTTTGCTCAAGTCCGTTTGCATCTTCGCATTCATAATAATAAACAGTTAAATCCCTGCTGTTTTTTATCTGCCATAGAGCACGCCCGCCCCTGTGTGCAACTTCATGCCCGTATCCGTATTTTATATAACTGCCAAGGCGGTTTCTGAGTCCCTGCCGGCATGTGGTTTTCCCTATATAAAGAATTTCTTTATCGCCTTTGTTAAATTTTTCCTGAAGAGTTTTACTATCGTAAAGCAAATTTTTTCCCTTGTATGTTTCAGGTGCAGTTGTTGAAGACAAAAATTCAATTTTCCTACCTTTAGGAGCTTCTACAATATAAATTCCGCAGGTATCAGGAAGCTCTTTGAGTCTTTGATACAAATCTTTAACAGTAGTTTTGTGTTTTTTGTATTCACTAAACATCTTTTTCTCCTTTCTTGCTGTTCACACCAGTATACACCATTACCATGTCAAATCCGGCACATGCTTTTTATTCAACTTTTGATAATAGTATACCACAAAATGATTATTAACATACGCATTTGCATATAGCAAGAACTGGTAAACACATTTCTACACAAATAAAATAGGTATGATATGAAAAATGAAAACACAATCAAAAAACTAGGTCATAAAGTAAGAATTGTACGCACAGATCGCGGGCTTTCACAGGAAGCTTTAGCCGAAAAAGCTGACCTAAACCGTTCTTTTGTCGGGCTTTTGGAGAGAGGAAAAACTAATATTACGGTTAAAAACCTTGAACAAATCGCAAATGCACTTGATATTGATATAAAATATCTTTTTGATTTTATCCTGTAATTTCTCTTATACATAGATTTTTGGCTTTTTTGAAGTTAAATTTTGTGTCTTAAATTATAAAAAGCCACTTGATGTGTGTCCGCTTTTGACACATTAATATATTAAACTTAAATTATAAGTATTAATACAGGAGCACACATTGGACAACACTAAAATTCTCAAATATGACAAATTGATTATGTCCGCATTTCCGGATTATGTAGCTGCGGTTTCTAATGGTAAAACAGGTCTGGTTTCATTAGACAATAAAATTTTGTGTGATTTTATATATGATGATTTGAGCGAATTTAAAACAGATCAGATTTTATATAATGATAATTACTGCATAATGAGATTAAACGGTAAATGGGGTATAATTGATATTCTTGGAAATACGATTATAGACTTTAAATTTGATGAACCAATCAGAGTAAAACAGCACAACAATCATAAAATCATTAAACTTAATAATTGTGGAATTGTAGATAATGATTGGCACATAGTCGTTGAGTGCAAATATGATAAAATAAGCTACATTGATTTTAATTATATTTATGAAATCAAAAACAAAAAAGGCTTAATGGATTTGCAGGGAAGAACGCTAACAGAGCCTGTATTTGATTCATTAATACAATATGACGGGATATCGGGTAAAAGGTTTTATATTGCAAGAACAGGAGACAGAACAGGCATAATTGATTCTTCAGGTAAAAAAATTATTGATTTTATATATAAAAAAATTAATATTTTTACCTCGGCAGATGAATATTTTGTAGTTCAAAAGGAGAACTGCAAAAAGTACGGTGTTATTAATGTAAAAAATGAAATTATAATGGAGTGTGAATATGATGAAATTGAAGTTCTTAAAGATTATCAAAGACAGGATATCTTTTTTCATTGCAAGAAGGCGGAGACTGAATTCCTATTCAGCAGAAAGGAATTTAAAATACCTTAATCCCGAGCTATATGAAATATGTCAAAACCCGAAATTCAGAAAATGGATTGAGAATCTGGAATTTGAATGTGAGGGCGGACTTATTGCCGGCGGCAAATTTGTACATAAAGATTTTAGACTATAAGGATAACTATGGAAAACGAATTAAGATTTGAACGTATTTTGAATATAATCGACCTTATTATGACTATGCAATCCCGAACAATCGGTGTAAGCCTGAAAGAGATTGAAGCGACTTACTCCGTATCAAGAAGAACCGCACAGCGAATGAAAGATATCGTTCTTTCTCTTTATCCGCAGGTAACGGAATTGCAAACAAACAGCAAAGTAAAACGCTGGGGTTTTAAAGGCAAACCCGTAAATCTTTCAAACTTTTCAGCAGATGATATAGCTGATTTAACAAGCATTAAAGAATTATGCAAAATTAATAATATGCAAGACAAACTGCCTGTGCTGGATAAAGTTATCAATACTATAAAAATGTGCAATAATCCGAACCTGCATTCCATAGAAACAGATACAGATGTTTTACTTGAATCAGAAGGTTTTGCTGTAAGACAGTGTGCCGGTTTTGATATAAATCCCAAGATACTTTTAACAATCAGAAACGCAATTAAATCAATGAAAAAACTTGAATTTGATTATCAGGCAAAAGATTATTATCCTCTGGAAGAAAAGAATCTTGCAGGATTCCGTATACAAAAAGGACTTAAACCGAAGAAAACAATCATTGTTGAACCTTATGGCATTCTGTATGGTGAAAGACACTATCTTGTAGCCAAAGAGAACGGCAAAATCAAACAATACTTACTTCACAGAATTTCGGATATAAAAATTACAGAGGAATACTTTACTCAGGATACTTCATTTAACCTGAAAAAATGGTCTGAATCATCTTTTGGGATTTTTCATGATGAGCCCATTCAAGTTAAATTAAAATTCAAAAAAGAAATTGCAGATGATGTAATCAAATATAAATTTCATCCAAAACAACAAATAAAACAGCAAAAAAACGGTGCAGTTATTGTAACTTTTAGATCCTCAGGTACAAAATCGATTTTGTGGAATATATTCAAATGGGGTACAAATGTGGAACTCCTTACTCCAAAAGGACTGAGACAACAGTATAGGGAGATGTTGACTAAAATATTGCAAATTCAAAGTCAATAATTAATTTTTTATTAATATCTACTAGCTTATTAAAACAATGTACTATACTTGTAGAGTAAATAAAAAAGGAGCAACATGAATAGTTTAGTTAGAACATCCGAACAACCAGTAATTGATATAACTAATATCGAAGAAACTTGTGGAATAATAAAGTCTATGCTCGAATCTGTTGGTTTGCCTAATGAACGCATATTTGCACCCACTAAAGAAAGATTTAGGGTATTTTCAAATTTTGATGCAGTCTTAGAAGCTATCCCAGCAGATAAAATAGGGGAATCCTTTTATATATCTAAATTTATTGCCGCAGTTTTTGCAGGTCTTTTTGATGCAGCTTTAAACTATTTATGGGATGAAACAGTTAAAGAATTACGAAATAAAGTTGCCCAATATGATATTGATTATTTTTATAATGTTGCTCTAAGTGATTCTGGAAAGAGAAAAGATTTTAAAGATGTTGACGATTTAAAAAAATTGAGTGATAGAGACTTATTACAAGGTGCTAAGGAAATTGACTTAATTGATGAAGTTGGCTTTCAAGAATTGAAACATATATCCTATATGAGAAATTGGACAAGTGCTGCCCATCCAAACGAGCAAGAATTAACAGGTTTAAAATTAATTGGATTTTTGGAAACTTGTGTTAAAAATGTAATTTCTTTACCAATTGATCATACTGCAATTGAGATAAAAACTTTGTTAAACAATATAAGGCAAGATATTCCTTTAGATAGAGAAAGAATTTATCATATTGCATTATCGTTTTCATCTTTCAAACAAAGTCAAATAGAAGCATTATGTCAAGGCTTTTTTGGCATTTATACGGATTTGCGTTCTAGTGAAATTGTACGAGACAATATTAATAGTTTAATTGTTCCGTTGTGGGAAATGGTTCCAGAAAATATTAAAAATAAGATTGGAATTAAATATGGGAATTTTTCTATTAATGGGGAAAGTGATAAATGCAATTTAGCTGAAAGGTTTTTACGTCAAGTAAATGGGATGAAATATATTCCAGAAGATCTTAAAATAGCAAAATTAACTCCCCTACTAGACGATCTAGTAAATGCTCATGAAGGTTTTAATAATTTTTATACGGAACCCTCAATTGCCAGAGAAATTGCACTTCTTGTAACTTCGACAACGGTGCCCAAAGCAATAGAGCGAGATTATGTTAATAAAATCTTATATGTATATTTAACAAATGGAAATGGTAGTGCTTGGCATGCAAATGGATATTACTGTTCAATGATTGATAATTTCAATGAAATTCAAGTCGCAATAGGAATTTTAGCTATAACAAATAGTGATATTACAAATAAATTAACTAAATTAAAATGTGTAGAAAAATTTAAAGAGTTTTTAGTGCGTGTAGAATCTAAAGTAACTAATCCAATTGGCAAAGATTTTATTCAAGAGATGTTGAAATTTAATGATTCACAGTTTTATAAAATTATGAATGATAAAACGGCAAAATTAAAATTTGAAAGTTTTTGTCGTTCCTATGCAATAATGGAATAGAGAGGGCAACCTTTTTCTAAAAAGAGAATTATGCAAAATTTTTCTTTAAAAAATCTCATTAAATCATTAAGAGAAATTCTCTTTAAAGTGTTTATCCTACAAACCCACATTATATTTGAAATTTTACATTAAAAAAGAGACCTTAATTGGTCTCTTTTTATAAATGGTGGGCGTTAAAAGACTCGAACTTTTGACCCTCTCCTTGTAAGGGAGACGCTCTACCAACTGAGCTAAACGCCCTCGCTTGTCACATTTATTATCCTACCAGATAAATTTGTCCTGTCAACCCCTAGCAAATTTTTTTTTGTTTCGTTTATAATCTTAGTATGACACTTATAGTAAATAATCTTAGTCCAAATATTCCGAATGTCTTTTTACCGTTTTGTCATAGTGGTGATGAGAAAGCCAAACGAACTTTCCGTTATCACAACAAGGTAAAATCAGATTCGTTTACCAAAACAAAGGCGCTTGCGGGCTCTGCACTCGGGGCGGCAGCGGCAGTCGGGGTTATGGCAAAAAAACAAAAGGTTCGATTTTGGAATGTTGAATACGGACTTAAAGAGATTGTAGGGCTTGCTGCAACGTCTATTGCGGGCGGTGTAATTGCAGGCAGTGTCGGCGCAACCAAAGAGGATAAAAAAGAGAAAAGAACAGAAGGGCTTTTTCAATTTTTAAACGCAGCGCTGCCTGCAGGGTTGGTTACGGGCGGACTTGTTCTGGCTTCTAACAGCCAGAGATATAACACTCCTATAGTAAAAACTGCTGTTACGGTTCTGGGGCTGCTTTTAGGAATGCAGTTTGCGTCTAATATAACAAACAAAGTTACTGACCCGCATAACAAAGTGCCGGACAGAAAATTAGGATTTAAAGATGCTATTGCAAATATTGATGACGCCGTCGGTGTATTTGCTATTTTAAAATCCAAGAAAGCGGTCTCAGCGGTTGACGATGCTGCGGAAAGTGCAGCAAAGCAGACAAGCTCCTGGCTTCATAAAATTCCGGTCGAAAATTTGCTGCCTGTAATTATGGCGTGGTGCGGCTACAGAGCAGGACAGACTAATTAGATTTTTCCGGTGCTGTTTTTTCAGTTGGAGCGTCTTCTGCGGAAAGTTTTTCCACCTTGAACCATACGGAATCGTAAGGTTTAAGTCTCATAATCAGGTTCTTTGTAGGTTTGGAATAATTAACCCGTCTTTTTCTGTTATTCAGAAGGTCTAAAAGATAAACGTCATCGTCCTTTTTCCACCACGGAATATTCGGGATATTCAGTTCTGCAACCGTGCGGTTGTCTGACAGGTTATTTATAACAATAATCTGTTCGTCGCCAAGAGTTCTCATATAGGCAAAAATTTCCGGCGCGTTTGTTTTTATCTGGGTAAAGTCTCCGCGGGCAATTACCGGATATTTCTTTCTGACTTCAATCAATTGTTTAACTTTTTTGAAAACTTTACCTTCAAATGAATTCTCTGCGCGGGTTGCGTTGTAGAAGGTTCTTCTTTTGATTGCGCCTCTGTTAATGTCACGGCTGTCAAAGTAGCTTAGCATTTCAACTTTATTTTTCCCTTTGTTTTTGGCTCGCTGTTTGAGTTCACGGAGTTTTGCAAAGCGCTGTGCGTAGGTGTAGTTGTTCTGGCTGCCGATTTCATCGCCGTAGTAAATTATCGGAATACCAGGAAGCGACAGCAGGATTGAAAAAGCCATCCCTATTCTGTCAGTATCGTTATCAAGAAAGTTTGCCATTCTGCCGCTGACTCCAAAGCCTTTTCTGAATTCAGCCCCTTTAGGCTCCAGATCATCATAGATAAGTTCTCTGGTTTTAGCGTTCACCATTTCCAGTGTAAGTTCATCGTGGACGCGGAGAAATATTGCCCACGTTGCCGAGTCAGGAATTTTCGGGGTTTGTTTGTGCGCTTTCCAAAAATATCTGTTGTCAGCAGACACAAGTGATGCCCAAATTGCCGGCATGTAAGGAAAATGGTATGCAATTTGAAATTCATCAGTCCTTACAATTTCTTTTTCTTTTCCGCTGATATTCAGGTTAACTTTTCTTTCTGAGCCAAAGTACGGGAGAATGTTTTTAGGCGTCTGGCATGCTTCTGCCTGAATAACCGAGCGCGGCGCTGTTGCTTGTATAAATAAGCTGATAATTTTGATAACTTCATGGGTTTTCGGTAGATTTTCCGCGTTTGTGCCGTTTTCTTTTATGAGATAAGGAATTGCGTCAAGTCTGAAAATATCTATCCCGAGGTTTGCCCAGTATGCAACAGTTCCGAGCGCATAATACATTACATCGGGATTTTCCCAGTTAATATCCAGCTGGAACGGATAAAATGTGTGGTATAAGTAATAATCCCGTCCGTTTATTGTCACTTTTCTGTAATGTGAATCTGTAATTTCAGGGAAAATAATTCTTCTTTTAGAAATAGTGCCGTCATCTTCTTTGTATTCAGCTACAAATCCGAGTTTTTCATCTTTGTATGTTGTGTATTCAGGCATTTTGTCTTTTACTACAAAATTATCAAGCTTGCTGACATCACCTTTCAGTGCATCCTGAAACCACTTGTGCTGGTCAGAAAGGTGGTTCAATACCAAATCAGCCTTTACCTTAAAACCATACTGGTGGGCTGCGTCGAGAAATTCCTTAAATTCTTTCATGCCGCCTAAATCAGCGCGGACGTTACGCGGGTCGCGGACATCAAATCCAGAGTCATTCATCGGAGAATCCGCAAACGGCAGTATATAAATAGTTGTTACACCAAGCAGTTTAAGATAATCCAGCATTTTTACTGCATTTTTGAAGGTTGACGGCTGGTTGTTGTCATTCACCCCGAACTGGTCTGCATAAAACATGTAGACAATTTCATCTTTGTACCAGTCTGATGTTCTGTTATAGTCTTCCTGAACAAGTTTTTGCGGGCGCTGCTTTTTAGTATCTTCTATTATTCTCAGGATATTGGAATATATTTCATCGGTTTGTTCTCTGCCGTAGACGTTGGCGATATGTTCTTTTAATTCATTTTCAATTTGTTCAGGCACTGCTGATAAGTCAGCATTTTCAGCGGTTGTATTATCAGCCTGAGCCGATTGGGATTGCAAAGTTTCCGGCGCATCCTGTTTGGTCTCAGCTGCAAAAACTTGCGGCATGGCTAAAATCGGGTTAAGTACAAATAATACGGATAGTATAAAAGCAAATATTCTATTCACCGGCTGGTTTCCTCCCTAATCTTGGTTATAATTATACACAAAACATGATTTATGTTAAAATTAGCGCAGCGAGGTATTTATAATGTTTACAATTTACAATATTATAGTCACGATTTTCTTTTTTGCGATACTGCCTTTTTGGTACGCAGCGAGCAGATTTAACTCCAAACTCGGGTATGCTTATAGAGAAAAACTGGGATTTTTCACAGCGCCGGAATTATCCTCAAAAGTTATACATTTCCACGCAATATCCGTTGGTGAGGTGAACGCGGTTGAAAATCTGGTAAAACGTGCCGCAAAAGAATTTCCGGATTATGATATTGTCCTCACAACCGGTACGAGAACAGGACAGGAACTTGCGCATAAAAAGCTCGGCAGTGTTTGTAAATTTATAACATATTACCCTTTTGATATCCCGTTTTGTGTGAAAAAGTTTTTTGACAAAATTCATCCATCGCTTGTTGTCATCGCAGAAACAGAATTGTGGCCTGTGTTTACTAATGAAGCTTACAGACGTCATATACCTGTTTGTTCCGTGAATGCAAGAATTTCTGACAGCACGTTCAGAAGCTACAAGCTCTTAAAATTTTTTATCAAACCTATTCTCCAAAAATATACCGCCAATTTAACCCAGAGCAAGGCGGATATGGATAAGCTCATAGCGCTCGGTGCAAATCCCGAAACAACAAAAGTTATGGGAAATTTGAAATTTGATATTGAGCCGCAGCATTTTGACATCAATATTGAAAACAACAATAACAGAATAATAATAGCCGGAAGCACACACCCAGGAGAAGAAGAAATTATCCTGACCGTCTTTAAAAAGCTGAAAAAAGAATTTCCGGATATAAAATTGTTAATCGCACCCAGACATAACGACAGGATAAAAGATGTTGAAAAAATTGTAAACGATTTTGGATTTTCTTTCGGGCTTCGCTCTAATAACGACAATTTTATTGACAATGATATTATAATCCTTGATACAATGGGCGAACTCGGAAAAATTTATACAATTTGCCATTTTGCATTTATCGGCGGAAGCTTTAACAACACCGGCGGCCACAACCCGCTGGAAGCTTTAATCTTTAACAAGCCTGTCATTACTGGTCCTACTAAATTTAATTTTAAAGATATTTATAAATACATACTCCTCACAAATGCCGGCTCTGTTGCAAATAACACGGAAGAACTTGAACAACAGATGCGTAAACTCCTCACGGATGATGATTACTACACGCTCTGCTGCTCTGATTGCAAAAAAATATTTGAAACCAGCCGCGGCGCATTAGATTTTTCGATTAATGAAATGAAAAATATCCTGGGTCAAAAGTAGAAAAATTTTTCTTTATGCAACAAAAAAACTCCTCTTTCGTCTACATACAAAAAGAGTAGCTGAACTTAGCCAAAAGGCTCGGAAAATGTTTTAAAACGGAGAGGGAAGTTATGTCGGAATGTATTAAATATGAGGAAGGGATTCTTGATAGTACGTTGTATAAGGATTTTAAACCTGCTGCCGCTGCGGGAGATGTTGATGACGATTATAGTGAGGATATTCAAAACGTTGATTTCGACGGGGAAAATCAACCGAAGATTTTTAATTCTATTGCTAATGACGATGATATTTTGCAAATGTATCTTAAAGATATCGGAAAAATCAGGCTTTTATCAGGAAGGGAAGAAAAAGCTCTCGGACGGGATATCAAAGAAGGTGAAAAAAATGTTGCCGAAATCGCAAAACGAAAGCTTATACAGGCAAATCTCAGACTTGTTGTGAGCATTGCAAAAAAATATATCGGACAAGGGGTCTTGTTTATGGATTTGGTTCAAGAGGGGTCGCTCGGACTTATCAAAGCTGCCGAAAAGTTTGATTATACAAAGAATTTCAAATTTTCCACTTACGCAACCTGGTGGATAAAACAAACCATAATCCGCGCAATATCAAACAACGCGAGGACGATACGTATTCCTGTTCACATGGCGGATAAAATAAGAAAGTATAAACGTGTAGTTACAACACTTTCCTTTGAGCTCGGACGCGAGCCGAATGAAGAAGAAATTGCCAACCGCTTAGGGCTGCCGGTCAAAAAAGTCGCGCTTATAAAAAGAGCGATAATAAAAGAGCCGATAAGTCTTGAAACACCTGTCACCGAGGATTTGAACATAGGTGATTATATTCAGGACAAAAGCCATTTTTCACCGGATGTCCAAGTGAAGAATAAAGATATGAAAAATAGTATTTACAAGCTTCTGGATTCTTTGAGCGAACGTGAAAAACAGATAATTTCAAACCGTTTTGGTATAAATGATACCCGCCCGAAAACTCTTGAACAGCTCGGTAAAATTATGGGTTATTCAAAAGAGCGGATAAGGCAGCTGGAAGATTTGGCTTTGAAAAAATTACGCGAAAAAGAAGAGTTCTTGCATTTTAAAGATTTTATTGAGGATTGATTTATATAGCCCTAAGGCGTGCGTTAAAACGCATGCCTTTTTCTTAATGTTATGTTAAAATTTCTTTATGAAAGAATTTGATTTTTATATAGTGCCGACCCCCATCGGGAACCTCGGTGATATTACCAAAAGAGCCGTAGAGGTTTTAAACTCCGTAGATATTATTGCGTGTGAGGATTCCCGCGTAACCCAAAAACTTCTTAATCACTTTTGTATAAAAACAAAGTGCATTTCTTATCACAAATACAACGAAAAAGAACGTCTGAATTATTTTCTTGACATAATAAAGAGCGGAAAGAAAATGGCGCTGGTATCAGATGCCGGCACCCCGTTGATTTGTGATCCGGGAGCTGTGCTTGTCGAGGAACTTCGCAAAAATAATATCAGCGTCACGGCACTTCCGGGAGCGAATGCCGTTGTGACTTTTCTTTCGCAAATACCGCGGGAGGATGAAACTTTTACTTTTTTAGGTTTTTTGCCCAAAACTCAAACAGCGATAGAGGAAATTTTTACAAAATATAAATATGCGGACATAGTTTTCTATGAATCTCCGAACAGACTTTTGAAAACTTTAAGTATTCTAAAAAACATAAGACCGGAAGCAAAAGTTGCTGTGGGACGCGAGTTGACAAAAGTTTTTGAAGAAATTGTTATAAATAATGTAAATTCTGTTGCAGAATATTTTGAAGAAAATGAAATAAAAGGTGAAATTGTTGCAATGATTTACCGTGAAGAAAATTCCTGCCAGTGCGGGGATATTGATGAAAAAATTAAGCAGTTGATGTCTAAAAACTTCTCTGCAAAAGATATTTCGGTAATTATGTCAGAACTTTTCGGCGCAAATAAAAACGAAATTTATAAAAAAGTTCTAAATTTGAGTAACAATATGTAATAATTATATATGAATTTTCTTTTAAAGTTTTTACTTTTTTTAGATTTATAATATAATATTTTTAGAATAGTACTTCTTGAGATTAAGGGAAGAGATTTTTGAATTCAAAAAATATAAATAAATTAATATTAACACTGGCATTACTATTAATGTGTCCGATGACTTCCCTTGCGGTTGAAGATAACTTGTGGGGCGATAAGAGTCTGGATTATGACGTGAAAGACAACACCCAGGAAGAAAGCACAGCCCCTTCACAAAGTGAAAAATATATTAAAGATATAGAAATTCACGGTGCGAATGTTGTAACTCCGGAAACAATTTTATCCCAAATGAGTCTTCAAAAAGGCGGAGTATACAATCGTGAGGCTTTGCAAACTGATTTGAAAGCAATTTACCAGATGGGTTATTTTTCGGAAAGGATGAAGGCTATTCCTGTCAAAAATGCTGACGGAACAATTACCCTGAAAATTATTGTAGAAGAAAACGCGCCGGTTACAGATTTTACTATCGAAGGAAATACAGTTGTCTCTACTGAAGAAATCCTTGAATTTCTCACCCCGATGAAAGGTAAACCGCAGAATATTTCCAAAATCAACGAAGCTATTGCAAATATTCAGGACTGCTACAGCTCAAAAGGTTATATTCTGGCAAGAGTTGATTCAATCACGGATGACCCTGACGGAACTATTAATATAAACATCAAAGAAGGTACTGTCGGCAAAATCCTTATTGCGGGCAACGAAAAGACTAAAGATTTTGTCATCGAACGTAACGTCCTTATAGAGCCCGGCATGGTTTATAATGAAAATCTTTTGAAAGAGGATCTCTCAAGATTATATGCAACCCAGGCATTCAAAAACGTAACGCGCGAAATTGAGCCGGAAGCTGACAACCCTGATGTATATGACATCACAATCAGCGTTGATGAGCAGCGGACAGCAAGTATATCTGTCGGCGGCGGTCTGGATTCCGTGACAGGTGTATTCGGATCAGCCGGGATTGCTGACAACAACTTCCGCGGACGTAACCAGAGATTGTCTTTGAACGCATTAGCCGGTACCGGTGTTATCCTCAGTGACTCTGCTATCAAAAGACGTATGAATTTACAGGCTGAATTGAGTTTCTTTGAACCGTATTTCTTGAACGCAGATACATCACTTATGGCAAAAATTTTCTACAGAGACTTCGGCAGCTATCAGGTTCCGCTCGCAATAGAACGCAGAATTGGCGGCGAGGCTACAATTGCTCACAGGTTTAAGAAAAACCGCCACCTGACTTCAACCTTCTCTCTCGGTGTTGAAAATATTGACGTAAGTGAAGGTGATTTTGGAAAAATTTTGGGCATGTATAACAAATACAACGTGCCGATATCAGAACGTGCAAAACAATTGGAAGGCGGCCTGTTCCTGTCATTGAGTCCTGCGTTAATATATGATACAAGGGATTCTGCGGCTGTCACCAGACGCGGAACAATGGCAAGCTTGAGGTTTGATGAAGAGTTTGGTCTCGACGGATTTGACAAAACTCACGGCAAGCTTTCCGGTATGATTAAACAATACATTCCGATTGCGAAGAAGTCATCTCTGTCATTCACCGTCAAGGGCGGCGGCAAAATTCACGGCGACGATATGCCTGAAGTAATGGCATACAGATTAGGCGGTCCATATACCATCAGAGGTTTTAAAATGAGTGGCGTCGGTACAGGTAACGCGTTCATTATGGGGTCAGCCGAATTTGCGACACCGATACCGTTTTTGGATAGAACAAGGATTAAATTCCTGCATAACCTGAGATTTACAGTCTGGGCTGATGCCGGTAAGGTATTCGGACCGACGGTTACAGATACAATTTACGACAGACCTATGGAAGCTGTATCTGTCGGTGTAGGTTTGAAACTCTATGTTCCGGGTATGGGACCGCTCTCTATCGACTACGGTATTCCGCTTACAAATCCGGGTGAAAACGGTAATGAAAACGGTTACTTTACATTTGGTGTAGGTGATATATTATATTAATAACATATAGGAGGAAAAATATGAAAAAATTAGGTTTAGCGGCAACAGTACTTACTGCGGGTCTGTTTTTTGCACTCGCCTCAACTGCTGACGCAGCCGGTGTAGGTTACATCAATTACGCAAAAGTTCAGGATAACTATTCTTTTGCACAGGCTGCTATTAAAGAAGTTGATGCTAAAGCTCTTGAATTGCAGCAGTACATGGTTGATAAAGAAAAACAATATAAAGCACTTGATACACCATTAAAGAAACAAAATTTTGAAGAACAAACTGCAAGAGAATTCAAAACAAAAGAACAGGCGCTCATGACTTTGAGAGCACAAAAAGAAGAGCAGGTTTACAACAAAATTCAAGCAGCAACCAAGCAGGTTCTTGTGGAACAAAAACTTGACGCTGTTGTGGATTTCAGAGTAATCTTTGTCGGCGGTGTTGATATCACTGATTTGGTAATCCAAAAACTTAAAAGCGGAAATTTTTAAGGAGCGGACATGAAATATTCTCTTGACGGCGAACAGTATCACATCGGGTTAAAAGAAGGGGATGTCGGCAAATATGTAATTTTGCCGGGCGATCCCAAACGCTGTAAAAAAATTGCAGAGTACTTTGATGATGCAAAACTTGTTGCGGACAACCGCGAGTACACAACGTATACAGGTTATCTGAACGGTGAAAAAGTCAGCGTAACTTCAACCGGTATCGGCGGTGCATCAGCATCTATTGCATTGGAAGAACTTGTGAATATCGGTGCTGAAACATTCATCAGGGTCGGTACATGCGGCGGTATTGATATTGATGTAAAAGGCGGTGATTTGGTCGTTGCAACCGGTGCCGTCCGGATGGAAGGCACAACAAAAGAATATGCTCCGATTGAATTCCCGGCCGTTGCAAATCTTGATATTGTGAACGCGCTTGTTGAAGCTGCTAAAAAATCCGATACTGATTATCATGTAGGTATTGTTCAGTGCAAGGATTCTTTCTACGGTCAGCACAATCCTGACAGAATGCCCGTGAGTTACGAGCTTACCTGCAAATGGGAAGCCTGGAAGCGTCTCGGGTGCCTTGCGTCAGAAATGGAATCAGCGGCGCTGTTTGTTGTCGGAAGTTTCCGCCGTGTAAAAGTCGGCTCGGTCTTTCTGACTGTTGCTAATCAGGAAAGAGAAAAAGCCGGACTTAAAAATCCTGTGTTTCACGATACGGATAAAGCTATAAAAACAGCAATTGAGGCTTTGAAAATTCTAATCGAAAACGACAAAAAATAAGGAGTTGTCTTTTTATGTTTAACAAAAAAATGCAGTATGTTATAAGAACATGTTCCAGCGAAAACCCGCAGGAGCTTCAGAATTTGCTGAATGAAATGTCCATGAACGGCTGGGAACTTTATAGCATGAACGAAGTTGAGGCTGATGACGGTTTCAAATTCAACTGCATTTTTATGTGCGAGGCAAAATCGGATGATACTGAAAGAAATGCCGATGTGATTAATATTTCGACATTCAAAAGCCAGATGGAAAAAATGCTTTCACCGGAGCTTAATCCTTATGAAAATTGTATTGATATCCAATCAAAAATCCGTACACAAAAAGACAGTATCGCTAAAATCAAAAAAGAACTCGAAATTGAGGCGCCGGCATCTGTAGGCAGAAAAAAACTTAATGATAAAATCTCCGCAGGGCTGAAAGAATTGGATGAGTTGAAAATAAAACTTGCAAAAGCAATTTCGCCTGATGTTATGTATTCAAGGTTAAAAGTTGATAAACTTTCTATTCACCTGAGCGAAGAGCTTTTGAATTATGTTGATCAGGATGCAAATGAGACAGAGGAAGATTTGGTTGCAGAAACCGTAAAATCACGTCTGAAACTCGCGGATGAGCTTGGATATGTAATTCCGAAAATTGTTTTTCAGGATGATGAAAATCTCAACCCGTTTGAGTTTAGCATAAAAGTCCGCGGCACGGATGTTTACAACGCGGCGGTTTATCCGAATTATGTAATGTTTTTTACCGAGGATATTCATCTTGACAAAAAAATGAAAAATACAATAAAAGATGTTGATGCAATCACGGGCAAGAATATCATCTGGATAGAAAAAGAACGCACAAAAGATTTTTGGGAAAAAGGTATAAACGGTGCCGAATTTATCGCACGCGCTCTTGAATATATTGCGGTGAAACATGTTGATGAACTTTTGGATTACAATGATGTTGAGAAATATGTAGAAATTGTAAGCAAAAAAAATGAATTTTTAGTAGAAAATATTATCCCTGATTTTATAAATTTGTCTGATTTAAGATTTATCTTAACCAGCCTAATCAAAGAGCACGTCTCTGTTAAGGACATCTCATATATTTTTGAACAGATTAACGATTATGCGGAAGACAGTTCCAAAATTGATTTGTTGAAAAAAATCCGCTTGACATTATCCAGACAAATTTGTAATAATTATATCAACGAAGAAGGAGTTATGTCTGTATTTGATTTGTCAGACAAAACTATCGAATCATTGGTAGAAAGTTTTGATGAAACGGACGACGTTGTCAGAATAAACGGCGAATTTGCAGAAAAAATTGCCGACAAAATTAACAAAAAAGCAGAACAGTTAGGTCTTGAAGATAGTGTAAAATTAGTAGTTCCGATGGAGTACAGACATTTATTATTCACTTTGTTATCAAATTATGTTAGAGATATAGTTGTATTAGCGAGGGAGGAAATAGGATGTAATTGTCAGTTGGAGATTTTAGCATCAATATAAAAATATAAAGAACAGAAAAACATTTGAAAAAGATTTAATAGTAAATAGCAAAAAAAATTTGTTAGGGGTTTAAGAATAGTATGCAAGTTAGTGGAATTAGGAACAGTAATTTGGGACAATCCGTCGTTTTTGGACGACGTCCGACTCGTGCTGAAGAGCCGTTTGTAAGGGATACGATGAACAGAGCCTATGATTTTATGGGTACAAAGGAAAGAGCCGTTATTACACATGGATCATGCTTTCCGGCTTATGACAGAAATACAAATATAGGTTCACCCTATGGTAACGGCGCAAAAGAATGGCTGCAATTTTTGGCGCTTTACGGATTTAATTCAAACCAATTGGGACCTTGCGGAGAACTGGAAAAAGGTGTAAATTCTCCCTACAAATCTTCCGCATTTGCTAAAAACAGATTATTCATTGATTTAAAGGATTTGACCGGCGACAAGTATGGCAACTTGTTATCAAAAGAAACTTATAACAAAGTTACAAAACCGCTTGAAATTACAGATAAAAATTATGAAATGACTGATTTTGAAGCAGCGGATGAAACTTATGATATCGCATTAAAAGAAGTCTACAAAAACTTCCGCAAAAATCTTTCAAAATGCCAGCCGCAAGCTCTGGCACTTGATAGAGAATATAGAGTATTCCTCAAGAAAAATGATGACAGATTAACAGATGAAGGTATTTTTAAAGTTTTGTCAAATGAATACGGCACAGACGATTATGAGCAATGGTCAGATTTGGATCATCATCTGTGCAGCAGAATTGACAGCGGAAATGTTGACGCGGTTATCAGATACAAGGATTTGTACAAATATAATAAGAATAATATTGAACAGTACAAATTCGAACAATTTTTAGTCACAAAACAGATAAAAGAAAATAAGGAATGGAGAGAAAAACTCGGGGTTAAATACATAAATGACCTGCTGGTAGGCTGTTCAAAAATGGATGCCTGGAGATATGAAGACGCATTTCTTGACGACTGGGAAATGGGGGCCAGAGAAAATGACAAACCGTCTCAACGCTGGGGCATAAAAGTTCTAGACCCGAAAAAGATTTTCAAAAACGGCAGATATGAATTAAATATAGGCGGTGAATTTTTGAAAGAAAAAATTGAGGCAGCGCTTGAATTTAATGAAGGTATCAGAGTAGACCACGTTATGGGGCTGATTGAACCATATATTATGAAGAAAAGCGCAAAAGACGAAGATTTCTTCACCTATCCGCCGCATAACAAAAATAAAAATATCGAAAAATACATTTCAGAATTAAAAAATCCTGCAAATCCTTATGAGGAATACGACAAATACTGGGATTATCCGAAACTCCTGGAACATCTCGTCTTGCCGTTGTTTGAGAGCAAAGGTATACATAAGGAAGATGCAGTCTGGGAAGATGTCTGCACATATCCGGATAGATTCAAACAGGTATATTCAAAACTTCAGCTGCCAAGAATAACGAATATAGACTGGGAGAGAGCGGAAGATGCCATCAACGAAGGCGCTCATAACAACTGGTTTGTTATCAGCACCCATGATCAGGGCGCAACAATGAATTACCTGAAACGTATCGGCGACTTGAAAAACGGTACCAAAGGCGAATATACAAGAGAGTCAAGCCCTTGGAATGTAGATTACCTTGCCGGATATTTGAATATGGATGATTCCAGAGCTAACATTGCAAAGATTAGAGAAGAACGAAAAAATCTTTATCTGAATAACGATAGAGAGTGGACATTTGCAAAATTTTCGGAACTTTTGACTGCACCGAAATTCCAAATTTCCCACGATGATTTGCTTGGAATAACAGATGAGAGTGCTGTATATAATGTGCCTGGTACGACAAACGATACCAACTGGAAAGAGCGTATAAGCCCTGACTTTTTGGATAAATATTACGAAAACTTGTCGAGTGATAACCCGACTGCCCTGAATATGCCGGAGCGTGTTAAAGAGGCATTGCAGGCAAAAATTGATATGCAGGTAAGAGCGCACAATTATGACTCTGAATTTAAAGAAGAAATATACGAAAAAGCTCAGCCAATATTAGATGATTTGGATACCATAATCGGTATATTAAAAGAGAAAGAACCGGCATAGTGCAATTTGCTAGATAAGTGCCTAATTATAAATTTTGTATTTATTTTATTTTTGGTATAAAATAAGATAGAAAATAATGCGGATGTAATTCAGTGGTAGAATGCAACCTTCCCAAGGTTGACGTCGCGAGTTCGAGTCTCGTCGTCCGCTAATAAAAAAGAGTCCTAAAGGGCTCTTTTTTATTAGCTTTGTGGACAGTAATACGAAAATTCCAAGTAGCGTAAGCACTTAACAGAGTTCGCCGTGAACGGGCGGAGACCGGAAAGTTTGTAGGTTGGAGTTTCTACAGTAAATTTAAGCTAATGATTTTTAGTATTTCTTAATAATAACTTATAGTTTAGCAATTTTTTTGATTTGTTTTTTTTATTAATACAAGAAAGGCAAAACTTATGAAGGTATTTTTAAATCTGGCTCAGCGTGGAGCTAAGTATGTAGAATTATGTGCTAAACGCAGTATATTAGAGACAAAGCCGTTGAAAAATCCTAATTTTATCGGTATACAGGATGCTCTTCAAGCTGCACAAGCCCCATTTGGAAAGCATAAAATCCCACGTTTTCTGTATCACGTTACAAGCCAAAAAAATTACGAGTCAATGCTTTCTGACGGTTATCTGTATGCACACAAAGGAGTTTGTATAAATACTCCGTCTGTGTACTGTTTTGATTTGCAAAATTTCATTTCTAGATTTTTAAATACAAACGGCGGTCAAAAAATTAAATCATTGCTTGAAGAATTAAATGATATTGTTATCTTAAAAATAGATACTAAAGGTTTAAATCACAATAAATTATTGTGCAGAACCTTACAGCCAAGAGAAAAATTTTTAGAAATGGCATTCTCGGATAAATTTCAAAAATTTGAACCGATGGTAAATAAGATGCTAGCGGCAGGAAAATCTGAGGATGAAATCCTATTTGCTGTTTTAAATGAGGTTTCACCATCCATGGCACATGAATTATTTAGAGGGATACCGGCGCAATTTTCTAAATTATTCAAACAACAGAAAAAGCTAATCGAATTTTTATATACACAAGATATTCCAATGGATAAAGTAGAAAAAATAGGTTCTGTTGTAAAATCCAGTGATATAAATTCAGCAAACCCGGTTAGAAAATTTTTAGAAAAGCTTTTGGAGGGTGCTCCCGAACAAAAAGCGATAGAGTTTTTGACTGTTTGATTAAACAAGAAAAGTTTAATGTATTCTTTTATGAAATGAGAAGGTAAAAGGACATTTAGCAAATTATTCCATAGTGATTGGCTAACTATTCTGTTTTTTATTGAAAATTCAGGTTTATATGATAGAATGTTATCAAAATTAAATAATAAAATTGTTTCCTAGGGTTCCGCAGGTACACCTGGTCAGGTCCGAGAGGAAACACCCCGGTAGAATACTAACGGGGCACACGGAAGGATAAAAGCCCGGGAGATATTTTTAATATCTCAGGGCTATTTTTGTACTATGAAAGGAGCAAAAAATGGAGTGGATTATTTTACTAATAGCAGGCTTATTTGAAATCAGCTGGGCTATCGGATTGAAATTTTCGCACGGATTCACGCAGCTTATCCCGTCTGTAATAACAGTATTATGTATGATAGCAAGCTTTTATTTTCTTGCACTTGCACTAAAAAGCCTTCCGCTTGGAACTGCTTATGCAATATGGACGGGTATCGGCACCTTAGGAACAGTTATCCTGGGGATAATTTTGTTTAAAGAGCCTGCGACAGCAATGCGTTTAGCCTGTATCGGTTTAATTCTGTGCGGAATTACAGGTTTAAAATTGCTGACTAATTAATCATTACAAAGATATATTACTTTATATAGCAACTTCCGCTAAAAAAATTCAAAGTTACGTCATACTGAGCGTTAGCGAAGTATCTGAATAAAATAGATTCTTACGCCTAAAGCCTCAGGATGACGAGATTTATTTGCTATATAAGTCCCAAGATATATTGCTTGAATTCACTCCAAATTTGCTGTAAATTAATATAAAAACTATTAAGCGGTATAAATAGAGGTAAATTATGAAATGCGAACCTGTTGGTAATTTTTCTAAAGTAAAATATAAACTAAGCGAACAAACTTTACAAAGAATTTCAAAATCAACCAAATTATCCAAAGAAGAATTAACAAGTTTGTCACTTGATAAACAAATAGAGTTGATGAGCCAGCGTGGTAGTTTAAAAAAAACTAATCCGGTAAAAGATTTTTTTGCGGGTTTATATCAAAAACTTGGCGAAAAATTAGGATTGTTAAATAAAGAGTACAATACCTATACGCATATAGACTGATTTTAAATTTTTTGCAGGTGTTTTTTGTAATGCTGATATTTCCTAAAATCATAGGTTTTGCCGCGGGGAATTTATATCGCAAATTCTGCTAAAATTTTTCAAAAACTCGTCATACTGAGCGTTAGCGAAGTATCTGAATAATAAAGATTCTTACGCCTAAAGCCCTAAGAATAACGGATTTTTAATAGTATCTGTGAAATTTGCTATATTAGTCCCTGCCGCGGTTGCTTGAATTAAATCTTTGTTTGTTATATTTTACATGTGTGTAAAATGTTTACAAGAAGAAGGAGAACTCACATGAGTGAAAGAAAATTAGTTGGAACAGGAGAAATGTTCAAAAAAGCTCTCGCTGGCGGTTATGCTATCGGTGCTTACAACGTAAACAACATGGAAATTTTGCAAGGTATTGCAGAAGCTGCTGAAGAAACTCAATCACCTATCATTTTGCAGGTTTCTGCCGGTGCAAGAAAATATGCTAACCAAACTTACTTAATTAAACTGGTTGAAGCTGCTCTGGCTACAACTACTGTACCTATCGCATTACACTTAGATCACGGTGCAGATTTTGAAATTTGCAAAGCTTGTATCGACGGCGGTTTTTCTTCAGTTATGATTGACGGATCAAGATTCCCGCTTGAAGAAAACATCAAATTGACCAAACAGGTTGTTGATTATGCTCATCCTCGCGGTGTTTCAGTTGAAGCTGAACTCGGTAAACTTGCAGGTGTTGAAGATGATGTTAAAGTTCACGCAAAAGATTCAACTTACACTGACCCTGAAGAAGCTGCAAGATTCGTTAAAGAAACAGGCTGCGATTCTCTTGCTGTAGCTATCGGTACTTCTCACGGTGCTTACAAATTTAAAGGTGAAGCTAAATTAGACTTTGAAAGACTTGCAGCAATTAAAAAAGCAGTTAACGAAGCTGTTGGCTATGATTATCCGCTTGTTCTTCACGGCTCTTCATCAGTTCCGAAAGAATTTGTAGAAAAATGCAACAAGTTTGGCGGCAACCTGCCTGACGCTCAAGGTGTTCCGGAAGATATGCTCAACTACGCTTCTAAACACGGTGTAGCTAAAATTAATATCGATACTGACTTGAGACTTGCTATGACTTCTACAATTAGAGAGTTCTTTATTGAACACCCTGAAAAATTCGACCCGAGAGAATATATGGGACCGGGCAGAACTGCTGTTAAAGAAATGGTTAAACACAAAATGGTTGACGTTCTCGGTACAGCAGGACACGCTAAAGACTAATTATCCTGTTGTCGAGAATAATCTTGAAAATCCCGCCTCATCAGAGACGGGATTTTTGTATGTGTGGCATTCTATACTAAAGTATAAATTGACTAAATTTAACGTTACAGGTATAATATGTAAAAAATAGGTGGTGTGAATGAAAAGATTTTTATGCGGGTTATTGTTGAGCGTATTATGCTTGAATAGTATGGTTTTCGCTAAAGAAATTCCAAATGTTTCAGCTGTTATGACTCCGACCGACCAGCAGGAATACAAGCATAAAACAGTCAGAAAACATTACAATGTTTATGACCTGAAAATTACTAACAAAAATGCAAAGCCTGTCTTGGTCTCATCTGATACAGAGGTTAATTTTATCACTGACTACGCGGATGATGTAACCTCAGATACCAGACGTCATCAGTACAGAAATTCCAGAAAAAGAGATATGGGCAGATATTATGGAATAGCGCTTCCCGGAGCTGTAATTTCAGGAGTTATAACGGGTGTAACGCTTTTTATCGGGTCACCTGTTGCCGCAGCAGTGTTTGCCGGAATGTACCTGCCAACTGACAAAGCAGTAAGAGCAAATGTTTCAATATCTCAGGATTTATTTGCCAAAAACTCTCTGCCTATCAGATTTGAACCAAATAAAACTTACAATGTCAGAATTCTTGTTCCAAAGGATATTGATATTACAGAAATTGTGTTAACTAATATTTCATACGATTTAAAAGAAATGTACGAGCTTCATGCAAAAGTAGAGGAATTATGAAAAAATTTTTAATGCTTGCCGGTCTGCTGGCTATATGTGTCAGCACAAGCGGCTGTAACCAGTATATTACAACAGAAATAACTTCCGAAGACGGTGATGTTTACTACGGGGCATACAACAGACGGGATATGATTCACGCTGATGTCAAACTATTCCAAAAAGGAACTGACCGTGAATGTGACGGTGTGATATTTCTAAATGCACCTTCAAGAAGTATAACATTTAAAAACGACAGGGTTGATGCCACAATGATTGTCGGCTGTAATGACAAAACAATAATAAAATCCGTATGGCAGCTTAAAAAACGTTCATTCAATGACGGCTGGGGCGAAGGGGTTGACCAATTCAATAAAATTTATCAGTTCAAAACAATTTCCAGAAAAGAATTCAAAGAAATCGCAAGTTCACAAAAGATAGAATTTGCCAAAGAAAACGAATCTTATTTGAAATATTAAAATATGTGGATTTTTTTCTCAATTAAAAAACACCGTCTGTTATTTTAGACGGTGTTTTAATCTTTTTCATACTTACTGTTTTTTACTTTTTCAAGAAATCAGGGATTTCTATATTTGAAAAACTAGGTGACATTTCGGGCATTGACGGTCTCTTTGGCTGATTGAATGAATTTGCAAAGAAATCTGATGCACTCAACTGTTTCACTTCTGTTTTTTGTTCAGGTTCCTGATTGTTTTTCAGTTCAAAACCGGTTGCAATAACAGTGACTTGAATTTCACCCTGAATATTTTCATTTACGGCTGTACCGATAATAACTGTTGCATCATCAAGAACTGCATCGTGGATAATATTTGCAGCGTCTGAGATTTCGTGCAATGTCATATCAGGGCCGCCTGTAATGTTAACGATTACGCCGGATGCACCGTTAATTGAAGATTCAAGTAATTTAGAGTTAATAGCGATTTCAGCAGCTTTGACAGCTCTGCCTTCACCTTGTCCGCGGCCGATACCCATAAGTGCGGAGCCTGATGACTGCATAACACATTTAACATCGGCAAAGTCAACGTTGATAAGCCCTGGTACCGTGATGATGTCTGAAATACCTTGAACACCGCGGAGAAGAACTTCATCAACAATTGAGAATGATTCTGATAATGTAACCTGTCTGTCAACAACCTGAAGAAGTTTGTCGTTAGGGATAACGATTACAGCATCAACGGCTTCTCTTAATTTTTCTAACCCCTGGCAAGCTTGATTTTGTCTTTTTCTTCCTTCCCAGGAGAACGGTTTTGTAACAACTGCAATTGTCAAAATTCCTAATTCTTTAGCAATTTTTGCAACAACCGGAGCTGCGCCTGTACCTGTACCGCCGCCCATTCCGGCTGTAATAAATACCATATCTGCGCCGTCTATTGCTTCGGTTATTTCTTGCTGAGCTTCTTCTGCTGCTCTTTCACCTACTGATGGATCTCCGCCTGCACCGAGCCCTGCTGTTGATTTTGCACCTAATTGGATTTTATTTTTTGTTTGTCCGTATTCCAAAACCTGTAAATCTGTGTTCATTAACCAGAATTCTACGCCTGAAAGACCTGCTTTAATCATTCGGTTTACTGCGTTTCCGCCGCCGCCGCCAACACCTATTACTTTTATTTTGGTAGGGTTAATCGGAGTCCTTTGGGTCTGGTTATTTGATGGTTCTTCTTTTCTAGCGAAGATATCTGATACGTAATTTTCCACTATGTTTACCTCTTTATATTGATTATTACTTGACTTCAGTTACTTTATTACTCATTTTAACAATGAATACACTAATAATATAATATCATACTATTTTAAATAGAAAAAAAGTACAATAATTTGTGTATAATTATGAACAAAAATTAAGCCAAAACGCAATGTTTACGGGATTAAAATCAAATACATAATTCTTAACCATTTTGATTAAATATTCGCTGGAGAAGTGCCCCAGTGCAATTTATCTTTCAATACCGAATAAAATTCAACCCCGTCTAAAAGTGCCAATTTTGCAGTGTAGTCGGATTTTCTTATATCAATTTCCGATTTGAACTCATAAAATTCCTGTCCGTCAGTTGATGCGACATAGTGTAAGTCAGGATTTCCAGCTGATATTGTAATCTTTTCATTATCAGGGATAACAATCGGGCGTGCTGTCAGAGTGTGCGGGCATATTGGAACGATAACAAAAGCGTTCAATGCCGGCGCTATAACCGGCCCGCCGGCAGACAAACCGTAAGCTGTAGAGCCTGTCGGGGTTGTAATAATAATTCCGTCCGCCAGATAATCACAGACAAGTTTATCATTAATTTTCAGTGAAAATTTGGAAGTTCTGCCGGTTGACGAGCCTTTTACAACAAAATCATTCAATGCCAGCTTGTCTCCGCTCTGGAGCATAATCCGCTCTTCAATCCGGTATTTCTTTTTCAAAATTTTTTCTACTGAGGCTTTTATATCACTTCTTGCACATTGTGACAAAAATCCGAGTCTGCCAAGGTTTATGCCGAATATGGGGGTTGAATACTTGGCATAAAAGCGTGCTGATTTCAGGATTGTGCCGTCGCCCCCTATGACAAACACAAAATGATATCCCTCTTTTAAGTTATCTATATCAAGCAGTTCCGGCTGAATGTTGTTCTGCTCAAGGACAAACTTCAACTCGGTCATTGCCTCTGTTGAGTGCTCTATATTTTTGTTGTATGCAATTGCAAATTTTTTCATAAATTAGATATAGCACAATTATGGACTTATATCAAATTGATAATAAGTCCATAACGTTTATTTTAATTATGTTAATTTTAAAAAGGATTGTTAGCTTCGTAGTACGCTTTCAGCTCCTGATAAATAGGTTCAGCCTCATCTATCAGAGCCTGAACTTTTTCTTTTTCTTGTGCCAGTAACGGGGCATTCTTATTGATAGTGCGTTCGCAAGAAGATTTTTCCGCTTTGTACCCCCTTATTTCCTCTTTGTACTTCTCTATTTCTTTTTTTAATTCTAACATCTCATCTTTGTTTACTAAAGATTCAAGCTTTGATGTCGCGTAGCTGTAATCGCGTCGATAATGCGGGTCAGTTGACATGTAATTTTGTTTTTCAAAATTATCCAGAGTTTCTTCCATAAGCTTCAATTGTTCTTCTTTGGCTGTTTTTAAAAGGAATTTACTTTTGATTTTGAAGTCAGCAGCTGCCATACCACACTCTGCACCTTCTATACACGCGTTTATGGCAGCCAGCTTGCGCGCTGCAATATCTCTCTTGTCCAGAATAGGATTTGCCCTGTTCATTAAGTCTTCAAGCTTGTATAAAAAATTCAATTTTTCTCTGGTTAAAGTAGATTTTGCGGAATATTTATCGTTTTGTGCACTTGATATTACTAATTTTTGTCCGTTTTCGCTCACAAAATATTCTGCCGTATTGTAATCATGCGCTGTACGCGGTGTTTTATCGCCTCTTTGTATCTTTAAGGCGTACATGTCCCGGTATTTTACGGAATTGTTGTACGCAAATTTATCTTCATTGTACTTTGTCCACCATTTATACTCTTCTTCAGTATCATTTTGATACATTCTGTTGTGGAAATTAATCAGTCTTGTTATTTTTTCGCTGTAATTGTCGCTATCGCCGTATATTGCGTGGAATTTGTGATCTAAATCTTTCAGCGTCACCATAGGTGGCATAGAATCATACACTATAAAATCATACTTTTTCTGCATTTCTTCGGGAATTTCTTCATCAGGTGATGCTATATAAATTTTTCCGGTATTATTATTTATATTTCTGGGTATTATTTTGACGCCGTAACCTTCCGGATGAAGCTCATATACGGCATTGTTTACTGCTGACCTGTAGTCGTGGTTGTACAGTCCGCCGTCTCCGCTTAGCAGTAATTTACCGTCTTTATACAATGTACAATATGTATGACTGATATTATTAAATCCGGCTTTATAATCCAGCTCATAGCCCTTGAATTGCGGGTTTGACTGCACCTTATTTTTAGTCTTATTATTTAAACTTTTAACTCCGTAATTGTTTAATGTAACACTTTGAACCCTCATTTAATACCCCTTTCGTAATTTGATTTGATTTATTTTATTAAATTACAACAAAAATTTTTTTTGTTAGATACAGAAATTAATTTTTACAATATTTTACAAAACAAAAGAAAAGGGAATGAAAAATCATTCCCTTTTTTATACAACTATCTCTTCTTATCTAGTCCCGATAGACCTATTGCAGAGGACCTCTCCACAATGAATCGTTAAATTTATTTTGATTAGCATTAACTTCAACAGACAAAGTTACATTGCTCGGAGTAAATACAAATACCAAATCGCCGACTTTTTGCGGTTTGCCGCAGAGTGCGTGAGCTGCACCGCAGACAAAGTCGATGGTTCTTTGGGATTGTTCTTTATCTAACAGATGGAGGTTAAGAACTACTGTCTTTCTGTCTTTAAGATTTTGAACAATGTGGGCAGCATCATCAAACGAACGAGGTTCCATGACCATAACTTCATAACCTCTGTAATTCGGATGATTTACAACTTTTAAGTCATTTGTTTTTTCAATTTTTGACTGGTATGAATAAGCAGGATCAATAGCAAGATTATCCTGAACAGGATATTCTTCATTCATTTCGTCTGCCATTTCATCAAATATAGTTTCTCTGGGTTCAAACCCTTTTACTAAAAAATCAACTACTGATTTAATTTTGTCTGTTACTACTGCCACCGATTTATCCTCCGTTAATTAACTTTACTCAAATAATTTTCTACCTATTCTTAGCATTGTAGAGCCGCAGCGGGCTGCTATTTTATAATCCTGGCTCATCCCCATAGAAATTTCTTTCATTTCACCGTTAAATTTATTTTGAAGTTCGTCTCTCACTGCTATAACATCCGTAAAGAGGTTTTCAAGAGTTTTCTCATCAGCACCGAGAGGCGCCATGTTCATCAATCCTTTAACCTTCACGCCTTTTAGTGCCGTTATCTTAGGAAAATCAGAAAAAAGATTTTCTTTGGAATAACCGGACTTTTGGACTTCTCCGGCGTTATTCAGCTGCAAAAGTATATCCTGAACTTTGCCGTGCTTTAAAGCTTCCTCGGAAATAACTTCCGCAAGCTTGTATGAATCTACCGAGTGAATTAAATCAAAAGTTCCAACCACCTTTTTGACTTTATTTGTCTGGAGATGTCCGATAAAGTGAAATTTTGAATTTTTTCTGACTTCATCAGGGAGCCTTTGGATTTTTTCAATGGCTTCAACCGCCCGCGATTCGCCGAAATCTCTAAGTCCGGCACGGTACGCAGCTTCCATAGCACTTTCGTCAAAATATTTTGTCACTGCAATGATATTCAATCTATAAGGTGCAATATCTTCTTGTATTTGCAAAAAATTTTTACGTATTTGTTCTTCTTGCATCTAATTTCTCACCCCTACAAGAAACTGCTCTGAAATTGAGCATATTTTAATTTTACTCTAACTGTCATGAGCAGACAACTATTTTATTTATTTGCTAACTGCCTCCTCTCATTATCCCTGAAAACCATGAGTCTGCCATGATTTCAGGCTGATTAACTTTTCTTAATAATACAGTTACAATTTGTAATATTAGACTTTTTGCATAATTTTTACATGCCATTTTCTTAACAAATCGTAAAATATTATTTTATATATATAGAATAAACGATTGCCAAACTTATTTTATCCTTTAAACAGATGAGATTTTAAATCTTTCATTTTAAGATTAAAATTCAGCCACAAATACATCTGATACCCGAACCAGTCACGGCTTTTTATTACGGACAGAAGATTAAAATTCTTTAACTTTTCGCAGATAGCTGGATTTAAAGTCTCCAATGTGCCGTCAAAGATAAGTGATTTCATACGGTCATAGTAGTCTTTCTTATATTTCCAGGCAGTTTTATCGAACAAGGCTGTTAATTGTTCGTATTTATACTGGAAGAACGCGTATTTAAAAGCGTTACGCATATGAAGTTCATCAATGGTTTTCTGCAAATCTTCAATTACATTGAAGATATTAAATATGTTTCGGTTGTAATTTTTAGTCAGAGAGCCAACATTTGTCTGATTGTAGATGTAATATGATTCAGGCGTAACTTTTATGGTTTCAGCGTGCATAAATGCCTGCAGGCAGAATAGAAAATCTTCAAAAGGCGGATAGGGCAGATATTTGAGCTTTTTAATTCTCAAAAAATCAGTTCTGTAAATTTTATTCCAAATCGCAAGCCCGGAGCAGAACGGGTTATTGCAGTCATCAAATGTCAGAACCTGATTTACGTCCTGCCAGTTATCCCAGACATCAATTAAGAAGGTATATTTAGGCTCTATAGTTTCTGCTTGTTCAAAATAAAGTTGAGCATTAAAAACAAAAATATCAAGCATGCCGCCGCGTAAAACAGAGGCAAAGTCACTGTAGAGAGTAAGATTAAGCCAGTCATCCGCATCGACAAAATGTATATATTCGCCTGTTGCGATTTCTATTCCTCGGTTTCTGGCAACCGGCGCCCCCTGATTTTTCTGATTTTCTATGATAACGCGGGAGTCTTTGGCTGCATATTCCTGCAAAATTTCAAGTGAACCGTCGGTTGATTCATCATTAACACAAATTATTTCAAGATTTTCGTGGGTTTGGTTAATAACTGAATCAAGACAGCGGGAAAGAAACTTTTCCGCGTTGTAGACAGGTATTATTACTGAAATTTTCGGATATTTAAGCATAATTTTTCACCGCCTTACAAAAAGAAGCGTAGTTACAGCTTAATATAAGCGATATTATTTTATAGTTTTTATCTTTTTCAAGCTGTTTTCGGTTGTATTCTCTGAAATCGAATTTTGAAAAATAATCTTTCAGCGTATAGAAGAATTTTTCCCGGTAAGCCTCATTAATAGTCGTAAAACAATAGACAGCAAGCTGTAGCTTATATATAAGCATTGAATTTTTGTATTTTTCAAATCTGTGATATTTTTCAAACACGGCGTCAACGGCGTTTATACTTTTTACAAAATCAAGCATTTTTTCATCTTTTTTCGCCATAATAGAACCTTGTCTATCTACGCGGTAATAGTACGGTGCAAGGTTCGTAAAAACCATTTTTTTAGCGAGGAAAAAAATCTCCGCAGCAAACGGCAAATCTTCAAATACAATGCCTTCAGTAAATTTAAGGTTATTTCTCCGGATTAAATCTGCTGAATATAGTTTGCACCAGGCAGTCGGGTGGATTTTTGTATAAAAATCTCCGGGAAGTTGTTTTTCCGTAAGTGCTTTTTCTGTTAATAGCTTATCAAACGTCACATTGTGTCCGTACATCTTTAGATTATTCCCGACAACTGATGAAAACATAAACGAAACAAAATCAGCATTGTATTTTTTTAGCAACCCGAGTGTTTTTTCAAGAAAAAAATGTGAAACAAAATCATCAGAATCCACAAAGGCTATATATTTCCCGGAAGCCTCGTCTATTCCCGCATTACGCGCAGAAGAGAGCCCGCCGTTTGGTTTGTTGATAATTTTGATACGTTTATCAAAATTTGCATAATGCTCAAGAATTGTTGGCGAATTGTCTGTTGAGCCGTCATTTACGCAGAGAATTTCAATATCTTTAAAAGTCTGATTAATAATAGAATCAAGACAAAAAGAAAGATATTTCTCGACGTTGTAAACGGGAACAATAATAGAAACTTCAGCCATAGCCAAAGCATACCGCACTGAGGCTCAAAAGTAATCAATCTTTTAAAGGATAAAACGTTTATGGCTGGTGCTTCTGTTTGGTCAATTCTGGAAATTTGTTCAGGAGATTTGTCCCCAAATCTTCAGGGTGATTAGTTAGTGCGAAAAATAAATAAAAGTGATATTATTACATCACTTATGCTATAAAAATTCTACATAATAAGGTAAATATTTTATCTGCAATAAACAAAGGAGTATTATGCAAAGCGTTATTCAAGGTATAAGTAATTGACAGTAAAAAGAGGCGTCATTACAACGCCTCCTTCTTTTGACTGCAAGTTTAAGACAGGTAATCGTGCTGCCCCGTCAGCAGTCAAGTAACGGAACACATCGCCTTGTTTTGCACGCCCGCACAGTCGCGGGAGAACTGCGACGGATGGTTCCTAGTCTGTTATGGTTAATTTTTGAGGTGCTTTATTGGACGGATTTTGTTTCGGTACTGTTATAGATAAAACGCCGTTTTGGTATCTGGCACTTGCTTCATCAGTTTTAACAGGTGTATCAAAAGAAATTGTTCTCTGGTATTTCCCGTAGCGAAATTCGCTTGTGTGAAAGCGTTCATTTTTTTCGCCTTGTTGTTTTTCTTCTTTTTCTTCTTCTATTTCCGCTGTTATTGTCATAAAATCGTTGTCCAGTTCAATGTCAATGTTATCTTTTAATACTCCTGGCAGCTGGACTTTTATTTTATAGTTTGCGTCATTTTGCTTAATTTCTACAGCAGGACGCCAAGTTGATTTTTTCTTCAGGTTCAGCGGGTTTGCAAATGAATTGATAAGCAGCGTGTCTCTCAGAAAATTATTTAATTCCTGGTGAATACTGTCAAAATACAGGTCAGGTTCTCTAATTATTAAATCGTGTTTCATCAGGGGTGCTCCTTTCGTTTCTTCATATTATCAGGATAATATATTCCACCGCATTGTTCATTGCAGTTTAGAGTAAAATTTACTCCGGTTGGTTAAACTTTTGTGCAATAGAATAAAATGCAGTTTTTCGGATAATTTAAAAATAAAAGGAGAAAATTGTATGGCAGTAAAAATGTTGGTGTTTGATTACAGAGAATCAGAACGCAGGTATATAGAAGAACATTGGAATGAACTTAATAATTTTGAAATAAGTTTTTATGAATGGAGTTTGAACAGTGAGACTTTAGCACGGTTATCAGACGAAGATAGGGATAATACCTGTGTGATAAGTGTGTTTATCGAGTCAATTATTGACAGGGAAGTAATTAGCGGGTTTAAAAATTTGCGAGTAATCTCAACACGCTCAACAGGTGTTGATCATATAGACAAAAAAGCTTGTGAAGAGCGGAATATAATGGTTGTGAATGTTGAAAGCTACGGGTCTACAACGGTTGCACAGTACACTTTTGGTCTTTTGATTGCTCTTGCACGGAATATTATACCGGCTGATTTATCAATAAGGAGTAAAAATTTTTGCGAACGGAGTTTTATAGGGCGGAATTTGGGGTATCTGACTCTCGGCGTAATCGGAACAGGTGCGATAGGCGCAAATTTATGCAATTACGCATCAGCATTCGGTATGAAAATACTGGCTTACGACCTCAAACCAAAGCTGGAACTTATGGAGAAAAGGAATATACAATATGTAGAATTTGATGCTTTATTGCAAAATTCCGATGTGATTTCACTGCATATACCTTATACCGGAGATAATTATCATTTACTCGGGGAGAGAGAATTTTCACTGATGCAATCAGGCGCAATGATTATAAATACATCCCGCGGGGAGTTAATAGATATAAGAGCACTTTACGAAAACCTCAATAACGGAAAGCTCAAAGGGGCTGCGCTTGATGTACTTGAGTGCGAAGATATTTCTTTCAAGTGTGATGAATTGTCAGAAAACCTTAAAGCGGAGGCAGGTTTGACTTGCCGGCAGGAGGTCGAAATTCTGCATAAACTTGCTGATTTTCATAATGTTATTATTACGCCGCATATAGCGTACGAAACACAGGAAGCAATTGATTATATTTTGAAAGCTTCAATTAACGGGATAAAGGATTGCCTTTCAGGCAGCAGTCAATATAGGGTTGTGTAGAACCGGATAATAATCTGCTCCTGCTGCAGGATTTTTCGGTTTTGAATTTCAAATCGACTAAAAAGCTGATTTAAAAAACGTTTTTGTGTACTATTCTTTGTATGTGAGGTACAAGAGGTTTTTTAGTCGTGAGAAATGAACTCATTAAATCAATTAAAGAAAAAGAACTCCAATTAAAAAAACTAAAAGAGCATATTGATAAAAGTTCAGTATGTTCCGAGTTATACAACAAAGTCGTTTTGGAAAAAGCCATCCTGAAAAAAGAACTGGAAAAATTAGATAAAAATCCGGTTATTGAAAGTTTGAAAAATCTGCTTCCCCGTAAGAAAACTCTAATTTGTGATTATTTTAAAAAATAATATTTTCCTGACTTATATCGCAAATTCCGCTAAAAATTTTCAAAGCTGCGTCATACTGAGCACTCTGCCGAACAAAACGATTAAGTACCGCGTTGTGAGATGCCGAAGTATCTATATAAAAAGATTCTTCGGGCTTTAGCCCTCAGAATGACGGGCTTTTTATAGTACCTGAGGAATTTGCGGTATAATACATATTTTCACAGTAGGTTTTCTTCTGTTTTATCAGAATATTTCATACATTCGGTGTGCTAAATAAATATTTTTGTGCTACAATCTAATCAAAGCAAAATATGTATATTTATGCATTTTAATGAAAAAAGGAGAAAAAATTATGGCAGAAAAACGCGTATGGCTTTTTAGAGAGGGTAATGCAAACATGCGCAACCTTCTCGGAGGCAAAGGTGCGAACCTTGCTGAAATGACAAATTTGGGGTTGCCGGTTCCTCCGGGATTGACTATCACAACTGAAACCTGCATGGATTACATCAATCATGGCAATCAAATGCCGGCAGGTTTGATGGATGAAGTTAAAACCGCTCTGGCTGATGTTGAAAAACAAACAGGTAAAAAATTCGGCGATGTAACAAATCCGCTTTTGGTTTCTGTTCGTTCAGGCGCAAGAATTTCAATGCCGGGTATGATGGAAACTATCCTTAACCTCGGTTTGAACGATGACACAGTCGAAGCAATGATTAGATTAACAAACAATCCACGTTTTTGCTACGATTCTTACAGAAGATTTTTGACAATGTTCGGCTCTGTAGCCTGGGAAATGGACAGACAAAAATACTTTGAATCAGAAGTTGAAAAAGTTAAGGAAAGAGAAGGCGTAAAATCAGATACAGAAGTTTCTGCTGACGGCTGGAAATCTCTTATTCCTATTTACAAAAATATTATTAAAGAAGTTACAGGCAAAGAATTCCCGCAAGATCCGTACGTTCAATTGCAGGAAGCTATTGAAGCCGTATTCCGTTCTTGGAATATTCCGCGTGCGGTTGCTTACAGAAACATGAACAAAATCGACCACAACTACGGTACTGCTGTTAACGTTCAAACAATGGTATTCGGTAATATGGGCGACGATTGCGCAACAGGTGTTTCATTCACACGTAACCCTGCAACAGGTGAAAATAAATTCTATGGTGAATACTTAACAAACGCTCAAGGCGAAGACGTTGTTGCAGGTATCAGAACTCCGAAACCTATTGCTGAATTGGAAACTGAAATGCCTGACTTGTACAGACAATACGTTGATATCGCTAAAAAACTTGAACTCGGTTACAAAGATGTTCAAGATATGGAATTCACTATTGAAAAAGGTAAATTATACATCCTTCAAACAAGAAACGGTAAGAGAACAGCTGCAGCTGCAGTTAAAATTGCTGTAGATATGTATGAAGAAGGTATTATTACAAAAGAAAGAGCAATCCAGCTTGTTGACCCGTATACAGTTAACCAAATTCTTCTGCCGTGCTTTGATACAGAAGCAATGGCTAAGGCTCACAAAATTGCTCAGGGTGTAAACGCATCTCCGGGTGCTGCTGTAGGTAAAATCGTATTTGATACTGAAGAAGCAGCAAAACGCGGCGAAGCAGGTGAAAAAGTTATCCTCGTACGTGTAGAAACTTGTCCGGATGACATCCACGGCATGGCTGTATCTCAAGGTGTCCTGACACTCAGAGGCGGCGCAACTTCTCACGCAGCTGTTGTTGCAAAAGGTATGGGTAAACCTTGCGTTTCCGGATGCGAAGATATGAAAATCGACCTTGCAAACGAAACCCTGACAGGCTGTGACGGTACTGTTTACCACAAAGATGATATTATCTCTCTCGACGGCGGCAAAGGTATCGTTATGGAAGGCGCTGTCAAGCTCGTAGAAGCTAAAATCGACGAAAACTGGAATAAATTCTTCTCATGGGTTGATGAAATCAAAACCATGAAAGTTGAAGCTAACGCTGATACTCCAAAAGATATTGAAAACGCTAAAAAATTCGGTGCTGAAGGTGTTGGTCTCTGCCGTACAGAACACATGTTCATGGATCCGGACAGACTTCCTTGGGTTCAAAAGATGATTATTGCCGGAACTCCGGAAGCAAGAAAAGAAGCTCTTGCACATCTTCTTCCGATGCAGTATTCAGATTTCTATGCAATGTTCAAAGCATTAGGCGATAAACCGCTTACAGTAAGACTTCTTGACCCGCCGCTTCACGAATTCCTTCCTTCTAAGGAAGATTTGATTGCTGAAGTCGCTACTTTGAAAGCTCTTGGCAAAGACGCAAAAGAAAAAGAAGAACTTCTCCACGTTGTAGAAGCACTTTCAGAATCTAACCCGATGATGGGTCTTCGCGGATGCCGTCTTGGTTTGACTTATCCTGAAATCAATGAAATGCAGGTTAGAGCAATCTTTGAAGCCTGCTGTGATTTGAAAAAAGAAGGTGTTGCGGTTAAACCTTGGGTAATGGTTCCGTTAATCGGTCACGTGAACGAACTTAAAGTTGCAAAAGAAACCCTTGTTCGCGTAGCTAAAGAAGTTATGGTTGAAAAAGGTGTTGAAGTTGATTACAAGTTCGGTACTATGATAGAAATTCCGCGTGCTGCATTGACAGCTGACGAAATCGCTGAATACGCAGAATTCTTCTCATTCGGTACAAACGACTTGACTCAAATGACATTCGGCTATTCAAGAGACGATGCTGAGGGTAAATTCCTTACAAACTACGTTGAACAGAAAATCCTGCCGGCTAACCCGTTTGAAACATTAGATCAAAAAGGTGTCGGTCAATTGATTGAAATGTCAATGGAAAAAGGAAAATCAGTAAATCCGACCCTTGTTGGCGGCGTTTGCGGCGAACACGGCGGCGATCCGGATTCAGTAAAATTCAGCCACAGAATTGGTTTGGATTACGTATCCTGCTCACCGTTCAGAATTCCGCAGGCAAAACTTGCTGCGGCACAAGCGGTTGTTGAAGCTCAAAAGGTTCGTGAACTCGCTGCAGTTTAACTTTTTAAGTTCAACATAACGTCATAAAACCTGAAAAGACTCCGTAAGATTTTACGGGGTCTTTTTATTGCCTTACCGGTCAGGCTGCGGGCTGATGAATTTTTGCAACAGATATTTTAAAAATTATATATGACAAATTCTTGCGAAAACCTACTTAAAGCCGCCGGTCATCATACAAAATTTAAACCGGACAAATGGACTCAGGAAAAAATGTTCCGGGCACTCGGCGCGGGCTGCCGGAAAAAATGGATTGGTAATATTGTGCCTGCCGAGCTGCTTACCCGTAGTATAAAAGACTCGGTATCTTCTGTTTTGACTTTATCGGAAGGTGAAATTTTTTACGATAAATTTCCGGATTATATTGAATCTCCAAACTATGGAGACAAGTGGGGACGGCTTGCTAATTATATAGAAATCAATAACCGTGCGATTGCGCAAATGCACGGCAACAGGTGCGCAGGCGGAATTTTGAGCATGATAAAACTTCTGCCGGCAATTCCGCCTTCAGCAAACAGCTGGGCTAATTGTATTATTATTTCGCAAATATTCCCGAATATTTTCGGTGACGGTTACAACAAACATCCGGCGGAAGAAAATTCTATTTACGGTCTGAAACTCAATGCGGGTTACAGCGCAAATGTTATAGATTATTCTCTTGCAGATAAGATTTCACCGGAAGAGCAGATACGTGCATTTAATGATATTGCGCATTTTAGAGGATTAAAAACCGGTTTTCGTATGGTGATTTCTGCGGATCAGATGAAAGTGGCTCAGCGTGATAGAGAAGATGTGACATTCAACTGGTGTAATCCGGAGCATCAAGAGCTTTATATAAACGAATGTGTAAAATTAATGAAGCTGGGTTTTGAATCTATGTTTATAGATTCAGCCAAGCACATAGGCGGATTTGACTGTGCAAATTATACCGGAGTCGGTGATCTGCCGGAATATCCGCAGATGCAGTATATTTTGTATGAAATCAGAAGGCGTTCCGGCAAAAACAATTTGAGTTTTGTCGGTGAAAAAAGTTCGGACGACTTTGAGCGCTATCGTCTAATGGGTTTGACTGCCGGAACGGATTTTATAACGGGTGATGATTTTTATGCAGTGAGAAGTCTTTCAGAAAAGTGTAAATATATGCGGGATTATGCACCGGGTGTACAGGTCGAAAATGACAATTACGAGGGCGGGCTTTCGTACGAGCAGATTCTTAACAGGATAAACTCATCGCTGTTCGGGTTTTACCTTGCAAGCGACAAGCTGCCGAGTTTTATGCAGACACACGATATCTTCCCGCTGCGGTATGATACAAATACACATCACATAATGATGACAAATCCGTCATATTCCGCTGACGGAACGCCGGAAAGCCACTGGGAAAATCTTTTTACAAAAGATGACGGACGCTTACATAATCTGCGAGTCGGAGAATTATTTGCACATGCTCTTCAATTTTAGTAAAGCGTCAAATGTTACTAGATATCAACATTGCGCATCATTTCAACAAGCGTGCTTATTGTTGTATCCATACTTACGATATCGGTTGTTCTTTGCTGGAGAAATGCGTTAACCTGCGGCATCATCTCGATTGCAATATCAAGTTTAGGGTTAGAGCCAGGCTGGTACATACCGACATCAATCAAGTCTTTGTTTTCACGATACATAGCAAGAATTTTTCTCATCTTGCCGGCAGCTTCTTTGTGTTCCGGAGTTGCAATTGCGGACATAAGCCTTGAAATACTTCCCAGAACATCAATCGCCGGATAATGGTTCATTTCCGCAACCTTACGTGAGAGGAAAATGTGACCGTCTACAATACCGCGCACAATATCAACGATAGGGTCTGAAATATCATCACCTTCCATAAGTACGGTGTAAAGAGCAGTGATTGAACCTCTCGGGCTGTTGCCGGCGCGTTCAAGAACTTTTTGCAGCCACGAGAAAATAGACGGCGGATAACCTTTCATTGTAGGCGGTTCACCGATAGACAAGCCGACTTCACGCCCTGCCATTGCACAACGGGTTACTGTATCGGTCATAAGAAAAACTTTTTTGCCCTGATCTCTAAAATATTCGCAAACCGCAGTTGCCGTCAAAAGCGCTTTTTGTCTGATTAACGGCGGCTGGTCACCGGTTGAACAGACAAGTACGGATTTTCGCATACCATCTTCCCCGAGAGCATCTTCGACAAACTCTTTAACCTCTCTTCCGCGTTCACCGATTAGTGCAACAACGTTTACGTCCGCGTCTGAATTTCTTGCAATCATACCAAGAAGCGTACTTTTGCCGACCCCGGAACCTGCAAATAACCCGAGACGCTGACCGCAGCCCATTGTCATACAAGAATCTATTGCCCTGACTCCGGTTGAAAATATTTCCGTAATAATAGGACGTTCAAACGGGCCGGGCGGAGGTCCTTCAATCGGACGCCAGAGTGCACCTGTTGTGTCCATAGGCTTCCCGTCAATCGGATCGCCCATCGGGTTTATCAATCTGCCCAACAGAAAATCTCCGACTGGTATGATAATCGGACGCCCTGTAGTTGTTACAAGGCTGCCCTGCCCTATACCTTCGCCGTCATACAGCAAAAGCAATTGAGCTGCTTCACCTTTAAAAGCAACAACTTCTGCCGGCTTTTTACGTCCGTCATAAGTCTCTATAAAACACAAATCCCCTATTTTTAACCCCGGAAGTTTAACCTCTACAGTCAGCCCCAAAAGTTTTGATACAGTACCTTTGAACCCGTAAAGCTGTGTGCTGTCCAGTTTGCTGCGCACCTGTTCTTTTAAATTTTCAAGTTTTGATGTGTCTAAATCCTGCATATTTCTAATTATAATGATAATTCACGTAAAAAACAAATATTACTGTTTGTAAAGATTTCTTTAAAAAATAACACTATTTCAGCGTAAAAAAACTTTATAAAAGTGTGTAGGTTATTTTAATAGTAAAAAGGAGTTATGTTATGTCTGAATATGGAGTTGTTGTAGGTTATCCGCAAAGATATTGCTATGTGCCGGGCAAAAATCCGCGCGACTGCGGCTGGCGTCCGGGAATTATTCCTGAAAATTCAGGCTGCAGCACCGCAAAAAATGCGATGGCTGTAACCGGAACACTTACAACCGCAGCACTGCTGCTGGCTGCTATATTCAAACCAGGCTTATACAGCAGAGCCGGCAAGGCTATATCAAAAGAGTTCGGTGAATTTTTAGCAAAGCACCCGAATCTCTCAAAAGGTGTCGGCGGACTTAATGATATGGTAAAAGGCTGGGCAGGGAAAATCGGTGAAAAATTAACAGCATTCGCAGGTACTGCGGCAAAATAAATTTTTAATTTCTAACTTGACCGCGCTGAAAATCAATAAGGTTTTCAGCGCTTTTATATTTCTTAAAACACTATTGCTAACCGTTTTTTTTTGTGTTTTACTGAAAATGGAACAGGGTAATTCCTCTTTAGCCCGTTCAAGGCAAAGCCGCAAGCGGCGGCGGTGATGCCGGTGCTCACAAGCATTCATTAAGCTCATTACTCATTGTAATGGCAGTATAGTTAACTCAAATAAAGAGAAGGACAATTTAAACATGTTAAAAATCAGATTAAAAAGATTGGGTGCAAAAAAGAACCCTGCATACAGAATTATCGTTATTAATTCAACAACAAAACGCGAAGGCAGACCTATTCAGGAATTGGGTCACTACAATCCTAAAACTAAAGTTATGCAATTAGACCTTGCAGCTGCTAAGGATTGGGTTAAAAAAGGTGCCCAGCCGACAGAAACAGTTGCTTACTTAATCAAAAACTGCAACGAAGACGGTACTTTGAATTACAAAAAGAAAGAAACTGTTAAACTTTCTAAAAAAGCTCAAGCTAAAGCTGCTGCAGAAGCAGAAGCAAAGGCTAAAGCTGAAGCAGAAGCTAAAGCAGCTGCAGAAGCCGCTGCCGCAGAAGCAGCCGAAGCTCCGGCTGAAGAAACTGCCGCTACTGAAGCGTAAGTTTAAATTTATAATTGTTAAAAAGCCCTGTGCAGTTAGTGCGGGGCTTTTTTCTGTTCATTTCAATTAAAAGATTGATTACAATATTGTTGATTTTGGCTAATATCTTATTATGTCTAAAGTGTCTGTAATTGTGCCTGTTTATAACGTGGAAAAGTATCTGTCGTTTTGTCTGGACAGTTTGCTCAACCAAACTTTTTCGGATATAGAAATCATTTGCGTAAACGATGGTTCTACAGATAAATCATTATTTATCCTTGAACGCTACGCTGAATTTGACAGCAGAATAAAGATTATAAATAGAGAAAACGGCGGGCTGTCCGCTGCGAGAAATACAGGTATTGATGCTGCGGACAGCGAGTATATTTTATTTGTTGATTCTGACGACTATGTATCGCCCCTTTTGGTTGAAAACGTAATTGATATTGCAAAAACTCATAATCCGGATTACATATCATTTAACAATTTTGTTTTGATGGAGAATACAAGAAAGCTGTATCTGTCGTTTTGTGCAATTGACAACTCTTTTGAAAACAAATTATTAACAGAAAAGCAGCTGCCGGCGTCTATACTTTCGGATATTCCGCTCACCGCATGGAGTAAGTTGTATAAAACTAAAATTATAAAAGAAAATAATATAAAGTTTGCCGAGGGCATACAATATGAGGACGGACCGTGGGGATATGAATATTTTTGCGCATGTAAAAATTTTGTATTTTCCAATACCCCTCTGTATTTTTACCGTGCTGCACGCGAGGGTTCTATTATGATGAAAAAGGACAACAGTGTGCTGGATGTTTTGACCAGTCTTAAATTGGGTGATGAGATTATGCAAAAACACGGAAAGTTTGACAAGTACAAGAAAAGCATTTTGAAACTCAATATTGATTTGATTATGTTTCATTACAACCGTTTGCCGCCGGAGGTTAAGGCGGGCTATTTTAACGCGGCAAAAGAATATTTCAAATCTTTCTTGCAGGCTTGCTGCGGGGAGTGCGATGTTGATGATGCGAAAAAGAATTATTTATTAAGATTATTCTTAACAGGAAGCAATTCTGACTTAGACAAGGCGGTGAAACATGCCTAAAATTTCTGTGATTGTACCTGTTTATAACGCTGAGATTTATCTTGAAAAATGCCTCAGGTCACTTTTGCTGCAAACTTATACAGACCTTGAAATTATATGTATAAACGACGGTTCTACTGATAATTCCGGAGAAATTTTACAACGGTATAAGTCAATGGATAACCGTATTAAAGTAATAGAAAAAGAAAACGGCGGAGCAGCATCTGCAAGAAACCGCGGTTTAGAAGCTGCAACCGGGGATTATATTTCTTTTGTTGATGCTGATGATTGGCTCAACCTGACATTATACGAAACTTTTGCTGACTCATGCAGCAAAAAGCCGGTCGATGTGTGGATTTTTAATCTTGGTATATGTTTTAAAAAGAATATGAAAACATTGACCAAAAACAGCATTAAGTTAGAGGACTGGGACGGCTGGGAGTCGGGAGAAAGTGTACTTACCTTTGACAACTGCAGCAATCCTTTTTATTCAGGAATGTCTGTGTGCAATAAAATTTATTCGCTTGAATTTTTACGGGAGAACAATCTAAAATTCTTTGAGAAAATTATTTTTGAGGACACCTTATTTAATCTTCAAACATTGTTGATAGCAAAGTCGCTCAAAATTAATCCGGATGTGTTCTACTGGTATAATCAGTCGAATATTTCATCTGTATCTAAAGATTATGATGAACGGATTTTTGACGCGTTTATACTTATTGATGAAATAAAAAAATCTTTGACGCGTGAGCAATTGACTGATTTATACAAGTACGCATTTTTCCAGTACAAATATGATTTTCTGGCTGTATTATACAGAAGAGCAAAGCGTAAATGGCAGAAGAAGTTTTTCAATAAGATGAAAGAAGTCTGTATCGTCAATTCAGAAGTGAACTCTCTTGATAAAAATTTGGTTAAGCATCTGAAAAATTACATAATATTTGAACATTTGCAAACAGATGATTGGCATGAATTTTACAAATTTTTGCAGCACTAATAAGAGTAAGCTGTCACTTACAACAATATCTCTTCAGCGTAATTTTATTTCCGTTATCTGATAAAGTTTTTGTGAATGTCTGTAATCAGTTATTCACCATAAATTTTATTCAGCGTGAGATTTGCAATGCGGTTGCCGCACCAATTTGGCAGTTCAATATGCAGATTTTCACACGGCGGGCGCAAAACATCGTGGAAGTATGATTCTCCGCTGTCTATAATCCGCATTGTACCGTCTTTTACCAAAATATTCCCGTTGCTTTTGCAATCATTGTAGAAGATACCAAGCAGGTTTAAATCTTTCATAGCCTTATTAATCTCTATGATATTGGTAGTTGCGGTATAAGGTTCTCCGTCAATAAAGTCATAGACGGCAGAGCCTGTAGGGCAGTCAAAATAGTGAAATTTCGGTGCGTTTTCACAGCTGTGGCGCGTCAGGTAATAATCAATCTGAGCGTTAAGAAATACCGAATCTGACCGGTATAATTGATTTATATAATCATCTTGTTTTGGTGGTGTGAATTCTTTTTTAATGATGTAAGGGGTGTTCAATGGCTCGCCGTCTTTTGTGCAAAATTGCAATTTGAGCGGTGCTTTGCCTGACATTCCGGCTTTTAGCGGTTCTACTGTCATATATTTGCCGCTGTATTCGAGCATTTTATCGTTTTGTCTTTCGTAGAGCCAGTTAACAAAATTTTTGAAATCTCCGAGTTCTGTAAATTCTTTTGGCAGTTCGCCTATGTGTAAATTTTCAACAGAAGATTGTTTTTGACCGTTGACGACAGGGCCGGTCTTGTCCATAAATCTGAACAGGTGCCAATTGGGCGAAATGTTTATCAAATCATTGACGGTTGTTTCAGGCGTATTGAAAATTTTTGTGATGTATTTTTCGTAAGCTTCATTGTAACCTTGCGGCGCGTGCAGCCAGTCGAGCAGATTTTTTTCTCCGCCGATTGCTTTTGTGAGAAGTTTTGTATTTTTAAAGCTTTCCCGCGGATTTGCAGTAACTTCTTTTATAAACTCCGCACCGGTTGTTTCATCAGCGGTTATACCGAATAAAAATTCTTTAATTTTTTCCGGAGTGTGTGCGCCGGAAATAAATTCCATAAAGTTTTGCTTGCTTGTTTTAAACTGTTCATACAGTGCAGTCTCTTCGAATTTTTTTACGACATACGGAAAAATAGTTTCTTCTGCTAAATTCTGCGGCTGGATTACAGGTTCCTGCGGTTTTGTATTTGATGCTTTTTCAACACTTTGGGCAAGCATTTTTTGTAATTTTTGAATATTTTTTTTCTGGCTGATTGTGACTACACTCAAAACAGCGGCTCCTGCCAGAGATAATCCTGCAAGAATTTTTGTTCCGTTTTGAGATACAGATTTTGCCGGTTGTGTATTTGTCTGCGGCTGTCGGACAAACATATATTGCTGCTGCGGCAGAGTTGACTTAAAGCTAACCGGATTAATTTGTAATGTCATGTGTGTAACCCCCTTTTGGATGTATAAAAAACGTAAATGATTATTTTTGCTTTTATTTTTAGTAATTTTTAAATATGATTTTTAGATTTCAGCCTACGCCTGTCTGTATAAATTCCCGCTTATCGGAATTTTTATTCCCAGAATTGTCAGTGTTTTGATTTTCTTTTTATGACTGAAGGTATTTTTTATTGAAAATAACTTTTTTGCAATGGTTGCCTGTTTAGGCGGCATTGAGTTTTCATAACAGGATTTCAGCTCATCATATACAATAGATTTTTCTGCGTATTCCTGCCACAAATTTTTCAGCGGATGAGCGCAGCCTTTAAAGCATGGTTTTATGCCGGTGTAATGAATTATTACAGGGTTATCTGCGGCTTTCAGGTATTCTTTTTCAGTTTCGCCTTCGTACTCGTAGTAAAAATTCCGCCACCAGGTGTTCAGGTAATTGTATTTCGGGTTTAGTAGAACTTTTTTGCCGTCAGTCACTACGTTCAGAACATCTTGATCGCAAAATTTTATTTTCTTTTCTGTTGAGGTTGCGTAATTTTTGACCCGTTCATAAAATTTGTTTTCACGGCAGTATTTGCAGTTAAAAAGTATGACGCCTGAGTTAAAATAGGCAGGCTGGACAAGTCCTAACCTTTTTATGTGTTTGGGCACATCCCAGACATCTTCTACCGCACCGAGAAAGCTGCCTTCAAGATTAGTTTCCCATAACCCGCTCAAATCGCCGTTAACAAGTGTATCGCAGTCAAGATAAAGTATTCTGTCCAAATCTGGACAAAGGTCAGGAAGTTTGACTCTGAACCACGCTTCTTTTGTCACCCAGCCGGACATCGGAAAACCGTCAAATTCCGACGGGTCAATTTTAACCATGCGGATTGAGGAGAGGGTTTCAGTTTTGAATTTTTCAAGCTTAAACAGACTTTCCGCGTTGAGGTTTGAGTACAAAATCACAAATTCTGTGTGCGGATTGTTGATGACTGCGCCTGTCATTGAGACGATTGTCTGGTCAAGATATTTGTCATCCGGCGCGTAGCTGATTGTAATTTTATTTTTCATATCCGTCCCCAATCAGTTTTTCATATAATGTACCGGTCAAATCAATGTTCTTTTCTTTACTCAAAACTTTCATCTTGTGAGTGAGTTTGTGTATGGAAGAAGTTTGTTTCAATTGCTCAAACCGTTCCGGGTTGTATTTATTCAAAAGCTCATTCTGCATCTGCTGAACGGGAATAAAGCTGAAAAACGGAACATTTTGCCACAGTTTTTTGTTTTCTTCACAGGCGGATGTCACCATTGTAAACGCATGTAAAAATGTGAAATAATTCACCAAAAAACGGTTATCCCGCCAGTATTCGTACAAAACATTCAAGGTATCATTTATTATTTTGTGATTTGGCTTTGAATGGATAAAGTAACTTGCCATATTCAGTCCGTCAAGGTCAGCTTTAGGGTCATTTTGGAAAACAAACAGGTCTGAATTTGTGATGTAATCAGGCATTTTATCAGTAAAAAGCACTGTTGCATCCACCCAGGTTCCGCCGTGTTTTGACAGCAGGTTTGAGCGCAGAATGTCTGAAAAATGTGCGGTTTTGATTATCCCTTTATTTTTAAGGTCATAAATAAATCCCGGAATATCCGTGTAATTTTCTATGTTTTGCGGGGTGATGATAATTCTTTCTCTGTTATCGGAGTATTTTTTGACACTTTTAAGACATGTTTTTACAAGCGGCGGGGCATTTTCAACCTCCTGTTCCCAGTACTGCCAGATGACATCAGGTGCCGGTTGTAATTCGCTTTGTGTAATGCTTGTTTTTTGAACAATTTTTACGTATTTTTTTAGATATTTTTTTGCGTAATCACCTTTTACAATACGCCGTATACGCTTGTTTGGAATGAATATTTCAATAAAAATTTTAAACAAAGAATTTTTTGTTTGATTTATGAAAGATTTAATCATTTTTCACTTTAGCTTTAGTTTTATTTTTGTATTCAATAAGGCAGCGGGCAAGCTGGTCAGGGCAGGAAGTCGGTTTATCCCCGCAGGTAATCCCTTGTAATTTTTCAATTACATCGTCTATTTTCATTCCGCGGATTAGGCTTACGATTCCTTTGAGGTTGCCGTTGCAGCCGCCGAGAAATCCTGCGTCAACTATTCTGCCTTCTTCATCTATTGCAGCCTGAATCATTCTGCTGCAGGTGCCTGTTGTTTCATATTGTATTACTTCTACATTTTTGTTCATTGTTTTTGCCTTTATCTGATAAAATTCCAAAAATATCGTTTTGCTTTTTCGATTAAGTTCATGTTATTTCTGCCGCCTTTTTGTGCAACTGAAATTGTGTATGGCTCCGGTTGGGTTGTTCTGGAATATTTTATGTCGCGCGGGCCGAAAAGCATAACGTAGGATGCTTTGTATCCGTCCGGAATTTGAAGCTGATGACATAATTCAGGAAACATTTTGAGACAAATTTCGGCAAATCCGCACCAGACAGTACCGACGCCAAGACTTTGGGCATAAAGTTCAAAGTAACTCAATGCAATGACAGGGTCGATGTCTGCACACGGTGCATCTATCGGGGAACAGGCAACGATTAAGTGAGGTGCACCCCTAAATATTACATCTTCTCCGTTCAGAATAGCGTCTTTGTGTTTTCCAAACTTATCCAGTATAGGTTTTACAGGTGTTTTTGTGAGAATTTTTATGAGGGTGCTGGTCACATATCCTCTGAAATCATTCATCACGGCAATATCATCAATGAATGCAAAATGCAGACGGTGGTTGTTGCAGCCTGTCGGAACCCAGTTCAGCATATTTTTAAGCTTATCCATAGTTTCTTTATCAAGATTTTCGCTCTTGTAGTGTCTGAAGCTTCTGCGGCTTTTGATTAGGTTCAAAACTTCTTCGCTGTTGATTTGTTTTATGGAATCAGAATCCTGCGGATTTTTGCCGAAAATTGAAAGTGCGCCTGTAGGGCATACTGCCAGACAGTGCTGGCATTTTATACATCTTTTTTCGCCGTTTTCTGCAATATGCGGCACTTCGTTTTCATTCTGTTCAAGCACTCCGGCGGTGCAGTCTTTTACGCATAACCCGCAGTGAATACACTTATTTTCATCAATAACCAAGTCAATGCAGTTTGTCATCATTTCTCTCCTGTTTTGTCATCTTTGAATATATCATAAAAATGATAAAATTGCAGCGGATATCTGCGGGTCAGGTTTTCCAAAAAATTTACGTAAGCAGCTTGAACATCTTTTGTGTTATCGGGTGCTTTTTCAAGATAAACAACATATTTACCAGCTTTATTTTTTACAAGTACGATGAAAAATGTCGGGCAGTCCATCAGTTTTGCAAATTTGAATGTTCCGAGCGGAAATTCAACGGTTTTGCCGAGAAATTTTGTCTCAAAAATCGTTGAGCCGCTTTCGGATACTCTGTCGCCGGCGATGAAAACAAGTTCGCCTTTATCCAGTTTTTCTTTAATTTCTATCGGAGTGCTGATGTTTATTTGTTCTACCGGATAAGTAGCAGCATCCTCCTGCGGTATCATAATCCTTTTGATAAATTCGTTAAAAATTTTGCATTGGTTTTCGCTCAAAAAAATATTTACACGGACATTATATTTGTTGTATTCTGTACGCAAAAACGAGCGTAGCACGTGCACATTCCCGAGGTGTGAACTTATAAAAAATCCGCCTTTTTTTTGAATAACAATATTGAAAAATTCTTCTTTTGTTTTTTCATCCGCAAAGGTTATGTTGTATGGATTAAATTTGTTAATAAAAGTTTCCATATTGTCAATAAGAATACCTGCGTAGGATAAAAAATGCTGGAATTGGTTGATTAAATTGGGTTTGACACCGGCAACGGCGAGGTATTTTTTTGAATACCCTCTGACTTCCGGTGCAAAAATAAACGCAAAAAAAGTTACAAAAAAGGTTATAAATTCTACGGCTTTTCTTCCGAAAAATTTATGAATATAATATGTTAACATCAGCCTTTTTATGCCTGCTGCCTGCTCTTTTACCTGATACCATTTCATGCTTTTGCGCACTCCAAAAGTGTGTAGTCGTGGGTGCTGATTCTGTATTCGGCAGTAATTTTTAATCCTGATTTTGTGATAAGTTTTTCCATATCTGATTTTTTATACATCTTGCTCTTGCCGTTCGCCATACAGGTAAAATAAAGTGAAATATGTTTGAGCGAATAAGCTGCACCTTTGAATAATTGATTATCCGTAAACGGCTCCAGTATATAGATTTTTGTATCATCCTCCATATTCTTGCGGATATTTGTGAGAATATACTCAATCTGTTCTTTTGAAAAACAATCCAGAAACTGACTCATAAAAACAGCGCCTTTAAAGTGCGGGTATTCATAATTTTTATCAACAACATTTATCCCGTAAAAATTACATCTGGAAGAATTAATATTCTGCTTTGCCCGTTCAATATTTTCCGGCAGGTCAAGCATTGTGATTTTACAGTTTTCGTTGTATGCGAGGCAGGCTTTTTCAAATTTGCCGGTGTTGCCGCCGATATCAAAAATTTCTTCCGGATTATTTTTAAAAATGATTTTGAGCGCTTCTTCAAAACATCCGTCTGAATAAAAATGGTCAAATTCATACCAGCTTTTTTGTATTTCTGGAGGGAGTTTTGTGAGCGCCGGATAAATTGTCGGGTAATCTCCGATAAATTTATGCAGCCCGCAAGGTTCTGATGTTTTGAAAGATTTTGAAAGCTCAGATGCCCCCAGGTAACATACATCTTTCATAAAATTGAAATTAACCCGCGTCATCTCGTCATATAAAAATGACTGCGACAGTTTTGTCGATGAAAATTTGTCATCCTCATATTGTACAAGCCCTGCGGCTTCTGCAGCGTCAAAAAGTGTGCTCACGCAGTATTCCGTAACATTGCAATGTTTAGCTATTTCTTCAATCGTTGATGGAGCCCCGTCAATAAATTTTAATATTCCGGTATCCAGAAGCGTTCCGACAACCTGAAATGTAAACGGTGCAAACGCTATCTCTTGCGCTCTTGTGAGTGCTTCTACACGTGAACTTTTGCCGCGCCGTTCTCTTCTGTATTTTAATTCGCTTGCTTTTTCTTCTCTCATGATATTAAAATTATAGCATGGAAATTTTCTATATTAATTCCGATACTTTTTTGAATAATATTGACCTTAATTCGCTGGATTATTTTCTTGAGGGAAAATCCTTTAAGTCCGAAAAGCAAAAGCGGCAGTTTTGCCTCGGGCGTTTTTTGGTCAAATATATAGCTTCTGTCAAATTCGGTGTACAAAATACTGAACTTGAAATTGTCAATAAAAAACCGAAGTTTATATATTCAGATATAAATTTTAGTATTTCGCATTCAAAAAATTTGGTGCTGGCTGCTTTTGACAGTGCACCCGTCGGGGTTGATATAGAGTTCATAAAGCCGCGGAAATTCGCGGAAATTTTTAAGTATTATAACCTCATTGTTGAAAATCCGAGCCAGGAATATTTTTACAGATTCTGGACGGAATACGAGGCAGGTATAAAACTCCAGATGCCTGCCAAATCTACAGCTGTTTTTCAACTTGATAATTTTATGCTTGCCGTAAAAAGTTATTCTTCTTTAGGTATCAAAAGCAGGCTTAAAATATATGAACTCAAAAGCCCTGTTGTTAAGACAAACCCCAATGAACTAATCAGTTTGAAGCCTGTTAGCGACAATAAGAAAAATGAAAATGCGCTCGTCATACAAGACATAAACACCGCGTCTCTTACAAGTTTTTCGCCGTTAAATCTGAAGATTGAATAATCAAGGCTGAACCCGATTATTAAAAACATCGCTATCACGTGGAAAAGATTAAGTTCAATATGCAAAAGTCCTAAAAGTCCTGTTGTGAAAAGACATGCACAAAGTGACGGAAGTATAATTTTTACTGCATTTTCCGGTTTGTATATAGCAGCAAGCAGTGCATAAAGTAAAATGAATACGGGTATCAGAAGTTTTGCGCAATTGACGCGGCACTCTTTCACAAGGTTTGAAATATCCTCACGCACGTTGTAATATTCAGTGCCCGGAATCTGTTTTATCACATCAGGATTGTCAAAATCGTATAAAATCATAAGCGTCTTATTTGCCCCGAGGAAAAAGTTCTCCAAAAACGGAAAATTTTCTTTGCTGAATTCAAGATAATCACCCGCCGGAACTTTTGAACTTGCACTCAGCGCTGTTGTATATGGAGAAATTTCTGTTTCATATAATTTTTGCATCAAGGCTCTGTTCTTCTGTTGAGTTTTGATTGACGGGATGTATCTGCTTATTGCCTGATATTTTGTGTTTCCGAGGAGGGTTGCGATGTGCTCTTCTTTTTCCAGAACTTCCTGCAAATTTTTACCCTCAACTACAACAAAAGATGTCTTGGGGTTTATCCCTGCGACTTCCGCAAAAGTTTTTTCTGCCTCTACTAATTTTTTTGACGGTTTGTACATACTTCTTATGTCATCATTTGTCTTTACAAAAAACATTCCGCTGAGTGTGATTATTGCCATTGCAATAAGTATTTTTTTTGTCTTTTCTGGAGAAAATGCAAAGTTCCATCTCACTTGCGGGGTGCTGTTGTTCAGATCAATTTTTTGGCTTATCAGCGGGTAAAAAAGAACAACAAACAAATATACCGTGACAAGTCCGGTGATTGTGAATACTGCTATTTGTCTCAATAGTTCGGTGTGTGAAAAATACAAAACCAAAAACGCTGAAATTGTCGTGAGTAAGCTGACGGAAAGGCTCCTGAAAATATCTTTTATAACATCCTCACCGTTTTTGTCTTCAGTTTTGCAAACAAAATAATGCAGAGAATAATCAACAGAAATACCAATCAATGTCGTAGAGAAAACAAATGTCAAAACGTGTATCGCAGGGAACATCAGTGCTGTTGCAAAGTAGCCTGTAAGCGCCCCGCATAAGATGCTCCCGGCGATAGGGATGAGCACCTGAACTTTTTTAAAATAATTAAGGCATAATAACAACACAAAAACTGCCGAAATTATCCCGATAAGATTTATCTCAATCATTGACCTGCTGCTTGCATAATACGAGTGGACAGGTGTTCCTGTTAGATATACTTCAACCCCGTTTTTTGATAATGATTTTTGAAGTTTGATTATTTTTTTTACCTGTTTATTTAAAAGCGCAGGTGAAAGTGCTATATTTTTGTCAAATTCATAATTCAAAATTCTGTAATATTTGTCGTTGTGATTGATAATGCTATCCGGATTGATGTTATCTCCAAGGTTCATTATGTAGTCCGTAAACAGCAAAAACGGATCTTCTTCCGGCTCAAGCAGCGAAAATCCAAGCGGGTTGTAAATCATTTCTATTGTATTTTCTTTTACTTTTTTGTAATCATTTTTTTCTAACAGTTTTGCTGTGTCTTTGGACAGCAATCCACCTCGGGATTTTTTGTATAATTCAAGAATTTTGTTGCCGTCAACAGAGATAGATTTTAAATTATTTTGGACAGCAAGTTTTTCAAATTTATCTGCTGTGTCGCTGACTTCTTCGGGTTCTTCACCTTCAATCAAAACGTTGATTTTTGCTGAATACATGTTGCTCAAATCAAGCAGATTTGATTGCTTTTGCGGCACTACCGTGCGTAATATATTTGTCTCTGTTTTTGCCGGATTTTTCAGTGCAAAAAATGCAAGTGTCAGAAATAATCCGATAAATAAAATTCTTAAAAAATTCTTCATTAGTTTTTCCCGCATTCAAATAAAATTTCTGTCTGTCCGCTGTTTACTGTGTCTATAAAAATTCTGTCAATGTCTTCTTTGCTGCCGTCAATGGTTACACTGTGCAAATGCTTTTTGATAACATCTTTTTTAGGGTTCAAAACAAGCTGCCATCTGTCATCAAGTTTTGTAAAATTTAAGTCAAAATTTTTGTCCAGATAGGTGTAATCTTTCTTTGCAACAGCAAGGATTATATCGTTAATATGTTTGGTTCTCGGGGATTCGTAACCCGTTATCATGTGTATAGGATACATTGTCTCAAATACAACGCCTTTGTCTTTTATAAATTGAAAATTTCCGCCAGAATTCAGCTCAATATCCCCGCGGGTTTTCTTTTGTGTAAACGTGCAGGAAACATTTTTTAATTCCGGTATCTGTTCTGCAATTTCTTTTGCGTTTTTCTTACTTCCAAATGCCGTTGCCGTGTTTAAACTAAAACATAAAACCAACAAAATTAATAAAATCTTTTTCATAATATTTATACTTTACACTCCTCAAAAATTTCCTTTAGTTTATCCGGTGCGCAGTGGATACTTTCTCCGTTTTTTGTATTAATACAAATCTGCATACTTCTTGCGGTTAAGATTTTTTCCTCTGTTGACGCATCAGTTATAATATACTTTATTATTATACACGGTTCAATCTCTTCCAGCAAAGTGGTTACTTTTATTTTTTGTCCGAATTTGCATGATTTTATGAACTTTAAATCCATTTTGGCAACAGGGTAGGCAATTCCCTCCTTGCGCATGTTTTCATACGTGTATTTTAAATTCTTAAACATTTCACACCTTGCTTCCTCAAGGTATTTAACATAATTGCCGTGCCAGACAACATTCATAGGATCCAAGTCGTAAAACGGTATTTCAATTATCATTGATGATTCAAATTTAACCATGGTAAAACCTCTTTGTTGTTTGTAAATTCATTTATTTTACGAATATACCTGATGAAAATATTCTGTCATCCGACAGGTAGGTATATTCTACTGAATTTTCTTTTTCTTTAATCTTCAGAGTTATTTCTTTGTCCGGTGGAATTATGTTGGAAAATTTGACTTTTTTAGCTTCCGTGAGCGGCAGTTTTATACCGAGCATATTTTCCGTAAAAAAGTTTGCATAAAAGAGCTGTACCACTCCGGGAACTATCGGAAAATTTTCAAAATGTCCGTTGAAAAAGTTAGAATTTTTATAAAAAATTAACTTTAATTCAAGTGAATTTTGTCCGATATTTATTGAAGTTATAAAAGGAAAAGAAAGATTCAAATCAAACAATTTTTCAATTTTTGTCCTGTCAATTTTGCCGGATTGGGTTGTCGGAATTTCCGGCAAAAATTTCCATTTTTTTGGAAGAATTTCCGAGTAATTTTTGCAGAAATTTTTTATTTTTTGTACGGTTTTTAACTTGCCGTTTTTTATGAAAAATTCTTTTCCGCTTTCATTCAAAACCACTACAGCGGCAAGGTTGTCGCCGTATTTCAAACAGTAGTTTTCTTTAACAAATTCGTGCTTATTTACAATGGATTCCATCTCGCTCAAGAGAACTCTTTTTTCCATAATTTTTACAATTCTGTCGGTGCGTTTTTTTAGTATAAATTGTTTTTCGCCGACCATTTCATAACTGTCAGCAATCGTCAATTTATCTTCTAAAAAATATTCGGATTCAACTGTTATTACCTCAGCCTTTGTGTCGAGTTTTACGTTGTCAACAAGCGTCAAATATTCATCCTTGGAATTGCTTCTGTACGCGATAGTGGAGGTTTCGGTGCTGCCATAGATATCCACGACTTTTGAATTTTTTTCAAAAATTTCAAAAGTTTCCTGTTTTAATTTTGACCCTGCCGTGAAAATAATCCGCGGATAACTTTTTAGTCTGTAATCAGTGATTCTGTCTAAAAATGCAGGAGTTGAAATAAGAATATAATCTTTTTTTAAATCAAGCTCTTCCGGAAAGCTCACGCGTTCTGTGTCAATAATATATCCGTATTCAAACGGCAGTATAAAATAAAAAGTTAAACCGAACATATGAGCGGGGTTTGTTGTTGCCGCAACGATTGTTTTTTCAGACGGAAAATCTTTATAAAATTGCTCGTAAATATCTTTGCTTTCTGCAAGAATATTGTACAGACTTTTTTTAAATTTTTTGGGTGAAAAAGTTGAACCTGATGTGAATAAAGTTATAAAAATTTCTTTAGGATTTACTGTCGGAAATTCATAGTTTTCAATATCCGTTTCTTCAAATTTTTCCGGCAGAATATAATCAATATCAAGCTGATTGAGACGGTTTTTGTCTGTCAACAAAAAAATATTTTTTTTTGCAAAAACCGCACCGAAAAAATTAATCATAAAATCAAAATTTGAATCACCGAAAAGTACAACATTTTCTTTATCGGATTTTAAAAAATTTTCTCTCTGAAACGCAGCAAATTTTTTGATTTCTTTAAGCGTAAAATCGCGCCCGTTTTTTCGCAAAAAAGGTCTGTTGTCGTATTCATTTTTTGTAAATAAATCTATAAAATTCATTCGTATTTTTTCTTCATTATTATACGGATAATATATTCTGTTATAAAGAATGTTCCGAGTGCAAGATATGAAATGCAGCCGTTATAGAGCATCCAGATTTTGTCTGCCATAAAGACTGTTGCAAGAGCGATTAAAAAATTTGCAAGCAGAAAAATACACCAGATGTATGTGAGATTTCTTGTGTATTTTTTTGAAAAATCCGACAGCTCTCCGCCCTCCATCATTCTTGCAATTTTTTGTATTACTGTTTCTTTCATAAAAAGTGATGAAACGAACACTGCCAAAAATGAAAAATCCATGATAACCGGATAAAGTTTGAATGCAAAAATCCGTGTGTACCAGAATAAAAAAATTACCATTAAAGTAAAAGATATAGGTAATAAAAATCTCAATTTCATTTCAACAAATCTTCTATCGCGTTAATCACATCATCAACAGTTTTTATTTGTTTAAAATTTTCCGGTGCAATTTTCTTGTCGGTAAAATATTGCAGCTTAACTGCCAGATCCACTGCGTCAATACTGTCAAGTTCCAAATCCTGAAACAGGTTTGCCTCCGGAGTGATTTTTTCTTCATCAATTTCAAAATCATCGGTTAAAATTTCGGTTAATTTTTCGCTGATTTCTTCGCGTGTAAACTGTTTAGCCAAGACCCTGCCCCCTTATGTAATCTGCAAGTGTTTTTACGGAATAGAAAATCTTCGAATTTTCATCTTTATCAGAGTTTAGTGTCAGATTATATTTCTTTTTAATAGCCATACCGAGCTCCAGTGCGTCAATGGAATCCAGTCCAAGCCCGTCATTGAATAGCGGCGCGTCATCTTCTATGTCGTCAACACTTATGTCTTCAAGCTCCAGCGATTTTATAATCAATTTTTTTATATCTTCTTCTAAACTCATAATTTTAATCCCTAATTCCTGTGTCTATAAAATTTTAACCTGATAAAACATTAAAGTCAATTTATTGGAAGCTAATATAGCAAATTCCACCCAAATTCTTAAAAACGCGTCATACTGAGCGTTAGCAAAGTATCTAAATAAAAAAGATTCTTCGGACTAAAGTCCTCAAAATGACGGATTTTTATAGTATTGGTGGAATTTGCTATATACATCCCATTTATTGGCTTATAGCCTGCTTAATCTTTTCAGAGATGTGGTTTCGGAGTTTGATTTCTGTTAATTCTCCGCAATCAAAGTCTTTCAGGCTTATGGAGGGCTGTATTTCGAGTGTATAATTGACAATATGATTTCCAACGTCAAGCATTGACCTGTTTTTTTGCAAGAATTCATAGTCGCAGTCAATTTTGATTGGCGTAATATCTACTCCTGAGGCGATTGCAAGCTGGGCAGCTCCTTTGTGGATTTTAATATCCTCGCCTTTTTTTGTGCGTGTGCCTGTCGGGAATATGACAATATTAAAACCTGCTGCCAGCAATTGTTTTGCCTCTGTGATGAACTCTGAACTGTCGCCGCCGTTCACTATGTAAGCATGTTTTACAATGTTACGCATTATAAAATTCTTCATCAAGCCTTGTTTGGCTATACATACAGAGTTTGGGATTTTGCCTATCAAAAGTACGATATCAATCAGGCTCGGGTGTGAGGCAACGATTATTTTTCCTCTGATGTCGCTAAAATCGCCAATCATCTTAACTCTGACACAGCCTGCTATTTGGATAAGGGCTGTAAAGATTTTCCACGAATAATGCACAATGGTTGTGTAAAAGTTCCGGCGGAATTTTTCAGGTACAAATAGTGCCCCGAGCGGGAAAATGATAAAACTCAGCAAGCAGGAGCCAATGGCGAAAATTGTAATACAGACTGCGACTGATATTATTCTGAAAAATTTTATCATAAGAGTTTCCTCAACAGGTAAAAATCGCTTACATATTCATCGTTTTCACCGTTTAAAAATTTTACAAAAGCATCAAACCCGTTGTCAGTTATTTTTTCTCCGTTATTTGGCAGTAATTCCGCTTTAATTGCGTCATTTTGCGGTGTGTGCCCGAACAGGCAGGCGCAGCTTTCCAATCCGCCGATTTCTTCCGCATAGCAGAAAAGGACATTGTTTTCAGTGATTATACTTTCCAAAATGCCTGCGGAGAGGCTATTTTCTCCTGCTGATAGCGAATTATACGGCGAATTAATCTTATTAATCAATGAAAAAAGTCCCACTGATGAATTGTGCACCGAAAAACTAAATCCTGTCGGAGACATTTCGCCATCGGTATTTTTCTGGTGCAGAAGCTTTTTAACACGTTCGATTTCGCCGTAATTTGAAGCATAGACAAGATTTATATCCCCGCCGGCGTAGATGCTGTTCATTGTAAAGATTGCAGCTTTCCCGATTGCGCTGAGCTTTCTGCGCATAAGCATTGGCAGAAAGCTTACGTCCGGCACCTCATCTTTGATGTATGAAGATTTGTATATATAAAATGTCTTATTGAAACGTTTCATGATACTATAATAATATAGTCGTTGGTAAAAATAAAGTTATGGGAAAAATTTTTATTACAAAAACATCAGCAATATGCTGTCTGGGAGAGGATATCAGGGAAATTTTCAAAAACGCACTCAACGGTGTTGTGAGCGAGCATAAGATTACGGCTGATTTGCCGCAGATATCAGAGCATGACTATAATTTGCGCTGCAATCAAATTTTGCTTCATTGCGTCAATAAAATGCGTCCTGAAATTGATAATTTAATCAAAAAATACGGAAAAGACCGGATAGGAATAGTTATCGGCACAACCAATTCCGGAATACAGGAGTTGGAGCGCGACGGCGAGCTGAAATATGCTCAATTCGGCAATCCTGCTGAATTTTTGGCTAAATATTTGGGGTTTACAAATTTTTACGCGTCTGTTTCAACCGCCTGCACTTCCGGAGTGAAAGTATTTTCTACTGCGATGAAACTTTTAAACAGCGGTATCTGTGATGCCGTAATCACCGGCGGGACAGAGCCGATGGCTGATTTGCCGCTTTACGGTTTCGGCGCGCTGGAGGTTTTGTCCGATGAACTTACAAACCCGATGAGCAAAAATCGTAAAGGTATGAATATTGGTGAGGGCGGCGCACTTTTTATTCTGGAAAAAGATGCTGAAAACGGCATAGAAATTCTGGGGCTTGGCGAGACATCAGACGCCTACCACGCTGCAACTCCTGATCCGGAAGGCGAACAGGCTGCACGCGCTATCCAAATCGCTCTTAATCAAGCAGGGCTTACGCCTGAAGATGTAGATTATATAAACATGCACGGCACAGGCACTGTGAGCAACGATATTATGGAAGCCAATGCAATCAATAAAATTTTTGGTGATAAGGTGTTCGTGAGTTCCACCAAACCGCTCACCGGACACTGTCTCGGTGCTGCTGCCAGTGTTGAAATTGCTATGTGCTGTGAGATGCTGACAGATAATCCGGAACATAAGTTACTACCGCATGTTTACGACGGTGTTTACGATGACGCTTTGCCTAAAATCAAGCTTGCGGATAAGAATGCCCGCACGGAAAAACTTAATATCTGCATGTCAAACTCATTCGGCTTTGGCGGTACAAATGCTGTTATAATTATGGGTAAGAGAAAATGAAGAAATATGATTTGGAAAAAGTTCTCCCGCATAATTATCCGATGATATTGATTGATGATATCATTGAGGTTAATCTTGCAGAACATTATATTATTTGTTCTGTTGATATCCGCAAAGATAAAATTTTCTTTGAAAAAGACGGTGTAAATCCGCTTGTGGGTATTGAATTTATGGCACAGACTATAGGGTGCTATTCGTTTTTTAAAAACAATGAGTGCACTCCTAAAATAGGCTTTTTACTCGGTACACGCTCTTACAAAAATACACTTGAAAAATTTGAAGAGGGAAAGTCTTATACTATAAAGGCAAAAGAAGTTTATGGCGATACCGACCTTGTATCATTTGAGTGTTTTATCTATAATGGAGAACAAGAGTGCGCAAATGCTATAGTAAATGCGTATATGCCGGAAGATACCGTAAATTTTGAAGAGGTACGATGAATAAACAGATTTTGATTACAGGTTCAAGTCGCGGCATTGGCCGCGAAACTGCAATATATCTTGCAAAAAACGGATATGATATTGTTTTGCACTACAACAAAACAATTCCTGATGACGTCAAAAAAGCGATAGAAGCTCTGGGACAAAGTGCACGCGTTTTGAAATTCAATGTTCAAAACAGAGAAGAATGCAGCCGTGTTCTCCTTGATGATATTTCTGCAAACGGAATGTATTACGGTATCGTTGTCAATGCAGGAATTTCCAGAGACAATGTATTTCCGGCAATGGAAGACAGCGAGTGGGATGACGTTTTGAGCACAAACTTAGGCGGATTTTACAATGTGCTCAGACCGCTCGTAATGCCGATGATAGAAAAAAGGATAAAAGGTCGGATTGTGACCCTTTCGTCTGTTTCCGGATTGTGCGGTAACCGCGGTCAGGTGAATTACAGCGCTTCAAAGGCAGGAATTATCGGAGCTACAAAGGCTTTGAGTCTTGAACTTGCAAAGCGCGGTATAACCGTAAACTGCGTTGCACCTGGTGCAATTGAAACCGATATGACAAAGGATTTGCCTGTTGACGAGATGAAGAAAATGATTCCGATGAAGCGTCTCGGCAAGCCAAAAGAAGTCGCAAGCCTTATAAATTACCTTATGAGTGAAGATGCGTCATATATTACAGGTCAGGTAATTTCAGTAAACGGAGGGCTTTACCTGTGAGGCGTGTGGTAGTTACCGGAATGTCTTTGGTCAGCTCGCTGGGGTTCTCCGCAGAGGAAGCTTTTGAACGCTTGCAAGTGTATAAAAATTCTGTCAAATATATGGAAAGCCTTGAGCAGTACGAGCGTTTGAATACAAAGCTTGCAGCGCCGATAGAAGATTTTCAGACCCCTGAACATTATACGCGGAAGGTTTTGCGTACAATGGGCAGAGTTTCCGTGATGAGTGTTGCATGTACTGAAAAAGCACTTGAGCAGGCAGGACTTTTGAATGATTCTGTAATTCAAAACGGCAGAACAGGCGTGAGTTACGGCTCTTCATCCGGTACAATGGAAGCTTTGATTGATTTTTATTCAATGCAGGTGGAAAAATCCGTAAAAGGTTTGACGTCAGGCTCTTACGTAAAAATGATGGCTCACACTGCGCCTGTGAATATTTCAATGTATTTTAAGACAACAGGACGGCTGATAACGACGTCTACTGCCTGCACATCAGGGTCTTTGGGAGTCGGCAGCGCTTATGAAGCTATAAAAAACGGTTATGCTGACGTAATGATAGCCGGCGGCTCGGATGAACTTCACCCGACACAGATTGCGATTTTTGATACACTTTATGCAACAAGCCAGAAAAATTCTACGCCTGAACTTACGCCGTCACCTTTTGACGCGGAACGCGACGGGCTTGTCATAGGCGAGGGCGCCGGAACTCTTATTTTAGAGGAATATGAGCACGCAAAAAAACGCGGTGCAAATATTATTGCGGAAATAATAGGGTTTGCGACAAACACAGACGGAAACCATATCACAACTCCAAATCGTCCGACAGTTGCGAAAGTTATGGAGCTTTCGCTTGAGAGTGCAAAGCTTTCACCTGATAAAATAGGTTATATAAACGCTCACGGTACAGGTACAATTCAGGGTGATATGACAGAAAGCAACGCAACTTATGACGTATTCAAGCGCGCGGTCCCGATAAGTTCACTCAAAAGCTACACAGGACACACTCTCGGCGCCTGCGGTGCCATAGAGGCGATTTTAACAATAGAGATGATGAACAAAAAATGGTTCCATCCGACGCTGAATTTAAACAAGGTTGCCGACGACTGTGCGCCTCTGGATTATATAATGCACACAGGTCGGGAAATTGACACAAATTATGTTATGTCAAATAACTTTGCCTTTGGCGGGATTAATACATCGCTGATTTTTACAAACCGGTTCTGAAACGGGTCGGACGGTAGTAGATTTCAATAGTTTCATCAGGTGAGATGTTAACATTTCCTCCCCGGATGAATGTTGTTCCGAATCCTGCCCCGAAAAACGGCATCAAAAAGTATGAAAGCGGATAAACCCATAAGGAATTGTTTTTACCCTGCAGATTAATCTCGCCGTCGAGTGTTTTGTCCGGTAAAACTTCCGAACTGAAACGGGAAATGACAATACTTGCCGGAACGCCGTATCTGTCGTTTGGTGAAATATTTTCAACCACTGCGCTAACTTCGGAATTTTTCTCAAGGATAACCCTACCGTTGTGGACGATATTTTGTGTTACCACAAATTTAACGACATCACCGTCACGCAGCTTGCCGCCGGTTGAAATTTTCGTTTTGGGTCGGAGCTTAACCACTACCCCGTCAGAATCCGCATAATTATAATGCAGGTTCGGCACAGGCATGGGCAAATTTTTCCCTAATAGAGTCTTTTCAACTAATTTATCTTTGTAGACTTTTTGGACGTACGGCTTGGGCTTTAGCGAACTGTCAAGGGTTGTTTCAACAAGTTCATCCCGGATTAATTCACCGGCTAAAGCGGACGATGTCAGCAGTAAAAATGCCAGAAATAACCTAATAATCATATCTTATTTTTTTCTTGGAACCTGTTTTAACTTTTTGTGCGAATTTTTTGCGGTTGTGTTCTGAATTTAGCAGAAAATTCTGGTAATATACATTATTTTGATAAGGATTATTCACCAGGAAAGCCGGGTATTTTGTGTAAATATACTCGTAAATCATTGCCATTCGTCTGGAAGTGAGCGGGTGAGTCCCGAGGACTTCGTACCTGTATTGCGGGAAAGCTTTGTTCATAATGACAATGAGCGCAACAGGGTTGTAGCCGGCGTTAACCATATAGTCAACAGCTCTCTGGTCGGCTTTTCTTTCATATTTACGCGGGATAAAAATATGCGGAACAAATTCAAGATAACCTCTGAATATCCCGTTATACGAATCAACTGCGTGCGAAATTTCGTGAGCGAGAACTGCAGCCAGTTCATCTTCTGTTGATATGTATTGGATAAGCCCGTCATATATGATAATATTTCTGTTAATGTGGCTGGTGGAAGCATTGACGTTATCTTTTGTAGAGTAAGAAAACGTCATCCGTTTGTCGATTTTATTAGCATTGAGCAGGCGGAAACCGATTTCATAAATTGTTTCGTTATTTTTCTTGATTTCTTTAGCGGTGAATAACCTTGAAGTCGCCGGGAAAGCAGGTGCAGACGCAGCCAAAAGTGTGCTCAAAATGAGCAGAGCCAAAAATTTTTTCATACATATATCCTCTTAATTCCAACGCAAAAAGTTTATCACACAAATAGAGCATTAAATTCTATTATTACAAAAAATTTACAAATAGATGCAACATGAAGTTTGTCAAGCGTAATGTTTAAAAGGACGTTAAGTTCGTTTCCCCCTCTCCTGATTCAGGAGAGAGTTATAGGGTGGGTACGCGTGCGCTTTGCTCGCCCTATAACTAAAACCCTTAGAATGACGGGTTTGGAATTTTGGAATTTCTCCCGGGGGTTTTCTGTTTGCATAAAATTATTTTGAGATATAATATAAATGTCTATGTACCAAAAAAAGGAGAGAAATTATGTCAAGAAAACCAATTATTGCAGGAAACTGGAAAATGAACCTGCTTCAATCTGAAGCCAAAGAATTATTTGAAGGCATCAAAGGTTTTGTAAAAGATTATACAGCTGTAGAATTACCTACTATAGTAATAGCTCCTGTATTTACATCACTTGCTGCTGTCGAAACAGTTAAATGTGACTGCGGCTGCGGAGGAAACAAAATTAACATAGCCGGACAAAACTGCCACTGGGAAAAATCAGGCGCTTATACCGGTGAAATTTCCGTAGAAATGCTGGCTGATGCAGGCTGCTCTTATGTCATTATCGGTCACTCAGAAAGAAGACAATACTTCTCTGAAACTGATGAAATGATTAACAAAAAAGCTAAAGCAATTCTTGCCGGCGGCTTAATCCCGATTATCTGCTGCGGCGAAACTCTTGAACAAAGAGAAGCAGGCGTTACTGACAGCTGGATTGCCGGTCAAATCAAGGCTGCTTTAGAAGGAATTTCTTCAGAAGATATTGCTAAATCAGTAATCGCTTACGAACCGATATGGGCTATCGGTACAGGCAAAACTTGCGATTCTGATGAGGCTAACAGAGTTATTGCCATGATTAGAAGTGTTGTTAAAGAAGTTGCCGGAGCTGAGGCTGCTGATGCTATCAGAATTCTCTACGGCGGTTCTGTTAAACCTTCCACTATCGAAGAACAAATGTCTAAATCTGATATTGACGGCGCTTTAATCGGCGGTGCTTCTTTGAAAGCTGACAGTTTTAACGAAATTATCGCTAAAACAATGAAACTTGTAGTAGCTGCAAAATAACTTTCAGTGTGTATTCAAATTTAAAATCCCTGACTTTTTGTCAGGGATTTTTTGTTGCCGGTATGCCGAAAAGCACCCGCAGATGCGGATGCTTTTCGGTTTTTATATTTGGGGAGATTACATTACTTAAATAATGCTGCGATTTTTTCAGGCACTTCTTTAATGAGTTTTTGTGCTGTTTGAAGCCAAGTTTGTGCTTCCTTGTCATTCATACCCTGTGCTGTGACGACTTCCTTGTAGGATTCATCCTCTTTGCCGGGGTTTGTGGTTTGTGTCACATAACCGTCATGAACTTTTGTCATTGTGGTTACCTTTTGAGGTTTGAACGCACTTGTTGCTCTTTGTCTGCCGTCGCTTGCCTCTGTACTTCTGATACGGTTTACATCTTCATCATTGTCATATTTTCTTGTATGACCCAGAAGTGTTTTCGGAAGGTTGACAATCTTAGGCATATCTGCTGAGGATGGAGCAAAACCGTGACGTTTTTTCAATTCGACACCGAGTTTGTATGCAGTCTCATCATCAACGTCATACATTACTTTTGCTATACCTGACCAATATTCACCTGCTGTATGATGATATTGGAATACATCTTCATCTGTTTCTGTTGGTATGTCTCTTGATTTGAGTTTTGCACCGTATTCGACAGTTGGCTCCGGATTAGTCGGATTGGTTGGATTGGTCGGATTAGTCGGATTAGTCGGCGTAACTACCGGTTCTTCTTCTTCCTCCTCTTCTTCTACTACCTCTTCAGGAGGAAGGGTCAGAATAGTTTTCATTTCTGTGCCTAACGCTGCAAGTTCACGGTCTGTTGTATGTTTACCTGACGCGATACCTTGTGTTAACTCAATCAATCTGATTTTTTGTTCACGATCTAAACCTGCCGCATCCATCAATTCCAGAAGCCCTGAAACCATATGTTTGTTGTCGTCGCCTTTAACTGAAGCTACACCGTTATCAACAATGTTTTCCGCAGTTGTTTGCATTATGCTTGATTTACCTCTGTCTTTGATAAACATTGATAAACCTATTGACGGAAGTAATGAACTCAAACCGCCGACTGCTGCGTATTTTTTAGTGTTTGGTTTGCTTATATCTACATTACGGATAGCTTCTGCCAGTAATTCACCATTTTCTGAATCTACAGCTTGAGCCAGAAAATCACCATCAATTACTGTACGCGATGTTTTACCAAGAATTCCGCCTGTCAGAATTCCTAATCCTGTACCTGCAAGAATTCCTGCAGCTCTGTACAACCAGGTTCTGTCTTTTTCATAATCAAAGTTTGCATATTTTGCCATAGTTTTTGCACGGCGTTTTTTGATACCAAATTCAGCGGCAACTGTTTCTCTTTCAGAAAGTTCCATTCTGTAGTCGCCGGTGTGTTCAAGCAATGTATTGGTATATTTTGCCTGGGAGAATATCATCTGTCCGTTTTTGTCAAGTATAAATGAACCATCCTTATTTTGTTCGAAGAATAATTCCGGTCTTGCAAGCATTGCTTTTCTTATTGATTTTTTCCTAATGTATTTAGGTTCAAAACCTTCTTTCTTATCTTTATCTTTATTTGCGTTGTATTCGTCTTTGTTGAAATACAATCTTGTATGTTCATTACGTTCTTCTGCCTGTTCATCTTTCAGAGCTTCTTCAGCAAATTCTTTTGCTTCTTTTTCAGTCAAACCAAAACCACCGTTTTTGAAATAATCAATCAACGCATTCAAGCGTACTTCGCGATTATCTTTGTTCTTTTTACCGTTTAATTCCAAGTTGTCAGTTTGTTTTAATTTGTCAGCTGCCAGCTTGAAATTTTCCATAAGTTCTTCCTGAGCTTTTTTCTTTGCCGCAAGTTCTTCCGGTGTTAATTTTTTCGGAGTTGCGCTGCTTGTGCTTCCTCCGTTCAAAGTCTGTAAAAATCGTACTTCTTGTAGTGACATTTTTTCCCCTTTCAATTTTCCCCGTGAAAAGAAAATTATTTACTTTACTTATCCCCTATGCCTATATAAAAAATTTTATTTTATGAAAATTGCATGAATAAGAGGATTTTTATGCGCTAAAACGCCTTAAATGCACTCACCGTAAGGATTTTAAGAAGTTAACAATTTGTAACAATTTTTCTGGTTATAAAAATCTTCTATACCATTGACTTCTTAAAAAAAAACCTTAAATAAAAACTGTGGATTTCATACGAAAGTATGAGCAATGTTCACAAAAATTAGGCTATAGTAGAAGTTGCCGTAGTAGTAAGTAATTATGGTAAATAGAAAGGTATTAAAGACTTAAAATGGGGTTGAACTTAAATAATGTCTACCAACGTCCATACGTCGTAAAAGACGGCAGAACCCCCGTCCGCAAAAAGCAGGATGAGGAAAAATCCGCAAATGCCCAGCGGGAAGAACAAGCTTCCCAGAACGGCAGGAGCAAGGGTCTGCAATACATAGAACAAAGATTACCGTCACACACTCCGGCATACCAGCAGATTCAATCCTCATATCCGCAAAACGTCTATACCCCGCAGACACAGCGTTCGTTTTTCACTACAATGCCCCGTACAGCGCCTGTTCAGACGCAGACAAACACACTTGGAGCTAATTCAACAGATGCTGTGCCGAATGCTTCTCTGAACGCGCTCAACAGAAGTTCTAACATCAACATAGCGCAAATAATAAAGGATTTTAATAATACCGCAATTGCTATCGGCACCCCGGCTGAACTTAAAAGTAAAGTTGACAAGTATATTTCACTTGTTCAGGACGAAGTTACAAGCGCGCATCCTGATACAAAACTTGTAAAATCAAACCTCAAAAACGCCTCAACAATTCTTGATAATTATATTTCAGAGACACTGAACAAAAATTCAAAAGTGGTAGAAAACTGGGTAGATGCTCTTTTCCTCCAGCAAATAGATTTCAAATATAATGAAGAAGATGTAAACCCGCAATTTCTGGTAAAATTCCCCGAAGGTTCGCTTGAACAGGAAAATGCCGTTAAAAAATCTACAGGTGCTGATGCTGAAAAAACGGCGGTAAAAGCAAATGCCGAACAACCACAACAGGAAGAGCCTGTATCGTCTCTAATCCCGCAGGATAAAGAGTTAAAATCTTCCTTTCTGAAAGCTAAAAAACTTGCTTATGCTAACGAACCTAAAAAGGCAATAGAAGCTTTTCAGCAGGCGCTGACACGGGCAAATGAAATTGGTGATACGGAAACAGAATCCAAAATTTTCTTTGAAATAGGAAAAATTTACCAAAAACACCAATACTACTCTCAGGCGCTCAAAAGCTTCAATATGTCGTCAAAAAGTACCACTGACAACAACATAAAAACAAAAACGCATTACTCAATGGCGGAAATCTATGATGATGTAAATCAGATAAATCCTGCATTAGACCACTATTTTGCAACTGTATCATTTGCAGGAGAAGCTGAAAATCTCGTGGCGCAATCTGCTTCAATGGCAAAAATCGGTAATATTTACACAGATATGTACGAAAGAGAAGCATTTGAGTACCTGGAAATAGCAGACGGGCTTGCGGTACAGACTGACAATTCCAGAGTAAAAGGTTTTGTTGCGTCAAGCACCGGCAAAGCGTATGATAGATTTGGCGAACCGCAGGAGGCTCTGAAACTTTACTCACACGCCGTACAAAATTACATAGATGCTGATTCTCCATCAAAAGTTGCACAAAATTACATGAGTGCAGGTGATATCATGCTGGAATACAGCAGTCCGAATAAAGCCCGCGGCTTGTTTGAAAAAGCACAAGCTTATGCCCGCAAAACCGATAATGAAGAATTACTAAACAAGATTACAGAAAGATTAAGCCAATTATAGGGTTCAGTGAATTCTCGGATTTACTAATCCGACAATAAACTAGTTATAGGGCGGGCAAAGCGAAAGCGTGCCCACCAAATTTGTCTCATTAAAAATTCGCCGGATTGAATAAAAATTACTCAATCCGGCGGTCAATTATTTTAAACCTTTTTATGCTTCGTATCGCTTAAACGATTTTTCTATGTTTTTGGAGATTACTGATTTAACAGTATCGTATTCTGTTGTGAGTGATGAAATTTCTGTATCAAGGTTTTTCATCTTCATATCAATTGTTTCTTCTTTAGAATTGATTTTCTGTTTTTCTGTTTGATATTTAGCTTCGGCAAGAGCGATAGCGTCTTCGTCCGGAATTTCTTTTACGTAAGAATTTGTGCTGTAGTTGCCTTGATAATAATATCCGTCGTCATCCATCGTTGTCATATACATCATACCGTTAGCCAGCATTTCTTGAATATATTCGGTATCATGAACAAGCGATTCGCCGTTTTTGTCAACACCGCTTTCGACCCAGCCGCGTTCGCATAACTGGTTGAATAATGCATCATAGAATTGTGATGCTGCAAGGTTTGCTGATGAATATTCTGAACCTACTCTGAAGGTGTAGAGATATTCTCCATCATCTGTTACCAGGTTAGAAGAGTTTTTACTGTATGCACCGAATGCTACGTTGTAATCACTGTCTAAGTTGTCTAAACTTTCTGCAAATTTGGTCAAATATACATCAACAATGTTACTGATGTTGATTGCGGTCAGTGCGCTGTCTCTCTTAATTACGCCCCAGCCCCAACCGGTTTTTTGGGCTGAATATATGAAACCTAATTCTGAGTCTGAATTAATGATATTGCTGACACCCTTGACACTATTGCTCCAGTGCTTGTGTTGGTCTTCAAAACGGTTACCGTCTGTGTAATTCCAGCCGTGATTTGAATTTGTATTATAAACAAGGTTCTGGTAGTATGCAAGAGTTTCTGTTACTGCGTATTCCAACGCGTTAGCCTGTTTTACCGCTTCTTCAGTATCAGAACCGATATCCAATACAGATGTCAATTGTTCGTTCAACCATGGAATCAATTGATTTACCAATCTGTCAACAATTGTAGCTGCTGCATCGTCACCGCTACCTTTGTCTTTACCGTTATCGCAGGTACCGTACCAAATAACTTCGTTATTCAAAAAGTCTGCAATTGTAAAGTCGTGATCACCGTTATCCGTGCTCGGGTTAATATTAACAGTGCCGCCTTCAGGTATAACTGTCAACCCTGTACCGTCAAGGCCTCCGCAATCGTTAGAGGTGTTGTCGCCGCCTGCCTGTTGAGCCATTTGTTTAACATCATCAAAATTAGCGCCCAATGTAATTGCATCTGTACTGTTTTCAATTAATCGGTCTTTTAATGCGTCAAAGTTGCCTTGCTCTGTGATAATTCTTTCACCCGGTGTTGAGCCGCAGCCTGTTATCGGATCATAAGTAATATTGGTTAAGCTTTCTGCCAATGTTTTTGAGATAATGCCCTGATCGCCCAAAGCAAGCAAGAATGCGTTACGTATAGCTTCTGACGGATAGCCGTCAATACCTTCTTGCGGTATGCCGGCGGCTCTCGCTGCTGCTGCATATTTTGCATCCAGTACAACTCTGCCTTCTGCGTTTGTAAGCATTATCGGTACATTGTTATTCAAAATGGACGGTGACATCATCAAGCTGTAGGACAACGGTGTTGATGTATCTCCTGTTCCGTAAAAATCATAAACCAGTTTTGTCTTGGTCAAAGAGTTTTGATATTCGTTTGAAAGGGTGGTCATATCACGTGACAACGCGATTTTCTGGTGCGACAATCTCATTGATTGATATTCGCAATCAGCCTTTCTCGTTGTTATGGTTAGTAATCTAGCCTGTGATGCCGCTAATCCCATTTTTGTCCGAATTTCCTTTCAAATCTTAGTAACATTTCCTGGGTGTACACATGGTATTACGGCTTTTTTTCTTAAAAACTTTAGGATTTCAGCGTGCTTTGTTACATTTGTTTACAAATCTAAACAAGCGCGAAATGTAAATTTTTGTAAAATTACTACAAATATAGCAGAAAAACATGGCAAAATTTTTCAAAAAATGTTATAATAATAATAGGAGAGATAAAACATTGAAAACTAAATAATAAACAAGCCAAAAATTTATTTTGTCATACAGCTAGCAAAATGAAAGGCAAAAAGATAAATGAGTAACTTACAATTTCAAAATGACCTGGACAAACTGATAGACATTTTACCCGACAAAATCAGGAGGCAGGTTACGTACGAAAAAATGGAAGATGTAATCGAGATAGTACTTGATATAGGGCGTCTTCCGGAGATACGTCACGCCTCCGGCAAGATAGAATATTTTGATTGTGACGCAGTTACTTATGATGATATTGATTACATAACTAATAATATTCAGGAATTCACATCGGACAACCGTTCCGGTATTCCCGGAACTCTCCACCGAATTAGTGCAATAAGGAACCGGCAAGGGAAAATTGTCGGGCTTACATGTCGTATCGGCAGGGTTGTAACCGGTACAATTGCCTGTATAAAAGATTTTTGTATGCAGAATAAGAGCATACTGTTTTTGGGGCGTCCGGGGGTTGGAAAGACAACGAAATTGAGGGAAATATCAAGACTTGTTGCAGATGAGCTGGGAAAACGTGTTGTAGTCGTCGATACGTCAAATGAAATCGCCGGCGACGGTGATACTCCGCACCCTGCAATCGGACATGCAAGAAGAATGCAAGTGAGACAGCCGGAATTTCAAAAAGACATAATGATAGAGGCAGTAGAAAACCACACCCCGGAAGTAATTGTGGTTGATGAAATAGGAACGGAGGCGGAAGCGCAGGCGGCTAGAACCATTGCGGAAAGAGGGGTTATGCTGATTGCAACCGCACACGGCAACAGTCTGGAAAGTTTAATCAAGAACCCTACTCTGTCGGATTTGGTTGGAGGTATTCAGTCCGTCACCCTCGGTGATGATGAAGCAAAGCGCAGGGCTTCTCAAAAAACAGTGCTGGAACGAGAAAAACAGCCAACTTTTGATATTGTAATAGAAATTTTGGACAGAAATACGCTTGCGGTGTATAAAGATACGGCGGAAGCTGTTGATTATATTCTCCGCGGCTGGCCAATCAGACCTGAGATAAGAAAAGTTGACAAGACTTATGATAACTCTGCCGGTAACACAGATTCTGCACCTGTACAGCCGCCGGAACCGGCTATTCAGGAGCAGCACCCGATTGTGGAAAAGATTAACGAGCTTGAACAGAAGATTAGTCCTTCGGACAGCTTGAAATTCAGCTTTTCACGCCAGAAATACGTTGATAACGTCAAAAAATTCAAGAAAATATATCTTTATGCTGTTTCAAGAAGCATTGTAGAAAAAGTAATCGAGCGGCTGGATTTGAACGCGGAAATTACCAGAAACATTGACGATGCTGATATAGTGCTTGCGCATAAAAACTTTGCAAAAGGCGGCGCCAAAATTTTGAGCACCGCAAACGATTACAGATTACAGATTTTCTTTATCAAGACAAATTCTATGGCGCAGATACAAAAAGTTTTGAAAGAAGCTTTGGATATAGCGGAATCTTCAGAAACTTTGTGCGGATACTATGATGATGCGGAACGCGCACTGGATGAGGCAAAGGCTGCTATTAACAAAATTCTTGCAGGGGCGGCGCAAGTGGAACTCCAGCCGCAAAACCAGCACATCAGAAAACTTCAGCATGAACTTGTCGAGCAGCATAATCTTGAAAGCAAATCCGTCGGTGAAGGTGAAGAACGTCATCTCAGGATTGTCGGCGGCAAAGATTTTCAAAAATAATAATAATTTTAATATATGAAGGCAAAAAAATTTTTTCCGGCGGTTTAATGCGGATATGAATATTACATTATCCCCGAGGGCTGCTTATGCTCAAAATGCGCAGCTTCCGCAAAAAACACCGTCATTTACCTCAAATTTTCGTCTGAACGGCGTCGGTCAGCGCCCGAATTTTACGTATTTTTTCAGGGGAGATTTACAGTGGCGCAGTTTTGCAAAATATCTTCACAGGCACTTTGCCGGTAATGACAGGGTTAATATATATAACGCAGCATGCTCTGACGGCACGGAACCGTTTACGCTTGTGATGAGTCTTATCAGCAAGCTTGGGAGCAAAAATGCACAAAGGTTTTTCCCGATAGAAGCTTTTGATCTGAACCAATATCTTGTTAATGATGCAAAAACCGGTCAAATCCCGCTGCTGCCTGAACCTTATACGGTTGTTGATATTTTTAGATTAAAATTTAAAAACCTGTTTATGGACGGCAGATTTTTGGATTATAAAAAAATCCGCAATGTGGGTGATGTTGTTCGATTCAATGAAAACACTCAAAAACACGTTAATTTTACTGTCGGTAATGTGTTGACAAAGGTTGACGAAATAGAAGGCAGACGCTCTGTTGTTATGACAAGAAATATGTGGATGTATCTTGATGAATATGAGCAGGAGCTGCTGGCATACAAACTGGGAAAAACTTTACAAAAAGATTCCGTTGTCGTGCTGGGCAAATATGATAAAGATGGAGCTAAAGCTGTTGAACTGCTTGCAAAAAACGGATTTGAAGAAACATACATAGATAATGTTTACGAAAAAATGTGCTAAAGCAAACGTAACGATTGCTGTCATCATGAAAGCGTAGAAATCCGTTTTTTTTGAAAAACGAGATTTTCAAGCTGTTCAGGATCTTGCCGTGCGGGAAATCTTGCCAGCACGGCACAAGCTAAGACCCTGCGGGAAACCGGACATTTTTCACAAAATCAAAGATTTTGGAAAAAGTAGTCAAATAAATTCAGGGTGACAATAAAAAAAGGAAGTTTCAGAAACGTAGTTTCTGATAACTCGTTTCATTAGGACGCGTTTTTCTCTTTCTTTGGTTCTGTTTCAAGTTTTGCAGTTTTCTTTAATTTATTGCTATTTTTTCTTACATAGTGATGCAAACGTTTCGTTTGCTCTTTTACTCGCAATAAAAGAGAAAGAAATGAACAGCAAACATGATATTTGCACCAGTAATGCTGTCAGGCAGTGCCTGACCTACAGTAACACCTGCGCGTAAGCGCTAAGACTACTCACTAACCATCTGCTCCCTAACATTAAACGTAACGTTTGCTGTCATCCTGAAAGCGTAGAAAATCCGTTTTTTTTGAAAACGAGATTTTCAAGCTGTTCGGGATCTTGCCGTGCGGGAAATCTTGCCAGCACGCCACAAGCTAAGCCCCTGCGGGAAACCGGACATTTTTCACAAAATCAAAGATTTTGGAAAAAGTAGTCAAATAAATTCAGGGTGACAGATTAATGAAACGGACTTAACGTCTTTATAACATTATGCCGGAATTAATTGATAGCCGTAGCCGATTTGCAGAGCCTCAAGGTTTTTGGGCAAAAGATGTTTTCTGTGCGGAGGAAGAACATTATCAAGAGCGTGGCTCAATGCTTCAATTGATATAATCCCGCTGACTTTTGATAAAAATCCCAAGGACATAATGTTTGCCATTCTTATGTCGCCAAGATTGTCTGCAAGTTTTGAAATCGGGGCAAAAAGGTAGTTTATGTCAGCTCTGCTTTTAATCTCTTTAACAAGAGTAGAATTTGCAATCATCCAGCCGCCTTTTTTTATCTTAGGCAAAAATTTGTCAAAAGATAACTGGTTTAGTGCTATTACAAAATCAGTGTCTTTTTTGCACACAGCGCTGACTTCTTCATCACTCATAACTACTTCACAGTTAACGGTTCCGCCTCTCATTTCAGCGCCGTAGCTGGGGTACCACGTTACATATTTACCCATTAACATAAAAGCATTAGCTAAAACTTCACCCGCGAGCAATACGCCCTGTCCGCCAAATCCTGCGATGATAAAATTCTTTTCCATATTTGTAATATTTCCCTTAGTTGTTTTGTGTAATATCTTTATATACGCCAGGCTTAAACACTTCCATCATCTGTGTTCGTACTCTTTCATGCGCCTGTTCCGGTGTCATTTTCCAGTTAGTCGGGCAGGTAGCGAGAATTTCTACAAAACCAAATCCAAGCCCGTCCATCTGTACCTGAAAAGCTTTTTTTATTGCTTGTTTAGCTTTTCGGATATTTGCAACAGTATCCAGCGAAACTCTTGCGCTAAATGCCGTTCCGTCGCAGAGTGCAACGTGTTCCGCAATTTTTATCGGATATCCGTAGTACTCAACATTTCTTCCGTCAACGGAAGTTGTGGTTTTCTGACCCAAAAGAGTTGTCGGGCCGAGCTGTCCGCCGGTCATACCGTATGTTGTATTGTTTATACAAATTGCGCTTAGTTTTTCGCCTCTCAATGCGGCGTGTAAACTTTCAGCAAGACCGATTGACGCAAAATCGCCATCGCCCTGATATGTAAATACAAATTTGTCAGGTTTTGACCGTTTAACTCCGGTTGCTGCAGCAAGTGCACGACCGTGAGGCGCTTCTATACAGTCTATTTCCAAAAAATCATACAGGCATACTGAACAGCCGATAGAAGTTGCCGAGATAGTTTTTTCACGGAGGCCTAATTCATCGAGAACTTCCGCCACAAGCCTGATAGCAACACCGTGATCACATCCGGGGCAGAATGAAAAATTGCAATCTTTTTTAATAGATTCAGGTATTTTAAAAACTTGAACAGCCATAATTACACCATTAACCTTTCTGCCGCGTTCATAACATCTTCAACGTGAAGCATTGCTCCGACCGGTTTGCCTAAAAATTCAACAGGAACTCTGCCGTTTACGGCAAGTTTGACATCTCTTATCATCTGTCCCATATTGATTTCCGTCACGAGGAACTTTTTAGCGTTTTTTGAAAGTTCCGCAATGCGTTTTGTCGGGAACGGATAGAGTGTAATCGGGCGTAAGGCTCCTGCTTTAATACCTTTTTTGCGTAATTCTTTTACTGCTGATTTTACGACTCTGGACATACTGCCGAAGCTTACAATAATCAAATCCGCATCATCAGTCATGTATTCTTCGTACAAAACTTCATTTTCTTCAATTTTTTTGTATTTTTCGAACAGATGTTCGATGTGTACACACTGACCTTCTTCAGTCGGTCCGTAAGAACGGATTTTTCTTGAAGGTCTTCCTTTTGCGCCGGTCAAAGCCCAAGATGAATTGTCAATTTCCGGATAAGGATATTCACCAAATTCAACGGGTTCCATCATCTGTGCAAGAAGTCCGTCAGCAAGCAGCACTGTCGGGTTTTTATATTTATGCGCAAGATAAAAAGCTTTGTAAGTCAAATCAACGCATTCCTGAACAGAAGCGGGAGCCAGGACGATAAGCTTGTAATCGCCGTCTCCTCCGCCTATTGTTGCCTGATTGTAATCACCCTGAGACGGGTAAATATTTCCGAGCCCCGGGCCTCCGCGCATAACACTCACCAGCACCACCGGCAGCTCATCGGAAGTTGCATAAGAAAGCCCTTCCTGCATAAGAGCAACCGCACAAGATGAAGATGAGGTCATGGCTTTTGCGCCTGTTGAGCATGCTCCGAGTACCATATTTATTGCAGCAAGTTCGCTTTCTGCTGACACATAGCCTCTGCCTAAATCCTGCATGTGTTTGCTCATATATTCACCGATTTCGCTCTGCGGGGTAATCGGATACCCAAAATAGCATTCGCATCCGGCGTTAATAGCTGCCTGCGCTATTGCATAATTACCTTTTGTCAAAACTTTTTTATTTTCAGCAAGACATTCCGTCATAGTTTCTCCCTTAGCCTTTGTAAACTTCTGTTATTGCCATATCCGGGCATCTTGTTGCACACATTGCACACCCGAGGCAAACATGCTCGGGATCGTCAAATTCTACAACACGCGCACCCAGTTTATTAACTTTTTCGCTCTTCTTTATAAGTTTTTTAGGGCATTCACTTATACATAAATAACAAGCCTTGCATTTGGACTCATCTATTACAATATGACTCATTATCACCTCATATTTCACTAGTCTGATAATAATTATACCACCTAAAAATAAAAAGTTAAATGTATGTTTACAATTGTAATAATAGAACTAAAAATATTGCCCTTTTAAGTATTATTCTGATAGAATATTAATCAGGGATGTAATATATTTATAGAAAGTGGATATGTAAATGGCACAGAGAGTAGAAGATATTAACGGTTTGGTACAGCTAATCAACAGCGAAAAGGCTGAAATAATCAACAAGGTTAACGAACTTAACCAGAACGAGGAAATAAATGAAATTTTGACTGTGTCATTACCTCAAATTGAAGAACTGATTAACAGCAAATACACTGATGCACTTGAGCAGTTTTCAGCTTTGAATTCTTCTTTGGATAATGTTTTATCTGCTCAGGATTCACTTTCCAAGACTGCGGAAACAGAAGAGTTTTTCTCTTCGTTAAAAACCGATGTAAATAATTTTTACAGCGAATTGCTGAACCAGCATAATTTTCTTGAATCTGTCCGCCAAAAACTCAACGACATGACCGCTGACAAATCCGACAGGGATGAAGTTATTAAAAGTGTCGTAACTATCAAATCCGATCTTGAGAATTTTAACCGTTCGCTGGAATCTTACGTTATTGACATAAACACAAACCTCCAGAATATCCTCAGGCATATCCTTACAATGGATACGACCGAACAAAATGATATTATAAAAAGAGAACTGGAAAATATTTTCCTCTCTTCAAATGCAATTCTTTCATCTTTGGAGATTTCCGACAAAAAAGATGAGGAGATGTACAATGTAATTTCATCAGTTGAAAATAAAATTGATGAACTTATTGACAGAGAACCCATAAATGCGGTAAAAGCAATCAACGATTTGCGATCAACAATAGATGAAAAATTTAATAAAACATCATCGGAAATAAGCAAAGTCGGCGACAATTTTAAATCACTTTCAACTTCAAATTTAGAACAGATTTTGACGGATATCGGCGCATCATCAGCCAAGATTGACGAATTGAGCGCAGTTCTCCAAGAAGATTTTGCCAAAAATCTGTCTTCAATAAAAAGTCTTGTTGAAAATATTTCAATAGACACACCGTCAATCAGTCCGGAAAATCCTGCTCTTTCCGGCAAGCTTGAAGATATATTAAAAGCTATAAATAATATAGAAATCCCTGAAATTCCGGCTCAACCTGATTATGACATTGAACAAAACATTAATGCTCTCAAAAATTCTCTGGGTTCAATAACTGAAATTTTAAACGATATAAAGATTTCCGGCAGCGGAGAGACCGCAGAAAAGCTAACAGCGCTTGAGGCTGCTTTATCAGAAGGTATTCGTCATTATGATGACAACCTGACCGGTTTAAATAATAAATTAAACGAATATATTACTTCCATAAATCAGATAAAAGATTTAACTGATGAAAAGCTGGACAATTCCATCAACGGTATATCTGATGTAAAACTTCAATTAAAAGGGCTGGTAGAAGCACTTGAAGTGTTTAATTCAAAATCAGACGTGCGTCTGGAAACCTCGCTGGAATCATTTAAAGCTGTTGATGAAACAATCCGTGAAAAACTTGATGAAATTACAAATACTCTTAGAATTAGCGGGGATTCTGCTGCAAATAAATTTGAGACAGTAAATGAATCTGTCACATCAAACTTTGCAGCAGTAAACGAAAAACTCGACAATATTTCATCAACAATGGATGCCCGTTTTGAAGGAGTAAAAGAAACACTTAATGGAACAACTTCCGATATCGGACAGAATATAGGCGGTAAAATATCTGAGGCTGTTGATGTTATTAACCAAAATAATGTTCGTGTAACCGAAAACCTTGAAAATCTTTCTTCTGTATTGGAGGAACGCCTCTCAAATGTTCGTGAATCACTCAACGAAACTTCAAACGGTATGAACTCGGTTATTGAGAATACCGGTGCGGCTATTAAGGATAACATCAACGTTCTGAATGATAATATTATAGCTGGGAACGACCGAGTTAATGAAAAACTTGATAACATAACATCCGCGCTTGATGAAAAATTTACAAGTGCAGGTGATGCACTGACACATACTTCAGACGGGCTGCAATCTGTTGTTGAAACTACGGGCAGTTTACTCAAAGAAAATATAAATCTTCTGAATGAAAATATTTCAGAAAGAAACGATAAGGTTAACGAAAAGCTTGACGGTATATCATCAGCAATGGACGAAAAATTTGCAAACGCGGCAGACTCCTTGTCGACTACCGCGCAAACTCTCCAAACTGTTGTTGAAACTACGGGCAGTGAACTTAAAGAAAATGTAAATCTTCTGAATGCAAATATTTCAGAAAGAAACGATAAGGTTAACGAAAAGCTTAACGGTATATCATCAGCAATGGACGAAAAATTTGCAAACGCTGCAGACTCCTTGTCGACTGCCTCGCAAACTCTCCAAACTGTTGTTGAAACCACGGGCAGTGAACTCAAAGAAAATATAAATCTTCTGAATGCAAATATTTCAGAAAGGAATGATAAAGTTAACGAAAAGCTCGACGGTATATCATCAGCAATGGACGAAAAATTTGCCGGCGTGTCGGAAGCCATGACACTGGGTACTGACGGGCTTCATACTGTTGTTGCGACTACCGGCAGCGAAATTAACGGAAATATTAATCTTATTAACGAAAATATCATTGCAAGAAATGAAATAGTTAACGAAAAACTTGATAACATTACCTCAGCAATAGATGAAAAATTTACCGGTGCTGCAGAAACGCTTGTGCAGACTTCAGACGGCTTAAATAATGTTATTGAAAATATGGGCGCTGAAATCCAAAACAGGGTTAATACAGTTAATGAAAATCTTACCTCAACCGGTGTTCAAATTAATGAAAAACTCGATAACGTTACATCAATAGTCAGTGAAAATCTGAATAGCGTCAGCGAATTTTTGACCCAAACATCAGAAAGTTTAAATACATTTATCGACACTACAAATGTTGGAGTTCAGGACAAAGTTAATCTCGTGAACGAAACACTTGCGGTAAATAATGAAAAACTGAATGAAAAATTTGATAACTTTACGGCAGATGTAGATGCAAAACTCAACAGCGTGAGCGGGACGCTAAATCTTACTTCAAATGCTATCAGTTCAGCAATCTCAAGCACAGAAGCAAATCTGATGAGTTCGTTGAATACGGTGAGTGATACGATTGTTTCCAGCAGAAATGATATCAGCCACGAAATTCAAAATATCAACACCTCCATTCTGGAAAGTATAGGTAATATTTTCCAGAATACAGATAATACGCCGCATGATTTGGATGAGAAACTCGACGCTGTAACTGCATCTTTTAAAGAACAACTCCAATCTGTAGACGAATCTATAAGTGCTCATACAGCAAATTTGAACTCAGTATCAGAAAATGTAAACACGTCTATCCAAAACGGAATAAACACCCTGTCTGAGGAATTAAAAACAAATTCCGATGCAATAGGCGAAAAACTTGACGATGTTACATCAGCAATAAATACGCAGTTGACCTCCGTAAATGATACTTTGAATACAGCAACCGAAACCTTAACTACAAAAGTAGAAAATATGACAGGTGATTTGCTGGAACAACTGCAAAATGCAAATGAAAAAATAGTCGTTGATACAACTGACATAAATGCAGCGATATCAGATATGAATCTTACAATGAAAGATTCTCTAGAAAATATCAATACAGTGCTTTCAACAAATGTCACCGGCATAAGTGAAAAAACAGAAAATATTGAAAGCGTATTAAGAGAGCAGCTCGGAGCAGTAAATTCAGCCCTTGCTGATAATATTGAACACATAAACTCCCTTTTGGGCGATGTAAATTCCACTGTGGAAAGCAAACTCGGTGAAATTAATTCTGACGTAAAATTGAATGTGGATTCAATTAAAGAATGTTTTGATTCAGCACTTTCCGCATTAGATATGGTTCGCACCGATATAGTAGACAACATTGCTGAAAACAACGATTCCCTGTCGGAACTTGTAAACAATACTATAAAAGAAATCAAAGCTCTTAATACGGGCAATGACGACGATATGCAGGAAAAATTCACAAACCTGCGCGAACATATCCTTGCGGTTATACTTGAACTCCAATCCCGTCAGGAAGAAATTATCAGTATAGCCAAAAGAAGCGATGAAAGAAACCTTCTGGCTTTAGATGATATAACCGCAACGGTTAAAAATGTTGAAACTGCTCTTCAGACAAATGCCAACGCATACAAACAATTGTTTGAAGAAAAAATGACAGAATTAAAAACTGATGTAGAAATAATCAGACAATTGCTTTCTTCAGAAGGCGGTGATTTTAACGAAAAACTCTTCAATAAGTTGTTCACGGTTGAAGCTTTAATCAATGAAGTTTCCGATAAATACGAAGAAAAACTTATCACCCTTAGCAGCAATATAACAACTTATATCAATACAGTAGAAAAGAATAACGAAGACGCAGAAATAAAACTCGGCAATTCTGTTGCGGAAATTTCTGAAATAAGAAATGACCTTCAAAGAATAGCTGATGACTTAAATACAGTAGAAAATAATCAGGACGTAAAATTCTATGAACTTACCGAAAATATAAATTCCAAAATAGAAGAAATCACCGCAAATATTGCTGGAATGAGAGATATTGTTCAAGATGGTGTGAAAGGTGATGTAAAACAAAATTTAGCAGAACTTGACGTAAAATTTGAGCAGTTGTTCAGCGGACTGAACAAAATTAAAGAACTTACCCCGGATTCACTTGAACAATCAATTCTTGAACTGGAAGAAAAACTCGGCGCTGTAAAACAGGAAATTAACCTCGTAAATACAGATATTCTTGATGCAATAGATACAAAGAGCACAATGATTATTGAAGGATTTGCGCCGGTCAGAGAAGCTGTTTCTCAAATTTTAGACTTTGATTTCAATAAAATAATTACAGAAGTAAAAACTCAGGTTGAACTTTCATACCTGAATTTGACCTCAGATTTGAACAGCAGCCTTACAATGAGCCAGGAAGCTCTCACAAAACTTGAACACGTGTTCAAAGATGTTGCCCAAAAGATTATCGCAATTGACAATCAGATGACGGATTTTTCAAGGAATAATCTTGAAATACTAAACATCACAATAGAAAATATAAACAAAGTTGCGGAAAAAAATCTTGATGAAACCACAAATCTTTCCATCCAGTGGAAAGCCGGCATTGAAGCAATTGAAGGAAAAATTGCAGCTGCAAGCGAGCAGTATGACTTATCCCTAAAAAATTATATGGATAATTTCAAAGAAGAGCTGCAAAAAAATATCGACACAAATTTTGAAAACATAAAATCATTCGTATCTGTTATAGCAAACGAAGATGATGCGCTGCACTCAATTGATATATTAAAAACCGAGCTTTCAAACCGGATGGAAATTCTTACAGATACTTTCCGCGAAGAATTTGCAAAGTCCAGCGGGCAGGCTGCCAGTATTCAGCAGTTTTCAACTGATTTAAAATCTTACATTGATAAAATTCTTGTAAATTTTGCAAAACATATAGAAACCGCAGTCACTGCAAGCCTTAATGCAAATGCTGATAAGGCAGCTCAAGTTGAACAAATTGAAGAAGTTGTCTCTAAATGGACATCAAATTTAAACTCAGATATTATCAAAGAATTTGATGCAATATCAGACAAACTCTCCGACCTTCAAACGACAATTAATCTGAATGATACGCAGGATGTCACCAAAAATATTCAGGAAACTCTGGAAGCTCTGCATGAAAAAGTTGATGTGCTTGCTATGTCCGATGATTCTGGCGATGACATAATCTATGAAATTGAAGAAATTAAAAACATACTGACAAAAGTAAGCGGCAAGAGTGAAGAATTTAATGAACTACTGAAAGAAATTAATAAGATAGAAGAAAGTTCATCCAAAAATGCCAATGACATAAAAGAATCCGTTATGTCAGCAATAATAGCAGTTTTTGACCAGATATCATTTGTGGAAGAATCAGAGGATATCAAAGATTTTGTTGAAGAAAAAACAGACGAAATCAATCAGAATTTGAAAGAAGTTCGCAATCAGCTGCAGCAAATTTGGACAGGTGATTCACAGGAATACTCATACACATTGCAGGATGTAGAATCAGATATCGCTAAACTCCGTATGGTTCTGAACGAAATGTCGCAGTCTTCATCAAGTGATGACGTTCTTGAAATTTTAGATAACATCCACAAAATTGCGGGCTCAATAGACGGATTGCAGGCAAGCCTAACAACTGACCAAATTTATGATCTGAAAAATGATGTAGAACGGCTTAATGAAGATATCGTCAGTATCAGCACAAGAACAAACAAACTTCTTTTGACATCAGACGAATCCTACAAGGCATTGAATAACGGACTTGATGAGTTTAGCAAAGTAATCCTCAAACTTGAAGAACGCATCAACATCCTTGACAACACAAAAAATTCGGAAAGAATAGAAAAGAAACTTGATAACGTAAATACAATGGTTGCAACAATCGCAAATTCAAGCAAGGTTATGAATCAGGTGATGATGTACCTTGGCGAATGGATTGATACAACAAGCGAAAATATCGGCGCAATTTCTGAAAAGACCGCAGAAATTGATGAAATAAAAGAAATAATAACGGATTTACGCGATACAATTCCGTCCAAATCCGCAATATTGAATGAATTAGAAAACCGTTTTGAAGAGCAGCAGCAAAGATTAGACAGACTTGAAATGAAGTTTGACAGAGTACTTGCACTACTGGAAGACAGAGATGATGCAAGACTGAACAAGAAATTTGAAAGAATGGAAAAACAAATGACCAAATTAAGTATGAATATCGAAAAGCTGGCTTCTTATGTTGACGAATAACAAACTGATAAAAGAATTAAAGAAAAATTTAACCCCTGACAATGTCCTTGAAACAATAGAGGAACGATATGCCTATGCGCAGGATGCCTCCAACCTTAGGACGATAAGCAATCTGCCTGATGCCGTGGTATTTGTACAAAATATAGAAGAAATTCAAAAGGTTTTAAAAACCGCAAACAAATACAAAACACCCGTAATCTGCCGCGGCGCAGGCACAAATGTAGTAGGTGCCTGCAGTACTGAACACGGCGGAATTGTGCTGAATTTTTCAAAGATGAATAAAATTCTTGAAATAAATCCTGAAAACATGACGGCAAGAGTTCAGCCGGGTGTGGTTGTGGGAACACTGCAAAAAGAAGTTGAAAAGTACGGACTGTATTATCCGCCTGATCCGTCCAATCTTGCGGTATCAACAATCGGCGGAAGCATTGCACAAGCTTCCGGCGGCGCCAGAACTTTCAAATACGGATCGACAAAAGATTACGTAATTGACCTGCTGGTTGTGATGGCAGACGGTGAAGTTTTGAGAACAGGTTCCAATACGATTAAAAACGCAACCGGCTACAATCTCGGAAGCCTCTTTATCGGCTCGGAAGGCACACTCGGAATTGTTGCGGAAGCTGTGTTAAAATTAATTCCTCAGCCGGAAGCAAAAAAAGTTATCATGGCATACTTTGATACAATAGATGCTGCCGTGAGTGCTGTCAACGCAATCATTGAACAGCGGATTTATCCGACAACATTGGATTTCATGGATAAAAACGCTATTCAAACGGTAGAAAAATTTTATCCGTCAGGACTTTTATGCGACAAAGACGCAGCTTTGGTAATAGAAGTTGACGGATTTTCCTGCGCAATTGATTACCAAAAAGACATTGTTGTTTCTATCCTGAACAAATGCGGAGCAAGCGCAATCCAATATTCCGATACTGACGAAGATTACGACAGAATATGGACGGCAAGACGTTCATCAATGGGCGCTTGCGCAAAATTAAAACCGAATGTAACCACAGATGATATGATAGTTCCTCGCTCAAAACTTCCGGAACTGGTGCGCGGAACACGTGCGATTTGCGAAAAATACGGACTGGATGTCTGTATGGTCGGACATGTCGGCGACGGAAGCATTCATCCGCAGATTCCGATAGATTATAGGGATGAAGATGAATACAACAGGTTAAAGCAGGCTAAATCCGAGATGTACGAGTTGACTGCAAGATTGGGCGGAATATTGTCAGGCGAACACGGAGTAGGATCTCTCAAACGTCCTTATATTGCGCAGGTTGTAAATGCAGAGGCTCTGAATTATATGCGCAAAATCAAAAAGACCTTTGACCCGAACAACATCCTGAATCCGTACAAAATTTTTTAGGGAATAACCAATGGAAGAAAAAACTCTGATAAAATATTTCAGAACCCTCGGGCTGACAGTCAACCGTTCAACAAAAGCCCGCGGTCATCAGGGATTTTATTTGAAAAACAGGATTGATGTCTCCAAAAACACCCCGCAGGAAAGAGTTGTGCCGACCTTGCTGCATGAATTTGCACACTATATCCATTCACAAATAGAACCTGATATGCCGAAAACAGGCGGAAGTTTTAAAATATTATTCGGGGAAGAAAACAAAATTTTTACGGAAGAATTAATCAAAGTGACAAACTTTGTCGATGAAAATTCAATGTTTTTGAAACTATACGAGCACAAAGACCGGTTAAAAAACAAAATTAAGGATTTGGAAAAAATAATCAAAAGCGAATATCCGGAATTTTTACGGTCAAAAAAATTCAAAGAATTTGACAAATACATCAGAAAATCAAAAGCACGTTATCTTCTAAAATATGACAGGGTAAAACTTGTAGAGCGGGGATTTTTCAAAAAAACGACTACGATTTACACAATAGACAATCTTGAATATGATTTTCCTGGTATGCCGCGGGCATTTGCCGCATATATCAGGCTTCGCTCCGCGCAGAGAAGACAGTCGCGTGTAAGTGCAAAAATTTCACGTTACAAAAAATATTATGAAAAACCTGCGGAACTTTTTGCCAGACTTGTTGAAGGCATATATATAGACAGAGAATGGACAGAAGCGCTGGCGCCATATACCTGCGAAAAATTTTATGACAATCTTAAACGCGGGAGTTACAGAGAGCTTGCTGATGTGATAAATGTCTGAGCTGCAGCGATTAATTGACTAAGTGAATAGTGAATAGAGGTTTACAGCAAGTGATTAAGTGATTGAGTGGCAAGTCAGACTGTGTTCTAGTATGTTTTCTTTTCCATCGCCCCTATGGGGTGGAGTTCATGTAGGTCAGGCAATGCCTGACAGCATTATTAAAGAATACAAAAAAGTTATTTTCGGAACACGCGTCTCACTGCGTTCGCGCTTTTTGCACACTCGCGATTAACGGGTCTGGGCATTGCCTGCTTGTCTTGCACCCGCAAGCCAACTCTGCAATGCCGGCGCCCTCAGCTCGTTCGCACTATCGTCCTCAAATAACTTTTCTGTATTCTTTTTTGCAGACGGTGCAGTCACTGTAGTTATAGGGTGGGCAAAGCGAACGCGTGCCCACCAACTTTGTCATGACCGTAAGAGTCACTGTAGGTTGGGCATACTTGCCCAACAATACCCTGCCCCCGCGAAGCAGTGGGGGAGCGGATTTGCACTCTGCCGAACAAAACCTGACTAAATGTCTGGTTTTGTGAGAGGGGACGATAGTCCGGGTAGCGAACGGAACGAGCCAGCTAAGCCCACAGGGCTTACAGGCGAGTCTCCGTGAGCGTGAAGCAAATCCAAGACAGATTAGGTGGGGGGGGGCAAGGCGAGAACCATTATGTTTGCTGTTCATTTCTTTCTCTTTTATTGCGAGTAAAAGAGCAAACGAAACGTTTGCATCACTATGTAATGAAAAAATAGCAATAAATTAAAGAAAACTGCAAAACTTGAAACAGAACCAAAGAAAGAGAAAAACGCGACTAAAAGAAACGAGTCATCAGAAACTACGTTTCTGAAACTTCCTTTTTTTCTTTTGTCACCCTGAATTTGACCTCCTTCCCCGGCTTGGGGAAGATTTATTGTCGGATTTGTAAATCAACCGACATAACTATCTCTTTCCCTCGCCCCTATGGGGAGAGGGAGAAGCCGTGCGAAACGTTAGTGAGCTACGGATTCGGGTGAGGGTGTTGTCAATAATTAACAGGAGAGGGGGTCTGTCACCCTGAACTTGGTTCAGGGTCTTAGCTTGTGAAGAGCTGGCAAGATTTTCCGCATGGCAAGATCCTGAACAGCTTGAAAATCACGTTTTTCAAAAAACGGATTTTCTACGCTTTCAGGATGACAGTAAACATCATGTTTGTTCCCCACCCTAGCCCTCCCCGACCTGGGGAGGGTACAAAGTGCATTGTTGGGCGAAAGAGTTATAGGTATGTCGGTTGGGCATACTTGAAATGTCCCCACTAAAATGTAATCGGTCAGTAGGACATTTCAAGGTATTTTCTGTATTCACAAGGTGTCATTTTG